>DDET01000045.1 GCA_002336915.1 Bacteroidetes bacterium UBA1947 | reverse complement strand
ATTCTATCCATTGAACTACGAGGCCAAAATTTTGTGCAAATATCTTCTTCCTGCAGCAGTTTTCCAATATTTCTCTTTAATAATTGCTTCTTCTTTTGTTTTTGATTGTTCATAGTAAACAATCTTAAACGGTGTTTTGTGTTTTATCGACTTTGTTTGTCCCGCATTGTGCTGTTTTAATCTTTTTTCAAGGTCCGAACAATGACCTTTATAAAAGTAGGCTGGATCAGGGATACTTTGAATTACATATGTGTAGTAGTTGTCTTCCATTGTCGCCGAGAATCGAAATGGATCTAAAGTTTAGGAAAATTTATTCTATCCCCGCCCGAACCCCGTTCAGGCGGGCATTTACATATTTACACACTATTTAGCCTTCATACGGTTGTTCTTCGGGTTGTGCTCCAGTTCCACAAGCCCAAGCACTTCCATGAGCGGGGGTATGTATACGCCAAAGCGGCCGCGAAGACCTTTCTTGAGGCCGTACCAGCCGCCAACAGGATTGCTTTCAGACCGTCCCCAGGCTTCCACGGTGCCTTCTTTTGCAGGCTTTTGCTCGTCGGCACCGCCAAGGTCCATCCAGTCGCCGTGTTTTTTGAGCATGGCATGCAGGTCCTCAATAGCGCGTGCATCGTAATGCAAGGTGGTTTTGCCCACCACGCATACTATGATCTTTTTTCCGTCCTTTTCATCCATATACATTTCGTATTCCGATGTGCCGGGTGGGGTAGTGAGCTTCCAGGGATCGGCCTTTGTACCTTTTGCCATATGTTTAATGTGAAAATTTAGTAATGTGCAAATATGCAAATCTTACGATGTGCAAATTTGATAATGTGAAAATATGCAAACATTACAATGTGCAAATTATGATTTCTATAAAAATGCTACTCTAGCGCCACTGCAGGGTCTGCATCATGTGTTCCATGTCTTCTTTCAGGAATTCATTCATAGGCCTCAGTGAATCCGCATTGGGCGTTACATCGAAATACAGGGCGCCTCTTATGAAGTTCCGCATAGTGTCCGTGGCTATGAACTGGTAGGCCGAGGCCGCATTGCCACCTACCTCGTATAAAAGGCAGTGTACACCGTAGCGGTTATTCAGTTCCTTCGGTTCTATATAATCCGCACGCTTATCGTGGTAATAGGTGAGCCTGTGGGCATCTTCCAGCAGCTTGCTGAATGTTTGTGCCGATGATATCTCTTTGTAACTAAGGTATATACGTCCGCCAATGGATGGGAAATCGACATTTATCCACCATGGGTTTTCAGGCTTTTTATCGAAATAGACCGTGTCTTTAATGATATTGGCATAAACCGGGTACTCGAAAGTATAAGGGTAACCGGGCATATTAAACTGGCGGTATTCATGCTTCGGGAAACTGACCTGGTAAAAACCACGGGGTTTTGGGGTATAGGTCTCGGGCTTGCAGGACAGCATGATAAAACACAATATAAAAACCGGAATGTATTGCCTCATAGCTGCCAAAACTAAAATAAAAATGGCATAATACAGCCGCCATGGGGCTTTCTTTAATTGTTTAACACGGTGTTTATTTCTGTATTAGGGCATTGGGCTATCTTTTGTTATTTTCGCAGCCTGAATCTAAAATATTTTTATGGCTGATCAACAATTACCGATACCGGCAGAACAACAACTGAATATTGAGCTAACCGAAGAAATGGCTGATGGCACCTATGCCAACCTGGCGATAATCACACACTCTTTTGCAGAGTTTGTAATGGACTATGTGAATGTAATGCCTAATATGCCTAAGGCAAAAGTAAAGGCACGCATTGTGATGACCCCGCAGCATGCCAAGCGCCTGATGAAAGCACTCATAGAGAATGTGAAGCGTTTTGAAGGACAGTACGGTGTGATCAAGGACCAGGAGACACCTGCACTTCCTTTCGCCTTCAATGGCCCTGCAGGGCAGGCTTAATACAGATAACAAGCATTGATGAACGATAAGATACTGATATTAGACTTTGGCTCACAGTTCACCCAACTGATAGCACGTGCCGTGCGTGAGCTGAACGTGTTCTGCGAGATACAACCCTGCACCAAGCCTGTGCAGTACGATGAAAACCTGAAAGGTATAATCCTCTCGGGCAGCCCCTTCTCGGTGAACGACCCGGTGGCGCCCAAGCCGGATATACGGGCTATGGCGCAAAAGCTGCCCATACTGGCTGTATGCTATGGTGCACAGCTGCTGGCCGAGCAATCGGGCGGGGAAGTAGGCAAGTCGACCCATCGTGAATATGGCCGGGCGCATTTAACGCATTTGGTGCATGATGAGCTGATGGCTACCATAGCGCCTAACTCGCAGGTATGGATGAGCCATAGCGATACCATTAAGAAACTGCCGGAAGGCTTTACTACCATATCGCGCACGGAGAGTATCCCGATAGCTGCATTTAAAGCCAGCGCGGCCTATGCACCTAATCCCGTTTATGCTATACAGTTTCACCCCGAGGTGACACATAGCACGGACGGCAAACAACTGCTGAAGAATTTTGTAATAGATATATGCAGCTGCAGGCAAGACTGGACACCTGCCGGTTTTGTGCAGGAAACCGTTGCGCGCATCAAGCAGCAGGTAGGCGATGGTAAAGTGGTGATGGCACTAAGCGGCGGGGTCGACTCGACGGTAGCCGCTACACTCATACACCGTGCCATAGGCGATAACCTGTATTGCATATTTGTAGATAACGGACTGCTGCGCAAAAATGAATTTGAACAGGTATTGGAAGGCTACAAACACCTGGGCCTGAATACTAAAGGTATAGATGCAAGGCAGCGTTTTTATGATGGGCTTGCCGGAGAAGCAGACCCCGAGAAAAAACGTAAAATTATAGGCGGCCTCTTCATAGATGTTTTCCAGGAAGAAGCCATTGAGCTTAAAGATGTAAGCTTCCTTGGGCAGGGTACCATATATCCCGATGTGATCGAATCGCTATCGGTACACGGGCCTTCTATGACCATCAAATCGCACCACAATGTGGGCGGCCTGCCGGAGAAAATGCATCTCTCGCTTATCGAGCCATTGCGTTTGTTGTTCAAAGACGAGGTGCGTAAGATAGGCCGTGAGCTGGGTATCGACGATATGTTCCTGAGCAGGCACCCCTTCCCGGGCCCGGGCCTTGGTATACGTATACTGGGTGCCGTGAGCGAGGAGAAGGCGAAAATGCTGCAGGACGCAGATGCCATATACATACAGCACCTGCGCGATAGTGGCTTGTACAACCAGGTATGGCAGGCAGGGGCGATATTGCTGCCTGTGCAGAGTGTAGGCGTAATGGGCGATGAGCGTACTTACGAATATACTGTGGCACTCAGGGCGGTTACCTCTGTCGACGGCATGACGGCCGACTGGGCGCATTTGCCTTATACCTTTTTGGCAAAAGTATCCAATGACATTATCAACCAAGTAAGAGGCATTAACAGGGTGGTGTACGACATCAGTTCGAAACCACCGGCTACTATAGAGTGGGAATAACACAAGGCAATATGCGAACCCGGATCTCAGTTATATCAGTTACTATATTCATCGTCTTGTCAGTATGCCATGCCGATAAAGCGCAGGCGCAGTTTTGGAAGAACTGGTTCAAAAAAGAAGAACCGCCGAGGAGGCGACCTGTGCCTGAGAAGAAGCGTGTAGAGGCACCGCCTCCCCAACCAAGAGCCGAGGCCCCGAGGCGCAGGAAACGGGAATTCGATTATCCCAACTCAGAAAAAAAAGCGCGTTACCGTATAGATGTACTGGCACCTTTGTACCTCGATGAGCTGGTGAAAGATGGCAAGCCAACTTACAAGGGCAGGGTGCCGGAAAAAGCATCGATAGGTGTTGACTTTTGCCAGGGCATACAGTTGGCGGCCGATACGCTGAATAAACTGAACTTCCAGGTGGATGTGTATGTACACGATGTGACCAATCCGCAGGAGAGCCCCGAGGCTTTGATACGCAACAAGATATTGGACAAATCGGACCTGATTATTGCTGCGCTGCAGTCAGGACAGATACCCCCGGTTGCACAATTTGCCAAGAAACATGAGGTGAATTTTATTTCCGCAGTTTCACCATCAGATGCCGGTGTTACGAACAATCCATATTTTACCTTGCTGCAGCCCACGCTGGAAACGCATTGTGGCGTGATCATGAAAAGGGTGCAGAAAGAATATAAGAACGAGCAACTGGTTATATACCGTCGCAGCTCGGTGCCGCTGGACGAAAGCGCGTATAACTTCCTGGCCGATAATGAAGACGGGAGGAATAAAGACATCATTAAAGTACTCTGCAATAAGCTGCCTGAGCGCGCCGACCTGGCCGAGATATTTACGGCTAAGGGAACGAACGTAATAGTAATGGCCGTAATGGATAATGGCTATGCGGAAGTGCTGCTGAAGCAACTACATGATTTTTTTCCCGACTACAAGTTCGAGGTGTATGGTATGCCTGCATGGCGTGGCCTGCCCAGCCTGAAGAAAGCTGATGCTTATCCTAATGTGGCGGTACATATCACCGCACCGGTTTACTACGATCTTACTACCCAGCAAGGCAGGTACCTGAGCGAGGTCTGCAGCAAGAACTTTAACAGCAAACCAAATGAGACGGTTTGCCGGGGCTATGAAACGCTTTTCTGGTATGCTAACCTTCTAAGGAAATACGGCACCATCTTCAATAAAGATATCTCGGATAATGGCTCGGTGCCTTTTACCCGTTACGATATTAAGTTGCAGTGGGATACCAATGGTGAGATACTGTATAATGAGAACGAGCACGTTTACTGGTACAGGTACCAGGAAGCTTCCTTTATGGTCGAGTAGCGCCCGGGTCCCCGTTTAACTATTCTTCTCTTTATGTGCTGCTGTGGTAGTTGTAATCGTATCTATATTGCCATTTACGCTTACCGTATCTGAAACCTTGTAGATATTGGTGGATGCCAGTGATGGCGTGGCATTCTTGTGGCCATTCAATGCGGCTGCATCGGCGGGTGCATGTTTCAGTTGCATCTCGCGGTTAAGCCTTTTTTTACGCATGTAATAAAGTATCGCATACAGGCCAAATGTGAGGCCGAAGATGCTGAGCAGTGCGATGTTCGGATCGTAGTCTTGTACGAGCAGTGAAACGATAATGATCAAAATATTGGAAGTAATGAGGATGCGAACAATCCGCGAATGGCTGAAGCCAAGGTCCATAAGGTAATGGTGCAGGTGCGTTTTGTCGGCATGGAAAGGTGAGCCTCCTTTGAGTATGCGCGTGATGAACACGCGGAAGGAATCGAACACGGGTACAAATAATATAGAAAGGGCCAGCACCATTCCGCCACGTGGGTTGTGCACTATGGTCATCAAAGGCTTGCCGGGGCCAAAAGAATGGATGAACAGGATACAGAGTATGGAGACAGTAAAGCCTATTAATAGCGAGCCTGTGTCGCCCATAAATATTTTTGCAGGGGAAATATTGTATCTCAGGAAGCCGATGATGGCGCCCATTAGGCTGAATGCAATGCACGCGCCGCCTACGTTTCCCAGCAAGGCTAGGCATAAGCCCAGCGTACCTGAACATAGAACACCGATGGAACCAGCAAGTCCGTCTATACCATCGATGAGGTTGAAGGCATTGGTAACGAACATGCAACCAAGGATAGTAAAGGTAAGGCTGCCCCACATAGGCATTTGATAAATGCCGAAGAAGCCATGCAGTGAATTGATGCGGATATCAGCAAAGTAAATGGTGATGATAGCTGCCACGCACTGTGCCACAAATTTCTGTTTTGGCGTAATGGTGATCAGGTCGTCATTTAAGCCGGTGAGGAAAAGCAGCAGCGAGGAGGCGCTGATGTAATTCCATTTATCCAGCGAAGAGGTTTTGATGAAAAGCGATGTAACGATGATATAGGCAAAAAAGATACCAATGCCACCCAGGTTGGGCACTATATTTACGTGTACCTTCCTGTGGTTGTCGGGTATGTCAAACAGCCTTTTTCTTTTTGAAACATATATGATACGGGGGATAGAAATCCAGCTAATGACCAGTGCAGTCGCAAAAGTGAAAAAGTAAACAATATAAGGTTGCAATTCCGTCATAAAAGCAATACTCAGGTTAAGCACTTTTCATGGTGTTAAAATAATCAATTTCTTTCCGGGCCTTTGGTGGTTTCGTGCTCTTCCCTTACCCTTGTTATATCTATTACAAAAGTACATTATTGTTCTTAAGAGTTTATGGCAATAACAACTTAATAAATAATTGCACAATTTTATATGTGTTTTAATTAAGTAGTGAGATGCAACTAAAGGAATGATGCAATAACTATACCATGTTCTTAAGTACGCTTACTATACGCTCGGCAGCTTTACCATCCCACATGTATGGTATATTGCCTTTCTTCCATTCTCCTTTGAAGAGTTGCTCCATAGCGGGGAAGATGGCCTGGGGATTGGTGCCTATCAGTTCGTTGGTGCCCATTGTGCAGGTCTCAGGCCTTTCCGTGTTATCGCGCAGGGTAATGCATGGTATATGCAACACGGTAGTCTCTTCCTGTATGCCGCCTGAGTCGGTTATTACCGCCAGTGAATGTTGTACCAGGTAGTTGAACTGCAGGTAGCTTAATGGTTCGCATATATGCAGGTTGGGCGCTTTTAGCCCTATGGCCTCAAGTGTTTTTGCCGTGCGGGGATGTATGGGGAAAATAACAGGCAGTCCTCTCGATGCTCTTATGATGGCTACCAGGATAGCCTTCAGGTCGGCTACATTGTCCACGTTGTTAGGGCGGTGCAGTGTTAGCACAATGTATTCCTTCTCCTGTAATTTCAGCTTGTTCCAGAAAGGTGGCTGGTGGAAAAGCGGTGCCTGCTTCAGCAGGGTATCTATCATGGTATTGCCTACAAAGTAGATGCGCTCGTCAGGTATGCCCATGGCACGCAGGTTCTCGTTGGCAGTATGTGTGGTAGTAAAAAAGTAGTCGGTAATGGAATCGGTAACGATACGGTTTATCTCTTCCGGCATGCCCAGGTCATTGCTCCGTATGCCTGCTTCCACGTGGGCTACTTTGATATTGCCCATCTTTTTAGCCGTAATAGCGCAGGCCATGGTTGATGTCACATCGCCCACCACTATTACGAGGTCGGGCTTTGCCGTTTGCAGTACCTTCTCATAGCGTATCATTATAGTCGCCGTCTGCTCGGCCTGCGAGCCGCTGCCTGCTTCAAGGTTAATGGATGGTTTGGGAATGCCTAACTGCTCAAAAAAGGAATCGCTCATGTTCCGGTCATAGTGTTGCCCGGTATGCACAAGACGATAGCGTATGTTGGTACCTCTCCTTTGCTCTTTCTGTATAGCTTCTATAATAGGAGCTATCTTCATAAAATTTGGCCTGGCACCGGCAATTATATCAACCAGCATAGCTTAATAGTTCTATTACCACCGTCACATGTTCTTTTATGTTGGCTTGCAGGCACTTTGCCCCGGCAAGGCGGTTGTAACCTTCGCAATATAGGTAATTATGCAAAGCCATACTATAGGCACCGTCTATTGTGATACGTATATTACCTGCTATAAATTGATTCCCACCAATATTTTCTATCAACACATCCGGATGGAAGTGTAAATACAGGGATGCCTCTTGTCCCTTATAACCTTCCAGCAGGTCTTTTATTATTATTTTTTGGTTATCGCAGGCTATGCTGCGTTTGTGGATGATCCCCTTTTTTTTGTAGCCGTCGTGCGAGGCGCTTATTTTATTACCGCAATCCTCAATTATTTGCACCTCGGCCCTTTCCCCGGTTCTGAACGCCGACCAAACGTCAGATGAATTTAAACCATTGACCATTATAGTATTATGTGCTGCAGTGCCTCTCTCATCCAGGCGGCGTGCTCCCTTTTCATAAGTGGAAATACCGGTGTCAACAATAAAGGGTTTGCCCTCCACCTGCAGGCAAAAGCTAAATGTATCGGCATGGGTATGGCCTGGCTGGTAGGCGGGTTGTACATTGCCAATATCGGCCACCAATTCATAATTGGGGGTATTCATTTTCCTGTAGCCGCTTTCTTTCAGTGGGGTGCCGTTGACCGGGATATCAAGCATAGATAAATACCCATACAACAAGTCAGGTGAAGGAGCAACATCAAAGGTGGAATCGCCAAACATGGCATAGCTCCCATTTCTGTAACAGAAGCCTTTTAACCAACCGCCCATCCTTCCTGCTGTTTCACGCATTAATTGCAGCAGATCATTGTCCTTGAACCTGCCCGAGTTTTCCGCCAGCATAATACAGTCCAGCAAATGTTGCAGTATGATGCACTGGTACATAGGACTGAGCTCATAATGGACCCCGTCTGCCAGTATTTGCTCAGGTAGTTGCGCTAATAATATTTTTCGGGCAAGGCCATAGAACTTATGCCCGTTAAAATAGTGTGCTGCAAAAAATAAAGACAAGCCGTTCTCTAGCAGGTGATTACCCAGCAACTGGTATTCGGGAAATGCTGAAAGACGGTGATAATGCCTGTACAGGCAACCCATAGGTCTTTCGTCCTTTACCTGGTGTTGGCTCATGAACTTTATCCAGTTCATCCCTCTCAGCGATATCGGGTATGCCTCCACGATATTGCCCAGTTGCTCATCGTTAATGCTATAGTCTACAAGGGCTTTTTGACGTATTTCACGTTCAATGGTCTCATCACTGAGCCATTCAAAATAATTAAGGTTGTAGTTCCACAGTTTCCCCTCAGCCGCGTAATTCCAGTCAATCTCGTCACCAAATGAATGGCTTCTGTTCAGGAAGTGAAATGTATTTTTGGAAGGCTCGAATTGGCCGGTGCCACCCAATGCGGGGAATTTGATCGGGGGAAATGCTTTGGCAGCGATCACGGCCGTTGCGGGCGTCGTGGGGTAGGTATAGGTCCTTTTTTTTATTTTGTAATAAAACCTGTAATACAACTGTTCAAAGCGCAGGTATTTTATAGTATTGTACAGTCGCTGAACATTCATGCAGTATTACCTTAATTGGGCTTAAAAATACTAAATGAATACCATCCCTATTGATTTTGTTCTTCGAAGGCCTTCGTGAAGGCATACAAATTGAAGCCGGGCTTGCCGATCGCATCAGTTAGTAATGCTTTTAATTTGTTCTTATCTGTGTTCTTCATCTTGCTGGCCTGCATAAGCTGCCAGCTTTTTTCTGTCATGAGTTGGGCACGTTTCCCGGGGTCCATATTTTCTTCCGCCAAAAATGTCGTGATCGCGGCGGACAGTTCGTCTATTCCTTTTTGCTCCGTAGCGATGGTTTTTATTACAGGTATTTCCTTGCTGTCATGTGCCCTCTCGTGCACCATTATTTTCAGGTTGCGGTACATGGTCTCTGCTGCTTCCCTGTCGGCCTTGTTTACCACAAATATGTTGGCTATTTCCATTATGCCTGCTTTCATGGCCTGTACAGCATCGCCTGCTTCAGGTACCAATGCAACTACTGTGCAGTCGGCAAGCCCGGCTATTTCCACTTCGCTTTGTCCTACGCCCACTGTTTCCACCAGTATATAATCGAAAGGTGCATTTTTTACCAGGTCCGTTATCTCAATGATCTTAGGGTTCAGCCCGCCAAGCGCTCCACGAGTAGCCAGTGAGCGGATAAAAACGTTTGGATGATTATAAAAATCGCTCATTCGTATGCGGTCGCCCAGTATAGCACCATAATTGAAGGGCGAGGAAGGGTCAACTGCAATAACTGCTATCTTCTTTCCTTCTTTTATCCAGTAGTTCAGTAGTGCATTTACCAGTGTACTTTTACCTGCACCCGGTGGACCTGTAATGCCTATCACGCGCGCATTGTGGGTGTCTTCAAGCTGCATCAGCAGGTCCTCATAGCCGGGCATATTATTTTCAACCATCGTGATGCCCTTTGCCAATGAGCGGTGGTCGCCATTTTTTATTCCCGACAGAAGGGTTTTTGTATTGTCCTGCACTAAAAAATGTTTATGTTCGTTTTAGAATTTGTAATCTCTGCTGCGCGTGAACAAAAATAGCGATCTGGTTCATAAAGTTTTATCTAAATCAAATATTGCTGTTTTTTTAGCATTTGCCATGGTACTGGGCTTTTTGATTTCCCGGGCCATATTGTCTGTTACTATGATAGCTTTTGTGCTGAATGCAGTAAGAGATATCCATCCCCGCTACTGGTTCAGGCAAAAATGGTGGCTGCTTGGGCTCTGCTGGGTGGCCATGTACGGATTGTCCTACTTCTGGAGCCATAATACCGGCGAGTGGGCTGAACGCTTCCAGGTAAAGATCCCTGTATTGTTGTTTCCATTTGCCTTCGCATTCATGCCTCAACTGGGCATAAAACAATTGCAGGCATTTACCCTGGCTGTGGCGATGCTTTTTATTGGGGGGGCCTGCTACAGCATGTACCCGCTTGTGGGCCATGTAGGCAATATCGTTGACAATTATGCTGTGTCGCATCTGCTGCGCACACCCGCTGAAGACGATCATATATTGTTCAGTCTTGCCATAACACTATTTATCATCTGGTGCGTTTATATCTTCCCTTTATTGGGTAAAGGATTTGCCAAATGGTTTCTGGGTATTGCAGTTGCCTTACTAAGTGTCTACCTGCATGTGCTTGCTGCCCGCACCGGCCTCTTCCTTTGGTACCTGTTCATTGTAGCCTGGGCTATCTATATGGGCATCAGGCGCAGCAAGTGGATAGGCATAGGCATCATCGTGGCACTGGGTACATTTTTTACACTTGCCATTACTTATATACCCACTTTCAAGATGCGCATTGGCTATATGAGCTATATGATGATCGTATATAACCAGGGTGAGATGTCGGCCAATTACAGCGATATGGGCCGCTGGATTTCTTATGACCTTGCTTTCAAGGCCATTAAACGGCACCCCTTGCTGGGTGTAGGTGCGGGAGACATGCTGGACACCATGAAGCTGGGCTATGACAAATACTATCCCGGTACAAAGGATGAGCAGGTATTGCTGCCGCACAACCAGTTCCTGACGGTGGCCCTTGCCTGTGGCATTCCTACGGCGCTGCTCTTCACCGCCTGGGTATTCATGCCACTTGTATGGATAAGACGGGAGCGAAAGGGCTTTTTTTTCTATATGGCCTGGCAAATTCTATTTGTACAGCTAATGATAGACCCGGTTTTGGAGATACAATACGGTGTCTTCGTATATTTGTTCTTCCTGCTTTGGCAGGGGCATTATTACATAGAGCGTGTTAAGCTGAAGACCGCGTAAATTTTGAGGCAGTCATGACAAATTTTGTTCCCATATTTCCCTTAGGTATCGTAGTGTTCCCCGATGAGCCATTAAACCTGCATATTTTCGAGCCGCAGTATAAGCAGCTTATCCGCGATTGTATCGACAATAAACGGACATTCGGTATTCCTCCCGTAATGGATAAGAAAATAGGGGAGTTCGGTACGCTGATGGAGATAACTGAGCTGGTGAAAGAATATGAGAATGGCGAGATGGATATACGCACCAAAGGCCTTAGTGTCTTTAGGGTGCTGGAAGTAGTGAAAGAGATTCCCGATAAGCTATACCACGGCGCCATAGTGAACTACCCGGAAAATACCACCACTCCCGGTGATACCAATATATCCAATCTCATTTTATCGGAAGTGAAGCGGATGTACACCTTGCTGAATGTACAGGGCAAATTCCCCGAACACCCTTCGGCCATCATCTCTTATAGCATAGCACATGTAGTAGGTCTTACCAAAGAGCAGGAATACGAATTGCTGGCTATCTTCACCGAGATACAAAGGCTTGAATACCTGCGCCGCCACCTGAACGCTATTATACCTGTAGTGCAGGAACTGGAAAAAATGAAGGCCAGGATACAAATGAATGGCCATTTCAGGGACTTGTCCATCGACGACCTGGAGCTTTGATAAAGCTTATTTAACCGGCATTCCGCACCCGGCTTTTCCCTCCAGCCAGTTAGTGTATTCTGTGCTGCCCAGCCTTATTTTTACAGGTATTTTCACCTGTTGCTCCAGCTTCAATTCCTGTTTGCAGAAGAAGCCAAGCTGCTTTGTGTATAAATCGCTTTGCAAAGCCTTTGGTTCTGTGTTGTGGCCAGGATCATTAATAGGGTAGAAGTACCGCTTCCCGCCCAGGGCGATCCATGGTTTCGCGTACGTGGCCGGTTTGGTCTTTTCAAGACACAGGCTTTGTGCCTCAAGCTGGGTAGCAATTGAGCAAATGCCCATCGTTATATAAAAACACAGCCTTTTCATAGCCCAGTGAAGTTACGAAGAAAGTGCTGTCAAAGATTTTAGTGTTAATTAGCCCAATATCTTCCTTATTAAAAATGAATTTTATTATATTGGCAGTCCTTACTCTAAAAATACCGATTTATGTCAATGAACATCGTTATCGACTGGGGCAACAGTCGTGTGAAAGCCGCCGTTTTTAGTGACGATAAACTAATAGAAACCAAAATATTCCCGGAAGAGGACATCATCACTTCGCTGTCCTTCTATATGCAGGACCATAAGATAGAGAACGGTATCCTGGCATCGGTAGCTATGCACCCTGCAGGCCTTGAGTCTATGCTGCAAAGTAACCTCCGCCGTTTTGTAAGGCTCGATATGAATACACCACTGCCCATCATCAATGCATACACCTCGCCCGACACTTTGGGTATGGACCGCCTTCCACTGGCTGTAGCCGCATATATGATGAACCCGGATAAAAATAACCTCGTTATCAGCTGCGGTACATGCATAACATATAATTTTATTCAAAAGAACCGCACATTCCGTGGCGGGGCCATATCTCCCGGCCTTCATATGCGCCTGCAGGCCATGCACCAGTTCACCGAAAAGCTGCCACAGGTAAAGGTGGAAGGCGATCTGCTGCTGCTGGGCTACGATACCGCCACCTGTATGCGCGCCGGTGCCGTGTACGGAATGGCTGCCGAAATAGACGGAATGGTGGCCGAATTTGCCGCTCAATACCCCGATTTTAACGCCAGCTTAACTGGTGGCGATGCACCTTATTTTGAAAGCAGGCTTAAAAGCAAGATATTTGCAGACCCTTATTTGTCGCTTAGGGGGCTAAACCTAATTTTAAAACATAATGTGCCACATACGCGCTAAGCACTTTTTATCCTTTATATTATTAATTCTTATTGGCGCAGACGTTACTGCACAAACCAGTTCAACAAGTAATCCTACCTCTAATAGGAAGAACGAGCCTTACTCACGTTACGGCATTGGCGAGATGGTAAATGGTAATAATACCGTGCTCAAGGGCATGGGTAATGTCTCATCTGCTTTCTCCAGCCCCTACCAGGTAAATGCCGATAACCCGGCTTCTTATGCCGATCTCGCGCTTACTACGTACGAGGCAGGCATGCAGGGCTCGCTTTCCACGCTTACTGCCAATAAGCTGTCCAAGAATACGGGTATGGCCACGCTGTCTTACCTTACTGTAGGCATACCGCTGGGTAAGTATGCAGGCATGGCGCTGGGTTTAAGGCCTGTATCACATGTGTACTATTACCTGAACGATAGCTCGGTAACCCCCGGCATCGGCAACACGGTTAATACCTATTATGGCGATGGTGCCCTCAACAATGCCTACATAGGCTTTGCCGGCAGGTATGCTGGCTTTAGTGCGGGCTTCAACCTGGGCTACACATTCGGTACCCTGCGCAATACCAGCGCATTGGCCAATATCGATTCCACCCATGCTATGAACTCCGACATCTCGCGCTTCACACGCGTGCGCGGCCTGTACTGGAAGGGTGGGGCACAATACCAAACCAAGCTGAGCAGCAAGTTGTCGCTCAGGGCGGGCGCCACGGTCACTATCAGCCAGAGCCTTAATGCAATGCGCGATGAGTATTGGGTTACATACCTGAACATTGGTGGCGCATTGCAGGAGGATACCCTGTACACCACAGTGAACAGCAAAGGCAAGATAACCCTGCCCATGTTTTATAGTGCCGGTGTTACCTTGATGGGGGCCGACAAATGGTCAGCAGGCATTGATTTCTCTGCAGGCCAGTGGAGCCAGTTCCGCAACTATGGCAAAGTGGACTCCCTGGGCAATTCTTACAAGATAGGCCTGGGCGGTGAGTACACGCCCAATGCCATCAGCATACATAACTACCTGCAGCGCGTTTCGTACCGCTTAGGTTTCTACTATGGTAAAGACCAGGTGGCCTTGCGCAGCACCGATATCAACTACTACGCACTCACGTTCGGCTTCAGCCTGCCCTTTAAGCGCTATACCGATCGTATACACACCGCCTTTGAGATAGGTAAGCGCGGTACCGAGGCCAATGGCCTTGTAAAAGAGAACTTCTTCAAAATGTCTTTAGGCATCTCGCTCAACGATAAATGGTTTGTAAAGCGCAGGTATGACTAAGAGGCATACTCCATATCATTCATTGGCAAATGCCCGGATCATTCCGGGCCTTTTGTTTTTGCTCATGCCCTTCATGGCCTGCAAGAACGACCCTAAGGACATTACCGCGCTCACCCGCAAAGAGCTGCACCAGGTGGACAAGGCTGAGGACGTAACACTCATCTACAGCGAGAAGGGCAAGGTAAAGGCCCGCATATTTGCCAAAGAGTATATCAGCAACGATATTGCAAAGCCGCCCTATATGGACATGAAAAGCGGCATACGCGCCGAGGTGTACAACGACAGCATGAAGATAGAAAGCACCCTTACTGCCAACTATGCCCGCTATTACGAAAAGCAGGGCAACTTCCTGATACGCGACAATATAGTGGTGGTGAACAAGAAGGGCGAGACCCTGAATACCGAAGAGCTGGTATGGAACCAAAGCATACAAAAATTCTTTACCGAGAAAGCCGTGAAAATAACCACACCCACACTGGTTATGTACGGCGATGGCTTGGAGGCCAACCAGGATTTTTCCTGGTACCGCATCCTGAACCAGAAAGGTACTATGCTGGTGGATAAGGCCGAGGTACCGCATTAAGCTTCCTGTCAATGCGAGGAGCGCTTAAGCCTTGTGTTTAGCTGTGCGACGGGGCAATCTCAGAGTATTTTTTTCAAATCTCACTCAGTAAATTCCCAATGTTAAATTTTTCTGCACAACACCTTCAAATAAGCAGAGATATAATAATTAGAAATAAATATTAATGCAAGTCCGGCGACCGGGTATATATTTTATTTAATTTTAGTGTAGGTTATTTCCATTCGCGTCGATCTCTTTTTGAATAATTCAGGATATGTTCCTTAGCCATTTCTCACCGCTAAAATTTTCAAACATGCGAACACATCCAATTGGGGGTTTATACTGGCTGCTGTTTTACATTCAATTATAATGAAGTCTATTAGCCTGCTTTGGTCCTTTGATATGGCGGGCTGCTGTTAATATTTATTTCATCACCAAAATCTTAAGGCAATGAGCAAGAGCAAAAAAGTACTTGCCAGTACAATGATCACAGGAGCTTTGATCCTGCAGGGTTCGCCCGGTAATGCGCAGAACCATTCCACCACAGCGCCGTCCACAGAGAACATTCGTCCCTTCAAATTCCACGCCTCCGATGCAGAACTTAAGAATCTTCGCCAACGCATACTGGCAACAAAATGGCCGGGTAAGGAGACCGTTGCGGATGAGTCGCAGGGCGTACAGCTGGTCACTATGCAGAAGCTGGCACACTATTGGGCAACAGGTTATGATTGGCGTAAAGTAGAAGCAAGACTGAATGCGCTGCCGCAATTCGTCACCAACATCGATGGGGTCGATATTCACTTCATCCATGTTCGATCCAAACATCCCCATGCACTTCCCGTAATTGTTACACATGGTTGGCCGGGCTCTGTCATCGAGCAGTTGAAGATCATCGATCCACTCACTAATCCAACCGCTTATGGTGGCAAGGCCGAAGATGCTTTCGACATTGTTATTCCATCGCTGCCCGGCCATGGCTTTTCAGGCAAACCTACTACTACAGGCTGGGATCCGGTCCGCATAGCGCATGCCTGGATCACGCTGATGAAGCGACTCGGCTACTCACGGTTTGTAGCGCAGGGTGGCGACTGGGGCGATGCAGTTACCGAGCAGATGGCCTTGCTGGGAGCGCCTGAATTAATAGGCATACATACCAACATGCCCGCGACGGTACCAACGGATATTGACCAGGCACTGCAGGCAGGCAGGTCTGCACCATCGGGCCTCTCGGCCGATGAGCAGCGCGCTTACGACCAGCTCGACTTTTTCTACAAGCATGGCCTTGGCTATGCACAGGAGATGACCAACCGCCCGCAAACATTATACGGCCTCGAGGATTCACCCATCGGCCTCGCTGCATGGATGCTTGATCATGATGCGCGCAGCTATGAATTGATAGTGCGCGTATTTGACGGGCAGGCAGAGGGCCTGACACGCGACGATATCCTCGACAACATTACGCTCTATTGGCTTACCAATACTGCGGTCTCTTCGGCCCGTTTGTATTGGGAAAATAAACTCGCATTCTTCGCACCTAAACATGTTGCTATCCCTGTTGCAGTAAGTGCCTTCCCCGATGAGATCTACCAGGCCCCGCGTAGCTGGGCGGAGCAAGCCTTTCCTAAGCTCATTTATTACAACCGCCTTGCTAAAGGTGGCCACTTCGCAGCATGGGAGCAGCCAACGGTCTTTACACAGGAACTCAGGGCATCCTTTCATTCATTACGTTAGTGTTCGTTGTGAGGACGGCGCTTCCTTATGCGCCGTTCCCTTTAGCCATTTTGAAACCTTCTAAAAGATCAAAAATGCCAGCGCAATTCAAATACGGCCGCCGCCACTTTTTGGGTGCTGCGGCTATGGCCATCGCGGCTACCGAACTGGGTATGTTCGGCTTTGCAAATGCACAATCGCATAAGACAAAACCTGTTAACAGGTCAACAGCTACCCATGGCACGAGCAACTCATTCGCGCCACTGAAGCAGGTAGACGCAGGCCTGCTGAATGTTGGCTATGCCGAGGCGGGGCCTGTAGATGGTCTGCCTGTTATCCTGCTCCACGGTTGGCCTTATGATATTTACAGCTTTGTCGATGTGGCTCCATTGCTCGCCGCAAAAGGCTACCGGGTGATCGTTCCCTACCTGCGGGGCTTTGGAACAACGAGCTTTCTCTCCGCCGAAACATTACGAAACGGTCAGCCGGCCGCGCTGGCGCTCGATGTCATAGCCTTGATGGATGCACTGAAGATCGGGAAGGCTATCCTTGCCGGTTTCGACTGGGGTGCACGCACAGCTGCTATTATTGCTGCCCTCTGGCCGGAGCGTTGCAAGGCCCTTGTTTCTGTAAGCGGTTACCTCATTGGCAGCCAGGCAGCTGGTAAGCAGCCCTTGCCGCCAAAGGCCGAGCTGCAATGGTGGTATCAATATTATTTTGCCACGGAGCGTGGGCGGGCAGGCTACGACAAATACCGGCGCGATTTTGCGAAGCTCATCTGGCAACTCGCATCACCTAAATGGAATTTCGACGATGCGACGTTCAATCGCTCTGCAGCATCTTTTGATCACCCGGACCATGTGGCTATCGTCATTCACAACTACCGTTGGCGGCTGGGCCTGGCTGGAGGAGAGACAAAGTACGACGACTACGAAAAGCTGCTCGCGGCAGCGCCCGCTATCATTGTGCCCTGCATTACACTTGAAGGAGATGCCAATGGCGCACCACATCCTGAAGCCGGCGCTTATGCAGGGAAGTTTAAGGGTAAATACTCGCACAAACTTATAGAAGGCGGTATCGGGCACAATTTACCGCAGGAAGCACCGCAGGCCTTTGCGGATGCTATCGTGGAAGTGGATAGTTATACCGGGTGAATAAGTGGAATTGAAAGATCCTCTTAGGCTTGTAGCTCAACCGTGTTTAGTTCATGTGGTCTGCCTCATCGTAATCTGCTTCCTGCATATTTTTTTCCACGGTGATGACACAATCACCTAATAAGGCCGCTGCTGCACCTACTGCTGCCAGTACCGGCGCTATTAAAGCACCAAGTACGCCTATGCTCGCAGGAAATGACATGATCTCTTTGCCGTGGCTGTCAGTAATGGTGATCTTGGTGGCATTGCCTTCTTCTATCAGTTCGCTTACTTTGTTTAACAGGTTGCGCCCATGGATGGAAAATGATTCGCTGGCTTTCATCATCAATGTTATTTTGGGGTTTGAAAAATATGAGACCGGATACTATTGCGATCTATGCAGCAAACTTAGGCGCATTACTTCCCTCCTACGATGATCTCAATCAGTGTGATAGTTGATCAAGTTCATTAACCTTCATGCCTGCTTTTATTACAGTTAGCTTAGCTTAAAACGTCCGTTATGGTCCGCATAGTTTAGTAAAACTGAAAGATAGTCACGTGTAACGTGCAATGTCTCCTTTTGCACGCGTAGACATTTGTTCATATGAGGTCGCCCCAACGCTTTTATGCTAACATGCTGTCTTTCACTGTGTAAAAGCGGCCGGGCTTGTTCGCCCGGCACACTAAATACTCTTCATGATAAAAATATCCCCTCGCAGGACCATGGTTCTGGCATCGCTTCTTTGTATATCCCTTAGCTGCAATGCGTTTGCACAGGTTGTTGGCGCGCTCGATAGTACGTTTAATAATACAGGTTTTGTCACCAACGTCATTACGCCCACCGCTTCATTTGGGTCTAACGGCACTTCTGTAGCCATTCAAAGCGACGGAAAGATCATTGTTACCGGCGTTTCAACGAACGAAAATTTGCTGCTCGTCCGCTATAACAGTGATGGTACCATTGACAATAGTTTTGGGCTTAATGGCATCGTGGAAACTGATTTTGGCTCTATAGAGGAGGCGAACGATATTGTGCTGCAGCCCGATGGCAAGATCGTCGTGGGCGGCCGTGAAGGTCCTATTACCGACCCAGATATGCTGGTGGTGCGTTATAATATCAATGGCACTCTTGATTCATCATTCGGTACGAACGGCCGGACTGTCCTGAATTATTTTAACCGGAGGGAAGTTGTTCGTGCTATTACAGTTGCACCCGATGGCAGTATCCTGGGCATTGGCGAAACATCGCCGGCAACGGGCACAGACAGCGTAGTGATAATGGCCATTAAGCTACGCCCCAACGGGCTCTTTGATTCAACTTTTAGCGGCGACGGTATCGCATTGCTGCCATATGCTGCAGGCGATACATATGGCACCAATTTGGTAGCGCAGCCCGATGGAAAGATCGTTATAACAGGGTATTCCATAAATGCGGCCGACTCTTTTTTGATGCAAATGGTAGTAGCGCGTTTCAATACCAATGGTACGCTGGACGCCTTATTTGGCACAGGCGGGATAGCTAAAATACATTTCGGCGCCCTCGACGACCAGTCGCTTGGCTATACCCTTGCCTTGCAGGGCGATGGAAAGATCATCATTGCAGGCGATGATCGGTTCGCCGCGCAGTCGATGGGGCCTTACCTTGCATTAACACGATTAAATACAAATGGCACGCCCGACATAAGTTTTGGCACCGGCGGCAAAACCCTTACGCCCTGGGGGAATGATAAGCTCGTTCATTGCGGCAGCATTGCATTGCAGTCCGATGGCAAGATCATTGCTTCCGGTTACACCTACGACTCGCTTAACAACCTCAACTATATCATGCTTGCACGCTATAATTCCAACGGCGCCATCGATAATTCTTTCAATGGTAACGGTAAGGTCAATAGCCTGCTCAGCCAGTCAGACCGCTCGCGTAAAGCGGCGATACAAAATGATGGCAAGGTGGTTATTGGCGGTCACTCATACGATGGCACTAAATACTATACTACAATAGCACGCTACATTACCGGGGCGCCGACAGCTATACCGCAGCATGCCAGCCCATTGAAAGACCTCTCGGTATATCCTAACCGTATTGAGCGGTCATCGGTGTTGAGGTACTGGCTTACCTCGGCCGGGTGCGTGGATATATACCTTGTTGATATGAACGGCAAAATGGTCCGTTGCCTTGCACATAGAGATGAAGGCATAGGTACGCATTCCATTTCCCTTGCAGAGTTGAGCACTTTGCCTGCAGGCGTATATTCGATACGTGTGACAAGCGGCACGGAAGCGGGTGTAGTAAAGGTCGTTATTGAGTAGAGCTACCTTAACTTTGGTTTGCCGGAAATTTTAAAACCGGATTGGGATATCCACAAAATTTTAGCTTGTTGGTTGGCTGTCAATATATTGTGGCGATCACCTGATGTGGATAGTGCTTCCGATTATTGCCAATTCATTGCTGGTTTACTTCCGATTGATGAAATGAGAAAAAATAATTATTTCTCCTTTTCCGGTAGGAAATTATTATTTCCTCTTTTTTTCTGACAATCGCCGGAAAGGCTTGTTGGTATTGCCATATGTGTAGGAATAATTATTTCTCGTTATTTCCTGTTATTTCCCTTTTGAGGAAAAAGGGAAATAACTCCTTTTCATAATGTCATCTGCCAAGCAAAATGGTTAGGCATTTCTTTTACTTTATCCCGCTCCCGCAGAAAAGCGGGATCCTATTCCAAAGCGTAACTCCTTGCAGTCGTCCCGATGAAAAATCGGGATTCCGCTGCGCTACATTTCAAAGAACTTATGCTAATAATCTTGAAATTATTGGCAACTATGCAAGATACGAAATGGGGGAGGGGGTATCCAAATAATGTGGATAAGAAGTCATAAAATTATAATTGTTTATGTGTTATCCAATTGGAGGTCGAATTCCGGTACCAAATGTAGGCAGAAACATGCGCCGGGGCTATCAAATAACTACTACTGCGAGGTGGGCGTTACAAGTGTAAGCGACTGAAAAGTGTTAAGATCACTTCCCGAAACTCTCAGACCAGTAAAACTTTCTGGCGTATTCTTTTCGCTCTTTTGATCCTAAGAAATTATCAGTTACATGCTTAAATACCAGGTGGGACAATTTTAATGATGCCTGTTTTAAAGCCGTTCTATTTTGCTCAATTGTTTTGTTACCCGAAGCCTGGTCTTTTTCATACTTTTCCAACAAGTTCCCGAAAACAACCATTTGGGTTTCGACGTCGTTGTTTTCGACAATTGATAATTTTCCCCAATACAATCTATAGAATTCTTTTCTTGCAGCGCTATAGTCCGCAGAGTAAATTTCTTCTGTCGCTAAGGTAGCAGTAGCGGTTACAGCCTCGGAATAATAGTCAAGTTGCTTAATATAAAAAGGCTTTTTGAATTCTCTCTTGGTTTCCATTCCCCATTTCAAAACACCAAAAATGAAAGTACCAAGTCCGCCGACCAGGCCCAATATTTTAAACCACTTTTCGAAATCCGCAGACTCCACCTGCGGTTTCAGGTCAACTAATAGTACTTGTAGGATAGTCATCAATAGTATTTGTCTATTTCAAGGGATACTGCGGGTTGGAAATTACAATAATATCTTCAAATTTTCGCCCGACCTAGTTTGAGGTTTGTAACAAGGGGATAAAACATATCATGAGAGCTGCCTTCGTAACGGTGTTAGCCAATCGGAGATTGGGCCTGAATGACTTAGGCGAAGGCATACGCCGAATGATTAAATAGACTGCTCAGCGTGGAAATTAAATACCGCAGTTGCAAACTGTGATTATTTACAACCACAAGTCACAGACCTGTGGGAGCGGGGGTTCTTACACACAGACGTTAATAGAAAATTTTTACATTTTGAATCCCTTCCTAAGTGCGGAAGGATAATAAGTTGATATATACATACTAATTTTTTTTCAAATAAAAAACCGTGTTTTTCACATTTTTTAAATCAAAACCGTATGATATTTTTGGCATAGAGTTCAAAAGTATGAATTAATAATATAAAGATTATTTTAAAATGAGCCCAATGACATTATTGCGTGATGAAGATTATATTATAGATGTTGGTCCTCAAGGCACTTTCAATAGATCTGGAAGTTATCAAACGTTACCAGCAGATATTGATGCTATGTTTGTGCGTTATGAAGTAAGAAAAGAAAAAAGAATAGCTATTTTTTTTCACGGCGGCTTAGTGAGCGAAACTGCGGGGATAACAGCCGCAAGAAATATCGCTCCTCATATAGAAAATAGTGGCTGTGCTCCAATATGCATGGTTTGGGAGACGGGGCTTGTGGAAACAATCACCACTAATTTATCGAAAATCAACCAAACCAAACTATTTAATAGACTTCTAAAAATTTTGCTAAAGAAAATATCTGAAAAAGTGACCGTCTCTGATCCTCTTGGAAGAGGTGTAGGAGCCGCAGGATTGACTGATGAGGAAATAATCACGGAACTTTCACAGCCTATACCATTTCAAGAATTTAGTAGAGTTAATACAGCTGCCGGAGGAAGAGGGCCTGGAAGTATTGAGGATTTGACTGGAATAAGCCTTGTATTAGAAGCTGAACTACGGGATGAGTTGCGACCATTAGTCGAAAATGACGCCGGCTTTGTTGACGCAATAAAGAACACTAAATTGTCTGTAGATGGCGATGGAAATGAAGCAGGCTCACGCGGAATCGTAAGTGTTGCGGTATTTGTGGAGCACGCGGCTAAAATTGCATATCGTGTCATAAAAAGATTAGTCGAAAAGACAGATCATGGGTTTTATTCAACAGTTGTAGAGGAAATATTGCGCGAGTTTTATGTTGCGGAATTAGGGGCTTGGGTTTGGAAAGCGATGAAGGATAAGGCAAGCGAGATGTGGAAGAGTAATGCTGGCAAGCAAGGATTGAATCAACATGTTGGCAGGTATCTCTTGGAGAAGCTAATTTCTTATAAGGTAAAATATCCCGATACTCAAATTTCACTTATCGGCCATAGTGCTGGTGCGATAGCGATATGTTACTTTTTGAACAATGTGGCGGCATCGTCTAGTCCGTTCGAATTGGAGCATGTCATTTTAATGGCTCCAGCCTGTAGGACTGACTTATTTGAAAAGGAGGTTATTAATACGCAAAGCCGATTTAAAGACATCCGAATCTTTACAATGAATGATGAATACGAATGCAAAGATGTTTTGATCCCGTTTGTGTATACTCGTTCACTTTTATATTTAATATCCGGCATTCTTGAAGATGAGGGCGCGTCGTCTGATGCATATATTTTAGGCCTTGAAAGACATATTCGATATTTCTCTCCGTACAATATTGACGGCTTAAAGAAATGCCATGAATACCTCTATTCAGCAGGAGTACAACGTGTTTCATTTTCCGTTGCTGTGCGAGGGGTTGCCGGAATGGAGACGGAAGCTCAAAAACATGGTGACTTTGACAACGATGCTGCCACCCTTCGCAGTATTGAAAATATCTTGAAACAGTAAAATACTAAGAATCATGGCCAATTATGGAATTGCAATTGGAATAAATCATTACACCCCTCCCGACAGAATGGGTCTAAAAGAACTGAGTGGGGCGATAAAAGATGCCACAGATATTTATAACTGGATGCTTGCATTAGGGAATGTGCCGAGAGATAATGCACGATTAATAACTTCCACGGGAAATCCTTTGAATCCAATTAAAAATGATGTAGATACTGCGATAACAGACCTTCTAAAAAAAATACTACAGGAGGGCGCTAATGGGGATCGCTTTTATTTCTATTTCGCTGGTCACGGCTTAGCAGTAGAAAAGGATGCTGAGAATAATGGGATGTGTATGGCAAATTGGACAGAGTTGATGAGGGATGCCGCTTCGCTTTCTTCAAAGAGCTATAAACAAAAATTCATAAACGAAGGACTATTCAAAGAGGTTGTCATGTGGCTGGATTGCTGTCGCAATACAAAAGTGAATATGAACCCAGAAAATAGTCCCGGGCTTATGGTATTAGGCAAAAATGCCAATCCAAAATGGTTTGTTGGTTACGCCACCCAATACCAGAGTCAAGCTTTTGAGGCTTCTGTTGTTACAGCCTTGGGTAACGAAACTAGAGGTATTTTCACAAGAGTATTGCTAGAGGGGTTAAACGGAGCTGCGGCGCGTAATGGCAAACCTATTAATGCAGACGACCTACGAGATCATTTGCGGTTTCATGTGCCGATTGAGGCTCAGAAAGCCGGCTATTCGCAAAAGCCAGATGTATATCATAACACTGACTCTTTCGACCCTATGATATTTCCATAACACGATAACACAACGCTATGTCCATTCAAGAACAAAAAGTAGAAAATCCAGGGTATGAAGTTCCTAATACTGATATCCAATTGCAAGAGAAAGGCCAAGACACGGAAAAAAATCTCACTCTTACAATTAAACTTAATGGTGGCTATGAATACATAACCCAAATTTGGCTATTTGATTATAATAAGAGTGTGGAAGTAGAACCATCAACCGACACTGAGGCCTCTAGACTAAGGCATTACAAACTGGCCGCAGGCACATATATTATCAGGACAGAGATTAACGGAATAGTTGAAGATAACGAAATAAAACTCGACACCGACAAGACATATTATGCAGGTAATTATGATTCACATGCAATACCTTTGAATGTTCCTAAATTGTACTCGTCGGCCTTGCTGGGCGGTAATATGAATTATGAAACTTCTCACGAATATTATACTGATCCGGCCATATCTATAAGTAAAAAGGATACATTGGGCGTCTATCGTGATTCTGGTTTGCGCTCTGGTTTGTTTATATTCATGCGTTACCCATCCGCTGATATTTATGAGAAGCAGTTTAAGGGAAAAGAGTATTGGCAAAAGTTTTCGCTCTTCAATGCAAAAAGAAAAATAATTTGTAAGTTTCCAGACCACACTGAAACATTGTCGAAGTCAGGGCATATAGGATTTAGTAGTAGCTTGCCTCCAGGACTATATTTTCTTAAATACGGAGGGGAAAATGCCAGAGAGATACCAATTTATGTCTACGAAGGGTGGTATACGCAGTTTTTTATGACGGTTGCCAGCGAGCCTTTGTTTGGTACTATCCGAATTTTTTTATCCCCAATTAGAGATTTTAATCCCAACGATCAATATCATCTCTTCATTGATATTTGCCTGAATAAGATACAAAATGAAGATTATCATATTGACGCAGATCTTTTGCAAAACATCGCTTATGGTAAATATGATTCCCCTATGTTGGGATTGTTGGGAGCTTACCTGTATCTTAAGAGTAAAGAGACAAAAAATGATGAATTATTTAAACGGATTGTTCACAATCTGCGAAATAAAATTTTAGCCAATAATGAAGACGCTCCGGATCTATGGGCACTAAATCTCCTTAGCTACGAACATTTTAACCAAACCTTTACCAAAAATGCGCAGACCTCGGTGGAGGGCACGCCCATGTTACGGATAGCTTATGACACTATTAAGAGAGCCGCGGCGAGACATGAATGGCTTGTTACAGAAGGTAGTTTGAATGATTTGATTGCTGAAAATCAGGTGTTTGATTCCCCTTATAATACGTACACTCCAATACGTACTAAGCAACTAAAAAAAATTACGATAGGATATCCAAATGATAAGGGTGAAGGTAAATATGGCGACCTGTCTATTAATATTAACGATGAGTTTCTCTCTATAAATCCAACAACAGAAATGAAGCCGTATGGAGGTGAAAGCGATATTTACAATCTACAAGATGCACTTGATAAAGGGGGATTGACAAGTAATCTTTCTCCATTCGAATTTGCGAAACCAAGACGGATTGTTACTGCTCAGAGTAAAACATCCAAGAGAGAACAACTTTTATCTTTTCTAAGGGAACCGTCAAAAACAGGCTGGATCGGGTGCTCGATAGTGAATGAACTGTTGAAAAATGAGAATGTTACTTCTCAGGCAATTGCGGAACGTATAAATGTCCCTATTAGCACTATACAACGATTAAGAAATAATTTTAATATTTAATATTGATTGCCTAAGTCCTATTGCGGTAAATAATTGGGTTATTCATCTACCTTAAGTATGGATAACAAGACCTTTGTTCTCACGCTTTTAGGGGGAATGGCCTGCTTTTATTACATTTGCGGCTATCTTTTTAATCTAAATATTTAATGAAGAAATTACTGTTGTCATTATGCGCTTTGGTGGTACTGCTATCGGCGCGGGCGGATGAAGGAATGTGGATACCCTCGCTGATAGGCAAGAACTACGAGGATATGCAGCGCATGGGCCTTAAGCTCACTAAAAAAGACCTGTACGATATAAACCACAGCAGCCTGAAGGATGCCATTATGCAGTTTGGCGGCGGCTGTACTGCGGAGATGATATCGCCCAATGGCCTGCTGCTTACCAACCACCACTGCGGCTACGATGCCATAGCTACCCTGAGCACGGTAAAGGACAACCACCTGGACAATGGCTTCTGGGCACACAGCATGGCCGAGGAGCTGCCTTGCGAGGGCCTCACAGTGATCTTCCTGCAGAAGATAGTGGATGTGACCGACCAGGTAAAGGAAGCTACTGCAAACACAGCAGGGGAGCGCTATAACAAGGCCTTCCAGGCTGCCGCGCGCAAGATAGAGAAAGAAGCCAGCAATGAGGGCCAGTACGTAGCCAATGTAAAGGAGTTCTTTGGTGGCAACCAATACCTGTTGCTGATCTATAAAAGGTATAAAGACGTGCGCTTTGTGGCTGCACCCCCGCGCTCGCTGGGCAAGTTTGGCGGCGATACCGACAACTGGATGTGGCCCCGCCATACTGCAGACTTCTCTATGTTCCGCGTATATGCCGGCAAGGACAACCAGCCTGCGGCCTACTCGAAGGACAATGTGCCTTACAAGCCTAAGAAATTCCTGCCCGTATCTATAAAAGGCGAGCATGAAGAGGACTATGCCATGATATTCGGCTATCCCGGCCGCACCAACCGCTACGAGGTATCGTACGGTATAAAGCTGGCCCTGAGCGATATAAACCCAAGTATAGTGAGCATTCGCGAAAAGCGCCTGGCTATCATGCATGCGCATATGGCTAAAGACAAGAAGGTATACCTGAAGCTTACATCGTCCTACTCAGGCGTATCGAACTACTGGAAATACTATATAGGCCAGAGCGAGCAACTGAAAAGGCTGAACATAGTAGCACAGAAGGAAGCAGAGGAAAGAAAATTTGATGACTGGGCCAATGAGAATGAGAACTACTACATGGGCCTGATGGATGATTACAAAACTGCCTTCGATAAATATGCGCCTTATGCCAAGCACTCCGTTTATTACAGTGAAGCATTCCGCGCATCGGGCCTGGCCAAGATGGGTGCCGCGCTGGACCCGTTGTACAAGGCCATGCAGGATAAGAACAACAATAAAGATTCGCTGGCTAAGTACATAACTGCACTAAAGGAAACGCGCAAAGGAGTGATGAAGAGCTTCGACGGGCCTACGGAAGTAGATGTGCTGGCCGAGATGACGAAGATGTACTACGACAATGTACCTAAAGAGCAAATGCCGGACATCTACGAGAAGACCATCTTCAGGAAATTTGGTAAGACGCCAAGCGCATACCATGCCTATGCACAGTATATGTATGATAATACCTTCCTTACAGACAGCGCTAAGTTCGAGGCCTTCTGCAAGAAGCCAGGCATTAAAATGATGGACGATGATATGGCTGTTCAGTATGCATTCAGCTTTGTGCACAACTACGCCAACTACCAGCCGAAGGTTGAAAAATTCATGAACCGCCGCCACGACTTGGCTAAGGTGTATATACACGGCCTGATGCGCATGAACCCCAATAGGCTGTACTACCCCGATGCTAACTCGACCATGCGTATAACCTATGGCAAGGTGGAGAGCTACAATAATATAGAAGGTAAACACTTTGAGTACTTCACCACCCTGGATGGCCTGATGAAAAAATACAAGCCAAAGAGCGAAGAGTTTGATGTGCCTAAGGACCTGGTAAGCCTGTACAAGAAAAAAGATTACGGCCAGTATGCCGATGCTGATGGTACACTGCATACCTGCTTCCTGACCACGGATGATATTACAGGTGGTAACTCAGGCAGCCCGGTAATAAATGCCAATGGTGAGCTGATAGGCGCCGCCTTTGACGGTAACTGGGAAGCCATGAGCGGCGATATAGCCTTCGACAAAAAATACAAACGCACCATAGTAGCCGATATCCGCTATATCCTTTTCCTGGTAGATAAGATGGGTCATGCCCGGAACCTGATAGATGAGATGGATGTGCGGAAGTAGGTTGATAGGTTGATTGGTTGATAAGTTTTTCTCCCGTCATTGCGAGGAAGGTTTAGCTTGTGGGTGGCCAGTGACGAAGCAATCTGCAGTTGAGGCCATGGATGTAGCTGCAGAATAATTCTCAGCTGAAGATTGCTTCGTCGTAGCTTTGCGCAAGGCCTTGCACTCCTCGCAATGACGGCATAAAATAAGAGATGACGCTACTCCGTTTATTCATATTGCTCTTGCTAAGCACTGCCTCACAGGCGGCTGACTCGCTGCATATGATAAAGTCGATACCCATGCAAGCACGCATCATGACGGTGGATGAGCTGGGTAACGTATATGTGGTGCGTAATGATAACTCGCTGATACGCTATAGCGAAAGTGGCGACAGTAGTGCCTTTTACCGCAGCATACAAAATGGGGATATAGGGCAGGTCGATGCGACAAATCCATTGCGGGTTGTGTTGTATTATCCCTCGTACTCTAAGGTAGAGTTGCTGGATAAGATGCTGAGCCCCAAGAATGAGCTGGACCTGAAGAAGCTGAATATCTATACCACTGCATTTGTAGCCTCGAGTGCGGATGGGAACCTCTGGGTGTATGACCAGTTCAATGCAAGGTTGATAAAGATAAATGAGCAACTGAATATAGTAGCACAAAGTAATGACCTGCGCCAGCAGGTGGACAAGGTGCCTGCGCCATCGTATATAACTGAACGCTCGCGCAAGGTGTATATATGTGATACGGCTGAGGGGATCTATACCTTCGACCAGTATGGATCGTACATCAATACGCTATCGATATACAAGGTAAAGTACCTGCAAGTGATAGGCAGCCAGCTGGTGTACAGGGATGGCGACAAGCTTATCTCCTACGATTTGCAAAGCACCAAGGAAAATAAGATGCTGCTACCCATGACAGATAGCAGGATCATCAATGCTGCCATAAGCAGGGATGTGCTGTATGTGCTGTATAACAACGGGCTGGTGCTGTACAAGCTGCCGAAGTAAGTCGAAGCTGAAAAGTGAAAACCTAAAAGTAATTTTACGAGAGTTTCTTTTCCAGTTCCGCGAACATATCGGCGGGATTTTGGTTTTCCCAGAGCACTTTATAGATGGCGCTGGCTATTGGTATATCGATAGAGAATGACTTTGATATAGCCTGCATGCCACGTGCTGCGTAGTAGCCTTCGGCCACCATGCTCATCTCCAGTATGGCTGCTTTTACGGAATAGCCTTTGCCCAGCATGGTACCCAAGGTGCGGTTGCGGCTGTGCAGGGAGTAGCAAGTAACCAAGAGATCACCAAGGTAGGCGCTGGTATGGAAGTCGGGGTGTTCGTTAGCAGGGTGTACCTTCTCGAAATGCGCCTCGAGGTATTGGTACATCTCGCGGTAGCAATTGGTGATGAATACACTCAGGAAGTTGTCGCCATAATCTAATGCATGTGCCATACCTGCGCCAATGGCATAGATGTTCTTAAGCACAGCGGCGAACTGCGCGCCCCAGATATCGTGGTTATGCGTAGTGTATATGTAGTCGTTCTGAAAAGCTTTTGCAATGCCAGATGTAAGCCCGTCGTTAAGGCCGGAGAAGGTGAGGTAGGAGAGACGCTCCTGCGCTACTTCCTCGGCATGGCATGGGCCCGTTATGGCTACGTACTGCTGTATATCGTAGTTGATGTAACCGGCAAGATAGTCGTTCAGCAAGAGGTTGCTATCGGGCAGGATACCTTTGATAGCGGAGATGATGTTCTTGCCCTTCCAGAGATCCTTGTCTATACTTTCTATTACACCTTGTACATACGCTGATGGTACGCAGACTATAATGTCGTCACAGTTCTCCACTACTTCCTGCAGGTTGTCTGTAAGGCGTATCATCTCGGGCAGGAAGCGAACAGAGGTAAGGTAATTGGGGTTGTGGTGCCTGTTCTGTATGTGCGACATACTGGTGGTATTCCTTACCCACCAGTTGACGGTATGGCCGTTATCGGTCAGTATTTTGGCAATAGCAGTAGCCCAGCTTCCGTTGCCTGTTAATCCAAATGTACGGGGTGCGTTATCGTTCAAGTCTTAAGAATTGGTCTGTGGTTACTTTTCGTCTTTGGCAGTGAAGAGCTTATCCTTCGCCACTATTTTTACCTGCATCTTGTCTTTCAGTGTGCGGGCTATTGCGCCGTATGGTGCTATCACTACCTGCTCGGCCTCTTTGAGGCCATCGGTCACCTGCAGGTATTCATTGTCCTGCAGGCCGGTTTTTACATCGCGCAGGCGTACCTGTTTTGTCTTTTCATCGTAAACAAATACTACCTGGCGTATATCGTTCATGCCGGCGTCCGACTCGTTCCTCATTTTAGCCTTGAGGCTATCGGGCCAGTCGCGGGTGGTAACTGCGTTAACGGGAACGGAGAGGATATTGAATGCTTTATTGGTCTGAATCTCGACTGATGCCGACATGCCGGGCTTGAAGGGGAATTTGCCTTTGGTCATGCCTGCAGTAAGATCCGCATAGCTGGAAGGAAGTATCAATATGTGTACGGTATAGTTTGTAACCTGGTCGGTGCTGGTTTGTACCAGGCCGGTGGACTTGCTGGATACAGCTACTTTCGATACGATACCCGTGAACTTCCTGTTTCGGTATGCATCGGCTTCTATCGCGGTGGTATCGCCCAGCTTTACTTTGGCTATGTCGGTTTCGCTAACATCTACCCGAACTTCGATACGGCTCATATCTGCAATGGTGAGCATTTCAGTACCTGCCATCTGCGCAGTACCTACTACACGCTCGCCCTTCTTTACGTTGAGCTGTGATATGATGCCTGAACGTGGTGCGGTGATGGTCGTCTTGCGCAGGGTTTCCCTTGATTGTGACAGACTGGCCTGTGCAGCTGCTACACCGTAGTTGCCACCACTCAGACTGGCTTTAGATGCCTCGTAAGTAGCCTTGGCACTTTTGAACGATGCCTCGGCCTGCTCAAACTCAAGGGCAGATATAACTTTGTCCTGGTATAATTTCTGGTTGCGGTCGAAAGTTGATTTAGCCAGCTCATACTGCGATTGCGACTGCGCCATCATCTCTTTTGTATTCAGGGCGCCGGCGCGTGATTGCTGCATGGAAGCCTCGGCCTGGTTGACCATAGAGTTGTAAATGGCCGGGTTTATTTTCACCAGCAGTTGGCCAGCCTTCACGCTATCGCCTTCCTCAATAGTAAGTTCGGTTATTTCACCGCTTACTTCGGGCGCTATCTTTACTTCTGTTTCGGGGTATATCTTGCCGCTTGCCGTTACGGTTTCGGTAATAGTATGCGGTGCGGCTTTTTCAACGGCCACCTGCAGGCTATCATCGCCACTGCGTTTGGCAATAACAATAATTACGATCAACAGCACAATTCCACCACCTACAAGCCACCATATAGTTTTCTTCTTCATAATTCTTTATTTAGTCTAAAGTAGATAGTAGAAAGTATAAAGCTGTTATTTGAATAAAGAATAGACAACTTGTCTTTCTACTTTATACTCATTACTTTCTACTATTTCACTTCTGCACCATTATCCGATGTTTCCAACGGGGACACAAAAATAAGCCTTCCATCGGCATTTTGTGCCATTAGTATCATGCCTTTGCTTTCTATGCCGCGCATTTTGCGTGGGGCAAGGTTGGCAACCACTGTTACTTGCTTGCCCACAATATCCTCGGGCTTAAAGTGCAGGGCTATGCCCGAAACCACCGTGCGCTTCTCGTAGCCAAGATCTATCTCCAGTTTTAGCAGTTTGTCGGCCTTTTCTACCTTTTCAGCGCTTAGTATGGTGCCTGCACGCAGGTCCATCTTCATGAAGTCGTCGATGATGATCTCGGGCTTCTGTGGAGTAGGGAATGCGGCGGCATCTGCCGGCTTTTCTTCGGATTTCTTTTCTGTGTGGCTCGCAGCGGCAGTTGCAGCTGCACTCTGTACGAGATTAGCATGGAGTTTTTCTACCTGAGCTGCTATCTCGGTATCTTCTATTTTACGGAAGAGCAGTTCCGGCGCGCGCAGGGGGTAATTCTCTTTTAGCAGGTCAATACGCCCTGCATTCTCCCAGTCCAGCATCTTGTCCACCACCTTCATCATATGGCACATCTTCTTAGCCGCGAAGGGCAGGAAGGGGTTGACCAGTATGGCGAGATTGGCAGTAAGCTGCAGGCAAAGGTGCAGGCAGTTGTCTATCTTCTGTTGGTTCCCGGCTTGCAGTTCAGGGGTTTTAGCCAGTTTCCATGGCTCCTTGTCCTGCATGTATTTATTGGCCTTGCGGGCAAGGTCTATCACTTCGTAGAGCCCGTCGCGGAACTTATAGTTCTCGATATTGGACTCGACGTTGGTCTTAGCATTCTGTATGGCCAGTATCAGTGCATGATCGGCCTCGTCCATTATGTCCTTATGCAATACAGGCATACGGCCGTTGCATAGTTTATGCATCAGCACAAAGGCGCGGTTCACGAAGTTGCCGAAGATGCTTACCAGCTCACTATTTGTCCTGTCCTGGAAATCCTTCCAGGTGAAGTCATTGTCTTTGGTCTCAGGTGCATTGGCGCAGAGCACATAGCGCAATACATCCTGCTGATCGGGGAAGTCCTTTAAATATTCATCCACCCATACCGCCCAGTTGCGCGAGGTGGATACTTTCTCACCTTCTATATTCAGGAATTCGTTTGCAGGTACATTCTCGGGCAGCACAAACTTGCCATGCGCCTTCAGCATAGCCGGGAAGATGATGCAGTGGAACACGATATTATCCTTGCCTATGAAGTGCACCAGCTTGGTATCTTCCTGCTGCCAGTAGTCGGCCCACTGGTTGGTGAGCTCTTTGGTGGCGCTTATATAGCCTATCGGCGCATCGAACCATACATAGAGTACCTTGCCCTTTGCATCGGGCAGGGGCACGGGTACGCCCCAGTTGCTGTCGCGGGTCATGGCGCGGGGCTGCAGGCCGTTATCCAGCCAGCTTTTACATTGGCCGTACACGTTGGGCTTCCATTCGTCCTTTTTGCCTTTTACTATCCAGTCGTTCAGGAAGTCCTCGTATTTATTAAGGGGGAAGTACCAGTGTTTGGTATTGCGCTTTACCAGTTTTGCATTGCTCAGGGCACTATGCGGGTCGATGAGCATTTCCGGGCTCAGGGTACTGCCGCAACGCTCGCATTGGTCGCCATAGGCATTAGGGTTGGCGCATACGGGGCAGGTGCCCACTATGTAACGGTCGGCAAGGAACATGTCCTTTTCCTCGTCGTAGTACTGCTCACTTTCGCGCTCCTCGAAGAGGCCATCATTGTATAGCTTGGTAAAGAATGCCTGGCTGGTCTCTTTATGCGTTTCATTGCTGGTGCGGCTATAGATATCAAAGCCTATGCCCATTTGCTCAAAACTATCCTTTATGATAGCATGGTATTTATCCACCACCTGCTGGGGGGTAATGCCTTCCTTCATGGCGCGGATGGTGATAGGCACACCGTGCTCATCACTGCCACATACAAATTTCACATCCCTCTTTTGCGCACGCAGGTAGCGCACATATATATCGGCCGGCAGGTAGCAGCCTGCCAGGTGGCCTATATGCACTGGCCCATTGGCATAGGGCAGGGCAGCAGTTATTAAATATCGCTTAAAGTCCATTCTTAATCTGTCGGTATTATTCAGGCTGCAAGATAAAGAATAATGTTTGGCATGAGGTTAGGATTTCAGTACCAGCGAACATGGATACCGACAGTGTTACTGAAGGTGTCAGAATTAAATATGTAGTCTACTCAATATAAACAAATATAATTTTACACATTTATGTACGCCTTGTGGATAAATTAAATAAACGTTTTATGTCCTGACAGTCATATTTTCGTATATTTGCAATAAGTTCTTTGAAAATGTTTTGGTTCTGATTAACTAAATGAAGTTCACTTGAAAGTCCAATTGGACAACCTGAAAGGGTTTATTAGCGTCACAGTTATGTTCGTCTATCTCGTTGTAAAATGATATTTAATAGTCGACATTGATAATACTGTTTCGTATGCTACTGCAAGCTATTGATTGATTTGAAAGAGTTAGTTATAAGATTGAATGGAGCAGGAAGATTAAGTGAGTGTATGGGAACATCGTCTACGCATTTAGTAACAGATAATCTTGGTTTAGAGCAGGACAATATTGTCCAGTTACTAAAAAACATAATATTATGGCCAGAAAAAAACAAAGCCAAAACATTGACGGATTGATGCTAAATATCAATACCGTCATTAAGAACCGGTGTTCTCTTTCGGACGAGGATTTGAAAAACCTCTATGAAGCACTAAATCTTCTTCAGATTTTGAAAAAGAAAAAAGGGAAAACCAACAAGGAGATACTATCTGTAGTAGTCAAAGTTGTTGCATTGCTCTCCAATTTTTTTAAATGAGTCTGTTAGTTGTAAGATTAAAAGCGTCTAAAAATCCGAACACTCCTTAATTTACTTCGTTAAATGAATTTAGGTACAACTATAAAAAATATTAGAAAGCAAAAAGGGCAAACTCAACTTGAGTTTGCTGCTTCGTGTGATATTAGCCAAACATATCTTTCAAAGATTGAGGGTAATCTCAAGGAGCCTAATCTTTCAACACTAAAAGTAATTAGTGAGCACTTGAATGTTCCTCTGCCAATATTATTTTTCCTTTCTATGAACGAAGACGATGTGCCACCAAATAAAAGGGACGCCTTTGCAATCATCGGGCCTTCTGTAAAATCGCTAGTGAATGAATTCTTCGCTATTTAAAAAAAGTCAATTAAAAAAACTTTGCGCAATTGTCGGTTGTAAACCATATGAAATTGAATACATTACTGACCATATCGATGAATATTATGCGGAATGGTTTGAAAAGAAAACCAATAAGCTGACAGGCGAATTAAAGAGATATAAAGATGGCACTATTAAAGAGAGGGCTATTAGACCATCATTAAAACAATTGAAGGTTATTCAATCTGCAATCAAAAATAAAATTCTAGCCCCTATTCCGTTACCCCACAATATCCATGGTGGCGTTAAGGGAAGAAATAATATTACAAATGCAAAACCGCATCAAGGAAATAAATATCAGTTCACGACGGATTTGCAGGACTTTTACCCCAGTATAAGTTCGACCCATGTTTATACCACTTTTTTATTATTAGGATTTTCGGATCATTTTTCTCACTGGTTAACTAAATTAACAACATGGAAATATGAGCTCCCACAAGGAACTCCTACCAGTACCCATATTGCAAATCTTGTTTTTTTAGAAACAGACAAAAAACTGATTACGCTTTGTGAGCTGCATAAACTTACATACACCAGATATGTTGATGATTTAACTTTTTCGTCCCCGCAGGATTTCAGGCCATTCCTCAATGATATTCTATCGATTATTAATGATGGCGGTTTCAATATTAGTTATCGCAAGACTAAATACAAAGGGAATCAAAGTGTTACTGGCATAGAAATCTTTAATAATTTTATTGATGCTCCTAATAAAATAAAAGTAAAAGCAGCGGTTGAACATTTACTTAACGACAAAGTAAAACCGTACTCGAGTTATTTAGAAAGGATTAGGAAAACAAATAAAAACGTAAAGAAGTAACAATTGTCCCGATTGCCGCAAACGTTTTCCAATTGTGTCTCCAAATGCTCAAGTCTTTTAGTTGCGCCGTTATATGCCTAATACTCAACCTTCTCCCTCAACACCAGCTTAATACTCGCACCGTCTCTAAGCAGATCTAAACTTAAAGGCCCATCGCCTTGCAATGCTTCATTGATCAGTTTAAGGCTTAGCTGGTCATCTCCGGGAACGGGCGTTTTATCATTGATGCTTACCAGTTTGTCGCCTATGTGTATGCCTTTGTTTTCTGCTTCGCTGTCTTTGAGCAGAGTGGTCACGATCCAGTCGCCGTTCTGCTTATTAATATTCAGGCCCCAGGTCTTTAGGTGCTTGTTTGCGTGTGGGTCCTGCTGCAATGGTGCGAGGTATAGAGTATTGTGCGAGAGGTCGATAGTGAAACAGTATTGCGTAACGAAGCCCACACCCAGCAGTGGCAGCGGACTATTGGAGAAGCAGATCATTTTGCTCTCAAGGTCCAGGCCTGATTGTGCCAACTCAATCTTGGCTCCCCGGGAATAATGCAGCGTATCATAGTTTACCCCGGCCAGTGTGTAGTTGGTAAGACCGTAATAGGTAAGCATGCTCTTTGGTTTTATTTTGTCCATCATTTTCTTAGGTAGCATCAGGCTGCCATTGTAGCCAAAGTCGAGGATGGCTTTGGTCTTTATACCATTCACTCTAAGGGCGACGAACCAACGGCCATAGTGTTTCTTTAAGGGTATGCGGTATGCCTTTCTTTCAGCCGGTATCTCATTAATGTTGTTGGCTATTATTAGTTGTCCCGTGAGGTTGTTAAAGCTCCATACGCCCTGCTCCAGTATATTGAGGCCTACAAAGCCATTTACGCCGTTTATGCCTTTATTGGGTACTGCCTTCAGATCATCGCCGCCACTGAAGCCGTAATTGTAAAAGGTTTGTGCGCCGATCTTAAATGAGTCGAGCTTGTAAACAGAAAATGCCTGTATGTTCTTATGGGCATCATAGCCGGTCATAGTGGTTAGCGGCCGCAGGTTTAGATTTTTTGCATCGTCATTGCTTAATATCGAGTTGAGTCCGTTGTCTACTATATACTTATGCGTGGTAGTATCGTTGTTCAGTTTCACTCCCACAATGATATGCCCGTCGTAAGTATAGTTGATGGTATCCTTGCTGATGTTTGTTGTTCCCTCTTCGTAGTAGTGCCGCCTTTCGTTATAGGCCATTTTTTGCAGTACCGGCCTTATAAGGATACAGCCCTGCATGCAGAACAGGACGAGCAGTAATAGCAAGCGATGAAGAGGCCTTAAGAACATGATACAAATTTAAGGCTTTCAATTCCTATCAGGAACTAAACGGCGAATACCAGATAAGCAGCCATGCAATGCCTGATAACAAGCAGATCAAATAGCTTTTCGTTGTCAGCCGGCGAATGAGCAGGCGGATGATCGATATAAGGAAACCGATGGCAGCGGCAAGGTAGAGGAAGAACACTATGGAGAGTGTGGTCATGGATGGTATATGGCCGCCCTCGGCGCGTACTTTGATGCCCGGTAATATTCTCCTTACAGCAAGATGGTCTGTGAGCTCGGTGAAGAGGTCCAATGGCATGAGCTTTAGATTACTCCAGTGATGGGTCCAGCGTATGCGGCTCACCAGGCGGGTGTGATCATTGTCGATGGGGTAAAGGGCCCATGTAAAACCGCCTTTTGCGGCATCGTTCGCGTCTCCGGACCAGATGAGGTATTGGTTTGGCTCAATGGCATACATCTTCGTCGCAGCCACGAGGCTGATGGGGACTTTATCGCCCACCGATATATGCTGCAGCTCCGGTATAATGCTATCGGCACTATGCATACCCGTTTTGCTGCCAATATTTTCAATAATATCATAACCATAAAAGCCGGCACGGTCAAAGCCCATTTGAACCAGCCATGGCCAAATGACTGATGCGGGTGCATTGACGGTAATAGCACGGGTGGCCAGGAAACCGGGATGAGGGTCCAGTTCGTCTCCCGGCATGGGCTGCATTATCTCTGCTTTCGTAGCGCCCCAGCGCAGCTGGTACGGACGTGCTATATAGTAATAGCCGGCCGCAACTATTAGTATTATGGAGCAAGCAGCGAAGATCTTCTTCAGGCTGTTCTTCACCACTATAGCTTAAGGAACTCGAACAATTTGTAAGCCATCATTGCCGGCCATACAATAGCCTTCAGTACGCCCAAGACACCCATGCCGAAGCTGGCAGCATGCTGTATGAAATAGATGAGGGAGCCGATAAAGCCCATGCCGTAAACGGCTGAGGAGGGTCCCGCATTTTTCCTGATCTGGTCTTTCATGAGTTATGATTTTAATAGTAATTATTGAGTCGCAGTAAAATTATCCTGCTACCCATATTAAAAATATGATCGGGGTCAGCTTATGTGCTGACAATCGTCAGTTACTAATGGCAAGTTGAAAACACTTTACCATTGCATTGAAAGGCGAAAAGACTGATGCCATTTTAGGAAATTACCGGCGATCCGTATAAATTCACGAAATGAAATACAGGGACAATCTCCAATCCGCCCGTCTCGTCACGCGCTTCCTCACAGCGGCAGATGCGGAGCTATGGATGGAATATTGCGAGGACCCTGTAGCGACGGAATTCACCAGGATGGAAGGTAAAACGCCGAGGGAACTTGCGCATGTTTTCATAGACTTTACGCTGAAACGATATGAAGATGGCCGGGGCGGGTTGCAGATGCTCATCCATAAAAAGAGCGGTGAGATGGTGGGTATGTGTGGCTTATTCACACAAGAGGTAAATGGTAAAACCATGGTAGAGATAGGATACCACCTGCTGCGCAGGTACTGGGGCATGGGCTATGCTACAGAGGCTGCACAGTTATTCCGGGACTATGGTTTTGAGAATGAACCGGATGATACCCTGGTGTCCATTATAGACCCAAAGAATGAACGCTCAAAACAAGTGGCCATGCGCAACGGTATGCAACTGATAGCAACAGGTGCACAATTCCGGGGCGGGGAGTATGACCTGTTTGGGATCACGCGGGCCGAGTGGCTTGCCTTAAGCCCAGGTTAGCCTTTTTTAGATACCTATCAGTGTCTTCACAATAGGATAGTGCCCGGCAATATGCAGGAAGAAGAGGATGATCATGAGCAAACCGAGGCCCCATTCTATAAGCACAAAGGCAAACATGATGCCTTTTATCTTAAAATACTTCTTGGGGAAGTGTGGGCTGATGAGCACAATGGTGCTGAGCCAAAGGCCTTTGAAATAGGTTTTGAAACTAATATTGTTCACCCTGGCGCGCATGGTATTCGCAGGGTCACGCGGGTCATCTGTATTCAGGCTGTCATCGCCTTCGTTGAAGTATTTGACCATTTCCCTCTTGCAGAAAAAGAAGTAGAGAAATGCAAAGAACAATACACTTAGTATAGTAAGGAGAAAGAAACGCCCTTCGCCATCGAAGCCATTGCGGACAAATAGCTCAGGGATAGCAGCAGCCAGGTAGGACCCCAGGTGGCCGTTATGTAAGTCATGCGCCATCTCATACTGCAGCTTTTGATGTTCATATTTCTGCTGCAGCCTTTCGTATACTTCGTCCTGTTTATTATAGTAGCCCTTGGCCTGCTCCTTTAGCGAGCCATAGTACTTCTCTATATTTTCTATGGTTTCCTGGTTGTGTACAAGCGAGTCGTGTACGCCGATAATGCCACCGGTGTCGTTAACAAACGGAAAATTGAGCCTGTCAACAGTAACCCAGTTGAACTTAAGATTGAAGAAGCTAAAATTGTCCGGCCTCAGTATGCAAACTGCATTTTCTGCAAAACGCGCCTGCGACAAGGCTTTGCTATTGCTGTCGGTAAAGGTGGTTTCGAACAGGTTCAGTACACCCTTAAAATATGCCGATTTGAAATTCACATTCAAAACCGGCTCACGATAGAAAGAAGCCATGGCGTTAAACGTAGTATTGCTGAGGTCTATACCGCATAAACCAAACTGGTCGTTTTTAATGTCATCATTATCCTCTATGCGTTTTTTTTTGCCGTATGATCTTAAGAAGGAGACATCCTTAAAGAAATGGCTGCTACTAAAAGATAGCTTGTGATACTTTAGCACATTAAATATCCTGGTGCTACCTCTAAAAGAACAATTCTTAAAGTTCAGGGGCTGTATATCGTACCCGTTCATAAAGAATAGCTCCGCCAGCGAGTCTTGCCCTTTTTTCGTTAGTTGATTACTGAACCAATCTTTGAAACTAACGCGAAGTATGAATGTTGAATCGAATTCCGATCCCTCGAAGGAAATGCTGTTGTATACCACCGGCCTTTCCATTTCAAAGCTCTTCCTGAAGATGCAGGTTGGCAATATGATGTCGCCGATGGTGCAGGAAGAGAATGAAACATCTGCGTTGAAGTATATAGTGTCTATCGTGGTGTCGCAGATGAGCTTGCCTATATAGCAACTTTCAAAGTTCAGCGGGAAATTGACATGCAATTTGTTTTTGTCCCGCCTGGCAATTTTGCTTAGGTCTATGGTTTTCAGGTAGGTGTTTTTCAGCGTACTATGGAAGATGAGCGAATCAGGTGCTTTAGCATAGTATTTTATAGTGAAAGGCGCAATGCTGTCGACCTTTACAAAAGCTTTGGCAGTCGTATCCCAAACACAAGTGAACATCCTCATGGAATCCTTTGTAGTAGTATCCAGCTCTGTGGAAAACATTCTTAGCAGGGTAGTAGGCTTCCGGCCTGTATCAACCATTGGGGCAAAGAGAATCTGCGTTTTCACTTTTTTCCCTTTTGCAAAGGAAACGACAGTGCTCAGCATGAATAGTACAGACAATAATCGAAACAGGATCTTCATATCGTGGCATTTGTTGCTGACAATCAATTATGTGTATGTTCTGTATTTCTATTGACCGTCATGCACTTATTTTTTATTAATATACTATCATTATGTCAGATCTTCAAATCGCCCGATGGCATTTACCTGTATGCCACCGTTGCAAAATGAAAACATCCTTACTTTTGTCCGTTATTATGCAGCTATTAGAAGCCAAATCTCATCTTACCGATTTTTCTGTAACAGGTAGGCCACTAGGACTATTCCATCTTAAGACCCAATATGGTTACGATCTGCAGGTGTTAGATAGCGGACATTACCTGTTTTCCTGCGTATCGGCCTCTGACATCGTTTTCTTTAACGATGCTGAAATAAAGTTCGCCTGCGATGTGGCGTTTATGCTTGGCAGTGCTGAAAAACCTACAGTTGATGAGCTGTTGGAATTGGCGCAGGGTGCAAGAGACGAGATGAACCGCGTGTTCGATACGAAGCTCGAGGAGCGCGAACTCGGCATTATGCAAATAGCCAGGCTGGATATTGCAGAGACAGAGGCTATGTTGCGAAAGGCATTGGAAATGCCTGATGAAGGTCATCTAAAGCCCTGACAGGCATCATTGAGCGGCAGTTTGCGGCGTGTTAATATTGTATTCACATAAAAACCGTTTGACATGACAGGATTTAAAACTGCTATCGAAAAAGCAACACTTGAGAATGCTAACTTCCGTAAGGTATTATATACCTCAAAACATAGCCAACTTGTCTTAATGAGCCTGAAGCCTAATGAAGATATCGGTATGGAAACCCATCCCGATAACGACCAGTTCTTCCGTTTCGAAAGCGGCAAAGGCAAGTGTATTATTGACGGTAATGTATACGAAGTGCAGGACGGTGATGCAGTGATCATCCCGGCAGGTGCTATGCACAATGTCATCAATACGGATAGTGAGAAAGAGCTAAAAATGTACACGATATATTCCCCCGCACATCACAAAGACGGTATCGTGCGCAGCACTAAGAAAGAAGCAGCGGAAAATGAGGAAGAGTTCGATGGCAAAACAACGGAGTAAAAGGAAAGATATTCCTGCGGTTACGTAAAACTTAGCCTGTCACCTTGCAGTTGGGCAGATGGTGCACCGGGAAGTTGACGGAGTTGGCAATAAAGCACTTTTCACTTGCTTTTACGTGCAGTTCGTTGGCCTTGTCTATCATTGAGGCATCAGTGATCGTAACCATGGGATTAAGCGTGACCTCTGTAAAATGACCACCGCCCTTTGGCGATTCATCCATCTTTCCTGTAGCTGCGTCGCTATAATCAGTTACTACAATTCCTGCATCAGCACAGAGGTGCAGGTACCACAACATATGGCAACTGGAAAGGGCCATCAATAAAAACTCCTCGGGGTTATACTTCGTATCCTCGCCACGAAATGCAGGATCAGCAGAGCCAGATATCGGCTCTTTACCCGCGGTCTGCACGGTATAGTTGCGGTCGTAGGCGCGATAGTCGTTCGTCCCCGTTCCCTTATTGCCTGTCCAGGTAACCTGTAATGAGTACTGGTGCTGTTTGTTCATACCTTGTATATTGGCTGTTCAAATATCGATATCTTATTGTGCAAAGTAAAGACACAGTTTCGTGCATTATGTGCGTAACAGTTTTATAACACGATCATGAAATAATAAATTAATTAACATGAAGGCTAAATTAAGGTAATACTAATGTGGTGATTTTACGGCAAAATCAATTCTATGGGAAAGAGCCACATTATTATCACAACATTATCTGTTGCCACCTTATTTATCGCCTGCAAAAAAGCTACGCAAACGCCCGTAACAACTGCTGCATCTCCCGCCACTGCTGACAATACCAAAGTGCACACTGCAGCAAAGATCAGCGGAGCAACAGTATTGGGAGCGCCTGTGGCAGAAGCTAAAATTTACAAACTGCTGCAGGGCTACGATCATACCGATGATTTCGAAGCCAGCGGCGTTTATTATCTTGATGGTTATTTTTATGTAGCATTTGATAACAGGTACAAGATCGCGAAGATAAAAAGCACCTTGCCTGAGAATAGCGCTCAAAATAGCCTGCTTAGTTCAGGTTCAGGTACCTCCGGCTTTGAGGGTATTACTTATGATAGCCAAAATACACCGCACTTTTTTGTTGTGGAAGAATCAGTATCACACAACGGCGTTTACCAGCCCCGCATCCGCCAGTACGATGCAAGCATGAATTACCAGGAAAACCTTTGGGCTGATTATTACTTTAATTCGTCTAATAATAACAAAGCCTTTGAAGGTATCGCATGGGTTTTCAGGGGCGGGGAAGACTATATATTAGGTCTTGTGGAAGGTACTGGAAAAGTGCCCGTATTACATAAAACCGGCAGCAACTGGGAGTTTGTCACAGAGATCACTTTGCCTGCTTCTGTTACTTTCAACGATTACTCCGATATCTGCGTGTATGGCAATAAAGTGGCTATCACATCGCAGGAGGACTCACAAATATGGATTGGTACTTTGAGCAGCACGTCATGGACCATAACCGGCGGCACCGCCTACGAATTTCCTAAAGGCAGCAGCAGCGGGGTAGTAGGTGCTGGTACTAATGTACTGTACGGCAATATCGAGGGTATTTCCTTTATCAACAACAACCAAATAGTAGTGGTCTCGGATAAAGTAAAATCTGACCAGCCTGCTTACCAGGAGTACAAAGACCAATCGATACATATCTTCAACATACCTTAATAATTGCAGGTTTACCCAATAAAAAAGCCGGTACTATACCGGCTTTTTTTAATCATTTATATATGGAACTATATTTTTTTCACTTTGATCGCGCTCAATCCTTTCGGTCCCATTTCCACTTCAAAAGATACTTTGTCTTTCTCCGTTATAGGCGATGATACCTGGTTGATGTGCACAAATACACTCTGCTTGCTCTTCGCATCAGCTATAAAACCATAACCTTTTTCGGTATTGAAAAAAGTAACTACACCAGTCCTTTCCACTTCACCCGGCTCTTCAATGCGCTTGCCCGGCGTCAGGTCAATATCTTCGTGATTGATTTCCTTCTTCTTTCTTGGATCCGGCGGGGTAGCAGAAATGTTGCCATTTTCATCTATGTAGGCCATCATATCATCAAGGGTCTTACCCTTGCTGTTGTTCGCCTGCCTTTCCTGCTTCCTTTCAGCCTTGTCCTGCCTGTTTTTGGCTTTCTTCTTTTCTTTCTCTTTTTTACCTATTGTTTCCTGAGATCTTCCCATACTTTTTAAATAAACGCTTTTAGTTACTGCAAAGGTCGTCTATTTATGTCATATTACCCAATGCGTAAAATTGAAGAATTTTTGCCTCACCAGGCACGAATTGGAGCCCGTACTCCTGTAGTGGATCGGTTACTCCCGGCTGCCTTTACCGGAAGTTCCGGGCATTTTTTGTGCCGGATTGGGCTGGAAATGGGATTCCTGTGGCGAGTTATGTATATTTATTGCCAAGTGAAAATCTAAAATCAGCTGACCGTATGAAATTTAAAGCACTCCGGCCATATTGTGGACCTACAAGCTGCAGGAGAGCATCACCTTATGCAAACATCTTGGGTTTTGAACTAGCCGAAAGGAATGGCGATTGGGGATGGGCATCTTTGCATAGAGACGAAGTAGAGATAGTTGATTCCACGGGTACGATGACCGGTAGCTTGCAATTTCTCGACTCTTTTTATGCTACCGATGTCACGGCTACCTTGACGGGTACTATGCTTGTTATAGATGGTACAATGTGGAACCCACTAAGGACAATGGACATCACTGTGAGAAATTTCAGCACAGCGGGCATGCCCCATACATACAACTTCACCAATATCAGCGAGGGCTCTGTTAACTATATAGGAAATGGTATAAAAAATTCAGCGCACGGCAGTATTACGATACAGGGTATTACAAGCGGTGTAATGTCGGGCTCCTATTCGGCGACTATGACAGATTCATCAACCATGTCCGGAACCTTTAAAGTTAAATACAACTAGGCCTTTCTCGCGATCTCTGTTAATGCATCCACGAATGTATCAAGTTCCTCAGTAGTAGTAAAAATATTAGGTGTAATGCGACAACCATGCACCCCTGCGCCATCTATAGCTACGGTATAGATGGCGTATTTTTTCATCAGCACATCTGCAAGCCCGGCAGGCGTCATTCCTTCTACGCCTACGTTTGCTATAGCGCATGAACGGACAGGGTCGGTGGGAGTATTTAATACTATATGCGGCAGCCCGCGTACTTTGCCTGTCCAGTAATTTTGCAGGTACCTCAGTCGGGCTTCCTTCCTTTCGGGCCCTACGGCAAGATAATAATCAATTGCATCGCCAATAGTAAGACCAATTGCCACCGGATCAGTACCGGTATGGTTCAGTCTCAGGATATCATCCTCTTTTTTACTGCTGTCGGCAAATAGCGGCCATATTTTAGGGATGTGCTCTTTTTTCACATACAGCATTCCGGCCCCTAGCGGCGTGCTCAGCCATTTATGCAGGCTGCTGCCATAGTAATCGCAGTGGAGGTCGGGTATTTTAAATTTCAGGTGGGCGAAAGCATGGGCGCCATCCACCATTACCTGCACACCTTTAGCATGTGCCATATCGCATATCTTGCGCACGGGCAGTATATGCCCCGTAATATTGATCATATGGCATACCATCAGCAACTTAGTCCTGGGAGTAATTGCCTTAGCATATAGTTCAACTATTTCTTCATCGCTCTTCGGGTCCTGCGGAATGGAGACAATTTTGTTTACGGTGCCGTGGCGCTTTGCGACCTGTTTGAACATGTCCAGCATAGCGCCATAGTCTTGTTCGGCCATTATCGCTTCGTCCCCATGCTTCCAGTGCATGCCGCTTATGATCATGTCCAGCGATTCTGTGGTGTTGCGGGTAATGATAAGTTCTTCAGGGGAACATCCTGCCAGTTCCGCCAGCTTGTTAGCAGTTGCTTTTTTGTTATCGAACTGCACTGTGCGCATATAATGCGCGCCTTCGAGGTTCGTCATGCGCAAATGCTCCATGTATTTTCTCATCACCTCTTTCGGGGCTATACAGTAGTAACCGTTTTCCAGGTTAATGAAATCGGGGTTTATCTTATAGCCGCGGCGCACACTTGCCCAAAGATCTTCATCATCTCCATCGTTGTCTGGCGAAAGGTCCTCTGCCTTATCGAACATTTTACCCATTGCAGAAAAGCTGACCAGGCTGCTTATGCCAAGCAGTGAAGCGTTTTTGAGAAAGCTGCGTTTATCCATTTTGGTATGTGTTATGCTTTGTGCTTTGCTTTAAATGCTGTTATATCCCAGCCTGCAAGCTTTGCGCCTGCCATGTAGGAGCTTTGCATGAATTGGAGCAGCGCTTGTTTGGGATCATCTTCTTTCCTCATCTCTTCGTATGTGTACAGTGCCATGGGGCTGCCGTTTGACTCTATCCATTTAGCCTTCCCCGCCGGTAGCAATTGCTCCCCGGTGATACCTGCGGGAGAAGGGTAGGCATAAGTATAAAATGCCGGCTCAGGCACATTATTATCGCCCACCCAAAAACCAGAGCTGATCACTTCATGTGAATATGCTTCCGTATTCACCTTATTAGCTCCCGGCATATCCGGCCCGCGCCTGCCGGAGAAACGGGTAACTGCCACATCAAAGCTATGCCAGAACAAATGGACAGGAGAGCATTTGCCCAGGAACCTGCCACTGAATTCTTTGAATATAGGATCAATGAAGGAAAGTATTTGCCAGTAGCGGTTAATGTATTCCTTGTTATAGCTGCAATGTTCAGTATCTTCTGCAAAAGGAATTGCCGGTTCTATCTCATATGGCTTTGCAAGTATTTTGGTATGTACGCCCAAACGGCCCAACGCCTCAAATACCTGTGCGTAAAACGCCGATACACAAAGACCGTCTTTTAGTTCTATTACTTCTATCTCGCTTTTATTGGTAGTGAATACCAGGGCATGCCTGCAGAAATCAAAATTGATCTCAATTAGTTTGTCGCTGTAGGGAACAGGGCCGGTGCCAATTCCCCTGGCATTTATATAAAGCGGAATATGCCACCAGTGGTTCTTATAGGGCATCAGCGCCAGCTTTATTTTACCGATTACCTGCGCAAACAGGTGTAAAGTTTTCTTTGTTTCTATCCATTCCGCTAAGGGCAATGGCGGCAGTGTTATCTTGCTCATGGTGTTTTACTTTATTCGTAGTCAGCAAAGAGATCATCTTTATAGCAGTATATCCATTTCTCACCCGGCTCTGCCGATATCACTACAGGGTGTCCGTCTTTATAGTAGTGTTTGGTCATGTGGGTATTGGGCGATTGATCGCAGCATAATGTAGCGCCGCAGGTTTGGCAGGTACGTAAGTGAACCCAGGTATCACCTGTTTTGATACATTCTTCGCATTCATAAGCTTTTGCTGTTTTAAGCTCTTTTATGTCTTGGATATGTGCACATACTGCCGGCTTTTTCATCGCTGTGTTTTTTACTTTATACAAATTATGCAAAAAAATGATTACGACATAGCACGATCTTCCCGCTGATCTTTTTACAAAAAACATACTAGCTTTGAATACCATCATTAATTGCCTGCAACATGGGTCCAAAGAAAGATAATAGTAAGGGGCCGGACCCGGCTAAGAAGGCTTAAGGGGAAAATGTGGATATCTTACTTTCCGCATTTTGCGCGAATCACTGATGCTGATGTAAATTGCTTTGCCTTAAACAAAGTTATGCTTGAGCTCAATTTTACTCCTTTCCCAATACTCGAAACGGAACGCCTGCTGCTAAGGCCCTTAACCTTTGACGATGCACAGGACGTATTCACGATGCGGAATGATGCAGAGCTTAATAAATACACCGGTGGCCCCAGGGCGCATGTAATTGGGGACGCAATAGCCTTTATCGAAAGGATCACCAAAAATACTTCTGAGAATGTGGCCATTTTATGGGGAATAATGCTGAAAGGCGAAAAAGGGCTCGCAGGCTCCATATGCCTTTGGAACATTCTCAAAGAAGAAGACCAGGCAGAGCTGGGTTACGGCCTTCTGCAGGCATACCAGGGAAAAGGCATCATGCAGGAAGCCTTGCAAGCTGTCTTAACTTATGGTTTTGAAACTATGAAACTGAAAATCATAGAAGCATGCACTGATGAAGAAAATGGGCCTTCCCGCAGGCTATTGGTGCGGAATGGTTTTAGCCTTGATGAAAATATGGAAGCAAAAAAAGCGGTGGCAGATGACCTGCGGGACATGCTCATCTACTTGTTAAAACCTGGTGATGTCTAGTCCGGCAAGTTCCGGGCACCTCCCTTTTTTATTGTAATTCAACCTCTTATGTCACAGGCAAAGCCCTTGGGTCCGCCTTGTATTTGCTCATGGCATGATAATTACTAACTAGCTATGTGTGAATGGGATTTGTGATCCGGTAACTTAAAACTTTATTTTATGTTGAAACAAATTCTGCTATTCTGCTTTTTCATAAGCATAGTATCCTCCTGCAAATGCAATAAGGACGGTAAACCGGTGACGGACACCACAACTACCACTGCTACTGATCAAACCACCACTACAGACGGTACGAATACAGCAGCAACCAATACCGACAGCATAGCTGCGGCAAATGCAGCTGCTAATGCAAATAACGCTGCAAATGCTTCAAACGGAAGTAGCGAGAGCAATGGCAAAAGTCTGTTCAAAAAAGGTAAAGGATCTGACCGCAGTGCCAACAATACCAAGGGCTATTTTCCTGAAGGGTCTGAAAGGGCATTAACAGATAAAGACCTTGAATTCCTGAGCGCCTGGGGCTACGACGTGATGAAGAACGAGATATATGCACGTCACGGTATGATATTCCCCGATGGTATGCTGAAAGACCATTTCGAAAGGCAACCCTGGTACCACGCCAAAAGCACCAATGTAAGGGCTAGCTTAACCAGCCTGGAAAAAAGCAATATCCGCTTTATGGAAAATTATAAGGACAAACCTATCGTCGAGAACGGCGATTAGTATAAAACGTTACCTTTTACCACATGAGATCGGAAAGAGCTGGCATTAAACCAGCTCTTTCCATGTATCCTGCATCCAGTCTTTTATCTTATAATCGGTAAGGTCAAATTTTACCGGCACTACCGATGCAAAGCCATCATGCAAGGCCTGCACATCCGTATCATCGCCTTGGTCCATATTCACAAAACGCCCAACCATCCAGAAATAGTCCTTTCCCCTTGGGTCTACACGGTGGTCAAAGTTCTCTTCCCATTTTGCATATGCCTGCCTGCACAGCTTTATTCCTTTAAATCCGGCTTCGTCTACTTTAGGTATATTGACGTTAAGCAAGAGGTGCTCCGGCATTGTTTCCTTCAGCATACGTGTAACAATATTTCGCACTACTTTCTTAGCTACGGTAAAGTCCGCATCAAAACTAAAATCAAGCAAAGAGAAGCCCGCAGAGGGTATACCCTCTATAGCAGCTTCCATGGCAGCACTCATAGTGCCCGAATAAATGAGGTTGATGGAATGATTTGCTCCGTGGTTTATACCGCTCAGGCATATATCCGGCTTCCTGTGTAGTATTTTATCCCTTGCCAGCTTCACGCAGTCGACAGGTGTGCCGCTGCATTGCCAGGATTCTATTCCTTCGAATACACTTACTTTATTCAGCCGCAGGGGAGTGCCTATCGTTATCGCATGGCCCATGCCCGATTGAGGGCTGTCCGGGGCCACCACTATTACCTGCCCCAGGTCTTTTACTGCCTCCACCAGCGCCCTGATGCCGGGAGCTGTAATGCCATCATCGTTCGTAATTAAAATAACAGGTTTCTTCTGATCCATATTTTGCCATTTACCAGTCGCTACGCAGCAACATGCTCCGGCCTGCAAAATAGTAAATCAAACACCAAACTATTGTTACAATTACGTAAGGCCACATTTCCACGGTCTGTGGGGCCATCATCTTCTTAGCCATCTGTATGAGCGGGAAGGGCAATAATTCATCACTGCTCTGCAAGGGCAGATAATTGCCTAGTTTCAGGTCCAGTTTCCAGTTAATGATGCCCTTGAGTATGTTTTCCAGTATCAGGCAATACAGCAGGAACAGGCCTATGGCCAGCCCACTGCGTTTGATCCATATGCCAATAAAAAGTGCGAAGCCCAGGTAATCTACACACAGCAGGAAGAAATAAGCCACCTGCTCAAATTTCTCAAAGATATCGCTTGCTGAGCCGCCGTTCATTAGCCCGAATACAATCCCGACAAGAAAGAGGAACAGGGTTGACAGCAGGCTAAGTAATATCACCATTCCCACTTTCGCATGGTAGAATTGCAGCCTGCTCCAGCCGTCTATCACATTTTGCCGGTGGGTGCGATAGCCAAACTCATTAGTGGTGAGGATGATGATGAGTATCGATGGAAATAGTATAAATATGCTTCCCCAGAACCCCATATTCCCCCAAACCTCCGGGAAGGTATAAGCCTGGTTCAGTATGTTTATCGATGCGTTGCCCATATTGATCATGCCATTCGATATCTCGTAGTTCCACAAGGGAAGCAGCACGATGAAGAAGGCTGTCAATATCCAGAAGGTGCGGTAACGCTTTATCTTAAGCCATTCAATGGCAAGTAGTGATCTCATCAGGATTAATTATTTGTAAGTTCCATGAATTTGGTTTCGAGGCTTTTCTTTTTCAGCAGCAGGTGGGACAGCGTAATGCCTTTGCTGATGCAGTATTCGTTTATCTGCAGGGTACTCACCGTTTCATCGCAGGATAGCTGCAGTATGCCATTTATGGGCAGTACTTTTTTGATACCCGGCATAGCGCTCATGGCGTTTTGCAATGCCTGCATATCTGTCGCCTTTACTTCCACCTGGTCTTCGCTGCGCAGCACTTCGTCCACCGGCCCACTCAGCAGCAGGTCGCCCTTTTTAAGGATCGCTACATGTGTGCAAACTTTTTCCACTTCATCCAGCAGGTGGCTGGCCATTATGATGGTGATGCCCTGGCTGTTCAGCTTGCGTATCATTTCGCGCACCTCGGCTATACCCGCAGGGTCCAGGCCATTGGTAGGCTCATCAAACACCAGCACTTTTGGATTGCCCAGCAAGGCAGCCGCAATTGCCAGCCGCTGTTTCATGCCCAGCGAAAAGGTCTGGAACTTGCTGTCCTTACGTTGCAGCAGCCCCATAGTTTCCAGCACCCTGAGCTTATCATCATGGCCGCGTTGTTTAATGGATGCATTTATATCCAGGTTATCTACAGCAGTCATGTAATGATAGAAATTGGGTGTTTCCAGCAGCGAGCCTATCTGCCGGCGCGCGGCATCCGCTTGCATACCACCAAACCATTGGTAGCTGCCGTTATCTGCCTTTAGTACATCCAGGATGGTGCCCAGCAGGGTGGTCTTGCCGCTGCCATTTGGACCCAGCACCCCGAAGATGCAGCCTTCAGGCACATCAAATGATACACCCTTCAGCGCCTGTATAGGCCCGTAGGCTTTGGAGATGTTGTTGATCGATAATATCGTTTCCAATGCAATTGGTTTTAAGATACAAACAAGTCTTTCTGTAAAGTTCCTCCCGGGTTCACTGCATAGCTGTCAAGGTCGGTAATGCCCATTTTAGCCAGTATTTCTTCATCAAGGAAGGTATTGCCCGTGCATTCACTTGATGGCTGCTGTAAAATATAATGAGCAGTGTCTGCCAGTATTGCAGGCTTGCGGCTGCGCTGTACCAGCATGTCGCCCCCCAGTATATTTTGCACTGCTGCTGTGGCAATAGTGGTTACGGGCCAAAGCGCATTTGCTGCTATTCCATCTTTTTTCAGCTCTGTTGCCCAGCCAAGCGTCAGCATGCTCATGTTATATTTAGTAATAGTATAGGCCGGTGAAAATGCGAACCATTGCGGCTTCATATCGAGCGGGGGAGACAGCGTAAGTATATGTGGGTTCGATGATTTACGCAGGAAGGGAATGCAGTGCTTGGTAACAAAGAAAGTGCCCCTTACATTGATGGCCTGCATCAGGTCAAAACGCTTAGCCTCGGTTTGTTCTGTACCGCCAAGTGTGATGGCTGATGCATTATTGACCAGCCCATCGATACCGCCAAATATGGAGATGGTCTGCTGCACGGCATTCAGTATTTGGTCTTCATCCCGTATGTCGCACTGTATGGCAAGCGCTTTGCCTCCCGCCTGCTGCACTTCCTCGGCGGCCGAGAATATCGTGCCTCCCAGCTTAGGATTTTCAGTTACCGACTTAGCCACTATGACTATATTGGCGCCATCGGCAGCCAGTTTTAATGCTATGGCTTTACCGATTCCCCTGCTGGCACCGGTTATAAAAAAGGTCTTCCCCTGCAATTGCATATTAGTATATCGCTTGAATCGGTTAAATGTTACAGCATATCTTGCAACACTACTACAAGTTAATTAAAGTTTTGTATGCAAATAAAAAAGGTTACAGTATGCACTGTAACCTTCTTAAAACTTATAAAGACTAAGATTATTGTTTCATCACCTTGATCGTGATCGGTGGTGCTTGGCTGTTAAGGTCGGATATTGATATAAAGTAAGTGCTGAGTGGTAATTTATTGTCGAAATTAAAGCGTTCTAAATTGCCTGAAGCAGTAAATGTTGTACCATAAACTACTTTACCATTAAGGCTTAATATACCCATGCGGTATTCGTGGCCTTGTGCCAGGTTTGCTTTTAATACCAGCCCGTTATTATCCAGGTGCGCATTGCCTGCTACCTCAGCCTTATTAATTTGCCTTACAGCGGTTGGTGTGTCGGTTGTGAAATAGGCCACTGTTATTTGCGTCATTGGGAACACACCCGTGCCTATTACTGAATCTACTCTCATAAGTGGGTACACATGTGAGCTATCGTACCACAGGTAAGACACAAAATCAACATGCTCCACTCCGAAACCGGTAGTATCGTCTTCGCTACGAATAGATTTTATGCGGAGTGAATTGTTGAACGTTGCCTGCGGTGTTTTTAGGGTGCCATATCCATCGGCATCAAGGGTCCAGGTTCCTGCACCGGTCGATGGTGAATTAGAAACATTGGTGAATGCACCTGCTGCATGATCAAGATAGGTCACGGGATGTGGTGCCAGCAGGATTGGTGGAGTATAAGTTATATCCGCGATCGGTAATTCAAGTTCCCCAAGTACGGTCTGTGTATCGGAAATGGTAAGGTGATATATTGTTCCGGCGTAATCGATCGTAACAGTAGATGTATCCGGGTTTACCGCTGCAAGAACATCAACGGGTACTAAAGCGCTATCGGCAATGGAAGTAAAATCCCATGACTGCATTGCACCCGCAGGCCCTGCCGCTGTTGGGCTGCAAAGCATGTAGTGAAAATGTTGTCCAACGTGGTAAAATTCTGCGCTGTCAAGCACCGGTATCTGCGCAAAGGCCGAAATAGGTAAAGCAAAAGCAATTAGTGAGTAAAATAATTTTTTCATAAAGGTAGATTTTGCGTAAATATAATTCCTTTTGGCCTTAATTGTTGCTCCGCCAGGGTCTTTTTGATACCGCAAGTCACTATCCGCTAATCCTTTACCAGCCTTATTACTGTTGGTGTGCCCGGTTCGGTAATACTGGTTATTATGACAATATAGTTGCCTGCGGGCACCTGTGCAGGTAGCTTGAACTTTTGTAGCTCGCTTTCGGCAGCAAAAGTGCAGTTGTAGAGTTCCTGCCCGGATATATTTACCAGTGCCAGCCTGTATTGTTTGCCATGGCTCAGTTGCGCATTTATCAGCAGACCTTTGTCATCCAGGTGCCCCAGTGCACTTTTGGCACCTTGGGCAATATTTTCAATGCTGGCGGGGAATATTATCTGTAAGTATTGTGCGGTAGCGGTCACCGTGGTGGCGTTTTGAAATGGGCCTGTGCCCGTCCTGTAAACCGAGTCAATCCGGAAGAGTGGCGCAGTGTGCAGGCTGTCGTACCACAGGTAAGAGACCAGGAGGTTCCTGATAGAGCCGCCGGGCACGGAATCATAGTTATCCACTGTCCTTTTGATACGCAGGGCATTATTAAAAGTGCCTACAGGGGTCTTTACCGTGCCGATACCGTCGACCAGAATATTAGAAGTACCCCCGCCACTTAAAGTATCGCCAGGAACATAAAGCTTGCTGGTAAAGCTGTTGCTGTCCGTAAAGCCATAGCTTATTGCGGCGCTCACTACAAGCGCACCGGGATCGTAAGTGTACTTAAGGGGAGCGGCGTGAAATTCGGTAAGGTAGGTTTTCGTCGCGGTTTTCATTATCCGGCTGCCATTGTCGGGAATGGGACTGGGCGATAGAATGATATCGCTATTGGCGGCTGTGCTGGTATCATCCAGCACCCATGTGGTATGCTGCCCGTTGCCCGAGTCTTGCACGGAATGGAAATTCCATATTATGGAATAGCCTGCGCTCCCCGGGCTTGCGGGCATAGTGCAAACCATGTAATGCAATTGATCGCCCGGGTTATAATTTTCAGCGTTATAGAATTGCGCCTGGCTTATTGCCGGGACCAGTAATATTAAGAGTATAAAGCAGTACCTCATTGTCGTTAAATTTCATTGTAAAAATAAGCTTTTTCGGGGCACCCCCGCCTTGCCGGGCGTTCGTATGTATCAAATAAAAAAGGCTGCCCTTATGTGGAGCAGCCTTTTTTAAAGAATATGACTAATTATTGTTTTACTGTTTTGATCACTATTGGTGCAACATTACCGCTCTTCTGGTATATGTTTACAAAGTAGGTACCTGCAGCAAGCTCATTGTTTAGGTTGAAATGTTCAACAAAACCTGTAGCTGTAAATGCAGACTTGTAAATCACCTGGCCTGAAATGTTGAAAACATTTACTTCATATTGCGTACCGTTTTTCAGGTTTGCATTTATAGTAAGGTTGTTGCCACTGATGTTAGCTTTTGCAGCTGCCTCTGTTGCAGACAAGCTATGTACATCTGCCGGGAAAAGAGCTTGCAGGTATTGTGCCGTAACTGATGTATCGCTCAAAAGAGCCAGCGTGCCGGTTCCGGTTATCTGTGTAGAGTCAATACGGAACAACGGAGCCCTGTGTGCGTTATCGTACCATATATAGGAGACGTTATGTGTTGTAACCGTTGATAACAATATCACTATGCTATCAGCCTCGTCATGTACCATCTTAACGCGGTAAGCACTGCCATAAGTGCCGGTTGGAGTGGTGAGCGATCCTGTAGCGTCGCACTCGAAAGTTACCGTACCACCACCGCTGGCAATACCTGTAGACGTGAATGGCAGATTATCGGTGCTGCCGAAATTGAAGCTGCGCTCAGCCACCAATAATCCGGGAGTATATGTTACGCCCTGAACTCCGCCAATAGCAGGTTGAAGATTTTGTGTCGCTGTTTTATGAATTTGGGTCCCGGTCAACACCATATAAGCGGGCGACAGGATGATATCATTAGGATCTGCACTTGATGTATCATCATATACATAGGTGGTTACCTGGCCAGAATCGGCAACACCGCCAAAATTCCATGTCTGGCCTGTGCCTGAACCACCGGGGCTGGGAACACTGCAGGTCATATTATGGATCTGGTCGCCATCCACATAGTTTTCGGCGTTTGTAACTTGCGCCATTGCAGCAATGGGAAATGCAAAGGCTAAAAAAGCTAAGTAAGTTTTTCTCATAAGGTTAATTTTTTGTAAATATATAGTATTTAGTGTTAGATTTTTAATTGTGAATGCACATTTTTTGTGCCAAAATGCATGTTAGATACATTTCCTACATTTACGCTGCAATAAGAAACTCCTGAAATATCGGGGCCCGACCCATCTATATGTTGACGAAGATATATGTATTGGCCGGGACAATAATAAAAATACCAAACGGGTTTTAGGATCCTAAGCACAAAAATGAGCCAGCGAAACGTTTTATACCATGTATTTTCCATAGTCCGAATTTTCCTGTACCCCCTTGCCATTATATATGGGGCTATCATGTGGCTGCGCAATAAGTTGTACGATGCTGGTTTTTCCTCTTCTATAGAATTTAGCCTGCCCGTCATTACCGTAGGCAACCTCTCAGTAGGCGGCACAGGAAAAACCCCGCATGTGGAGCACCTGGTAAGATTGCTGCAATACCGCTATAGGGTTGCTACCATGAGCCGGGGCTACAAACGCCGCACGCAGGGTTTTTTACTGGCCGACCCGCAAACCAATGCTATCAGGATAGGCGATGAGCCTATGCAGTACTATATGAAGTTCCCGGAGCTGGTGGTAAGTGTTGCTGAGGAACGGATGACGGGGATACCCGAACTACTGCGTGCCAGGCCTGATGTAGAGGTAATATTGCTGGACGATGCATACCAGCACCGCTCGGTAAAGGCAGGGCTCAATATCCTTATTACCGACTACTCAAAGCCATTCTATACCGATCATATACTGCCCTTCGGCACTCTGCGCGAAAGCCGCAATGCTTATAAGCGTGCCGATGTGATCATCGTTTCCAAATGCCCTATGAATATGGAGCGCAGCACCGCTGATGCTATGCTGCAGCATATACAGCCTTTGCCGCATCAAAAAGTATTCTTCACCGGCATACGTTACGATACGCCCTACGATTTCTTCTCAAAAGCGCCCATACCGCTCAATGGCCGTAATGCAGTATTGGTTTGCGGCATAGCCAAGCCGGGACCAATGATAGCCCACCTGGAGGGTATCTGTGATAAGGTACATGTGCTCTCTTATGCCGACCATCACTATTTCCTGAGTAAGGACCTGGAGGAGATGAAAGAGGCCTATGCCAACTGGGATGCCCCAGGCAAGGTAATGGTGACCACCGAGAAAGATGCGGCCCGCCTGCTGGTACACAGCGAAAAGCTAAAAGACTGGGGTACCCAAATAGTGGTACTGCCGATTGCGGTGTCTGTGCTCTTTGGCCAGGGTACTGAGTTTGATAGCATCGTTAATGCATACGTGGAAAAGGTGGTGGCGGAGAATAATGAATTCATGAACGGGCCATCTACACCGGGAGGCGAAATTTCCGGTTCGTAATTTTTTTTAGAATCGGAAGTGGGTTATCCACAAAATTTTAGTTTGTTTGTTGGCTGTCAATATCTTGTATCGCTCAATTAATGTGAATAGTACTTCCGATTTGGTTCCGCTTTTTGCCGATCCAGTTCCAATTGATGAATTAGAAAAAATAATTATTTCCTGTTTTTGGGTAGAAGATAGTTATTTCCTCTTTTTTTGTCATAATCGCCGGAAAGGTTTGTTGGTATTGCCATATACGCAGAAATAATTATTTCTCGTTTTTATTTCCCTTTCGGAGAAAAAAGGGAAATAACTATTTTTCGTAATGTCATCAAGACCTTGAAATCAAGTCATCATTTTACTACATCCCGCTGAAAAGGCGGGACTCATTACAGTCGTCCCGATGAAAAATCGGGATTCCGCTACGCTACATTTCAAAGAACTAATCACCCCAGCCTGATTCATTGAAAGGAAAGGATACTTTTTGTCTGAATCAGTCCACCCCCTCTTTGAAAATAGAGCGGGGAGCTGAAAAATTCAGGCAACAAAGCAAGTTACGAAATGGGGAGGGGGTGCTCCAAATATTGTGGATAAGAAGTCATAAAATTATAATTGATTATGTGTGCTGCCGGGCTACAAACCGGGATGCATCAATGGACAATCAAATGAGCTTTCAACCAAGGCCAGCGTATGCCATTTGCATAACACAAAGTAGGACGGCATCAGCCCTCGTGCCCACTTTTTATGACGGTTAATAATAACTTAAAACGTCCGTTAGGTTCTACGTGGCTTGGCTGGCCAGCGGGTATCATAATGCCCTGACCCACATCCAACCTGGTAGCGGTGCCGTTGACGACAATAACAGCACTACCATCGATAACCTGGAGGTAAGTGTCGAAGGGGGAAGTTTTTTCGTTCAGCCCTTCTCCTGTATCAAAAGCTATAGCATCGATAGAACCTGTGGCCTTTTTCATGATAGACTTGCTTACCACTTCATTGTGTTCATACTCGATAAGCTCTACTATGATGTGCGCTTTGCTTTTGTCTATCTCGCCTCCCTGCTTTGGTAATCCTTCGAGTTTTTTGGTGTCCATAAGGCAGTGGTTTTAATGTTGAAATTATAATGCAATGCCATAGGCTTGCTGAATGAAATTCGATGACAGGCGTCAATACCTTGTATGATATCCGTTAATGCCCCCGCCTATTACAAAGCCCCTATCTATGTAAACTGCAGGGACCTATTGTAATTAAAAGCGGTATGCCTTTTGTACTTTTTAATTTCATCTTTTATTTCTTTCAATTCAGCTTCCTGTTTCTCGATCAATTGCCGGGTTTCTTCATCCATCTCCACGTTTTTATCCAGCGCGGCTTCAAAAGCATACAAGGCTATGGTTTCATTATACAGGCTGCAATCAATTAATGATTTCTGTGCAATGCCGGGTAAGGCTGTTTTGAGATCTCTCCATGCGTCATATATTTTGCTATGATTTTGGGACCCGTTCGCATCGTTGCCGGTTAACGGCTTAATCTTTTGTAATAGCTGTTGTTTGCAGTATTCACCATCGGAGATTATTTTATTTATCTCATTACGCAGGCCTAAATCGACCTTTTCCGATTGCGAAAGTACCTGCCTGTAAGCTGCAATGCGATCATCGTGTATTCTTACCAAGTCGTTAAGTACGCCAAGTAAGCCGATTGTTTTTTGAGTTTGATTTGCCATTTTTGTAGATTTTTGCAATAAACAATGATGTTTGTGTTTTCTTTGAAACGTACATTACACAAGCATCAATAAGCCTTATATAATTCAGGTTTTCCAAATAGTAACTCATTGAGTGCAATTGCAAAGAAGTACCTTTCGTCCGCATCGTCATCTGCAAGCAGGATGTTAAGCATTTCGTTTTCTAAAGCGTGTGGCATAAGCTTGGTCGTTTATAAAAACAAACCTATTTTCTTAACTACAATTTTCACATGATATAAGTCATACTAATTATTGATTTTAATCATGAGTCAGGTATGATAATAATTGTAATTTCCAATTAAAAAGAGTCTGTAAGAGCGATCGATTCCTGAAAGCTGCAAGGACAGGCTCGCCTTCCTGCGATTATAGGGCCAGCGAGCAGGGGGAGCTTTTTTACCAGGTACATGCAAATCGTGGTTGAGAGGTATTATCTTTATAGGGTATTATACGTTATGCCAAAAAAACATAAAGCATCGGACAAGAAGAAAGTGGACAGCAGCGGCAAGAACATCTATAAAGGCCGGCTGGAAATAACAAGGAGTGGTATGGGCTTCGTGACCGTGGAGGGACTGGAGCAGGATGTGATGGTGAAAAGAGACCAGATACGCAATGCCCTGAACGGTGACGAGGTGAAGGTAGAAGTGGCGGGTCATGGCAAGAAAGCCGGCAGCCGCATGGAGGGTGTGATCATCGAAGTGACAAGGAGGAAACAGAACGACTTCGCCGGCAGGCTGGAGGTGCACCCGCATTTTGCATTCCTGATAACGGACAGTGAAAAAATGCCGCTGGATATTTACATCCCCCTGCACCTGCTGAACGGTGCCAAGCATGGGGACCATGTGATGGGCCGGATAGTGGAGTGGACCGGCAAAACCAAAAACCCCATAGGTGAGATAGTAAGTGTACTGACACATGAGAGTGTGAACGAGATAGCCATGCAGGGTATACTTGCGGAAAGCGGCTTCCCGCTTTCCTTCCCCGACGATGTGCTGGAAGAAGCAGCCCGCTACCCCGAAGGCGTAAACAAAGCGGACATAAAGAAACGCAAGGACATGCGCGATACGCTGACCTTCACCATAGACCCCGTAGATGCTAAAGATTTTGATGATGCGATATCGGTAAAAAAACTGAAAGAGGGTTGGTATGAAGTAGGTGTGCATATAGCGGATGTGAGCCACTATATAGAAGCGGGCTCCGAACTGGACAAGGAAGCCTATAACAGGGCCACCAGTGTGTACCTGCCCGACAGGGTACTGCCTATGCTGCCGGAGCGCCTGTCGAACGGGCTGTGCTCGCTGAGGCCGCATGAGGAGAAGTATACCTTTTCGGCCATCTTCACGATCAATAAGACCGGCAAGGTAAAGGACTACTGGCTGGGCAGAACGGTGATCAATTCGGACCGCAGGTTCACCTACGAAGATGCACAGGAAATAATAGAAGGCGCCGAGGGTGACCATGCAGAAGAGATGCACCTGCTGAATGAAATAGCGCAAAACCTGAGGAAAGACCGCTTTAAAAAAGGTGCTATCAACTTCTCATCGCAGGAGGTACGCTTCCAACTGGATGAAGCGGGCAGGCCTATAGGCATAGTGATAAAAGAAAGTAAGGCTGCACACCAGCTGGTAGAGGAATTCATGCTGCTGGCTAACCGCACTGTGGCTGAATATGTATCGGGCATAGAAGTAAAAGGCAAGCCTGTTCCATTCCCTTACCGGGTACATGATGTACCCGACGAGGACAAGCTGAAAATGTTTACGATGTTCGCTGGCAGGTTTGGCGTTAAGTTCAACCTGAGCACGCCTGCCGAAATTGCAAAGTCGTTCAATGAAATGCTGAAAATGGTTCAAGGCAAGCCCGAACAACATGTGCTGGAGACCCTTGGCATACGTACCATGGCCAAGGCGGTGTACACTACCGATAACATTGGCCACTACGGACTAGGCTTTGATAACTATTGCCATTTCACATCGCCCATACGCCGTTACCCCGATGTATTGGTGCACCGCATACTACAGGAATGCCTGGATGGTGATATAAAACCCATAAAGCACCTGGAGATGCTGTGCCGCCACTGCTCAGACCAGGAGCGCCGTGCTATGGAAGCAGAGCGCAGCGCCAACAAGTACAAGCAGGTAGAGTATATGCAGGCCTTTGTGGGTGAAGAGTTTGAGGCCATAGTAAGTGGTGTGTCAGGCTTTGGTTTCTGGGCCGAGACCGTGGCGCATAAATGCGAGGGCATGGTATCGATAACCGACCTTGCGGATATAGATGACTTTGAACTGAAAGAGGGTGAATACGCACTGGTGGGCCGCTATACGGGCCTGCGCTTTGGTATGGGCGATAAGGTAACTGTAAGGGTAGTTTCTGCCAATCTTGAAAAACGACAGATAGATTATTCGCTGGTGGTAGCAGGACAACCAACCAGAAAGAACAGGATAGTAAATAACCGCCCTGAGAAAAGAAGCCCGCATCCCGCTAAGCAAAATAAGAAACGTAAAAGGTAATTCATGCACTCATTTACAGAGCTTATCCAATTATTCGAAGAAAGATTTACTACAACATTACCTTTTCCTGAGAAACCGGGAACTTTATATGATCCCTGCCGCTACCTGCTGCAAATAGGCGGTAAACGCATAAGGCCAGTGCTCTGCCTGATGGGTAATGAACTCTTTGCCGAGATAGGGGAGGATGCATGGCATGCAGCTACAGGCATAGAGTTGTTCCACAATTTTACCCTGATGCACGATGATATTATGGACAAGGCGCCGTTGCGCAGGGGTAAGACAACCGTGCATGAGCAGTATGGCCTGACGGCCGGCATACTTTGTGGCGATGTTTTGAGCATCTACTCTTATGATAGCCTGGCGAATATCAAGACATCGCTGCCGCAGGTGCTACACCTGTTCAACAAGACGGCAATAGAAGTATGCGAAGGCCAGCAACTGGATATGGACTTTGAGCAACGTGATGATGTGCATATAGATGAGTACCTGCACATGATCACGAACAAGACCTCGGTACTGCTGGCATGCAGCCTTAAGATGGGTGCATTGCTGGGCGGCGCTACCGAGGGGAATGCAGCCAAGCTTTATGAGTTTGGCAAAAACCTGGGCATAGCCTTCCAACTGCAGGACGATTACCTCGATGCCTTTGGTGCAGCAGACAAGCTGGGCAAGCAAAATGGCGGAGACATCATTGCCAATAAGAAAACTTACCTGCTGCTTAAGGCACAGGAAAATGCGAACGAAGCACAGCAGGCGCTAATAAGGGACTGGCTGCAACATGATGGCGCAGAAAAGGTGCCTGCAATGCTGCAATTATTTAAAGACACGGGTGCAGACAAAGCCTGCCGCGAGGCGGTGGAAAAGTACTCAGCAATGGCCTTTGACTGCCTGGAGGATGTAGCGGTAATGAGTAAAAGAAAAGCGTCGCTCACCGAACTGGCAAGCTATCTTTTGCAGCGTGATAAATAATGCCTTGCTTTTTGAATTTTGAATTTTACTTTTGAATTTATATGAATTATTGGCTTGTAAAATCAGAACCGTTCAAGTATAGCTGGGACCAGTTTGTAAAAGATGGCAAGACCATGTGGGACGGTGTACGAAACTATGCTGCAAGGAACAACCTGCGCGCCATGAAGAAGGGCGATGAAGTGCTTTTCTATCACAGCAATGAAGGCCTTGCCATAGTAGGCATAGCCGAGGTGGTTAAAGAAGCTTACCAGGACCCCACAACAGAAGACACGAATTGGGTAGTGGTAGAACTCAAACCCCTTAAAGCAATACCAAAACCGGTAACACTGGAACAGCTGAAGGCAGACGCGTCATTTGCCGATATGGACCTTGTAAGGCTCGGCCGCTTATCGGTAGGTGCAGTAAAGCCTGCAGAGTACAAGAAGATAATGAAGATGGGTGGTGTGAAGTAGGCCTATTTGTCTTTGTGCTCTTTGTTCCATTCAGCCTGCATTTCCTTTGCCGTTTGGCTGCTCTTATCATGGCTCCATCCAGGCGCCTTAAACAAGTAGCGGAATTTGTCCTTGAAGGGAATATCCCGTTTCAAAGTACCCGCGATTGCTTTCCATTCATGGAATATGATGTGCACCGGGTGGTGCGGATTTTCGAGCGGTTTGGTGAGACCATATCGTACCGGTTCTTCCGGCATCTCAGGTACGAAGGTGCCGAACAGCCTGTCCCAGATAATGAGCACCATGCCCATATTCTTGTCCAGGTAGGGGATATTGCTGGCATGGTGCACCCGGTGGTGTGATGGGGTAACGAAGATGTACTCTATCCATTTAGGCAGGCTCTTTATGGCCTGTGTATGCACCAGGATACCGTAGGTTTGCGTAAGGGCATACATGAACAGTATATCAATGGGCCTGAAGCCTATAAGCGCCAGGGGTATAAAGTACAGGTACCTGTAAAAAGGCATGAACACCGAGGAGCGGAAGCCCGTGGTAAGGTTATATTCCTCCGAGGAATGGTGGGTAACATGCACCGCCCAGAACAGGCGGCTATGATGGTCTATATAATGCTCCAGCCAAAAAAGTACATCCTCACAAAAGAAGAGCAGAGCCCAGTACGCTATGGGATTCCAGCTATTTACTGCATGGTATTTGTAGAAGAATATAAGTACGAACAGGGCAAGGCCGCGCAGCAAAAGGTCTATGGCTGCATTCACCAGGTTCAGGTACACATTTATCGCAGTCTCCTTCCAGCTATAAAACCTCCAGTTCCTGAAATGGCTTAGCACAAGCTCCAGCGGTATCAGAATAGCATAGATGGGAATGGACAGCAACAGCAATATTTGCTTATGCAATTCGCTCATAAGCCATCATAGATATATGAATAAAAAAAGCTCATTTTCATGAGCCTTTCAAAGTTACGGTTAAATGGTCATAATCTCTTTGTCTTTATCCTTCAGGTGTTGGTCCACCAGTTCTATGTGCTTGTCTGTAATGCCCTGTATATGGGTTTCGGCATCTTTTGCGGCATCTTCGCTCAGGCCATCTTTTTGCAATTTCCTAACGTGTTCTACAGCGTCCCGGCGTATGTTGCGGATGGCTACCTTAGCATGTTCACCTTCCCCATTTACCCTTTTTACGAGCTCTTTACGGCGCTCTTCAGTAAGCGGGGGTATGAACAGGCGGATGAAGTTACCGTCGTTCTGGGGGTTAAGGCCAATGTTGGCGGCTATTATGGCTTTCTCTATCGCACCCAGCATTTGCTTTTCCCAAGGCTGTATGGCCAGTGTGCGGGCATCGGCAACGGTTACGTTGGCCACCTGATTTAAAGGAGTGGGGTTACCATAGTAATCCACGTGTATGCCATCCACGATTTGCGGCGTTGCCTTACCGGCGCGTATCTTAGTAAGTTCTACTTCAAGGTGGCTTATCGCTTTTTTCATATGCGATGCCGTATCGTCTATTATGTTGTCCAATGCCTCTGTCATGAAAAAAATATTTGCAGTCCGCAAATGTAAAAAATGTTCTTTAACATATTTTATACCAATTATTGTCTATATATTTATAGAGTTTAACAATACTATGGCAAAGCCTTTTGGACAAGGCTTTCAATAGTGGTAACTTTGTATAAATACAGACAATAACCAGGATGGAAACAATGACAAGCAGCCCCGTGAAACTTACCGAAGGCGCTATAGTAGAAATAAAAAGATTAATGAATGAACCGGGTTTTGACGCCAGCCAGTATTTGCGTATAGGCGTTAAAGGCGGTGGTTGCTCGGGGCTCAGCTATGTGCTGGGTTTTGATGCAAAAGAAGAAGACGATGAGGTGCATGAAATGGAGGGTATCCCGGTGGTTATGAAAGCCGCCCATGGCATATATCTTTTAGGCATGCAGGTTGATTTTGAGGATGGCCTGAATGCACGTGGGTTCGTGTTTAATAATCCCAATGCCAGCAGCACTTGCGGTTGCGGCAGTTCATTTGCAGTATAATTTGATGAAGTTTTTATCTCCAATAGCGATCTTTCTTTGCCTGTGTGTTTGCGGTATGACTGCGAGCGCGCAGCGGGCCAATATGAGCGGAAGTGTGCCGAAGGATGTAAATAAATTTGACGGGGAGGGTAAAAGGCATGGTGTGTGGCTAATGTCGCAGGAAGCGCGAATGGGTGAAGAGGGCTTCTCGGAGTTTGGGAATTATGAGCATGGACAAAAATATGGCAAGTGGTATAAAATAGATGGCGAGGGCGACCTGATATCAGTAGAGAACTTCAGGAATGACGTGCTGGATGGAGAAGTGAAGTATTACGATAAGGGACTACTGGCATGCATAGGTAATTACCGTGGCCTAAACCCTGATGCGAAGTTTGATACGATCATGGTGGTTCACCCTGTAACCGGGGCACAGGAGCTGAAATCCATATCAACAGAAAAGGGCACTATGCGCCACGGCATGTGGAAATTTTACGACCCACAGACCGGTAAGCTACTGAAAGAAGAGGAATACCAGGTAGATGAGCTGATCTACTCACGTAAGTTTGACCTGACAAAAGCGGACAGCCTTGCCACACAGGCCGAGATAAAAAAACTGCCGCATAGCAAAGGAGAGGTATATAAGCCGCCTGTCAACAAACAGGTGAGCTATATGGCCCATTAAATTCAGCAAATCTATTTACAATTGATCTCCCCCGATAAACTGGTAATGTTCGAGAACCGTTTGCTGAAGGTGCACAAGCACATTAGCAAAATAGCGCGTAAGCAAGAGGTCGCTTGTTACCGTTTTTACGATCATGACCTTCCTGAATTTCCCTTTGCGATAGAATGGTACAATGGCGTAGTGCATGCTGCGGAATACAAGCGCAGGCATGGCATGGAGGATGAGGAACATGAAGAATGGCTGCAGGCCTGTAAGGAGGTAATAGCCAAAGTGCTGCAGGTGCCGCAAGATGTTATCTATATGAAAGTGCGCCAGCGTAAGGCAGGCAGGCTGGGGCAATACGAGAAGTTTGCAGAGCAGAAAGTAGAGAAGATAGTTCCCGAGGGCGGCCTCAATTTCATCATCAATCTTACTGATTATTTAGATACAGGTTTGTTCCTTGACCACCGGATAACGCGCGGGATGGTACGTGATGATGTGGAAGGATTGAGAGTGCTTAACCTATTTTGTTATACAGGTTCCTTTAGTGTTTATGCTGCATCGGGTAAGGCGGCAAGCGTGGTGTCTGTTGACCTTTCCAAGACCTACCTGAACTGGGCCAAGCGGAATATGCAGTACAATAAGCTGTATGATGATGAAAAGCACTATTTCATACACGATGATGTGATAGATTGGATCAATAGCATACCACCGGGTAGCTTTGATGTGATCATCTGCGATCCGCCTACATTCTCGAACAGTAAGCGCATGGAAGACAATTTTGATGTACAGCGCGATCATGTACAATTGATAAAGAAATTGCTTAAGGCCTGCGATGAGGGTGGTAAGATATACTTTAGTAATAACTACAGGGGTTTCGTGCTTGATAAAGAAAGTATACCGACACACCTTATTAAGGATATAACCGGTGCCACGACGCCATTTGATTTTCAAGGGAAGCTACACAGGAGTTGCTTCCTGATTGAGAAGTAAAGCCCTCCCGGCCTCCCTGAAGGGAGGGGCCATGAGTTGTTGACGGTAGATCCTCCGACCAAAACATTAATTATCTAGGTTAAATGCCTAATTTTGGATTCTATGGCAGATGCTATTATAAAGGTCAATAAGCTGGTAAAGAAATACGGCGAATTCACGGCCGTGAAAGGCATAAGTTTCGAGGTGAAGGAAGGCGAGATATTCGGATTGTTAGGGCCGAACGGGGCGGGGAAGACCACGACGCTGGAGATCATTGAGACACTGCGCGACAAAACATCGGGGGAAGTAATAGTAGACGGTATGGACCTGGACAAAGATCCGCAGTCCATTAAGAACATCATAGGCGTACAATTACAGGCAGCAGGTTACTATCCTAACCTGAACCTGAAACAAATAATAGAACTCTTTGCAGGGCTTTATAACCGCAGCATAGATCCAATGGCTTTGCTGGACACTGTGAACCTGCGCGAGAAGGCCAAGAATAAATTCAAAGAGCTTTCAGGCGGTCAAAAGCAACGCTTTTCCATAGCTACTACATTGATCAATGAACCGAAGATCATCTTCCTTGATGAGCCCACAACGGGCCTGGACCCACAGGCGCGCCGCAATCTTTGGGACCTGATAAAGCAATTGCGTGAGCGTGGCGCAACGGTGGTGCTTACCACGCATTATATGGACGAAGCCGAAGAACTTTGTGAGCGTGTAGCCATTATAGACAGCGGTGAGATCATAGCGTTAAGTACTCCTTCCCAGCTGATAGACAACTTGCTGGCTTCAGGCTTTAAAAGGGCTAAAGAGGTAAAGGCAGCTAACCTTGAAGATGTGTTCCTGAATATGACGGGGAAAGAATGGAGGGATGAATAGCATACCGTATTGCTATACTGCCCAGGCGATTTACAAGGATACAGCAACAATAGCAAGATAGACAGACTCCGCTTATTTGCTAAAATTAAGATTGTCGATAATGAGCGTTAGCTGCCAAATATGATTCATGTCGAAGTTATTATCGTGGGCATGCTGCTGTAGCTGGTTGAAATAGCCTGTTTCAAACGTGATGTCGTCAGTGATATCATAACCAATACCCATGAACAACCTGTTCTGGTCGAAAAAGTGATACCCGGTTACCTTACTGCCCATGTTCGCAAATAGCTCATTGAATGTAACAAAGTAAAGGGCGTTTTTATCATAAGAATTATGCCGTAACAAACGTTGGTATTTTAATGAATATCTTGCCCTGAAGAGTCTTTCATATAGTCCGTCCCGGTCTTTGATGTCACGGTATTCGATCCTGAAGCGATTTGTGAATAAGTTCAATTTACATGTTGAATAGTAATTGACCTGTAAGGCACCACGGTATTCCGGGTATTGCCTTGCACCGACCTCGGCAATGGCAAAGTTGTACCAGAGACCATAAAAGGCAGATATACGCAGGTGTTTGCCGGGATAATAGTGCAGCCATGGCCGGATCGTAAGTTGGGCATTGTCTTTGAACATGTCCGCATTACTGTACGGGCTTTGACGGGAATATTGAAAATCAAGCTGCCATTTGATTTTTTTAGTCAGGCGCCCGGCCAGGTCAATCTCACTCCAAAGCTGACTGGTTGGATTAATTTCCTTGTTTTGTGCAAACGATGGAGCAGCGAATAATACTAAAACAACAAATGTTGCTAATTGTATTGAACGAGGCAGTTGCATTTATGTTAGACGAAGTGGCGAAAATATAAAGAAGCCTGCAAACAGCAGGCTTTCTTATTGAAAATTATGCGAAGAAATACCGTTTAGTTTCCAGCAATTTAGCCGTTATACGCCTGCGGGCGTCCTTGGTATTAAAGCTGGCTGTTTTTGTAAAACGTTTCAAGCCCATCAGCATCATTCGCTGCTCGTCGCCGTCGACAAAGGCGTTGATGGCATTTTTGCCTGAGTGGTTTATACGGTCTGCGGCGTCAGAAAGGAAGGTACGTGTAGCATCGAGTGCCATTGTGGCGTATTCATTGCCGTTGTTCTGCATTTTAATAGCCCGTAACAACATGCTTTCTGCCTGGAAGGTATCGATGGCCATGTCGGCCACATTCATCAGTATTTCCTGTTCGTGCTCGATCTTCATCATCAATTTCTGCACGGCACCACCGGCACACATGAGTATAGCTTTTTTGAAATTGGCTATTACTTTTAGTTCCTCAGCAAAGGGTGTGTCGTCCTCCCCAAAGTCTGGAATACTCAGGAGGTCCTTCTGCACCGCCATAGCAGGCGTCATGAGGTCTATACGTCCTTTCATGGCACGTTTCAGGTACATATCCATGGTGAGCAGCCGGTTGATCTCATTTGTGCCCTCGAATATGCGGTTGATCCGGCTATCACGGTAAGCACGTGATACATTGTATTCGTCTGAGAAGCCATTACCACCGAATATTTGAACACCTTCGTCCACCACAAAGTCTAATGCTTCTGAACCTATGACCTTAAGCATAGCACATTCTATTGCGTATTCCTCGGCTGCGCCCAGTAATGTTTCACTATCCGGTTTGCCTTCATTGACCAGCGCATGTTCCTTTTCGTCTATCCATTTTGCTGTGCGGTACAGGCAGCTATCCGCAGCAAAAGTGCGGATGGCCATCTCTGCCAGTTTATGCTGTATTGCGCCGAAGGTGGCTATTGGAACCTTGAATTGCTCGCGGGTTGCAGCATATTCAGTAGCCATGCCTACGCCTCGTTTTGCACCACCTAAGGTCGCAGCACACAATTTCAAGCGGCCGATATTCAGGATGTTGAAGGCTATGATATGACCTTTGCCTATTTCGCCCAGCAGGTTCTCAACAGGTATTTTACAATCTTCAAAGAATAGCTGGCGGGTGCTGGAGCCCTTGATGCCCATTTTATGCTCTTCTTCGCCCATGGATAAGCCGGGAGTGCCTTTCTCTACAATAAAGGCACTGAATTTATCGCCGTCTATCTTCGCAAACACGGTAAACACATCGGCAAAGCCGGCGTTCGTTATCCATATCTTTTGCCCGTTAAGGATGTATTGTTTGCCATCGGCGCTCAAGGTTGCGGTGGTCTTAGCACCGAGGGCATCTGAGCCCGAACCGGGTTCCGTAAGGGCATAAGCGCCTTTCATTTCGCCCGAGGCCAGCTTGGGCATATATTTCATCTTCTGCTCCTCAGTACCGAAGTAGAGTATAGGCAATGAGCCAATACCATTATGTGCGGACACCGCCACCGAAAAGGAGTGACCGGGCCCGAGATTTTCATTGATAATGGTTGCTGTAACAAAGTCCTCGCCTAAGCCGCCGTATTTAACCGGGAATGCCGCACCAAGGAAACCTAAGGCACCTGCTTTATCAAGCAAAGAAGGCATAAGGCCGGGTTCCTGGGCATCGATCTCCACCAGTTTCGGCCATACTTCCTTTTCCAGGAATTCCCGGCAGGTTTGCGCTATCATGCGCTGTTCTTCGGTAAGATCCTCGGGTGTAAATGTATCTTCCGGGGTGGATGGTTGTATCAAAAACCCTCCACCTTTTATCCTTGAAAGTGCTTGTTTGTCCATATCTCGCCTGCTTTTCTATAAAGCTAAATAAAAATATTAGTTGGTGCTGTTAAAATACAATGATTTAGGTCAGGTTTAGATTAAGTATTTTTGAAGAAATACCGACAGTTTTCAATATGGATGATACCCTGGCAGGATATGTTTCAACAGGCAGCAGGCAGTTACATTATTTACGGAGCGGAAGCGGCCCTAAGCTGCTTATCGCTTTTCATGGCTATGGTAATGAGGCAGGTATCTTTTCGCCTTTTATCCCATTTTTGAACAAAGATTATACGGTATTCAGCATAGACCTTCCCCATCATGGTAACAGTAAATGGGAGGCCGGTATAGTGCTGGAAAGACGCGAGCTCACCACACTGGTAAGTAACCTGATGAAAGAAACGGGGGCAGCTAAATATTCGCTACTAGGCTATAGCCTTGGCGGCCGGGCATGCCTTAGTATCATAGAGCAGATGCCGGAGCAGGCAGACAAAGTATTACTCATTGCCTCCGATGGGCTGGTGTTTAACCCGCTTTATTATTTTGTCACCAAAAACTTTGCGGGCAAGCAATTGTTCCGCCGTTTCCTGGGCAGCCCTGAGCGTTTTATGCGCTATATAGAGTGGATGAAGGAAAAAAAGTACGTAAATGCATCGCAGTACAATTTTGCAATGAACTACCTCAATACTACCGATAGCCGGGAATTCCTGCTGAAGGTATGGCCGGATATGAGCAAAATAATACCAAATAGGAGGAGGTTAAAGAATACGATAGCTAAATACCATATTCGTATCCATATATTCATGGGCTCTTATGACCGCATTATACCCGTAAAGAATGCCGAAAGCTTTAGTAAGGGCCTTGAAAGTGTACAATTGCATGTCCTGAACAAAGGCCACCGTGTATTTGATAACGATACTATGCCGCAAATGGCAGCATGTTTATTAGCTTAAGCCTATGCTGACGGCCTATATCATTTGCTGTATACTCACGCTGGCCTATGTCGCCCTCATGCTGTTGTACCGGCATGGCTGGCAGCAACAAAGCTATTTCGATCAGTCCCGGGCAAAACCTTCAACCCGAGTCAGCATCATCATTCCTGCAAGAAATGAAGCAGCAAATATCGGGACATGCCTTAAGGCCATTATTGCGCAAGACTATCCCAAAGAACTATATGAAGTAATAGTGGTTGATGACCATTCGGAAGATGATACTGTAGCGATCGTAAATTCATTTACACCGCATACGGTAAAGTGCATAAAGCTTGCCGATCATATCGATAGTTCTGAAGCAGTAAATGCCTACAAGAAGAAAGCACTGGCAGCAGGCATAGGGCAGGGTACAGGTGATCTAATTGTTACCACAGATGCTGATTGCATAGCAAAGCCACAGTGGTTAAGCATTGTGGTGGCATTCCACGAAGAGCACAAGCCGGTTATGATAGCGGCACCCGTTGATTTTAGCTGCGATGGTTCTGTACTGCAATTGTTCCAGTCTATAGATTTCATGAGCATGCAGGGTATTACTGCCGCTGCACAAAAGTTACAACTTGGCAATATGGCGAATGGAGCAAATCTTGCATTTAGTAGGGAAGCTTACGAGTCGGTTGACGGTTATAAGGGAATAGAGCACCTTGCATCAGGCGACGATTACCTGTTGATGGTGAAGCTGCAAAATGCATATCCCGGCCGCATATGGTACCTTAAAAATAAGGAGGCAATAGTGGCTACAGCACCACAACTTACATGGGCCGGCTTCCTGCAGCAGCGCATACGCTGGGCTTCAAAGACAGGCAAGTACAATGACGGGAAACTTACGGCTATACTGGCTTTTGTATACTTATTTAACTTATCGTTCTTAGCCTTACTTATTGCCGGGTTTTTAAATCCTTTGTTCTTTGGTATGGCCGCATTAATGCTGTGCTGGAAGATTATATCTGAGTTAAGTTTCCTTTTCCCGGTCGCGGGATTTTTTAATAAAAAGAAACAGTTGCTATATTTCCCATTGTTGCAACCTTTACACATTGCTTATATAATCCTTGCTGGCTTTCTTGGCTTTGTAGGTGTATACAAGTGGAAGGGGCGTAGTGTAAGATAATACCATTGTTATGCCTAACTTTATATAAAGCAATTGCCATGCGCAAGTTGACCATCATTTCCATCCTCGTCATTTTAATATCTGTAACGGGCTACGTTTACTGGTTCTATTACAATACATTCAGCGAGGGATATAAGGAAGGTGTTCTGCAAAAAATAGAGCGGAGGGGCAATTTGTTTAAGACTTATGAGGGGGAATTATTACAAGTGGGTTTTGCCGGCAATCTGAGTGTTAGTAACAGCGCTGTTTTTTATTTTAGTGTGGATGATGAAGCTATTGCAGATACCTTGCAGCAATCGCTTGGCAAGACAGTACGCCTGCATTATGTTCAGTATCGCCGAAGCCTTCCCTGGCGCGGTGATAACTATAATATATACAAGCGCAATAATAATGGTAAGGGCCAGGAAATAGCCGATGAGGTTAAGGTTATCAGGCAGTAGCTTATGCCAGAAGCAGAAATACCGCAGGCATTTTTTCCAGTGCGGGTTTATTCTTTCTCCAGTCTGCGACGGTTTTTGTTTTTATATATGCATTCGGCGCGCTAATGTTTAAAGCAATGCAAATACGCGTAGAGGCTGCGCAGTTTTTAAGCAGGTCTTCCAGTATCACATTGTTCCTGTAAGGTGTTTCAATAAAAAGCTGTGTCTGGTTCTCTTTTTTTGATTGCAGTTCCAGTGCCTTTATCTTCTGGCTGCGTTGGGGGTCCTTCACCGGCAGGTAGCCATTGAAACAAAAACTTTGCCCATTAAGGCCGGATGCCATCAGTGCCAATATTATAGAGTTGGGCCCGGTAAGTGGTACCACTGTAGCGCCCATATCCTGTGCTATTGCGGCCAGTTCTGCGCCAGGATCTGCTATGCCCGGGCAACCTGCTTCGCTCAGTACGCCTATACTATGCCCTTCTTTTAGCCAGGTTCTAAATGTCTTTGTGTCGGCACCGCTGTGTTTATCTATTTCAGAGAAATTGAGATCATCAATGACAATGCCTGGGTGCAATGCTTTCAAAAAGCGCCTGGCTGTGCGCAGGTTTTCTACAAAATAATGGCGTAGTTCAAGAGTGTGTTGCGCTATTTCTGCCGATAGGGTATTCAATCCATCTTCAGTGATGGGTATCGGTATCATGTATAAATTTCCTGTAGGCATATTGGCCTAAAAATACTCTTTGTTTATGAATCCCTGCGCTATAGTATCTTCGCAATATGATATTGCCGGTATCTTTTTATACACGTAAGGACGTGGTGCGAGTGGCCAGGGACCTGCTTGGCAAAGTGTTGGTGACTGAATTTGAGGGGCAACATACGGCCGGAATGATCGTGGAGACCGAGGCTTATGCCGGAGCTGCGGATAAAGCATCGCATGCCTTTGGCAACCGCCGTACGAAACGAACGGAGATCATGTACAAAGAGGGCGGGACCGCTTACGTATACCTCATTTACGGCATCCACCATCTGTTTAACGTGGTCACCCATATGGCCGATGTGCCACATGCGGTACTTGTAAGGGGCATAGAGCCTCTGGAAGGAGTGGATATAATGCTGGAACGCAGGAAGATGGAAATATTAAAGCCTGCGCTCACTGCAGGGCCGGGTGCTATGAGCGCTGCATTGGGGATACATACCCGCCATACCGGTTATTCACTGCAAGGCCCTGAAATTTTTATCGAAGACAGGGGTATAAAAATACCACCACGTAATATTATAGCCGGCACCAGGGTAGGAGTGGCCTATGCCGCAGAGGATGCCCTGCTGCCATACAGGTTTTCTGTGAAAGACAATAAGTATGTGAGCAAGGGGAAGGGACTTTAAGCCGATATCTACTGGACATAAAAAAGCCCCGCGATTGCGAGGCTTTCTTTTTATAGAAAATCTTATTAGAATTTAGGACAAGAGAAGTTGTAGTGTGGACCAGGCTCGCGACGGTTGATACAACCGTTGAAGATAAGTGACACTTCATAAGCACCCATACCTTTAGTAGCAGGAGTGAAAGAAGAAACGTTCACATCGTAGCTAACACCGAGCTGCATTTTAGACCACTCAAAACCTATGTAAGGAGAGATGGCATCACCTGCGCGGTACCAACCACCAAGATAGAATATGGTGTTCCTGTGAAATTCTTCGTCATGACCCGGGTTAAGGATGAAACCTACTGCAGCACCTGCCAGTACTTCTGTTGCAGCTGCCTGGCGCTGGTACATACCGCTCGCATACAGTACCACGAACTCATTCAGATCGAATGACCCACCGAGGTAACCGGTATAGCGTGAGTGTATTTTATGTGTACCGCTCAGGAAAGTCTCTGTAGGAGTAGTGAGGTGGTAGTAAGAGAAACCTGCGTAAGCTGTACCATGCTCGTTGATACGGCCTGAGTACATAAGACCTGCATTGAAATCAGGATAGCTGAGATCCGCGTTGCCAAATGTTTCAGATGTATTGTAAGGAGTACCGCCTGTAGCAGCATCAAACTGATCTTCGAATTTTAACTTATTAAAGTCAAGGCTCTTTTGAACCAGGAATCCCTGAACGCCAAAAGAAAGCGTATTCTGCTTTTCAGCACCGAAAGATTTGTGGTAAGCCACAGAAAGGCCAATGGTAGTATTCTGCAAGCCACCCTGGCCTGATTTGTCATATAATCCCATTAAACCTATTCCAAGCGCATCACCGTTCAGCTTACCCTTCATAGTAGCCATATCATAGGATATAGTACCGGTAGTGTAGGGGTTGCTGGATACAGAAGACCACTGTGAGCGATAATTTGCCGCAAGGCGGAGATCGCACTTAGTAAGGCCTGTGAGCGCGGGGTTTAGCGTAAGGGGGGATGAAAAATATTGGGTAAAGTGTGGATCTTGTGCCATAGCAGTACCCGCAATCATCATTGCTGCGCCTACTCCAAGTATTATTTTCTTCATCTGGGAAAATTTTATGACTTCGTTAATAAGTTTTTCTGAAAGCAAAATAAGCCAATTTATTCTATTATACAAGACATATCGAAATATTATTTTGGTTGGTTATCCCTGTTTTTTACTTCCATAGGCCAAATCTCCTGCATCGCCCAGCCCGGGCACTATATAGCCCCTGGCTGTGAGCTCCTCATCTATAGCGCCTGTCCATATATGTGCTTCAGGGAATTTCCGCTCTACCAGCTCTATACCTATCGTGCTGGCTATAGCCGTAACGATATGGATTTGCGAGGGTTTGTGTTCCGCAGTAAGGCTTTCCAGGGCTAATACCAATGATGCACCCGTAGCCAGCATAGGGTCGGCTATGATCAGGGGCCTGTCCTCAAGGCTGGGAGAGGTAATATAATGTTGTTCTATCTCAAAGCTGCCGTCGCGGTGGTGTTTGCGGTAAGCGGCCACAAAAGCATTGTCGGCGCGGTCAAAGTAGTTGAGCAGGCCCTGGTGAAGGGGTATTCCGGCCCGCAAAATGGTTGCCAGCACCGGCTGTGTCTCCAGTTCGCTGCAATTTGCTTCCCCCATGGGGGTTTGCACCGATACCTCCCGGTAGGGCAGCAGTTTGCTGATTTCATACGCCGCTATCTCGCCTATACGTTCCATGTTCCTCCGGAAGCGCAGGCGGTCTTCCTGTATTGAAGTGTCGCGGATCTCGCGGATCCATACACATAATAGTGAGTTGCTGCTGCTTAAGTTAGTAACCATGCTGCGAAATAATTTTAAAAATGCCAGAAAAAGAAGAATTATAAATGACTAAATGATGATTTCTGTCATCCTGTTACAATTTACGACATATTATATACTAAAAGCATACATATTTTTTTTCCTCGCATTAGGGCAGTTAAAGTCGAGTTAAACTAGGGTGCCCCTATTTTATTACAGGAGCAACCATCTATTTTTGTACCTTTGCACCTCTTTAATAAAAAGTATCTCATTCTCGTTATATGAACGTTTTGCAGTCTCTTGATCGCGAAAAGCTCCCTAAACATGTGGCCATTATTATGGATGGTAACGGGCGTTGGGCAAAAGAGCGTGGGGAGGACCGTGTATATGGGCATCATGAAGGTGTAATAAGTGTGCGTGAAATAGTGAATGGCTGCGCTGAGGCCGGCATATCTTACTTAACCCTTTATGCTTTCTCAACAGAGAACTGGAACAGGCCCAAGGAAGAGGTGAATGCCCTGATGGAACTGCTGGTAAATACCATACGCAAGGAGGTAGATGAGCTGAAGAAGAATAATGTGCGCATGCATGTTATAGGCGATTTTGAAAGCCTGCCCGAAATCTGCCAGAAAGAACTGAACGAAGCCAAAGACCTTACTGCATCCAACACGGGCCTTAATCTTATCCTTGCGCTTAGCTACAGTTCACGCTGGGAAATAACCGAGGCTACAAAGAGAATAGCGAACGATGTGGTTGCCGGTAAAATAACTACTGCAGACATCAACGACGAGCTTTTTCATCAATACCTGAATACAGCTGCGTTCCCCGATCCGGAGTTAATGATACGCACAAGCGGGGAGCACAGGATAAGCAACTTCCTGCTGTACCAGCTTGCCTATGCGGAACTGTATTTTACCAATGTACATTGGCCTGAATTCAGGAAACAAAACTTATACGAAGCCTTACTAAATTACCAAAATCGCGAACGCCGTTTTGGCAAAACCAGCGAACAAATTCAAACGAAGACTCCTCAGCATGTATAAAGCCATTTTGCGTTACAGCCTTTTGCTGTGTTCTATCATCTATAGTTCTGCCCCTGTCATAGCGCAGATCAGTGCTCCCGGTAACAGGGGCACCGGCCTGGGTCAACGCAGTGAGAATGCACCTCCCGGCGAAGTGCAAAAGTCGGTGTACGAGATAGGAGGTATAAGTGTAAAAGGTGTAAAGTACCTGGATGAAGACCTGCTATTGGCCGTTACAGGGCTTACCGTAGGGCAGAAGGTTTACATGCCTAATGATGAGAGCATAGCGAAAGCGATCAGGAATCTTTGGAAACAGGAGTTGTTTGCCGACGTAAATATTACTGTATCGAAAACTATCGGCAATAAGATATTCCTGGACATAACGGTTGAAGAGCGTCCGCGCATGAGCCGTTACCGTTTTAAGGGTATCAAGAAAAGCGAAGCACAGGAACTTAAAGACAAAGTGAATCTTGTAAGGTCGCGCGTGGTAACACAGGCCACTAAGAAAGAGGCGATGGTCCGCATAGAGAAGTTCTTCGTGGACAAGGGCTATGGCGATGTAAAAGTTTCCGTTCGTGAGCGGAAAGATACCATTGCAGTGAACTCTGTAGTGCTCACGTTCACAATTGATAAAGGAAGCAAAACGCACGTTAACCAGGTAAGTATATCAGGCAATGAAAATGCTACCGAAGCAAGACTGAAGCACTCACTTAAGTCTACCAAGGAAGTGGCGCAGATAACCCTGCATGCCACGGACAAACAAACGGTTTACGAACATAACCAGCGTTCATTTGGCAACTACCTGAAGCATTTCAATTTCCTTTCTCCGTCCAAGACACTGGACGCATTGAACCCTTACTTCAGGCCCAATTTCTTCTCTTCGTCCAAGTTCAACCAGCAGAAATATGAGGATGACAAAATAGCCCTTGTGGGATATTATAACTCCCTTGGCTATCGCGATGCAACTATCGTTGCTGATACAACATATCGTGTGGCTAATGGTAATATTAATATAGACATCAAGGTAAGGGAAGGCCGTAAATATTATTTCGGCGATATTGAGTGGAGAGGCAATACAAAATACTCAAGCAAGGAACTGACAAGGATATTAGGTATTAAGAAAGGGGACGTATATAACCAGGAACTGCTTGAAAAGAGAATAGGCAGAGCATTGAGCCCTGAAGGCGGCGAAGACATCAGCAGCCTGTACATGGATGACGGTTACCTGTTCTTTAATATAGATCCCGTGGAAACGTCTATTGTTGGCGATACGATCAATTACGAGATGCGTATAACCGAAGGACCACAGGCTACCATACGCGATGTGACCATAGCCGGTAACGATCGTACTAATGAACACGTGATAAGGCGTGAACTGCGCACCCTGCCGGGTAACAAATTCAGCCGCGCCGACCTGATACGCTCACAGAGGGAAATTGCAACACTTGGTTTCTTTGACCAGGAAAAAATAGGTATCCAGCCGAGGCCGCACCCGGAAGATGGTACAGTGGATATCGACTACACGGTCGTGGAAAAATCAAGCGACCAGTTGCAGCTGTCCGCAGGTTTTGGCGGCGGTGTAAAATTCTATGGTAACATTGGTGTAGCATTCAGCAACTTCTCATTACGTAACATATTCAAACCGAAATTCTGGGATCCACTGCCCGTAGGTGACGGCCAGAAGTTCTCTGTAAACTACCAGTCGAACGGCGCATACTATAACTCATTCAGCACTTCGTTCACCGAGCCTTGGCTTGGCGGTAAAAAGCCTAATGCGCTTACCACCAGTTTCGTGTACAGTAAGTACTCGGGCGCTGCTGTAGGTACAAACCCCAATAGCTCATACCTCAGGATGGTAGGCGGTGGCCTTTCACTTAGCCGGCGTCTTAAATGGCCTGATGACAACTTTGTGTTTACCTACGGTGTCAACTACAGCAATTATAAGCTGAAGAACTATGCCCTGATAACAGACTTTACAGATGGTACGAGTAATAACCTGTACTTTAAACTGGTACTGGCGCGTTATTCTGTGGATCAGCCGCTTTACCCGCGCAGTGGTTCTAACATCAGCTTCACATTCCAGTTCACACCTCCGTACAGCGCGTTCAGTGGGACGGACTATACTAAGGAAACATCCAGCCAGAAGTACAAATGGATAGAGTACCATAAATACCGCTTTACTGCCGATTGGTACCAGCGTGTGAGTGGGAACCTTGTATTTAAGCTGAGTACCAAGTATGGTTTCATGGGTTACTTTAACAAAGACATTGGTTATTCGCCCTTCGAACGTTTCCAGCTTGGTGGTGATGGCTTGTCTGGTTACTCCTATTTCGTAGGTAAGGATATCGTTTCCCAACGTGGTTATGATGTGTATTCGCAGCAGGCTGTAATATTTAACAAATATACTGCAGAGCTCCGTTACCCCTTCTCCTTAAGCCCTACAGCTACCATTTACGGTCTTGCATTTGTTGATGCAGCTAATGCCTGGGGCAACTTTAAGGACTTTAACCCGTTAAAGCTAAATAGGGATGCCGGTTTGGGTATTCGTATTTATCTTCCTATGTTTGGCCTCCTTGGTCTCGATTATGGCATAGGCTTTGATAAATATGATCCGGCGAATGGTATCACTAAATTCAAAGACCTTTCGAAGTTTACCTTCATGCTAGGCTTTGAACCGGATTAGCAGATAACCCTTTAATTTGTATATAAAATCCGAAACAATGATGAAACGGACAATCAAAATGAAAAGAGCTTTTTTGAGTCTTGCGCTGCTCCTGGTAACAGGCATGGCGGCTAATGCACAGAAATACTGCATGATCGACTCGAAATATATACTGGAAAAGATGGTTGAGTACAAAGATGCGCAAACCAAGCTGGACCAACAGTCAAAAACCTGGCAGGCCGAGATAGATACCAAGATGCAGGAAGTGGACAAGATGTATAAGTCTTACCAGGCCGAGCGTGCTATGCTTTCGGACGATATGCGCAAAAAACGCGAAGACGATATAGTACAGAAAGAGAAAGCTGCCAAAGACCTGCAGAAACAACGCTTCGGCTATGAAGGCGACCTGTTCAAAAGGCGCCAGGAGCTGGTAAAGCCCATACAGGACCGTGTATACAACGCCGTTCAGAAAATGGCATCTTCAAAAGGATTTGATTTTGTGTTAGACAAGGCGGGTGGCGTAACCCTTTTCTACGCAAACCCCACGCTTGATAAAAGCGATGATGTTTTAAAATTACTTGGAATAAACAAATAATGGTTTTTACTTTGCACAACTTAAAAAATAAAATATAAAAATTTCTAATGAAAAAGATAGTATTGTTTTTCGCCTGCGGGTTAATGATAAGTAGTTTTGCATACGCCCAGGGTCCTAAACTCGGGTACATCAACTCCCGTGAACTCCTTGAAGCTATGCCCGAAATAAAAAAAGCAGATAGCAACTTGCAGATATATGCCAAATCCTTCCAGGACCAGCTTCAGCAGATGAGTAAGGAGTATGAAAAGAAAGGCCAGGAATACCAGGCAAGCGAAAAGACCATGACCGACGCTGTGAAAGAAGTTAAAGTCAAAGAACTGCAGGACCTGCAGAACCGCATAGAGAGCACCAACCAGAGCGCACAAGATAAGGTAGCAAAGAAAAAAGAAGAATTGTATAGCCCGGTATTGGAGAAAGCTGATAAGGCTATCAAAGACGTGGCCAAAGAGAAAGGCTATGACTATATATTTGATGCAAGTGGTGGCGTGCTGTTGTTTGCAAAAGACGGTGACAACATCATCGCTGCTGTAAAAGCGAAGTTAGGTATCAAATAAGCGAATCGATATAATTGAAGTATCCCCCCCGGTCAAACCGGGGGGATTTTTTTATTCTGTAGTTTTCTTTCCGAATAGTTTTTCGCCGGCCCGGATGGCAGTTTTCAGTTTGTTTTCTTCCGGCGGTATAGGGCAGGAGTATCCGCCCGCATAAGCACAATAAGGGTTATAACATTTGTTGAAATCAAGTACCGCCCTGCCGGTCTTCACTTCTTCTATGCCCATATCCAGGTACCTGCCGCCCCCATACGTATCTGTGTAGTTCGTTTTGTCGTTAAAGGGTATGAAGAGGTATTGTTCCAACTCTTTCTTTGCCGTATCGGCACTTTGATATGCATGCAGGATATAGTTCTTGCTATGCAGCTTAAAGCGAAGCGTACCATATTCCCTGTAAGGCTTGTTCTTGCCACTATGTGTGGGTATCAAAAAACCGGGCGCATGCTCAGTTTTTCTGAATGTTGCAGTTACCCTGTACGAGGCATCAGGCTCATAAAATCTCAGATAGCCGGTATCTTCCGCTTTTAGCGGACTTCGTTTGTCAGTTAGAAACTCCTTCTTATAAGCCTGCCGGTATTTGGCCATACTGTCCTTATAGGTTTGTCCCATCAACTTTGCCGGCAGCAAAGCCAATAGAAGCAAGACTGGTTGTATCGCAAAGCGCATAGCTCTTACTCGGCAGTTTTTTCAGGCCGCATTTGCGGGAAGAGGAGTACATCTTGTATAGACACCTGCCCCGTAAGCAGCATAGCCAGGCGCTCTATACCAAAGCCAATACCTGCGGTAGGCGGCATACCATATTCCAGCGCACGCAGGAAGTCATAATCTATATACATAGCCTCTTCATCGCCGCGTTCCATCAGTTTCACTTGCTCTTCAAAACGCTCCCTTTGGTCTATAGGGTCATTTAGCTCGCTGTAGGCATTAGCTATTTCCTTGCCGTTTATGATCAGCTCAAAGCGCTCTACCAGCCCCGGTTTGCTCCGGTGTTTCTTAGTAAGCGGGCTCATTTCGATAGGGTAGTCTGTAATAAAAGTAGGCTGTATATAATGCTTTTCACATTTACTGCCGAATATCTCATCTATCAGTTTCCCTTTGCCCATCGAGGCATCTGTCTCGATATGCAATTGTTTACATACGCCAAGCAGGCCCGCTTCATCCATCTCGCTGATGTCAATACCTGTGTGCTCTTTAATAGCATCATAGATACTAATGCGTTTGTATGGCGCTTTAAAGTTTATTTCCGTGTCAGCTACAGTAGCTATTGTAGTTCCATTGGTCGCAACTGCCGTTTGCTCCAGCATTTGCTCCGTGGTTTCCATCATCCAGTAGTAGTCTTTATAAGCTACATAGAACTCAAGTATGGTAAATTCCGGGTTGTGCGTTCTGTCCATACCCTCGTTCCTGAAGTTGCGGCTGAACTCATATACCCAGTCAAAACCACCCACTATCAGGCGTTTCAGGTACAGTTCGTTAGCTATGCGCAGGTATAGTTTTATATCAAGCGCATTATGGTGGGTAGTAAATGGCCTTGCTATAGCGCCGCCGGGTATATTCTGCAACACGGGGGTATCTACCTCCAGTGCACCGCGCTCATTGAGGAAGGAGCGGATGGCATTTTTCATCTTCGTTATCTTGATGAAGGTATCACGTACCCCGGGGTTCACGATCAGGTCGGCGTAGCGCTGACGGTATTTAAATTCAAGGTCGGTTACAGCGTCAAACACTTCTCCGTCTTTTTCCCTTACCACGGGCAGGGGGTGCAGCGATTTTGAGAGCAGTGTGAATTGCTCCACATGTATAGATAGTTCGCCTGTTTTTGTTATGAAGGCATAGCCTTTCACACCAATGATATCACCAAGGTCCAGCAGTTTTTTCCAAACCGTGTTGAACATTGTTTTGTCCTCATCGGGGCAAATATCGTCGCGGCGTATGTACACCTGTATACGCGCTGTGCTATCCTGCAGCACGGCAAAATTAGCCTTGCCCATATCGCGTACGCTCATGATGCGACCGGCAATGGAAACGGCTTTGAATTCATCCTTCATCTCCTCGGTATACTGTTCCTTTATCTGCTTTGCAGTATGTGTTATTTCATAAAGCGGCGCAGGGTAGGGATCTATACCCAGTGCTTCCAGTTCTTTCAGTTTCTCGCGGCGCACTAATTCCTGTTCGCTAAGTGTGGCTTGCATATGATGATTTAATATTAAGCTTGTGTGACCTGTAAAATGTTTGCAAAAATAACAAGTGTAACGGCAATTGCCTAAAGTACTTCTATTATTAAGGCTTTAAGCGGAAAATAGTGCCATGGTCGCCAGCTACAATGATGTCCCCGTTTGGTGCAAAGGCTAAGCTGCGCAAGTCGTTTGGCGTGAAATTGTCATAGCTCATCCAGTGTTTTCCTCCATCGTCGGTGTGTATTACCGCACCTTTCTCGCCCACGGCCCAACCATTCATAGCATCTTTGAATAATATTGCCTGCAGGTGGTATGAGGCTTGCGTAGGGTCATTCCCATTACGTTGTTTCTCCCAGGTCTGGCCTCCGTCTGTTGTATGGAATACGCTGCCGTTATAGCCGCATACCCATATGTTGTTTTGAAAGTATGCAATAGATACGAAGTTGTCACCGCGAATATTTTGCAGCTGCCAGGTTGCGCCACCGTCGTCGGTTCGCATTACTACCCCATAACCGCTTATATAGCCGGTGTGGCCATTGATCATTTTTATATCGTTCAACTCGTAACCAAGTGAATCGCTGCTCGTCACGTCTCCGGTTGCATTGATGTGGGTAAGATATCCGGTTTCAAAACTGATACCTCCTACCAGCATGCCTTTATCTGCAGTCGTGAATACTACTTTCTTATAAGGGTTAAACATCAGTTGCTTAAAGGTCCATTGTTGCCCGCCGTCTGTCGAATAAAGAAATTTGCCGTCATAGCCGCACGTGTAAAAGTTACCTCCGGGTGCCCTGCTGATATCGAATAATTCCTTTCCCGCTTCCGGGAAGCCCATGCCGGTCCAGGTATAGCCGCCGTCTTTCGTAACAAGGATCGTAGAACTGGCGAAGCGTTCCCCTCCCGCGATAAAACCAGTTGAATCGTTTATAAACAGGATGCTGTTAAGCCTGTCAGTGGTGTTACCTTCTATTTTTTGTACATTTTGGTAGTGCAGCAGGTCTTTTTTACATGAATCCAGCACGCTGGCACATAATGCCATTAATGAGTATAAATATATTTTGAGGCCCTTCTTCATAATTGATTGGCAATAATAATAAAATACACCGGCATTTACCTACACCATTTGCCTCGCCTTCAGCTCCAGGTACTTATTGATCACGTCTATGCTCAGTTCCTGGGGTGTACTCAGGATGGATAGTATACCATGCCTGCGCAACTCCTTTACTATCTGTCTCTTCTCGTAGTCAAAACGCTCCGCTATCGTCTTAATATAGATACCTTCTATGGTGTCAGGCTGCTTTTCCTGTATCTCCTTCAAAAGGGTATTTCTGAAAAACACTACGCAAACCAGATGGTAAGAGGCTATCTTCTTCAGGAAGGGCAACTGCCGCTCCAGCGAGGAGTACGTCTCGAAATTGGTGAATATCAGAATGAAACTACGCTGGGTGATCCGTTTATGTATTGTCACCCAGAGGCTCTCGTAATCGCTTTCCTTGAACTCTGTTTTCTGTTTGTACAATGCCTCCAGCAGGTGGTTCAGCTGCCCGCTGCGTCGCTCTGCCGGTATTATCTCGTTCATTTTGTTCGAGAAGGTCATCAATCCTGCCTTGTCGTGTTTCAGCAAGGCCACGTTCAGTAGTGCAAGGCTGGCGTTTATCGAATAGTCGAGCAGGGTAATACCCTCAAATGGCATCTTCATAGCCCGTCCTTTGTCAATTATGCAATATACCTGCTGCTGTCTTGCGTCGGTATAGGTATTCACCATCGTATTGCCGGTCCGCGCGGTGGCTTTCCAATTTATTGTACGCACATCGTCACCCGTTACATAGTCTTTTATTTTTTCAAACTCCATGCTATGTCCTATCCGCCGTATTTTTTTCTGGCCTGCAACCGCATTTTCACTTACTGCCAGCAAATGGTGTTTTTTCAACTGGTGGTATGAGGGATAAACTTTTACTGTTGCCGGCTCAGCTGCTTTTATCCGCCTCTGCAGCAAGCGCAGGGGTGTTTTGACAAAGCAGATAGCATGGCCAAATTCATATTCGCCTCTTGTCAGGGGCTGTAGCTCATAGCTTATTGTAGCATTACCTGCGTAAGCTATTGTACTTGTTTTATAAAAATTCCTTTCCTGGAATTGCACGGGCAACTCGTCTGCCAGGGCCACCGCCACTTTGAAGGGGTAGCTGTTACTCAGCTTTACACTTACTTCATTAATATCACCCAGGCTAAAACGTTGCGCCACTTGTCGCACTGCTTTTACATTGCCGCTTACAAAGAATAGCAGGCAGTAATCGATAATGGTAAGTGCAATAAAACAAAATGTGAATACGGCAGCTGCCCCAAATAAAAAATGGAAGAAAAATGATGTAAAGAAAAGCACCACGGCACTTGTTATGAGTACATACCATGTTTTGGTAAGGAACAGATCGCCTATGTAGCTTTTCTTCATCGTGATTTATCTGGGTATTTCTATCCTGCCTATTATTTCTTTCAGTATATCATCGGGTGTAAGGCCCTCCATCTCGCGCTCCGGAGTGAGGCTTATACGGTGTCTCAATACCGGTGGTACACCCTGCAATATATCCTCGGGTATCACAAAGTTGCGCCCGTGCAGCACACTTAGTGCCTTCGCTACATTCAGTAGTGCAATTGATGCACGCGGAGAAGCACCCAGGTATAGCGAACGGTCGTTCCTTGTTTCCCATATTATTTTAGCAACAAACTCTATCAACTTTGGCTCTATATGCACCTTGCGCACCATTTGCCTTGCATTTTCCAGCACCTCGGGGCTCACTATTGCCATTACATCATCCAGCGACTTTACAATCGCCTGCTGGTTCTGCCTTTCCAATATTGTTATTTCTTCCTCCAGGCTTGGGTAGCCCACATTCACCTTCATCAGGAAACGGTCTAGCTGGGCTTCGGGCAACCTGTAAGTGCCCTCATGCTCTACCGGGTTTTGTGTGGCTATTACCATAAAGGGTGGTGGCAGTTTATGCGTTAAGCCATCTACAGTGATTTGTCTTTCCTCCATCACCTCGAAAAGTGCTGCCTGTGTCTTCGCCGGGGCTCGGTTTATTTCATCTATCAGCACTATGTTACTGAATATAGGCCCGGCCTTGAACTGGAAGCCCCCGCTTTGCGGGTTGAATATATTTGTGCCCAGCACATCACTCGGCATCAGGTCGGGTGTGAACTGTATGCGCGAGAAATTTGCTTTTATCAGCCGGGCTATCAATTTTGCAGCCAGTGTCTTGGCTACACCGGGTACACCTTCTATCAGTATATGACCGTCAGCTAGCAAGCCTGCCAGCAGTAGCTCTATCATGCGCTGCTGGCCCACTATCACTTTCCCTATCTGCTCTTGTATCTGTTCTGCCAGCAGCACCAGTGGGTCGGTCGGTACATGTGTCACACTGCCTGCTTCAGTATTACTGCCGCCATTAGATGGATCTAAAGGCATCTGTGCATCAGCTGTTGTTGCTTCCATTAGGCTTCGTTTTATAAAATTGTTCAATGCTATTATATAATTGATAAAGATAAGCTTCATCTGTTTTATATCCGTTGCGTATCTCGTGTATCATGTCCATCAGGTTTTGCACCATCGCCTCATCCTTCCCCGATTTGTTCATCAGCTGCCTTGTGAATTCCTCGTTCAGGTGATTGGTGTTCAGGAAGTAGTGTGTTCTTACCCATTCCAGGAAGTGTTGTATCATTTTTTCGGCCAGGTTGCTGTGATCACCCTTGTTGTAATAAAGCCTTCCCACAGTTTCCACAAATGATACCGAGCTGTTCTCCAATGGCGGAATCACGGGCAATATGCCTTGCCTTCTTTTGCCTTCAAATAAGATATACATGAGTAGCCCCACGATCGCCAGTATCAGCGCATAGCGGGTAGCAGGGTAGCGCCACAGCACATCAAAGTCTGATTTATCTGCTGTTCGCTTAAAATACTCGTTCCAGTATATATGCTTTATGTCGCCCGGTAGCGATTGCCAAATGGCCGCCAGGTATTCTTTGTTCCCCGGCTGCAGCAGGAAATAATTACTCAGTACCAAGGGCGCCGAGTGCAGGGTAATATGCCCTTCGCCCACCTTGCAGCGTATAAAGTTGGCTTGCTGGTTCATCTTTCCCAGCACTTCAGGCTGCGATGATATTTTTATATGGTCATCCTCAGCCTCGCTTGTATCCGCTACTTGGCTGCTATCATCCGGTATTAAAAAATAACCCTTGATATACCGCCCGTAATATCCGTACCGTTTCGTCGGCTCGTTCTCCAGGTGCAGAACCGATGCGTTCTCACTGCCATCGTTATAATCACCCAGTGGCGTCTCTTCATATGCCGTTCGGTACGCTACTTTATTAAAGTGGAGTTTTTGCTGCAGCTTATCATCTATATTACTGGCAAATATCAATACCTCGTTTCCTGCAGCTGCATATTCCAGCAGCCGTTTCAGTTCACTGTCCGACAGGTACAGGTTCAGGCCATTGAGTATGAACAGAGAAGTGTTGTCATACTTCATCTTGTCGTCTATATTATTATACCTGAACCATTTCGACTTAAATTCGGTACTCGCCCCCGGGAAATAATATTTAAGTGATTCGTAAGCAAGGTAACTGCCATAAGGGTTCTTATCCCCTTTTTGCAGGCTCACGGTCCAGTTCGTCTTTGCTTTCCGTTTGCCACAGCCATTCAGCGCCATTATAGCAAGCAGGCACCACACGATATATGTATAGCGCCTCCTCACCTGGATAGTTGTTTTTTTAGCTGGTTAAACTCGTCCATGTATTTGCGGAAGGCATCATCCTGCAATGTGAAATGACCATACCATGCATACTCATACTGCCGCGACAAGTGTTTGAAGGCAGCCTTGTAAGGCGTATCATCGAGCTCGTTGTAATACTCGAAATTGGTCTTGTCATTGCGGTATGCTATTAGTTCATGCTCCTGCAGTATTTGCAGCAGTCTTATATAGCTATACCGTATGGCATTCCTGTAGTCGCCGCTTCTTATTGCTTCCTGTACCAGGTTGTCCCAATCTGTACGGCTTATATCGTCAAAGTCTGCGGGGTTTTCGTCCTGCCTGGCCTTTACTTTCTTGCTGCGGCTAAAGAAGAAGCTCCCATTCTTACTGAAGGCGAGATAATACAGCAGGTAGCCGAATATGGCAAAAAGCACAGCCCAGAGTATTATTTGACCCGCACCCCCGCTGAAAAAATTCAGCAATTTATCCCAAAATTTGCCGAATTCCCTCGTATTTTTTACCTCTTTCACCACATATTCCCGCTCGTTCTTATAGCCAAACGCCGGGTCATTGGTTAATTGCTGCCATTGGCTTTCCGTCATGCCTGCCCCTGTGCTATCATCGGATGCATAGCTATGCAATGGCATAATAATAATGATGATGCAGATCAACCGCAGGTATTTACTCAGCATTTTGCGCATCCTGCTTCCGGCTCACTTTGATGGGATAGAAAATGTAATACCATGTAATGAATAATAAAGATGCAGCCAATATGATCAGGTTCAGCCATACAGGCATACCCGTATGCCTTGTTACGAAACCTTCAAAAAAAGCTGCAGTAATAAAAACAGGAACCAGGCTGATCAGTATTTTCACTGCATCTTTTGTTGCCTGCATAAATGATTGCAGCCTGGTATAGGACTTTGGAAACAACAAGGAGTTGCCCATCATCAGGCCCGCACAACCGGCTATGATCAGTGCCGATATTTCCAATGTCCCATGCGTGAATACTACCAGTATCGATTTAAAACCCATCCCATGCTGGAAGAACATGTATTCGAACACGCCTATCATCAGGCTGTTCTTGAACAGGAAGTAGATAGTGCCCACCGATAAGAACAAGCCGCTTGCAAAGCAAATGAAAGAGACCATCACATTGTTGAAGGCTATCTCCACGAACATAATGAACTCGTTCTCCTGGTTGTATACACCAAATGGCTCGCCCTTTGCTATGTTTTGCTCGGTCATATCTACATAGCCATCCCCAAGTACTGCACGTATAAAGGTTTGGTCATACTTTGCCGAGAATATCCCGATTGCCACAAATACAGAAAAGAACAGGAAGGTGAATAATAATGTCCGGTGGTGCCTCCTCACTATCAGGGGCAGCTCTGTCGTCCAGAAGCTGATGAGCCTGTTTTTGCGCTCTTTTTTATTTTTATAGATGGATAAAAAAATATTGGCGGCAAGGCTGTTTATGTAGCGCACTGTATTGCTCCCGGGGTAAAATGTCTTCGCATAACTCAGGTCGTCAACAAGGTAGGTGAACCGTTTGGCTACCTCATCGGGATCTTCCGTATTGTCCTGGTAGCTTTCCCAGCGTTCCTTATTGTTTTTTATAAAATTGCCTTCGCGCATAAGCATAGGTAAATTAAATAAAAACCTGCATTCACGCGATGTTTTTGCTGAGATGTACCTAAATTTAGTTTTCATTTATCATACAGGCATTACATGAGTATTGTCACTATAGCTACTCCTTTTAATATCGATCTTGAGTTTAAGACTGCCGCCTTTAACAAGCGCTTCCTTGCGTGGCTTATCGACCTGGTGATCATATGTGCCTATAATTATATTGTTGAGTATTTCATTCTTCGTCCATTTCACCTTGATAGCGACGTGGCAACCGTAATATTCATTCTCTTTACAGCATTACCTTCATTTCTGTACAATCTTATTTTCGAGACTTTTTTCAATGGCCAAAGTATCGGGAAGAAACTGGCTGGCGTAAAGGTTATCTCTCGTACGGGTAATGAAGCTACCTTTAGCCAATACCTTATCCGATGGTTGCTGGGCTTTGGCAATTATATTATGTACGCCATGCCTTATATTATTGAGGCTGCTATCCGGAACCCCGGCTATATTTTCTTCTTCATCTTTGTATTGCTCTTCTACATCCCCGATCTCTTATCTTTCGGCATCTCTTCCAAATCGCAAAGGCTCGGCGATCTTGCTGCTGGTACTGTTGTCATTGATAATAATTATGACGCCTCTATCAATGAGACCATTTATCTCGAGATCGAAGATGAGCATTATATGCCCTTATATCCGCAGGTCATGCGTCTTACCGACCGGGACATCAATGGCATTCGCAACCTGCTCGACGTGAAAAATGAAAGTAAAGACAACTATACTTATACCGCACAGGTGGCAGCACGTATCAAAGAGGTTTTAAGCATCGAGTCCGACCTTGAGTCTTCCGATTTTCTCCTCCAGCTCCTGCGCGATTATAATTACCTGACCCGGAAATATTAGAGCGTTGCTGTTTGGATATCAAGCGGATCGATTTTGCAGAGATGATAGGTATATCGCGCAAACGATCAATTCCCGGGTAAACGATATTTTTGAACTCGGGGCAAAGCGATTAACCTGTCTTCTTGGATTTAAAGAATACCAGTTTTAACAGGTCAGCCGTTATAATGTAAGCTATAATTATCAGCCCTATCGAGATCACCTCCCCGGTGTGCGCCACACTCAGTCCCAATTCACCGGCAAGCGGCGAAACAGGTAGCATTACCGTTATGGCCAGTGCAATTACACTGCATATGATCAGCAATTTGCTGGGGCTGCTCTTGAAAAATGGTTTGCGAGTGCGCATGATAAATAATATGCACAATTCGGTAACCGCCGACTCCACAAACCAACCTGTTTGGAAGGGGCTGTCCCTTAGTTTGTACACCTGGTACAAAACATAAAAGGTGATAAAATCGAAAACAGAGCTGTGCAGGCCAAATACGATCATGAAGTTCCTGATGGTCTTCATATCCCATTTTCGCGGTTTCTGTAACTGCTCTTCGTCAACATTGTCCGATGATACTGTGAGAAAAGGCAGGTCTGTAATAAAATTGGTAAGCAATATTTGTTTAGGCAGCATAGGCAGGAAGGGAAGTAGGAGGGAGGCGCCCGCCACGCTTGCCATGTTGCCAAAAGTGGCACCTGTGCTTATCAGGATGTACTTGAGGGCATTTGCAAAAGTTTTTCTCCCTTCTCTTATCCCCTCGGCCAGTACCGAGAGGTCTTTCTCCAGCAGCACAAAATCCGCAGCTTCTTTAGCAACATCTACGGCGTTGTTGGTCGATATACCAGTATCCGCTGCATGTATTGCGGCTACATCATTTATGCCGTCACCCATATAGGCCACCGTATAGTTCGATTTTTGCAGCGCCTTTATGATCCGCTCTTTTTGCTGAGGCTCCACTTCGGCAAACACGTCAGTTTGTGCAGCTTTTACCACCAGGGCTTCAGGTATCATGTCGGCCATTTCTCTTCCTGTCAGCACCATGGGCTCGGCAATGCCAATTTGCTTGGCAGCATAGGCGGCAACGTATTGATTGTCGCCCGTAATGATCTTGATCCGCACATTCAGTTTTCTTAGCTTGTCTATCGTATCTGTTATTCCGGCTTTTAAGGGGTCTTCCAATACCACGAAACCAAGGAATATCATATCATGCTCATCATCCCTCGTTATTTTGTTGGTCTCAATTTCTTTATAGCATATGCCTATCGACCTGAATCCCTGGCTACCTGCGGCGGTATAGTCTTTCTCAATTGCCTCCTTGTCTATTGCAACAATGTCTCCTTTTTCATCTGTCATCCGGCTGCATATCTCCAATATATTGTCCGCAGCCCCTTTACAGCTAAGGTATTTTTTCCCGTCTTTCGATATGGCAACACTCAAACGCTTCCTTATGAAGTCATAGGGTACCTCATTTATTTTGCTGTAGCCCCCGGCGCTTACCGGCAGTTGTTTGATGGCATCATCTATAGGATTGGTGAATCCGTTCTGGAAGCTGGCATTGAGGTATGCAAACAGTTTTGCCTGCTCATTTGTCTTTCCGTAAATATCTCTTACATCCTTTACCACAATTACGCCCTCGGTCAGCGTGCCCGTTTTATCGGTACAGAGTATATCTACTTCGCCAAAATTGAATATGGAGGATAATTTTTTTACGATTACTTTTTTAGCCAGCATGCGTTTGGCCCCTGCCGACATAGCAAATGTCATGATGGCCGGCAATAGCTCTGGGGCCATACCCACGGCTATGGCAAGAGCAAATAATATCGAATCAAACAAAGGTTTTTTAAAGTACAGGTTTACGCAAAGGATAATGAGGCTCAGTACTATCGTTATCTGCATCAGGAAGAAACCGAATTTCTTTATTCCCTTCTCAAAAGCCGTTTCCTGTTCTTTTTGCAGGCTATGTGCCATCTGGCCAAACACCGTTTCCTGTCCTGTGTTTACTACCAGTGCCTTGCCCTTGCCGCTTATTACATTTGTACCTTGCCAAAGGCAATTGGTCTTAGCTGCAATAGGCTCACTGTCGCTAACATTGCTTTGTTCCTTTTGTACCGGGAACGATTCCCCTGTAATGCTGCTTTCGTTTACATGCAGTTCATTATCTTCTACTAGTCGGCAATCGGCAGGTATTATATCGCCCGCATTGAGCACAAGTATATCTCCGGGTACTATCTTCTTTGCCTCAATTTCTACTTCCTTCCCGTCCCGGATCACGTCGCTTTTCAGCTGTATCATTTGCTGCAGCTTTTCCACGGCTCTTCCTGCATTCAGCTCCTGCCAGAATCCTAAAAAGCCTGTTGCAATGAGTATGGATAGAATAATAAGCGTGTCCTGCACTTCCCCCAGCACCGCCGATAAGATAACAGCCACCACCAGTAGCAATACCAGTGGGTTTGTAAATTGCCTGATGAATAATCTTATCTCCCTTTGGGTGCGGGATTGATTTTTAAGGGGACCTTGTTTTTTACTTAGCTTTTGAGCCGCCGCAACACTGCTTAATCCGTTTTCTCCGGAATCGAGTTGTTTATAAAGGTCTTCCACGGGAAGGTCCGAAAAATTAAGCGGCATATGCTGTTACATTACATACAAATGTAAGTCTATTACATTATGCTTGCGGAAAATCACTTTTTTATGGTCACCAGCAGCACGCCATTATCCGCTTTCAGCACTTTGTAATGCCATATTTTGCCACCGCAGTTCACCTTCAGTGTATTGCTTTTTTCAATCGTCCATGTGCCCTTGCATGGCTGGCTGCCGGTTATCTTCTTAGGGTCTGCTATCTCCCTGAAGGTGCCGTTCGCATCAAAGATCATTCCTGTGCCTTTTGCCTCCACAAACGACTCATTTGGCTCCTGGGTAAAGGTGTGCACGCTATTCTTGTTAGCATCCCAGGCGCTGTTCAGGTAGGCCCAGTATTTGCCTTCCACTTCCTTCAAGGTATCAGTTTGTTGTGCTTTGGTCGCGCTGCCGGCCAGCAGTATTACGCACAATAGAAATAGCTTCCTTTTCATCAGCTCAATTTTGGTCAGGCTTCACATTTTCGATTTCGTGGGGTAACGGCTATGCGGCTACAATATTTTGCAGATATTGCTATGAGGCTGTCCGGTCACGCCTACGTTATAGGATGCACATACGTCTTTAGCTTTCTTTTTAGTATCGTGTATCGTAAATACACTTTTCTGCGCATAGTTATTCACGCACTGGCAGCTGTAGTCTTTCTGGCAAGAGCTGGAAGATATTATAAGTATAGCGGCAGCTAATAAAGATAAATATTGTTTCATACTGTCGTATTTAGCGGTCCAAAAACCCCTCTAATATAGCTAGCAATTTCTGAAAAAAATACTATTTGTCCTATTTTATGTCAATTGGGCATAATAATTGATTCAAATGTGTAATACACACCTTTTATGAGTAAACACTATCTTCTTTGGTTTGTTGCTTTGGTCGTCACATCTGCTTGCTCGTGTTATAAACCCAGGCAGCAGGAGCAACGCCACTTACGGTATAGCGAACCGGTAACAACGGTGGTAACGGTGCCCACCACAATTAAAGGCCAGGTTATATCAGCTTTTTTCCCCGCCCCTGTGGGCGGCATTAAAATAGTAGCACGTTCACAAAAGCCGCTCTATTATTATTACGAGCCTTATGATCTGGATTACGCTAATCCCATTCCGGAGTACGCAGAATCAGTTTTAGATAGCACTTATACAGATTCAAATGGATATTTTTCAATGTCCTTCATTGCCGATTCATTTGCCTGCCACTATTACCTCTCCCTGCAGGGTAACTATATTTATACTGCGCCGCATTTTGCGCCCGGCCTCATTACCGATCTGGCCATTCCAATATACAAAACTGTCGATGTACGTATACATCTCAATATCATCCACAACAACAAGCCCCGCCTTTTGGTTTATTTCCAGGAAGATGATACGGACAGGCGTCTTGGATTTATCGGTACTGGCGACCTTCAATTGTACACTCATATACAGGTACGGGCCGATACTGTAGGTTATCTGTATTACATGTACATTGAGGGCAATAACACGGGCAAAAAGAGCGATACTGTCCATCTTTCCTCTTATCAGGATACAGCCACCCGCTATTTCACAATCGATCCCACCATGTTTTAAAACGTACCTGGCAAATTAGGCACAATAATTGCAAATTATTTTAATTACTTAGTTGCTAATGAACAAACACTATCTCACAATCGTATTATTGCCACTTTCGATCCTGATCTCCTGCTATAAAGAAACTGGCCATAAAGTGCCTTATAAGGAAGATGTCGTCACCACCACTATTGCCGGGCATGTCAATTATTCATTTCGGTCTTTACCTGTTGCTGGTATTCCTGTAGTAGCAAGCGCACGGAAACTTGCATACGTCGGACTTAACCACCAAAATGAATACACTTATTTTGTCCTTGGCCGCACAGTCACTGACTCTGCCGGTAATTATTCCATGACTTTCACCAAAGATTCATATCAGTGCGATTATTCTATAGGTATTTCGGCCGATGCGTTAGTGGATGGCGAAACCCGCTTTTCTGCAGGCGATAGTACCTGGCTGAATAATACTTTGTACAAAAGTGTTAATGTGAAGGTATCAGTTGAGGTGAAACATAACGACTCTACCGCACTATATATTTATCCTCACCCGGATGATACTTCTTCGATATCTGACTATTTATGGGGCAACAGCAGGCTGTCCTTTAACCTGGCTTATATGACAGATACTGTAAGGTATTTATGCTTTAGCTATCACAAGAAAGGCGTTTTCAGAACCAGGGTAGATACCTTTGTTATCACATCCTATACCGACACCGCCGGCCATTACCTGGTGGTCGATCCTACCACATTTTGATACCTGCTCAGCCCTTTAAAATGGCAAAATAAGCTGGATATTACCTGTTCAGGCATTGGATTGTACGGTATTTTTTTATTAATATTGTGCATCTTCAACAATTTCATTCGGATGAAAAGAATAATACTGTCTTTATCTGGTTTTTTAATGGCTCTGGCAACCTTAAGTAGTTGCAGCCGTGTAAGCTCGAACGACCTTAAGAACAGCGTACCTATACGCCAGGATTTTGAAGTGGTTTACGATAACGCTACTATGGGTACCTCCGTAAGCGCGGTATTCCGTACCAAGGACATTACCGGTGCGCGTATACAGCTTACCGATGGTGCTGCACTTACAGTGAATAACCAGGTGCCAAATTACGAACCCCTCACCAGTACTTACTCCTGGAACTCTAACGGCTACCAGAATGTAACTTTCAAACTGACCAAAAACTCCGGCGAATCATTTACCAATACTGTAAATTTTGGCGACACGATAGGAGCTTATTTCCCCTCCGACCTGGGATCTACTATTACTAAGAGTGCAGCCTTCAATTTTAACGCACTGGGAGCTACGCTGGCCGCTAACGAGAACATTGTGGTTACCCTTGTTGGTAAAGACAAATTTGGCAGCTACGCTACAGAGACCAAAGGCTTCGCGGACAAGGCTATTAGCTTCACCCGCAATGAGTTGGCCAGCTTCATGAACGGCCCGCTTACAGTGCAGATCAAAAGGCAGCGTACTTTGAACCTCCAGCAGTCGGACAACACAGGTGGCGGCAGCAGGATCATATCGCTGCAGGTGCAGAGGTCTTTTAACCTTACCAACTAATAACACACCTTCTTTATAATAAAAAGCCCTGCATCTTGCGGGGCTTTTTTCATAGCATTTAGTCTTTAAGCACTCCGAATTTCCCATGCCTGAAGTCATCATAAGCTTGCTGTACTTCCTCCTTAGTGTTCATCAGGAAGGGGCCATAGGCAAATATCGGCTCGCCAATAGGCTGGCCGCTTATCACCAGTAGCACGCTGTCTTCATCCCCACTTACACTTATGCTTTCGCCTTCGTTGCCAAACAGCACGAAGTTATCTGTCGGCGCAGTTTCACTATCATTCACTTTTACCTGTCCTTCTACCACCAGCATGCCTGTATTATAGCTTGCCGGCAGCTCAAAGCTTACAGATGCGCCTTTCTTTATCCGGATGTTATACATTTCTATCGGGCTGAAGGTTGTAGCCGCACCTTTCACTCCTTTGAAGCTGCCTGCTATCACTTCAATCACGCCACCATCACCGGGTATTTGGTATTTCCCCATCTGGCTATTACTAATGGCCTGGTACTTCGGTGTGCTCATCTTATCTTTCGCAGGCAGGTTCACCCACAGTTGTACCATCTGGAATGGACCGCCTTTCTTACTATATTCTTCCTCGTGGTATTCCTTATGCAGTATACCTGCAGCTGCACTCATCCATTGCACATCGCCTTCGCCTATTACGCCGCTATTGCCCGTGCTATCGTGGTGCGCTACCTTGCCATGATAGGCAATGGTCACAGTTTCAAAACCCCTGTGCGGGTGCACACCCACACCTCTCGGCGTATCGCGTGGCGAGAAGTCTATCTTCGAATTGTAATCCAGCAGGAAGAAGGGACTCATTCTTGTCTCCCCCATATCATACCCGCTGGGGAAAAAATTATGTACCCTGAAGCCATCGCCAACCATATGGGGCGGGGCAGGGGGCAGTATTTGCTGTATTGTCTTTGTCGCCATTATTCAAATTTATTGTTTAAAAATGAAGAAGCCCACAGGTATGTGGGCTTCTTCAAAACATACCATTTAACCCCGGTTACGCCGGAACGCCCACTGCTTCTTTCACAAATTCCACCTGTGCGTGCAGGTTCACCTCTTCTCCTAATAAAAGCCCGCCTGTTTCAGTCTTCATGCCAAAGCTTACACCGTAGTCCATCCTGTTTATCTTGCCGTCTATTGTAAAGCCGCTTCTCGTATTGCCCCATGGATCGGTGATGGTACCGCCGTATTCCACGTTCAGTGTTTCCTGCTTACTGGTGCCCCTCATAGTGAGTGTGCCATGCAGCTTATATTGGTCTTCGCTTATCTTTTCCAGTTTGTCGCTTACAAAGGTCAGGGTCGGGTGGTTCTCCGCATCAAAGAAGTCACCGTTTTTCAGGTGCGCGTCTCTCTGCTCATTGTTCGTTGATATCGAGTCTATCTCTGCGCTGAATTTGATCTTCGCAGTAGTAAAATCTTCTCCCTCGGTCGTTACAGCCGCATCAAATTTGTGGAACTGTCCTGTCACTTTTGAGATCATAAGGTGCTTCACCTTAAATTGAATTTCCGAATGTGTTGGGTCTAATACCCATTTTGTTGTTGCCATGTTGCTCGTCTTTTGTTTTTAAATTGACCTGTATAATTGTTTAATGTCTGTTGTTTAATTCTGCTTATATAGTGCATCCGTCCGGTCCGCAAGCTGCGCTATCTGCATCGCCCAATGTCGTCATCGCCGGCCTTCCCTCAGTCCATGCTTGTGCCAGCGCTCCCAGGAAGGTCTCTGGTGCCTGCGCGCCCGATACGCCATATTTATTATCAAGTACAAAGAATGGAACCCCGTTAATACCTAGTGCCTCAGCAGCAGTAATATCGTGCCCCACCTCTTCCTTATAGGCCTCCGATTGCAGCATTTGTCTTACCGCTCCCGCATCCATGCCTATCTCTGCTCCTATTTGTGCCAATACCTCAGGCTCGCTCATATTCTTACCATCCGTGAAGTAAGCCTTGAACAATTGCTCCTCCGCAGCATCACCTTTGCCTTCCTGCTTTGCCATTTGTATCAGTCTGTGCGCGTCGAAGGAATTGGCTACTACCGCCTTGTCGAAATTGTACTCCAGTCCCACCTGCTTGGCAGTCTCTGTCATCTGGCCATGAACCTTCACACTCCAGTCTCTCGATTGGCCTTTGCGCTCAGCTAGGTAGTCGTACAGGTTCCTGTCCGGCGCATACTCGATGCCCGGGTCCAGCTGGAAGCTGTGCCATATTATTTCCACATCGTCTTTGTGCTCGAATTGCGCTAATGCCTTTTCAAATTTCCTTTTGCCTATATAGCAAAAAGGGCACATTATGTCCGACCATATATCCACTTTCATTTTTTGTTCTTTATTCATTATCATCACTATTTATTTTATCGCAATTATTTTAGCTAACACTGTTAATTTATTCGGCCAAAAAAAAGCTACCCTTTAATACCCGCCACAAAACCCTTTATAAAGTCCTTCAATATCATTACATTCATCTCGTTCCGGTTACTTTCATTGCCCATCATATTGATCGAGATCAGTCCGTGCAGGGTGCTCCAGAAGGTATGCAGCTTCAAAAAAGCATCAGCACCCTCATTTTTACTCTTGCTTATCAATTCACTTATAAGGCTGGTTATCAACTCCGTAAATGCCTTCAATTCAGGTATTTGTTTCACCGATTCGCAGCCCGGCATCCCCAGCCCGTACATTAGCTGGTAGTATTCTTTATTATTAAAGGCAAAGTTCCAGTAGGCGTAGGCTATAGCTTCTATCTGCTGCTCCGGGTTGGCAAATGGCGCACTGGCTTTTACCAGCTCCTCATTCAGCAACTGGAACCCTTTCCTGGTGAACTCAAGCAATATCGCCTCCTTGTTCTCAAAGTGATCATATATCACCGGCACGCTATATTCAATGGCATCCGCTATCTTCCTGATTGTTAGCGCCTGCCAGCCCTCTTTTTCCACAAGCTCCCATGCAGCCCCCAGTATCGAGGTCCGCAACTCTTCTTTCTGCCTTATTTTACGTTCTGCTATTCCCATTTTCCTTGCTGATATAATTCCTAACAGCGTTAGCAAAGATACAACCATTTTCCGGATCTGCAACAATTATCCTATATGAAACCCTTATAGTGCTATTGCTAAATCCCACATTTGCCCTGCTCTCGCCCTGGCCGTGTCGAAGGCTGACAGGGCCGGGCTTAAAAAATTCCGGCCCCTGGAAAGGGGCCGGGTACACTCATTCTATAAAAGCCAATAGGCTTCAGAATTTCCACAGGTCATTATATACGTAGCTTTTGTGTAATTGGTTTTATCATCCTTTTCGGCCCAGGTACCTCTCTATCTGCCTGCCTATGTACGATGCATAGCTGCCCGGTTCCCGGCTGCCCCTGGCACTCCATATATGGCCTCCGCAGGGTTTATTAGCTATCGCCTCTATCTCCAGGCTTTGGCCGTCCTGCATACGGAAGCTAAACCTGGGTGAGGGGCTACTGCGGCCTGTTACCTCGCCCATATATTTTCTGCCCCTGAAGAATATGCTCAATGGTATCCTTATAAGCCCCTCTGTGTACCTGCCCATTTCCATGACATAGTTATATTAATGCATCATGTACGGAGCCTGTATCAGGACGGATTTCCATGGCTATAAATTTGTCAATATTTTATTCATGTTTTTATTCTTTGTTCTTATTGCAACCTTTTCCTGTTCCGTAGCTTGTTTCTCCCTGTTAAGTACTGTTGCCTGCGGAAGGGGGCACAGCCCCGGTACATTTGCCTCAGGAAGATCGCGGTAAGTAGGGGAGGCGCCACAACTACTTGCCGTCGGGACACTTATTATTTAACGGAACTATTTACATCATTAAAAACCAACGAAAACGATGAGAAAGAATTTACTTTTATTAACAGCAGCTTGTTTTACATCCCTTGCCTCCTTTGCTACGGTGCATACCATACACGTAGCCGAGTTCGCATTTACACCTGCTTCCATGCCCGGTGTGCAGGTAGGTGACACCGTGAAATGGATATGGGACAATGGCAGCCATACTACTACCAGCACCACTATACCCGCAGGTGCCGCCGCCTGGGATCAGAACCTTAAGTCCAGCGCGCCTACATATAGCTATGTGCCCACCGTGCCCGGTACTTATAACTACAAGTGCGATCCGCATGCCTCTATGGGTATGGTAGCATCTTTTACAGTTACTGCCCCCACCGGTGTACAGAATGTAAATGCCGCTGCTTTATTCAGCATGTACCCCAATCCCGTTAGCAGCTCTTTGCACCTGCAGTTCACAGCGCAGAATACGGAGACAAAAGTAGCTGTATACAACCTTGCGGGACAACAGGTATCAAACAGCGTATACACAGGCCATGCGGATATCGATATGTCGGGTATGGCTAATGGTGTCTATATGCTCCAGGTTCAGCAGGGCGACCGCCGTAATGTGCAGTCCTTTGTAGTAAGGCATTAATTCTTGTCAGATCAACTAGCAAAGAGGTGTGCAGCTTGCGCACCTCTTTGGCGTTTAGAAGCAGCCGGCCTGCCAGCCGTGGGCCCGGTCTCTAGTTCTTCCCCTCTTCCTTAGCCGCCTGTATGGCAAAGCCGTTATCCCGGGCATAGGCTTCCTGTGCCGCACTTAGCTTTGCCAGCTCGCCCGCCTCGTTCTTCGATAGCTCGGTCAGTTTATCCAGGGCGGCCTCTATTTCTGCTTCAGTAGCTGTACTCTTCAAGCTCTCCAGCGGTCTAAAGGCCTTTGCCACCATATCCCCTTCGTACGACAGGAAGCCGATCATGGCCATCCGCAGCGGTTTCGAGTTCTTCACATCCTTCATGTTCGTCACCTCTTTTATCTTATCGCCTATGAAGCGCTCCAGTGCTTCACGCGAGGGCTTCAGCGATGCGAAGTCCTTGCTGCTGCGGGCCGCTACGAACATGATGCCCCATTGCCGGCCTTTGGAGTACAGGCTGTCGCTGATATAAGCTATACGGTCGTTGAACTGCAGGGCTGTGCTTTGTGCCCTCGCGGCCGCAGGCCTGCCCAGTATGCAGGCTACGAGGAGGCTTAATAGTAAGAGTATCCGTTTCATATATATTGGGGGGAGTTTCAGGATAAATGTAATCATTTTTGTTTGAGTAACAGTAAACACCCAATAGCAGGAAGTTGATATGCTTAGGAGCGATAACATGCTCATTCTGAAAATTTTAGCCCTGCTGGCACAATCATTTATAGCTTATGGTTATGGGTAATAAGAAGTCTTCTAGACAGAGGGCCTCTAAACGCCCGAAACAACAACCTACAAAGCCTAAACCGCCAATTGTCACTTTGAAGCTGGCGAAAACGCTGGCCGAGATAAAAGTAGAGTTGTCTTAATACGAGGTGCGCGATTGCGCACCTTATTTGTTTAAGCCGGTATCAAATTCACTCGGAGGTCAGTTGCTATGCCAGGTCCCCGGGGTTGCCGGTGAACCAGGTGGCCTGTGTGCACACAGTGCATATAAATGCAGTGGCATAGCTGTTGGTAATATCGCCACGGTAGTGGATCATAATATCTGCCATTCTAAAGGTGTCGTTACCGCAGTGGCTGCAGGTGAGTTGTTTCTCCTTTATAAGGTATTGCTGCGGCTCTGCTTCTTTTCTGAAAATACTCATGGTAAACGGTTTTATACTGCCAAAATAATAAAAGGTATCAGAAATCTGTACAATGAAATTGAGGGGGACAGACAAATGGTTTAGCGTAATGCGACCATAAGGAAGATTGAGCCGATGGAGGCAATTGCCGATCTTGCAATTATCTAAAACCGGGTGTGAATAATTGGCGTTTTTTCGTTCAAATAATTGATAATCAATTTTCTTTAACGCTTACTTAATGTGGATTGGACACCCGATTTAGGCCCGATTCATGCCCGATTTGCACCCGTTCTTCGGCAAGCTCAGGATGACAGGGCGGCGAGATTGTCTGAACCAGGATTAAGGCCCGCCTGACGGGACGGACAGGGATTAAATAGATTAGTGGATTTCATTATTTCTCCTTTTGCAGCTGGAAATTATAATTTCCCTTTTTTTTATGGCAATCGGCTGAAAGGCTTGCCAGTATTGCCATATGCGTTGAAATAATTATTTCTCCTTCTTTCCCTTTTTTTGCCGAATGGTTTCCTGTCAGTGTCTCTTTGTCTCTTATAGGTGACAGGGAGAAAAGTTCCTGTTGGCCTCATCACCCGCCCTCCCGCTGAACTGGCGGGACTGGCTTTCTCCACAAGTGGAGAAGGGGTGACATGTGGTTACTTAGGTGGGCAGACCCGTCTATGCAGCCGGCGAATGTGACACCATGGATTACGCTACGATAAATAAAGAACTTATGCAGAGGCTTAAAAAGCCTTAGCAGCAATGCAAGTTACGAAATGGAGGTGGGGGTATCCAAATAATGTGGATAAGATGTCATAAAATTATAATTGTTTATGTGTGCAAAGAATTGCTAGGGTTTGGCTGCATCAAGTTAATACCCATTGCAAAGGGGGGCTATAGCTGCTATAGCCAGCTTTGCAGAGCATTCAGAGGAACTGAGGAGATTAAAATGGCAAATCATCACTATTTGCATTTTGCATTATTACGTTTAAACTAGGAAATTTTTTTTGATAAAATGATTTTAGAAACAATCCTATGGTTGATACTGAATTTACAATAAAATAAGTGTAAAGTGAATCAACAATTATATAATCCTCATTAATTTTCCCATGAAAAATTGTCTTGGTACTTCGCAATTTTTCAATATTTTGACTAATAGCTAATAATGAACTCCCTATTGATTTAATCTCAATTGGCATATCTGAATTAGGGAAGAGTTGAAACTCTTTTAATAACTCACAAGTTAAATCATATAATGTTTTACCCTCTTTTACCTGAGTCCTTATTCTATCATCTTTAAAAATTTCCTTTACAATGCTTTCTAATGCAGAGTTTGCTAACCCAATAGCAATATCAGGATTAGTCTCTATTTGCTTACATGCATTTTCAAAAGTATTGCTAGCAGTTTTATAATCTGATTTTATAGCATTTCTAAATGTAGCTGTTGAAGGAATAAAATCGGGTGTTTCTACCCCGACATCAATTGCAATTTTTAATAAGGTTTCCCCATCAATATTGTGTAAAGTAGCAGGTAAATCAATATCTCCAGTGTCTTTTGTAACTATTGCAAAATTCTCCCAATGATTATTCCAGTTCGCTTCTTCTTCAAAATGCCACTTATCAATATAATAGCGAACCTCCTTATATGACTTATATTCGGCCCAGATAGCGTCATTAACTTCACGGATGAGTTTCATTAAATACTTTGGGGAAATGGTATTCATAATCGCAGATGAATTATTGCATAAAGTTACTATACTTTTATTATGAGTATTCATTCATTTTCTCTTTAATAAAAGACGTGACTGTTAAGCGATGGACACCTAATAAACGGCCGATGGCACTTACTGAAATTCTCTTAGAAAGCAGTTGTTGTATTTGGTCCTCTTTGCCACTTAATTTAAGGTTGGATGCTTTTCTGCCTTTAGGGCGACCAAGTATTACCCCCTCAGCCTTTCTTCTTGCCAGAGCCTCTTTGGTGCGTTGAGAAATGAGATTACGTTCGATTTCAGCGGACAGACCAAACGCAAAAGCTAAGACTTTTGAGTTGATATTGTTTCCAAGTTCATAATGCTCTTTAATAGTATAAACCTGTATTTCTTTTTCCATGCATAGATGCAGAATACTCATTATCTGCATTAAGTTCCTGCCAAGCCGGGACAGTTCTGTGACGACGAGTTGGTCTCCTTTTTGCATTCGATTTAGCAGCTGACCAAATTTTCGATCATCTAGTTTTTTAGTGGCGCTAATAGTTTCTTCTATCCACTCATCTACCAAAATGTTTCTGGATGCTACATACTTGTCAATTTCATAGCGTTGATTTTCTGTTGTCTGTTTGTCGGTACTAACCCGAATGTAACCGTAATTCATAACAATGGTTTTAACCTTTAATATAGTTGAAATAATATGAGCGATTATTTTAGACTAC
>DDET01000052.1 GCA_002336915.1 Bacteroidetes bacterium UBA1947 | reverse complement strand
GCAAAAACCGCTCCAAATTTGAAGCGGTTCGAAACAGGTTATCCACAGGGTCGGAATAATATTCCTGTTGAAACTAATATTGTATATTTAATTAAAAATTAAACTATGAGAAGATTTAGATGGTTATTGAATTGGTCTCTTGAAAATGTACATACCAATGACGGAGATACAATACCCGTTAGGGTTTTAGGTAGAAGTGTTGGTACTTGTGCTATATCTATTGAAGGCAATCAAATCATTGGGAGTTTTGACCTCAATGAGGACTTGAATAATGACGATTACCTTTTGTATCTCATCACTACACCGGACAACGCAGGACAAATGTGGTTAGATGGCATTCTCATTGTACCACCAGATGATAGATTGCGACCAAGAGCAAGAACAATACGTGAAATGAATGAACAAAGGGCCGCTAATTAGCAGCCCTTTGTTCATTCATTAGTAGCTTGCGTCTAACATCTCCTAATATTAAGGCAACCCCGATATCTCATCGTCTGTTTCTGTTGCTGGTGGTGTAGGCTGAAAAACAAGATTCCCTAAAAATTCGCCTAGCCTACCGTTTTTAAAAGTATCATAGTCCCTTGTAATTATCTTTATTAATATGGCTCGTGTTATGTTGTCGATTTCCCTAGCCAATTTTATCAACTTAGATTCCTCTATATGCTCATCAGAAAATTTAGAGCCATGTAAATATCTGGAACGAATATTATAGGCGGATTTAACAAATTTAAACACCTTTTTTGTCTCCGCACCCACATCTTTTACCCCGCTATCTGAATCTATTGCATAGAATGCTACTCTTTCAGATACCTTATGTGTCACCTCGAAATTGTCTTGATTGTTTTCAATAAATAGGGTTTCGAAAATAGGCATGTACATAGATATTTTATAGGGTAGAAAATCTATTCCTCGAGCCGTATTAAGAAACGACATAGCGCGTTCAATCCTATTAAAGTCATTATACTGATGAGCTGTTGAGCTAGTTATGTCGATAATGTCATCAACACTAATGTCCAAATCCTCAAAAATTCGGTCATTGTTTTTAAATTCATAAGCAGAACAGTTTTGGTAAAATAGGTTTAGAATATTCTCTGTTTCTTTTAACTCTTGCTCATTGAATGTGACGTCTTCATATCGACCAATACAATTGCTTATCATGGCATCGTATGAGAATATCGAGACCGCAGGTATAGGTGATTCGCCGAAAGCGACTACTTCATGTACCCCTATGCTGTTATCTTTAACAAACCATAAAAATCTAAAAAAGTCTTTTAAGTAGTCTGAGTAAAACCCAGCGGAATTGTGGATTGCCTTAAGAGTTCTATTCTGAGTAAATATAACGCCGCTTTTGAACGGAATCTCCGCAAATGCAAAATCGTATTTAACAAACCCATGATAAGCCTTTGCCCTACCGACCATTGATACAAAGTCCTCGGAATAAAACATCTGCTCTCTCTTTTCTTTTAGATTACACAATGTCATAAATGGGAGCTGATATGTCCCATCTATGTCAAGTCTAAAACAGGTAGTGGTAGCCAGAATTTTGATTGCCATAATGATATGATTTGGCTATCAAAATACAATTTTAAACGATTTGCCGTTCTTTTATAATAAAGCGTTTATTTACTATCCGAATAAAAGATTCTCGGTCTATTCCATCAGACGCAGTGATGCAGGAGTCGGCTATTTCATAAACCTTATTTAAAAGCTCGTGAATATCTTCAGGTATATCTTTTGCTATTTGATGATTATCTATCTTTTCTTCCATAACTAGTAGCCAAATTTTCTTTAAACCGCACACACAAAGTTACGAATTGATAATACGGTAGCTTCTTTACACAAGCCCGAATTATCAACAGCTTTTTTACTTTTTACTCTTACTGGAATCTGCGACGTCCGGCACACGGATAGCCACAAATGTCATGGTAGCCTCGTAGTTTGTCTTGCGTTTACGCATGCCATTTGCATTCAGTTCCTTTTCCGTATCATCTTTTCTTCGGCTGGTCAAGATGTCGTTGTCGTCGCCCTTCATCATGTAAAGCCCCGTGGCTCCATAGTCTGAGGCAACCTTTTTAGCTCGTATCATCTGGCTAGCAATATTATCGCCTTCACATAGTACCAGCCCTAGTTCTTCACGGTCTTTAGGTACCTTTTCCTCGCTCAGATATATAATCACATCCCGGAAGTTGGTATGCTTGTAATTCGTATTGGATGTAGGCACAAACTTAACTTGTGAAAAGCCCGCTACATAAAGTAGCAGACCCATTATTGTCATCAATATTCTTCTCATTTTTATTGTAATTGTAAGGTTACATATTGGTTTGTGCCGCCTGTCAAATTAAGTGAATTGAACGCCCAATAATGAAGTGCCGACTCCAACCGCATATTGGAATTTGAATAGGCACTATAATAGCCCACATTGTAGGTAACGCCATCATTAGGTATGCCGATATTTTCGTGGGTCTCTGCAGCCAGACCATAGTTCGAATACACGTCAGTAATGTTTTCCGCACTTGAGTTTTGTATCCTAACAAAGAAAAGGGAGGCACCTATGTTCATAGGTTCTGTGTACGTGCCGCTAGCAGGGAAAGTATTAGTTAATGTACCCCACGAAGCTGCAAGACCAAGCATATTGCCATTAATATCTTTTCCTGAAGTAATGGCTGTTCCTGTGGCAATGCTACCCGCTAAGCCTGTATAGCTTACGGTACCACCAACAGGTATTGTTTTGGTAACTCCGTTTATGGTAATAGTTATGGGCGTAAATGTATTGTTCTTGTACACGATGTCTGTGTTTACAATAACCTTGGTCTCACAATGAGTGCCCGTATAATCTGAATTGCAGACGCATTTGCCATCGGAGCAGGCTCCGCCATTCAAACAGGCTACATCCTTGCATTTATCCTTCTTGCAGGAAGTGTAAGTAATGGTCGAAAAGGCCATCAGGGTGATGATAATCGACGTGATGAGTGTTAGCGTTTTTTTCATTGTTTTGGTCGTTTATGTTGATTAAAAATAAAATAGGCGTAACTGCAATTCTCCCGCTACTCTAGGCTTTCCACAGCCCATTATACGCAAAAGACACAGCCACGCCCGTTTAGGCGTACTATAGTCCATGCGTTGCGTATAATGGTATTTGTGGAAATTTAGAGTAGCAACCTCATGTTATAATACAGTATGTTCTATGTAGTTCTTATGTCATTCAATTATTTTAGGAAACAAATTTACTATAATGTTTGGGATTGTCCACTAGGGAAGATATCCACAAATTTGCCTCCCAGGTAAATTCAGGGCATTGGCTGTTCTAATTTGCAGGGATGTCAATAGTGCGCTTGCAGGGGTGCCTAGAATTGGAAATTGTAGACCCAGCCGATAACCTTATAATTGAAGTCATAATACAGCCCATCCTGTACAAAAACCAGCCTGCCTATGAGGTTGACTTTTGGAAGGGCGATACGTTTATGGCATCTCAAATTACCAAGTTTAAGGCCACAGTCATCATGATGCTGGAGGGCGATATGTTCCGCATTGTTGAGCCTAAACGATACCGGGGAGCTAACCCATTCTGGATGTCCTTGGAACTGACGATTGCCAACCATATTATGGTCAATGTGTAGAGGCTTCAGCTACCAGCATTTTATAGGTTAGCCTGCGGTCATTACTCTGGCTGAGCGCTAGCATAAACCTTTCACTATCGGAAATATTACGTTCATTGTACCTGAATCCAAATTCACCACAATAGCGCATTACGTGCTTGTGGCTAATGTAGTAATAGGTGCCGCGTATTGTATTCTTTAAGTGCGACCAGAATCCTTCAATTGTATTTGTATAGTAGATGCCGTTCACGTAGTAGTTGTTGGTGGCTGAAAACTTCCTAGGGCGACCTACCTTTTTCTTGCCGTCCTTCTCTTTCTTTCCTGTATTTCCCTTTACCAATTTATGCCTGCGATGCTCCTCTTTGAAGTTCAGATATGAAGTGTGGGAGTCGGTAACCACAACCGCGCTCTCTTCAACATTACGCAGTATCACGTCACGCATTGGACGCATTTCCCGGGCGCTTGGTATCTTTTCCATTACAAGCCTTCCACCTCGTTGCAGCAGGCCCATTATCACAGACTTACCCTTGCCATCCTGAGAACCTTTTATTTTCTTGTCCCAGTGCTTGTTCCGCTCCTTGCCGCCGATATAGGTCTCATCCACCTCTACTATACCTGTCAACTTCTCTTCCCGTCTGTCTTCCATCATCTCCCGGATGCGGTGCAGGATAAACCATGCGGTCTTTTGGGTTATGCCGAGATGTCTCGCTAACTGCAGTGAGCTAATTCCCCTTTTGTTGACAGAGGCGTAATACAGAGCCCGAAACCAGACCCGAAGGTTTACCTTTCCAGCTTTGAATACGCTGCCGGTAAGCACAGTGTACTTTTTGTTACACGCCTTACAAAGGAAGTCCTTATACTCTGCTAATTCTGGGTGCTTCAGACGGGTCTTCGTCCGGTAGTGGTGTTCGCTGCCGCAATGTGGGCACAGAGGAGTGCCCTTCCAACGTAATTGCTCAAGGTATTGAGCGCAGGCTAACTCATTATTGAATTGTTTCTCAAAGTCAAATTGACTCTTAAAATGTGGTAACATAAATCCTTGCTTTTTGCTCGCTTTATCATCTAATCTTACTTATCCGTTCTACAGATTAGTATAAATCAAACGATGTGCCAATTGATTAAAAATTTAAATCTGGAAGCAAAAATATTTTTAAGGAATTTGGCGGACAGCCAGAATCTTTTAGAGCTTATTTAGTGCGCGACAATTGGATAAAATATTTTGTCCTAAACGGCTTGTAGAATCGTCTACCACCAAACGGTTATGAATTTTGTTTGGTGGTTTTTACCTGCAGGAGTTGTGCCTGTTTTGTATATAAATGGTACGTGCTGGATGCAAGATGTTCTTTGTAGTACATCTTTGCGGTAACCATATTATTAAATGTCACTTCATCAACTATCATTTCAAAGGCCAATAACACACACCCGGCTATTTTGCACCTCTTATTTATCGATGGCACTGAAATTGGTTGCTCCTGAAAAAAAACTGCCGATGAAAGGTATGTTTCAAATTCACGTGCTATGAAGTTGGTCATTTTGACCTTATCGGTCAACAATTTGTCGAGACTAGCGTTCATCATTAGACCCATAAAAGCCTGCTCAATCATCTTGTCAGAGCTATAGACTCTTTCCCAAATTTCGACTTTAGAACCCTCACGGCTTGGCTCACCGGGTATTCCCGGCGGTAGTTCAAAGATTGGTTCAATCTCCTCCGCCTGTGCCTTAAATTCAAATCCTTGCTTGTATTGCTTGACGTAAGATTGTGCCAAAGCACATTTTTCACCCAATAACTTACCACGGATGGATGACTTTGTCTCATTGGCCCTGTCAGGTATTTCCAAAAACCTTTTTATAACCTCTGGGGGAACAGACCTGTTCTTTTTGATATAAGCTCTCAAAATGACCTCCAGTTTACAGTACTCGAATAGGTCATCTGGAAAAAATTCCAGCTTAATAGTGTGTGTTTTATGTTCTGAGGCCAAGTAGCAGATTTGTTTTCCAAAATAACTACTTGACTCAATAAATGCAATTTTTTCATGTTTTATACTTGTTTTTAAAAATAAATGTTTTGTACTTTGAGAACCCTCATCTCTACTTAAGCGCTCACTATGAATGAAAATCCACTTATTGAAAAAATTGACGCCGTTATATATACGTTACGCGATAATTTTGAAGGCCTATCTTTTGATGACATATTCAATAATGTCTTTAAAACCGACGCCCAAACACCCAAAGAGCATAATGAACTTTTATTAATATTAGCCAAGCTTGAAGATGAAGGATATATAACAAATGCCTATCCCGGCGTAACTGTTACGCCAAACAAACAATTTAAAATCACTTTTGACGGCCTAATTTTCGCTCTGGAAGGTTGTTACGATGCCTATGATAGGGAGAAGCGTACGATTCGGGAGCAGGCACAATTACAGGATAAGAGGCAGATAGAGGCACAAAACAAGCAGATTGAAATGCTAATGGAGCAGGTGGATGAAATGGCTGAGCAGCGTAAAATCCAAAAGAGCGTCCGTACATTAACCGCATGGATTGCTCTAGGTACAATTGCCGCAGCTGTTTACTATATAATTCAAGTAGCACACTATATAACTCATCTTGGAGTACCTCAGTCTTGCTCTTGCGCTTCGTAAAAAGCTTTCTGAGCCACATATAAAAATAATGAAGCATCAGGTTAGCTTGTTTTGTAAAATAAATTGGGTTGGAGATGGGGAAGCGGCTCCTCCCATTTTGTATATACCTCCCGAAATTATAATTTCCCGTAGGAAAAAGAGAAATAATTATTTCTCACAATATAATGCTACTCCCTATTACCGCAATATCGTGTTCGGCAAATGGACAGAGCATAGTCAATGCATAGTCATTGTATAGCAGTAGCATGGTAACGTATCGAGAACGATCGATAGTCATGACATAGTCAATACGTAGTCATTGGATGGCAACAGTATCACTCAATGACCAGCTCAACATAGGTCTCACCATCTTTAACAAGGTCCCTGTTGTAAGCCCTTCTACCAATGATCTCTTTTGAGTCCCGGATATCTTCAGGCGTACCAGCCAGTTCTATTTTTATATGATCTCCGGCCCGGTCCTCATACTCGATAAAGTCAGAGACATACAGGTTGAATTTGTCCAGTATATCCTCAAGCGGGTATTGATCGTCCTCACCCTCTTCCAGGTCAAAAGAGATAGCCATTCTATGGTTGGTGTCATCAGTATCACTCAGGTCCTGGTAAATACCCTCCTCTATAAGTTTATAACGGGCGGCATCATTGTACTTCTCTAAGCTTAATAGCTCTATATTCTTCATTTTTATATTTTAAGGCAACGTCCGGTTTCTTTGAAAGATAGTAAAAATGCTGCAATGAGCGGCTCCCTGTATCTCTGGTTGCCCGGCCGGGTATAGTCAGGTTTACCTGCTTATCCGTTCAACGCTTACTTCATGATCGGCTGCCGTATAATGGTCTTCAATTTTTCAGGAGCTGTTCGGCGCATATCGTTGAGGTATATCTCACGGTGCTTCCCATGGAGTTGATAACCACTTTCTTTTATAAACTCATGTAGCTTTACGATCGTTGGTGCCTCCCCGCTGTAAGGGCCTGTATAAAGTACCTGAGCGCATAAGCCCTCCTCCATAGCTTCAAACCTTACCCGGTCAAGCATAGGTAAACTCTTCTTCTTAGCTACCAGCTCCCTCGCCTCGGCAATGATCGCCTTGGTCACAAATTCAGGCTGCATGATCATCAGTGTCCATTTCCATTTAGATTTATCCTCCATCGAGAAGTCTCTCATGTCATCGGTCCACCATAATCCCTCAAGCGGCATTACCCCATAGTCAATTTGTTGCTCACCCTTCTTGTACATGAACTTGATAATGTAAGACAAGCTATACAGTGCCCCGATAGCCTCTTCAAACTGTTTGGAACCATTCGGGTCGCCTGCCCCATCTATCATCAGGTAGTTTAGCTTCGGAACAGTAACAATTTCCATCTTCTTAGCTGAAGCTTTATAAAGACTTGAGTATTGTTTTTTGAGATCTATTTTTTCCATGTTTAACTTTTTGCAGTGTTGGCTTGTTCTTGTTATATGCTATCCCCTACTCCGTCTTATCATATACATCCAATGCGAGTGGCAAACTGGCTGCCACACCCGCCAGGCCACATACCGTAAGTGTGATCAGGATAGTATCCTTGATCTCTTCCCTGCTTGCACCCAGCTTTTTGGCCATCGGAACATGGAAATTTATTGCAGTTGTATCACCCATAGCCGCCTTTATGCCAATATATACAAGTTGCTTTGTCTTGGCATCCAATCCTTTGGTGTTCTTCAACGACTCGATTAGCCCATTGAATGCCTTCGATACCTCCGGTGCTTCCTCTTGAAAGACTTCCATCGGATTTTGTGTGCCTGTATTGCTCATGATCTTGCTTTTATTGATCTTCGATATTAGAAACTACGGTGTACCTGGTACAAACTTATTGAAGTCGTTGCCGGCACAAAATGATATGAATATGTATTGTCGCTGATTAAACTCATGCTTTAGGTTGACCAATGTCTTATAATTGTTGAATTGTAATAGCTACTCATTATACGCCCATTCAGCGGCTTAAATACTTTGAATGTAATTTTGCATGAGAAAGGAAATATTATGGAGATAGGTATAGATAGTTTTGCCGCAGCCAGCGTAGGCACAGGGGGCGATGTACAGGCAAATAGCATGGATGCCCTGGCCAAGCTGCTGGAGCGAATAGAGCATGCCGACAGTGCCGGGCTGGATGTATTTGGCATTGGCGAGCATCACCGCAAAGAGTTCCTCGACTCCGCACCTACTATGATACTGGCTGCAGCCGCCTCTCGCACAAAACGCATACGCCTCACCAGCGCTGTTACAGTCCTCAGCGCCGCCGACCCTGTAAGGGTTTTCCAAAACTTCGCCACCCTCGATCTAATATCCAAAGGCCGCGCCGAGATGGTGGTTGGCCGTGGTTCATTCATAGAGGCGTTCCCTTTATTTGGGTATCAGCTCGAGGATTATGATGAGCTATTCTCAGAGAAGCTGGACCTGCTGCTGAATATACGTGACAATGAAAGTGTGACATGGTCAGGTAAGTTCCGCCCTGCCTTAAAGGACCAGGCTATATACCCAAGGCCATTGCAAGACCCCTTCCCTATTTGGCTGGGCGTTGGTGGCACACCGGCTTCGTTTGTTAGGGCGGGCACACTTGGCCTGCCATTGATGGTTGCTATTATAGGTGGTGAAACACATAGGTTCCGTCCACTGATAGACCTATATAAAAACGCAGGAGCAAAAGCAGGGCATGCCCCGGAGAAGTTGAAGGTGGGCCTGCACTCACTCGGCTATGTGGGCGAAACAACAAAAGATGCGGTAGATGACTTCTATCCCGGCTATGCTGAGACCTTTACAAGAATAGGCAAAGAACGTGGCTGGCCTCCCGTTACGAAATCACACTTTGATGCACAGAACGGGCCGAGAGGTGCCCTGCTGATAGGCGGGCCTGAAGAAGTAGCCGAAAAGATACTCCGCCATAGCGAGGCCCTGGGCGGTATCTCCAGGCTCACCTTCCAGATGGACAATGCATCACTCTCCCACGAAAAACTAATGCGCTCAATAGAACTTATAGGGCAAAAAGTGATGCCGCTTGTAAATGCCTAGCCTGTCGCTTTGCAATTAGTTCTTGATGGGTATACGCTTCAGAGTTTCCAGCAGGTAAGACCAGAACTTTTGTACTGAGCTTATTTGTACGCGTTCATCGGGTGAGTGCGCACCATAAATATTCGGGCCGAAGGAGATCATTTGCATACCGGGATAATTGGTACCCAGTATACCACATTCCAGCCCTGCGTGTATGGCGTCCACATTTGCTTTGGCATGGAACATCTCTTCGTAAAGATTGCTCATCAACTTTATGATCGGCGCATCGGGGCGTGGCTCCCAGCCGGGATATGAGCCGGTAAGTGCAAGCGTTGCGCCCATCAACTCAAAAGTGCTCGTTATAGCTTCTGCGAGGTCGCCCTTTTCGCTATCTACCGAACTGCGTGTGAGGCACTGGATATTGTAAGCGCCGTCGCTTACCAGTACCCGGGCCAGGTTATTTGAAGTTTGCACCAGGCCTGCTATTTCGGGGCTCATGCGGTAAATACCATTGGGGCATGCATAAACCGAGCGCAATAGCTTTTGCTGAAAATCAGCAGCCATTACTTTAGCAGGCATCTCCGCCGCATCTATAGTAACAACAAGATTAGGATCGGTAGATGAATATTCTTTTTGCAGGATACCTGAAAATGAGGCAACCGCATCCTTAACTTTAGCTGCATTATTTCCTGCAACTACTATTACCGCCTGCGACTCTCTTGGAATAGCATTGCGCAGGCTACCGCCGTCTATCCTTGCAATCCCGATGTTATGTTCCTTTGTAAGACTTAGCAGAAGGCGGTTCATGAGCTTATTGGCATTAGCCCTACCCAGTTGTATGTCAACACCGGAGTGGCCACCGGTCAATCCCTTCACAGCTATTTGAAAAGCTGAACCGGCTTGTGGTGCTACCTCTTCGTAGTTGCCGGTCGCGGTAACGTCAATGCCACCTGCACAGCCTATGGTCAGTTCGTTATCTTCTTCCGTATCAAGGTTAAGCAAAGTTTTGCCTTCCAATAATCCACCCTTCAAGGACAAAGCGCCAGTCATGCCGGTTTCCTCATCAATAGTAAAAAGCGCCTCTATAGCCGGGTGTGGAATATCTGTAGATGAAAGCAATGACATGATAGAGGCAACGCCGATGCCGTTATCCGCGCCAAGGGTAGTGCCTTTTGCTTTTACCCAGTCGCCATCCACATACATCTCAATACCCTGCTTGTCAAAATCAAAAACCGTATCGCTGTTCTTCTGGTGCACCATATCAAGGTGGCTTTGCAACACGATCGTCTCTCGGTCTTCCATGCCCGCTGTGGCCTTCTTCTTAATGATCACGTTACCTGCCTCATCTTCCGTTGTGGGAAAACCCAGGCCTTCACCGAATGCTTTTATGAAGGCTATAACCCTTTGTTCCTTTTTAGAAGGACGGGGCACCGCGTTTAAGTCGGCAAAATGGTTCCATAAGGCGCTTGGCTGTAACTGGCGTACCTGATCACTCATGTTTTAAGATTTTTATTTAGAGAGCGCTAATTTAGGCATCTTTGATCAAAATAAGGCTTCGTAGTCATAAGAAGCATTTATTTTTGGGGAGCATTACACCGGGCAGCCAGCTAAAGCAAAGGAATATGAGTATGAGTAAACTGCCACAGATCACAATTTCATTCTGGATAATGAAAATATGTGCAACCACGTTGGGCGAAACTGCCGGCGATCTGTTGTCAATGACTTTGAATGTGGGCTATGCAATAAGTTCAATAATCCTCCTGGGGTTCTTTGCACTTACCTTGTTGATCCAGCTCTTCTCTAAAAAGTATCATCCTTTTATTTATTGGGCCGTTATCCTGGCTACCAGTACTGCAGGCACCACGATGTCTGATTTTATGGACCGCACCATGGGTTTGGGCTATATGGTCGGGTCACTGATATTAGTAACTCTTTTAGTTGCGACGCTGTTCATTTGGAAAATGACCGAAAAGTCATTGTCTGTGACTGATATAAAGTCACTACGAGGCGAGGTATTTTACTGGACAGCCATATTATTTTCTAATACCCTCGGCACTGCCCTGGGCGATTTCCTTGCCGACAGTTCGGGCCTGGGATTTTCAGGCGGTGCTATATTGATCGGAAGTTTGTTATTGCTCGTGGTGCTAGCATATTACTTCACTAAATTATCTCATGTAGTATTGTTTTGGCTGGCGTTTGTATTAACGCGACCATTTGGTGCCACCTTTGGCGACCTCCTCACAAAACCCATTGAAAAAGGCGGGCTTAATTTGGGCACTGTTGGCTCATCGCTGGTGCTTTTGGTTATCCTGCTTGCCTTGATCATCGCATCAATTAGCAGAATGAGATCGACAGAAAAAAGCAAAGCCGCTTAGTGTGTTTGCCCAGCCTGTGTATTGTATGATAAAAATTAAATTATTGATCCTTGCCGAAGGTATTTTACAGAAAAACACTCAAAATATATTATTTTAAGGCTTTATTACCTTAGCGCCAAATAGTTACCAGTTGCAGCGTTTACTTGCTATATTGTTTTTCTTAGCCTCGTGTTTTGCCGGTCTTGCTCAAAACCCGGTCCCCAAATTCAGTTCCTATGCTCAACGGTATTATTATCTTGACAGCCTTAGGTCCTCCTTCAATGGCAAATCAACTGAAAAGGTATTGGACACTTTACGATCATTATCAAAGCGTGCAGAAGATGCGGGCGACAAAGAGCTTGCCTATAAACTCAAACTGGTACTATATCATGAACAGGTACACAGGCAGGCCACCGGCAGGGATACACTAATCAATAAGATCGCAGAGGTGGCGCGATATGCAGAGGAAAATAACATGCCTTACCTGCAAGCGGACGCATTACAGTCCATCGCCGATTTTCATTGGGAGTTTAGCAGGCATGAAAGCACCGCCCTTGAAAATTTTATAGGTGCTTATAATATTTACAAAAATTTCAGCCCCGGCGAATTCCCGCCAAAGCAGGAATATATTTCAGCTCTTGGGGGAATGTACTACCGGTACGAAGATTACGACAATTCTATTAAGTACCTGCAGGAGGCCCTTGCGACCCAGCCACCGAGGGGCCATAACATGTACTATACCATAAGCAATACTATAGGCCTATGCTACAGGAGGATGAAAAGGTATGACAGCGCCCTCTGGTATTTTCAAAAAGTTTATGATAGTGCCACTAATGAAAAGAATGAGAGTGTCTGGAAGTCAATATCAGGCGGCAATATAGGTATTACCTATTTCCAGCAGGGCAAGTATACTGAAGCGATTCCCCTGCTGGACAAGGATATAGAAGTGAGCCTTGCTACCAACCAGATAAAAAATGCCGCAGGCTCTATGACTACAAGAGCTGCTATTTACTATTACCAGAAAGACTATGATAACGCCGAAAAGCTCTTACTAAAGGCACTTCACCTCTGCGAGAGCAAACCTTTCTGGCCAAACTACGGGCTTGGTGCGGAAATGTATACCTGGCTATACAAGGTCTATGCAGCGAAGAATAACATGCGGAACGCTTACCTGTATGCGGACTCGGCCATCATGGCAAAAGACAGTGCCGCAGCGATGCTCAATACGCTTAACCTTGCCAAGGCTAATGAAAAACTGAGCTACGTACAGCGCAAACTGGATGAAGAAAAACTGAACGACCGAATAAAAATAGATCAACTGGCCCTGGGCAAAAAACGCATTGAGGCGACTTTCTTTTTTATAGGGATCATTGTCCTGCTACTGGTAATAATTTTTATAGCGAGGGAAAGGAAACGCTCTGAGAACATATTACTGAATATACTGCCGGAAAAGATAGCTGAACGGCTGAAGAAAAGAGAGCACCCTATAGCAGATTATTTTGAGCATGCTTCGATACTATTTATTGATATGGCCGGCTTCACCACCTTTTCTGACAGCAGGAACCCAAAGGAGGTGGTGAATATACTGAACAGCATCTTCACCAACTTCGACATGCTGGCGGATAAGCATGGACTGGAAAAAATAAAAACCATAGGCGACTGTTATATGGCCGTGAGCGGCTTGCCTGAACTAAATCCGCGGCATGCGGAGGCTGCGGCTGAAATGGCGCTGGAGATAAAGGCAGAAATGAGTAAGTATAAAGCCGCAGACAACACACCTATAACCTTTCGTATGGGTCTGGATTGCGGCCCAGTGGTAGCTGGAGTGATAGGCAGAAGGAAATTCATTTATGACCTCTGGGGCGACACCGTAAATACCGCCAGCCGAATGGAAACTACGGGCATAGCCGGTGAGATACACTGCTCAGAACGATTTAAAAAACAGCTGGAACATAAGTATAAGTTCAAGAGCCGCGGCTCAATAGAAGTAAAAGGCAAGGGCCTTATGGAAACCTGGCTACTGATGTAGCCCTTCTTTATACGCGGCCCCATTATTATCAATTTCACTTCTTTATATCGTTGATAGGAACAGGTAAAAATACCTGTTTTTAAGAACGGGCATTTTTACTCTTTCCTTAGTACATGCATTGCTACACCTTTGTACCTGTTATTGCGCAAGTAACTGGTAAAAGCCGAACAGCCAGAAAAAAGTAGGCATCACTATTATAATCTTTAAAAAAATGGACATAGAAATCACATTTTACAATAATTCATTTGACATCAATAACAATTCGGTTGTACTCTTCCAAAAAAATGTTGCAACTACATTCGAAGAAGTAGCTATTGCATGGCGCGTAATAAAAAACTGCGGACGCGGCTGGCACAATGTATTCACATACCCCATGGAGTTTGAAGTAGCCGCTATGGACATTTATGGCAACGTATCGTCTCAAATGGAAACTACCAATGGCGACAAATGGTTAGTTAACATCGGTGGTTCCGGTGACAGCATGCAACTGGATCCTAATGGCGCATCAAGCCCGAACGCAATTGATGTAGAAAATTCACTTTCATTTGGCGCCATCCAGGCCAGGATACTGAAAGACGGAAAATTACTGGCCGCGAAAACCAATATAGCACCCAACCAAAAAGCAACCTTTGAATTTAAGCCCACTCTATGGGTAGGCCTAGCTTCGGAAGTAACAGAAGGCCAGGCGATCAATTCCGCCGTTCTTTCTTCTATAAATACAGAATTATCATTGCTCGGCATAACCAAAGCAGACCTTGTGCTGACAGGCGGTGGTAATAACCCGTTTTCTTTTACTCTCACTCCAACCGCTTAATGATATAAGGCCCGGCAGGGTCCGGGCCTTATATTATTTTATGAATGCATTCTCACACGTTCTAAAAACTAATCAAACATGGAACCAATAGTTATCTCGAAACAATCCGGGAACAGCACTTTTTGCTTTGTTTTTTCCTTTTCCCCCGTCACTTTGCCTGAAGACAGTTATTACGATCTTGATTTTACCTTTTACAGGAAAGACATCTATGTGGAGGGAAATGCAAACACGTTTTTCCAATGGCAAGGGCCATCTACGATCCTGGAACCCGTGCCTTTTAATATCCCGATACTTTTACAAAGTGCAAATGCCCAGGCTACAGGTGCAGCCCTAGCTGCGCAGAAACTACCATCGACCTCAAACAAAAAGAAATCTGCAACCATAGAGGAGGACAGCGCCCCGGTGACCGATCCTGAAGAAATAGTACCTGACAGTAACAACTGTAGCGGGGCATTTAGTATCGACGTCAGCATGGGTGTGCAATATGTGTGGTTTGACATGCATTACGGAACATCTGCAAACAGCGAACATTTTATAGGTAATATGCTAGCATTTCCTCAAGGCGAGTAGCCATTAAAAAAATAAGATGAAGGGAAAATTCACTTTACCGTACAAATCTTACAATTTCCATATTGAAAGCCTGCTAAACGAACATAGCATCGAGGGCAATAATGGCCTTGTACAGCATTTCAAAATATACAGGGAAGACATGCCTGAAAGATCATGGAACGGATATCTGCATAGCTTTTCAGATCTAAGGTTTGACGTTATTTTCCCCGACCATATTAACATCAAAGGTACGCTCCGGCTCTACAGGTCCGTATCGGAAGATAAAAACTATATTTTCCTTGATGCTGATTTCGGATCAAGATATGAACAAAATTTCCAGGGGAATCTTTACGAGGTAAGTTGCGGTGAAGAACCATCGAATGACGACACACGCGATGACAACGACGAGCAGGATATTATTAACTACACACCATCATACAGCATGGAAATAAATGACGCAGACATCATACCAGGTGGTCATAAAAACCTGTTCCCTTACTTATACCTGCAGCAGTTACATGCACCTGACAAGGCTAATGATGACCATTTCATAAGTTATACTTATGTTGAGAAAGACGGAGCTAATTTATATAAAACGCTGAGCGATAAAAAAGATAAAACATGGCCTGATATAGATACAATAGTATCAGCCTTTTTGACAAGCGGCGAATATATCTCCGGCGAAAACAGTGCATTGCTGGGTCATTTCAGCCTTTATCCCGGTATATACGATATACTCAGGGGCAGGAGCTGTAACTACCGGGCAATCGCTGAGCTTTTTGAGATGGCCATACCAATCATCGATACATTAACAGAAGAAGACAGCCCCCGGCTTACCAGTGATCCGGACATCATAGATAAGGTGTGGCAAAATGTTTTTGCATTGAACCTTATCAATGGATATAACGTGCATATGCTGGATAGCCTGAATAAGATACTCATTGTAAATGCCATTTTTGAAGCCTTTGAATCAACAACAGAAGAAACATGGGATGCGGAAAAATTCCAGACTTGTTTAAATGCCCAATTATTATTGCCTGATGAGTTATTCCCGTCAACGGCTGCTGCAGTAGCACCCGTCAGTGGTCTTTTATTTACAGGCACCATAGCACCATATGCGATCGGCACCCTTCAAATGGTACAGCATAGACATTGTGGTTATGAGCCGGGTGAGATAGCTCATATCGAGAACGTATTAAAGGGCGAGGTAAAGGAGATCAGGAATAAAAAATCGCAAATACAGCAGGAAACGATAACGTCCGGAAAGCTTGGCGACACCCAACAAGATCATTCGCTAAAAGAATACAGCCTGCAACATGAAATTGACAGAACCCTGGCGCAATATACCACTACCCACAAATATGATGGTTTTGCACCCTATGGCGCAGTAAATAGCGGCAGCCTGGTTGTGACCAATGCCACTGAGGGCGCAAATCTTAGCAGCCCGGTGCCGGCCCCCGCGGAAACATCTAAAAAAGTTGCCAAAAACATAGTGGATGATACGATAAGCCGTATCTCAGAAAAAGTGTACCATCATCGTGAAAATAGTTTCAGGCAGGAAGTTGTAGAAGAGATAACACACGTGCTCGACAACAGGCAAGGAAGCCATCACATCAGGGGTATTTACCGCTGGTTGAACAAAGTGTATGAAATGCAGCTCATAAACCATGGAAAACGCTTCATGCTGGACCTGTCTATCGATAAGTCTGCCTGGATAACCAACGACGGTGCCGGCAATATTACGCCCGGCAAACCACTGCCAGCCCCTGCGATTGACGACATTAAGCCGGAAACTTACTTATCATTGGGCATGCAATACCAGGCCGACGGGTTGCCTGCACCTCCTGTAAGTAGCAAAATTGTCACCGCTATGGTATATAAGGATGATAACATCTCGCCGGTGAATAGTATTCCCGTACCGGAAGGCTATATACCTGATGAAATGTATGTCATATACTCCGGGGACAAGGGGGCAACACTTATTGCAGGAGTACAATCCGTGCCGCTTGCAACTTCAGATAAAAAATCCATTAGTTATCCGTTAAGTCCCGCCGACACTGTCGCAAACAATGGTAACATCGATGCAGCCCCAGCCAATAATGCCGCTCCCGACCACACTTACGAATCAAACTCCGTTCCCATACTTTTAGTGACCGACCCTACTGCTACATCTTACCAACTAAGTTTAAGCCTGCATTGCATATGCCACGATTATACCTTCAATGCATGGAGGGTAAAAGTATACGATCAGTTAATGAAAGGCTATCAAAGGCTATGGCAACAGGCCGCCCCCTCCCAAAAGCTTATTAATAGCGAGCATAACAAAACAATAGCGGCGCAAAGAATACGCAGTGCCGTAAAAAATGCCTGCTTTGATGTATTGCTGCAAAAAGCATCGACTGGCAGCATAGCCCGCCACCCGGACGGGATGGACCCTGCCATTTTTGACCCGGCATACGTGCAGTTCCTGTCGCAAGCTTTTGACTGGGCAGAAATGGTATTCTCAGTGGATAAAAGGATAAGCCAGCCAGATAAAGATGAGCTGTACGATATCTTTGCCAGGCCGGATAACGATGACTATGTTGCTTATGAAGAGTCGGAGAACATACGCATACTGCTGCCTGTTAACCCGCATTACCATTTCAAAATATTATACTATCTTTCTACGGGCACCATTTTTTACGGACAGGACCGGTTTACGCCAGTCATCGCTGCCGACAAAGGCACTGCGATGGCCTTGCAGGACCTCATGGAGCCCGAACACCATACGAAGAAAAAAGTGATAGAAAAATGGAATGTAAGCGTACCCACCAGTATGCAATGGTTGCAAGAGCATGACCGTCTATTTATTCATAATAAGACTAACACAATTTTATGACAGGACTCCCCCCAATGCTGATCCCCGCAGGAACTATTATAGCATACAGTGGCAAAATAGCCCAGGTAACGCATCCACTTACGCCACCTGGGGGGATACCTGGAACAATTGACAACGGTGTTCTCGAAGCATCAGGATGGATGGTATGCGACGGCAGGCAGCTTGATGCAATAAAGTACCCGTCCTTATTTTATGCGATAGGCTATACATACAATAAGGATGGGAAGGCACCGGGTACAGAAGAATATGTAACCGACCTGACAGGCATAAAATTTTACATCCCTGATTACCGCGGTTATTTTTTACGTGGAACAGATACCGGTGGTATTAATGACCCTGATACCGCCAGTCGATATGAACTATATAACAAGACACCTGGCGCCAATGTTGGTTCTATACAACTCGATGCCTTTCAGCAGCACAAGCACTTAAATGTCATCGTATCAGATGAAACCGGTCAAAAAGTAGGGGCCCAGGCACCTACCCCACTATCAATTAAGGTAGCCGACACAGGCGATCCGGATAAGAACGCAGAGAAAGCAAAGATCAATGCTGATGAAACAAGGCCGTTAAACATGTACGTTCATTACCTGGTCAGGATATGGTAGCGGCTACTGTTGAAATTGCAGCACACCCTCAATTAACCGAAAATATATTTCACAAGGAGCACAGACAATTCAATAATATTTGTTTAATATTGATCAGTTCATTATCCCTATAGATGAACATCGGTAGGCAAAACTATTAAGATCGATCATTATGACACTTCGGTCAATGACATATGGATCATTGGCACTTTGGATGTACACTGTACTAAGGAACTTAAAGACAAGACGGTACCGGGAAGATGATAATAGGTCATTTATCTTAACGTTTATCGCACTTTCCTGATGTATTCCCGATTTTATTTTGCCTACATGAACGCTGCTTTCAATTATTAAACAACATAAAAATTAATTACTATGGCCAAAACGACCAAGACCACAGGCAAAAAAAATGCCCCGGTAAAAGCACAGGCGAAAAAAGCAGTAAAAGCAGCTGCAAGAAAAACGGCTGAAAACAAGAAAATTGCACCAAAAGCGGTTGCAAAAAAGAAAGCCTCAATCAAACCTGCTTCCGTTTTGAGATCTAAAGGAGCGCCTGCGAAAAAACACAAAAAAAACACACCTACACGGCTAGATACAATACCCGTTTTTTATGCTGTCAGCTTTACCGAAGCCTGGCAAAGGTTTAATGAACATCCTCATCACTCAAAAGGCACGAGCGATTATATACGTGCTTTCAAACTACCATTACTGGATATCACTCACCTGGCCAAGATGGCAAAGAAAAATAAATTCATAGCTTACCGGGCATATTTAGGCATCGGCATGTTGCCATCTATTACTATGCCGGACAACCCGACGCACTTTATGAAGATGATGCTGGTAGGCATTAAGAAAAACAGTGCGAATGAGGAATATGACTACGTAATTGACAGCGCCGGAAATTCCTGCGTGTTCGATCTTAGCACTCCCTGCCCAAACACCTGCGACCACAAAAGTGTATTGTACCAAAAGTAGTGTCACGGTAAAAACCAAACAACGGCTGTGACCTTCACTACGTTTTTACTAGCAAGCTCGCCATTGGCACTGGTACTCCCGGTATTTACCGGCGTCCGCTATTTTAAGCAGCTTCCCAAACCTTACAAAGTGATCAGCATCCATGTTTGGGGAGCTGCTATTGCAGAAGTTACCTGCTATATTTTGTGGTGGTATAATAAAAATAACCTGTTCATGTTCCCGTTTTTTACGCTATGGGAATTTGAAATGATATCTCTATTTTATGTTTTGCTACTGAAAAATATAGCCATTCGCCACATTATACCTTTCTTAATGGTACTATTTGCGCTGCTGACATTTGCCGATATACGGTTTGTAAATGGTTTAACGCACTTTAATAGCTACTCGCGTTCTATAGAAGGCATAATTGTGATCGGTTACGCCATAGCCTATTTTTACAAAATACTTTCCGAACTAGAAGTTATAAGACTTGAGAGAGACCCCGCGTTCTGGATCAGCGTAGCATTTCTTGTATACTTTTCAGGCTCCCTGTTTCTCTTCATTTTCGGTGACTATGTTATTCATCATTCATACAATACTTATGGTGTTTACTGGGGCATGCATACCATCATAATGTGGATATTGTACACAATGATAGCAATCGGCTTATGGAGCACCAGCAAGGCATAAATAATTATTTTGTGCTTTTGGCAGGCACAACAGGAATGATAGTCCTGGCAATGGGCCTAATTATCTTTTTTATCACGTATCAAAAAAAGCTATTGTTGCAGAACTGGCAAAAGCAACAACGGGAAACGGCCTACCAGGCGGAACTGGTGTACAGCAACATCATAACACTTGAAAAAGAGCGTGCCCGTATAGCCAGCGACCTGCATGACGAAATAGGCGCAAAATTGTCGGCCTTGCGGCTGCAGGTGGCGCGAACAGATCAATATACCGGCACGGAGGCAAAAGACATCATCGATCAAACTATAGACAATGTAAGACGAATATCCTATGACCTCCTGCCACCGGGTCTGGAAGATTTTGGTCTTGAGTTTGCTGTAAGAAACCTATGTGAAAAGCTGATTAAATACTCGGACCTGCTTATGAATGTGGAGATCGACATGCAGGGAACGCGCTGCGACTATTTAATAGACTTAGCCTTGTACAGGATACTGCAGGAGCTTATAAACAACACATTAAAACATTCAACAGCAACAAAAGTGAGCATGTCGATAAATAGCTCGGGCGGGCAAATCCATGTCAAATATACAGACAATGGAAAGGGATATGATTACCAAAGCAAGCTTAGAAGCAATTCGCTCGGTTTAAAGAATATATTAAGCAGAGTGAACCAGATACACGGCACTATAAAATACCAAACGTCGGAAGACAATACAGTTCGGGTTATGATTAACATTCCTATTATCTTGAGAATAGTATGATGCCAATAAATCTAATACTTGCTGATGATCAATTGCTATTTCGAAAGGGTCTGTGTGCCCTGCTCAATGAATTGCGAGGTATCAATGTCATTGCTGAAGCATCGCACGGAAAGGATCTGCTTACACTTTTAGAAAATCCGGCAAACATTCCCGATGTGATACTGATGGACCTGAATATGCCCGTGCTAAACGGGATAGATGCAACGGAGATCATACACAAGCAATATCCCCACATCAAGGTCATTGCCCTTTCTATATATGACGAAGAAGCCTACATAACGCGGATAATAGAAAAAGGGGCCAGTGGATACCTTATCAAAAATGCGGAACCCGAAGAGGTGGAAAAAGCAATAAGGGAAGTAGTAAAATCGGGTTTCTATTTTAATGAACACATCCTATCGGCAATTAAAAAAAAGGCTGTAGCCGGCAAAAAACAACTTTCATTTAATGCCGGGCAAGGGATAGATATTTCAGGACGGGAGATAGATGTACTACGCCTGATCTGCAAAGAATATACGGCCAGTGAGATAGCAGCCAAATTGTACATCAGCATACGGACAGTTGATGGGCACAGGCAAAAATTACTTGACAAAACAGGGGCGCGCAATACAGCGGGGCTCGTGCTTTATGCTGTTAAGAGCCAACTGGTAGAAATTGATTTCTAAGAACCTTAAGCCACCATTGCCTGCCTATTGTACTTGTGCCTGTATTCCAATGGTGAAAGGCCGGTAACTTTCTTAAAGGTTGTACGGAATGCTTTGATATCAGAATAACCCACTTCGTACATTACTTCATTTACCGTTTTCCTGCTTAGTTCAAGCTCCTTCTTAGCGGCCTCTACCTTCACTCTCTGTATATACTCTGATACTGTATTGTCTGTCGCCTTCTTAAACCTGCGTTCAAAGCTCCTGCGGCCAATAGCAAACATACCTGCCAATTGATCAACAGTTGTCTTGTCCTGGTAGTTGGTCTCAATGAATTCTTGTGCTTTTTTAACAGGCTCATCCTCGTGTTCCTTCTGTCCCTGGAAAATTATGAACGAAGCCTGGTTATCGCGCTCGATCTCTATGGCAAATATCTTAGCACAAAGTATAGCCATATCGTGGCCTGCATATTTATCTATAAGATGCAGTATCAGGTTGAGGTAAGAAAAGGCACCGCCGCTGGAATAAATGCCCTGTTCCTCGGTAATGATCTTCTCCGTTATCAGCTCCACGCCCGGGAACATTTTTCTGAATTCATTGGCCGCACCCCAATGTGTAGCACACTTCCTGCCCTCGAGTAGACCTGTTGAGGCCAGGAGGAATGCCCCGAGGCAAAGGCTTGCCACTTCTGCTCCATTCTTATATTGCTTTACGATCCATGGTACAAATGCGCTGTTTACTTCCAATGCCTTGGTAAGATCGCCGTCTATAGCCGGGATCACGATGAGATTTGTTTTCTTAACATCCTTCAGCAATACATCGGAGTTCACCGTGTACAGGCCACCCGCTACCGTGGTCTCCTTGTCAAGTCCTACCAGTTGCACTTTGAATAATGGCGGCATACCACGCATTTTGCAAAACTGGTTCACCTGCGTAAATAGTTGCCTTGTGCCTTCAAGGCTGCCCAATATTGCGGCTTTCGGAACTAATATCGATATGTGCATCATACTCCAAATTTAAAAAAAGTAATTGTCGCAACCAACCCCTAATATTGCCGTTTTAACACCCCACCCGGTCCATTTATGCACAATACTTTTGTACCGACAATGAGACAATATTCAAAAAACAATAAAAATTAACACAATGGCAAAGATCAATCCATACCTGAACTTCTACGGTAACACAGAGGAAGCATTTACTTTCTACAAATCAGTATTTGGCGGCGAGTTTCAAACTATCATGCGCTATAAAGATATGCCCGAGCAGGCACCCCCGGGAGCACAAAGCTCAGAAAGGATCATGCATATCGCCTTACCGATAGGCAATGAGACCACTCTTATGGGTTGCGACAGGCCCGAAACATATGGCCCGGGCACAAGAGGCGATAACTTCCACATCTCTATCCAGACAGATAGCGAAGAAGAGACGAAAAGGATTTTCGGCGAGCTGTCTGCAGGCGGAAAGATCACTATGCCACTTGAAAAGGCCTTTTGGGGCGCTTACTTCGGCATGTTCACAGACAAATATGGTATACAGTGGATGGTGAGCTATGATACTAACCAAATGGGCGCTAACTAAACAAAAGATAAAACCATGACCATCTTATTCATCATCATTGGGCTCACAGCATTTATATTGATCGTCGCAGGCCTCTCAGGCAGCAAGTACCTTATAGAACGTGAAGTGATCATTGAACAGCCTAAGCAAACCGTCTTCGACTACATAAAATATCTACGTAACCAGGAGCAGTACAATAAATGGGTAATGGAAGACCCCAAGTCGAAAAAAACAGCGACAGGTACAGATGGTACAGTAGGTTTCATCTACGCATGGGACAGCAGCAACAAAAATGTAGGCAAAGGCGAAGAAAAAATAATGAGCATTGCCGAGGGCGAAAGAATAGATATTGAAGTTCGATTTGAGAAGCCGTTCAAGAATGTTGCCAGCCTGTACATGACAACCGAGGCCCTTACACAAGGCCAGGCAAAAGTGAAATTTGGGTTTGTTGGCACACTCACTTATGGAATGAAGGTGATATACATGCTCTTCAACCTGAAGAAGATGTTGGGAAAAGATATGCAGACCAGCCTGCAAAACCTTAAAGCAGCGCTGGAACAATAATAATAGGACCATTTTTAGGAAAGGGGCATTTAGCTGCAGCGAAAGCCGGCCTGTAAAAGTTTTAGAAAAATTTCGAGAAACCAAAAGGTTGCATATATTTGCGATACCAAAAGGTTGCATTTTATGAGACGAGATGTTTTCCAGGCGATAGCCGACCCTACGAGGAGAGAGATATTGAATATGATAGCGCATCAATCGCTCAATGTGAACTCTGTGACAGAGCACTTTGATATAAGCCGCGCAGCTATCTATAAGCACGTGAAGATACTCACCGAGTGCGGGCTGGTGGAGGTGAAACAAAAGGGGCGCGAACGCTATTGTGAAGCAAAGCTGGGAAAGCTGGGTGAAGTATCGGACTGGATAGGACAATACAGGCAATTCTGGGAAACTAAACTGGATGCACTGGAAACGTACCTGAACGAAATACAAACCAAACCCGGTATAAAAACCAAAAGCCGGAAAAGTGGAAAACAAAAATGAAATAATTATTACCTGAATTAATGCCTTTCACCAATTAAAACAAAGAATACAATAACCGAAAACACAAACATCCATCTCAAAAAACCTAAGCAAATGAAAAAAATAAACATTATCTACTGGATATCGACAGGCATCTTTGCCGCACTAATGCTGCTCTCAGCTATCCCGGATGCTGTTGTAAGCAGCGATGCCATAAACATCATGGTGACCCAACTCGGTTATCCCAAATACATTATCCCATTCATCGGCATAGCTAAAATAATAGGTGTAATAGTCATACTGATACCTGGCTTCCCGCGCCTTAAAGAATGGGCTTATGCGGGGCTTGCTATTGATCTTGCGGGGGCTATTTATTCGGGCCTGTCAGTAAAACCAGACCCCCTGATGCTGACACTTGCCATTTGGATTGTTCCAGGCATTATATCATACATCTACTTTCATAAAAGATTGAGTGCGAAACAAAACTAAAAAGGACAATAATGGTAGAAGTATTTAAAACGAATGTACAGGTACATATGGAGACAGCGCTCTTAGGCGTTCTGTCCCTTGCGTTCCCGCATTGCCGGATAAACTTCGACCTTGAAGATTGCGACAGGATATTAAGATTAGAAGGAATGAACATTTGCAACGAGACGGTCATTCAATTGCTGAACAAGCACAATTGCCATTGCGAAGTACTGGACTGACAATAAGGCTATAAGCATCAATTATTAAAATTAAACTACATTCGCGCTCGCTTCCTAAGCACCGGTTTACCACACCATGAAAACTGCGACAAAAATATTCAGCATCATCCGGCAATCGCTTAACGGTGAGCAGCAGGACTATACACAAGGCAGTATACGAAAAGCCGTGTTCCTGCTGGCAATACCTATGATACTGGAGCTGAGTCTTGAGAGTGTGTTTGCGGTGGTGGATATGTTCTTTGTGGGCAAGCTGGGCCAAAACGCCATTGCAACAGTAGGCCTTACTGAGTCGGTCATTACTATTGTTTACTCCATAGCCATAGGCCTGAGTACCGCAGCCACAGCTATTGTTGCACGGAGGATAGGCGAAAAGAACCCCGAAGATGCTGCACACGCGGGCGCACAGTCGCTCATAGTAGCCGCCATAGTGATCCTAATAACAAGCATTACAGGTGCGGTGTTTGCGGACAACATCCTTTCACTTATGGGCGCCAGCACTGAGGTGGTAAGAGACGGGGCTATTTTCACGCGCATCATGTTTGGCGGCAGTGCCGCGATCATGTTACTATTTCTTATAAACGGCATTTTCCGCGGTGCCGGCGATGCAGCAATGGCCATGAAAAGCCTGTGGATCGCTAGCATTATCAACATCATACTCTGCCCTATCTTCATTCACTTCTTCGGATTAAAAGGCGCGGCTATCGCAACGGTTATAGGCAGGAGCACCGGTGTGCTCTACCAGTGCTACCACCTGTTCAAAGGCAGCGGTATATTAAGGTTTCACAAACACCATTTCAAATTTGATCCGGCTATTATTAAATCCATTATTACCATAGCATGGCCTGCTACCCTGCAGTTCATCATAGCCAGCGGCAGTTGGATAGTACTGGCAAAGATAGTGGCCGAAACCGGCGGCACTACCGCATCGGCAGGCTACCAGATAGCTATCCGCAACTTAGTGTTCTTTATACTACCTGCATGGGGCTTAAGCAATGCTGCGGCAACTTTGGTAGGGCAAAACCTTGGTGCAAAGCAGGTAGAAAGAGCGCAGCAAAGTGTTTTCCTGACGGCTAAGTACAATGCCATATTCATGAGTTTCGTAATGATCTTATTTGTGTTTTGTTCGCGCCCTATCATTCATTTCTTTTCGCAGGATGAGGCGGTTATAACATTCGGTGCGCAGGCACTTAAGATCATGGGCATGGGCTTTATCTTTTACGGCATTGGTATGGTAATGACGCAGGCGCTGAATGGCGCCGGCGATACCCGCACGCCAACGGTTATTAATTTCGTGTGCTTCTGGTTATTCCAGGTACCCCTGGCTTATTACCTTGCAAAGGGCCTGGGCATGAAGTCAACGGGGGCATTCATTGCGATACCGGCAGCGGAAACACTGATCGCATTAATTGCCTGGTATTATTTCAGGAAAGGAAGATGGAAGACAGTCAAAGTGTGATGGCTCCCGATATCATTTTGTTACACGTTCCAGGGCCCGGTTAATGGCATCACGCGTTATGTTTCCCAGCCTGTCGTCCGGAAGTGTATTCACAATTGCTGCACCAGACCTATAGTTTTTTATTGCTTCGATATTATTGCCCATGTTCTCGTACGCTCTGCCGATATTAAGGTATAGGGATGGGTAGAACATACGCACGCTTTCATCGTTTACCTTTTTAGCATATTTCAGCGCCTCGCAGTTCCAGTGTAATATGTCCTCCGGACTAGTTTGTACACGGGCAAGGTAGTGTGCTGCTATACAGGCTTCGTAATCGTTGCTTTTTAGCCCCCAGGCATGCAGATATAGCTGGGTGGCCTCGCCTGCCTTACCCTCCATCTCCCGTTGGATACCTTCCGCGCAGCATTTTACCACAGGATTCTCCGGATCAATATTCATCATTCAAAGATAATTGATTCATTTAGGGATTATACACCAGTGCTACTTCGTAGGAAGAGTTACGAAGATCGTGCGACACCTTGCCTATGGGCAAGTCTTGCTCCTGAGGCGTTGGTTCGCACACAGAATAGACATTGCCATTGTAAAGGATAGGCGTGCCCACGGGCTTGTCGAATTTTACAGCTATGGTAAGATGATGCGGGTATGCCAATACGATCATGGGCAGATTGTATATTTCTTTCACCAGGTAATAAAAAAGCGCGGCCCTGTCTTCGCAGTCGCTATGGTCATATAACAGGGTTTGCTCTGCTGACAAATGCTTTTCTTTCCCGAAATTTTCCTTGTCGGGCTCATAGGCGAAGGCGTAGCGGGTAAAGTTCATCAGGTAGTCCACACCATTCTTCACGTTCATTCCCTTTATATTGTCCTTCAGTTGCGGTATCAGCGTGGCATAAGTGCCGTTGCTTAGCGGCAGGTTGAAATAGGATTGGTAGTCGGTTACCGGGTAATTGGCCAGTATTGTTTTCACCTGGTCATTTGTCTTCAATTTGATATGGTACTCCACATCGTGGTAATTGAACTCAAGGTCTTTCTCCTTGTAATCGCCCGGTGCAAAATTGGGTAAGTGTGTAAGCTTGTATGAGAACGTCACCTTCTCCCCTACATCGTACACAGCTACCTTATGCAGTTCGCTGTTCACTATATCAATATGTGCGTAGTCGTGGTAATTCAAACAAACATATCGCTTGCCGTTGTCTTTGTAATAGGGGATGTCGTAGATATTCTCTTCACTCTGCACATAAAACATAAGTTTGTCGCCCGCCAGGCAGAGCGTGGCATCGTAACCTGTTTTATTGAGCAGGAACCATTTATACAATGTATAGCGGTAATAATTGGCGGCCTTGGGGCTGGTTAACTGGGCCGTCTTCCGGATAAGCTGATAAAACAACCAGTCGTCGGGCTGATTCTTTATTTTATAGGCAAGCAGCGCCTGCACCACAGGTTTGTAGTTAGTGGCACTTATCTCGTCATAAAATGCCTGTATACTTTGGTCGGAAAGAGGGCCCTTATAATCAACCACGGATAAATAATCGCAAGGAACCTGGATAGTCTCACCGTAAAAATCAAAGGATATATTTTGCCTCTGCGGATCGCCATAACTGGTAAAAGACGAAAGGCTAATTAAAGTAAAAAGCAATATGACATACGTATTCTTCAATGTCTTATTTCTTAACATTAAAGTTACGTAAACTTAACAATTACTTAATGTTAAGTTTTTGAGGGTGTTTTGCCTTAGCTAGCTTTTTACTAGGGCATCATACAGATTATCACGTTCTATAGGCTTTTTCAGAAACCTGTCGAAATATCCATGATATTGCTCCTGCTGGTCGGCGGTTATGTCTGCCGTCAAGGCAAATACAGGCGTTTCCTTGTTTGGATTACCATCCTGCCGGATACTTTTCGTGGCATCGTAGCCATTCATTTCCGGCATGTGTATGTCCATCAAGATGAAATCGTACACTTTTTGTTTGGCCATTTCTACCACTTCGAGTCCGTTCTTTGCATGGTCGGTAGTTATACCCCAATTCGATAGTAATTTTACTGCCACCATCGCATTCACCATATTATCTTCTGCCAGTAATACCGTCATATCTTTTAATCTTGTAAGGTCCCTTTCGGGCGTTTCCAGCACTACGGCTGCTTTTTTCATGTTAATATCGAAATTAAAGACAGAACCCTGTCCTTCTAAACTATTTACGGTAACGGTGCTTTCATGCAGCTGAGCCAGTTTTTTTACAATAGCAAGCCCCAGGCCTGAACCACCCTGTTTACGGGTGGTTATAGACTGCAATTGAGAGAAACTATTAAATAACTCACCGATCAAATGCTGAGGTATTCCAACGCCGGTATCTATTATTCGGAACCTGAGCTTATCAAAAGCCCCTTTTTCGCCGATTTTGTCAACGTTCACTTCTACACTGCCGGCTTCGGTGAATTTGATGGCATTGCTGATCAGGTTGCCAAGTATTTGCGATAATTTGGTCTCATCAAGCTCGTAGAACTTTGACACAGTAGCACCGATATTTAGTGATAGTGGCAGCCCTTTCTCCCTGGCAAGGCCATCGTAGGTATTACGAATGTTTTCAAGCAATAGCGGGAAGTTGACCGCGCGCAGTTCAAGGCTCGCTTTTCCCGAATCAAGCTTTGTGAAATCAAGTATGTCGTTGATGATACGAAGCAGGTTACTCGCTGCAAATCTCAGTGAACTCAATAGTTGTTTTTCCTCATCATCAGGGCTTCCCTTTAGCAGGGAGCTTATAGTTATAACTGCATTGAGGGGGGTTCTTATCTCGTGGCTCATGGTAGATAAAAATTCCTGCCTTACCCTCGAGGACTGCTCCGCAAGGTTTTTCTTCTCTATTATTTCAGCTCTTTCCTTTTGTAATTGTGTTTCCTTTTCAATAGACTCCATCCTGGCAATGAATTCGTAATTCTCAATAACCTGCAGGGTTTGTGCGTTAATAACAGCTTCTTTTTGCTTTATGTATTGTTCAAGATATTTCAGGGCCTCTGCCGGGTTATTTTCTAAGGCATATACCTGCGAAAGGTGGTAGTTGGCCTCAAACATGGTCATAGCAATATTGTATTCATTGCTCACATCCAGTGCCTTTAAAAGTGTTGTTTTGGCCTTAGCCAGTTCGCCCATTTGTATGTAAAGAGCGCCCAGCTTTCTGTATGCCATCGCGGTACCCAGCTTTTCACCCATTTCATTGTGTATCTCCAACGCTTTTATGAAGTCCTGTTCTGCACTGTTGAATTCGCCTGCTGCGGTAAATACTTTAGCACGGCCATATAAGGCAAAAGCAAGGCCACGGATGTCTTTCGTGTCCTCCTTCATCAATATGGCCCTGTCTATCACCTCCTGGGCTTCTTTGATCTTGTTTTGTTTCAGGTAAATGCCGGAGAGTGGGTTGTACGCGTTCGATTCAAGGTTTGTATCGCCTGCTTTCCTGGCCGCGTCTATAGCAGCCTCATATGATTTTATGGCGTTTTTCAGATCGCCAAAATATTCATAGATAGTACCCAGTGATTTCTGTACTCTTGCTTCGTTATGGTGGTCTTTGTATTTGCGATAGGTCGTAAGGCAATCTATCAGGTTAACAAGGCCCAGGTGAAAATTGTCTGTCTTATAGTAGATGCCGGCAATATTATACTTTACATCGGCTATTCCTTTTTCGTCATTTAATTCCTTAAAGTATTCAAGGGCTTCTTCAGCCATACTGATGGAGAGCTCATATTCGCCCTTTATCATATTGAAAAGGGACAGTTGGCTAAGGCATTTACCCTGCAGCTCCTTATCGTCAATGTCGCGGCTTGTTGTAAGTGCTTCCTGGGCGAGTGCTATACTACGGTTTAGATTATTAACACGTGTGGCATATGCATCATCCAAAAGCGCAATGACACGGTACCGGTTTTCAACTGCTGGCTGGCTCATATTCTCCAGACGAAAATATAGATATTGATCTAAATAAAATAATAATAGCTAACAGTTTTTGCAAAGTAATTGTATTGGCTATAAACTAATGCCCTGCGACCAATGATCTCTTGAATGTTTGGTCCCATGCACTTAAAGCCGGTTTAGCCTGGAAGTTGATATCTACCAGCCCCATGCCCGCAAACATATTTAGCGACGCAGGTGTACCCGCGGGGAGTGCGGTTGTGTCAATATCTGTGAAGGTTAATTGAAAAACACCTATGGCCTTCACATTATCAAGCAATTGCTCATGCCTTGCTATATAGTCCTTCTGTTTTTTCGGGTTTTCGGTATATGCTCCGACTGTCATCGAAGACCAGCCGCCTTCAGATACAAAAACTGGAATAGAGTGGCCTTGAACGAGTCGTACATAATAGTCATCGGGGATATCCGCGGCGGCATTGTATGCAAAACAAGGATAGGACGAAATGCCCAGCTCTTGTATAAAAGGAAAATCAATAAAATCCTGTTCTACACCGGCGTACGAACTATTATTCAGCTTGCCCCATGCCCAGTCTGCCTGCACACTCACGCTCAACTTTACAGCTGCATCAAAGGCAGAAATATCCTGTGCTGCACCATTAGCGGCGGCTTTTACAGCCTGGTATATCGAATCGGGGGATAAACCGCGTATTAAATTGGTCTCAAGGGCCAGTCCCATATGCTCAGGATGCAGTATACTATCCATTACTACACAAAAATGCCTGTACGCTTGTTGTACATCGGCTTGCGTAATGCTCTTACCTAAAGCCTTAAGTTTATCGGAATTTGCTGAGCGGTCCAGGCCGTTCGCAGGATCTATATATACCCAAAGTTTCAGGTTTTTCCCCCTGTAATAGTTTATGAGCTCTTTAAGATTATTGGCTACATACTGCTGGGCGCTAACACCTGCGTACAGCGAATCCCAGGGAACTTCTATGCTGATGATTGCAGCATCAGCTCGCTGTGTCCAGATGCTTAGTGACTGTAGGGCAAGATCAAGGACAGGGCGCGGAGCCGAATTCATGAAGCCCATCCTGTATGTGCGTTCCCCCGCTTGTGGTGTGGGATTTGTCTCCGTCTTTGGTTTACAGGAGCTCACCAATACAAGTGCATAAAAAAGCGGGCAGAGGAAAATAACAGGTTTAGTCTTATACATATTCCGAAAGGTTATTGAAATCGCTTTAGTATCAAGAAACAAATTATCCGTCCGGGGCGAGTACGCAAATTTAAACTAAACTCCGTTCTATTTATTCGTGCGTTCCCTGTTCTTTATCACCCAATATAGGCCCTTAATATCTGTTTTCCATTGCGGCAATATAAATACCAGTATAGTTTCCTCAATAATGTCCATAATGGTCAGCAGCGCGGCAATATAAAACAAAGGCAGTATCGGTTCATTCAGTATAAACAGCAATATCAGGAAAACTCCCTGGAACACGGCTGCTGTTTTAGCTATATATGTATGAAAACTACTGATCTTCCTATACTTCACTATTGCAGCTATTGTTTGTATGAAGTACAATACCAACATGATCATGATCAATATCATTTCCTGCCGTACGAATTCCAGTTTAAAAACCACCACACCCACAATGGCCGCTACAATGGTAAGGTCATCAGCTATGGAGTCGAGCCGCGACCCCAATACACTTATAGCATTATACTTACGTGCCAGGTAGCCATCTATCAGGTCCGTAAAAAAACTCACAGGCAACAGCCATTTGAACACCTCGGGGTTTCCTGTAAAGACGAGGTATACCAGCAGGGGCGCTGCAAGCAGGCGGTACATGGTAATGCCGTTTACGATATAATAGCTAGGCTTGTGCATTTTATAAAAACGAGAAAAGGCGTGCCACCAATATTCATTACTTCCAGTCTCCTATTTTTCTGCTATTATGAACAGGTAATCGCCCAGGTCATTTTCGTAATGTTTCATAACAGATTCTACTTTCCCCGACCTGATATCCTCCTCCAGTTCCAAAAGCCCATTCGCCACTTCCTCCTGGTTTGCCAGCGCGGTGAAACCGGAAGTATTCTTGCGCATTTCAGGTATCAAACAGCGTTCCGGCATATGTTTGCAGGAGTACATAAAATGATCTTCAAGATCCGGCAAAACAAAATATGGTTCAAACACTACAGAGCTAAACCCTGCATCAAGTAATACCCCATCCATATCGCTCAAGGAAGGCACTGTATCAGCAGCGCGTTCAATCATCTTCGGGAAATAATGCGCCAGCCAGTAGCCTCTTACCTGTTCCGGTGTAAAGCTGAATGATACTAATCTTGCCCCGGGCTTTAATACCCTGCATACCTGTTTTAACCCCTCCTGCATGTTAGCCCAATGATGCAATGTGAGAATCGCGGTAGCGCCGTCAAAACGATCGTCTTCAAAAGGGTTATCCTCCGCCTTACAGCAAACGAACTTAACGCCGGGATTCTTAGCCCGTGCTTCTTCAAGCATTGTCTCCGAGGGGTCGATGCCATAATATTTTAAACCACGTTTCCCTAAAGCCCCCAGGTAATTTCCCGTTCCACATCCTGCATCCAGGTATAGCCCATCGGGGCCTGGCCGTAAAAGCTCATAGAACCTTTCGGTAAGGTACGGGTCTGCCGCTCGTGTAGTGTTGTAGCCTTTCCCTATTGTATCGTACAGTGGCATTTTTCATTTTGTTTCTATATCTAAGATAAGCAATAATGCCAGTCAAATAAAAAAGCGCTCCCGGGCTGTACAAGGAGCGCCCCAATATCTTTCACGCTGGTTAATAATTGTTCAGTGCATCTATATCAGCCTGTATCACCTCTGCAGTCGTCTCACTAAGAGTGAGTGTATCAGTTTGGTTACTCACGGTAACTATTTCCTTCTCCGCCACGTAATAATGCCCGTCCTTAATACAAAAGGCAAGAAGTTTAGCTGTTACTCCCATTGGTATCGAATTCTCGTAGCTTTTCACACCTTCGCCTTCGGGTGTATATAGCTGGGCCACAACATTACTTCCCTGGGCGCAAAAGAATACAAAAGTATTACCCTGCAATCCCATAAAGGTGGCCAAACTGCCCGGGTTATTCACCAATGAAACATGCGAAGTGGTCTTAGGCAGGTTTACTGCATAAAGCGCATCACAGTTTACCCATCCCAGGTTGCCAAAATCAAATTCAAAACCTGCAGGGCCTGCTTTAATCCCATTTCCCCGCTGGTTCCAGCCCATCTGGTTCGTGCCGTTCACATTCGTATTCCCCTGCCATATAAATGTGCTATCGCCCTGAGTGCCCGGGATAACAATATGCAATGGGTTTATCAAGCCATTGTCGGCACTCACACCATTCGATTTGATATCTACATAAATAAACCCCTTCGACGTTAGCAGTTGCCCTGATATAGTGTTCGTATTTGTACCTGCCAATACCACATCACTCCTTTTCAGCACTTCAATTGCCTCCACGCTTATATTGCCGCTTAAGGGCTGTCCGTTCAATGTAATTCCTGCCGGGATAGTAATTTTAGTGCCGCCGGAAAGTGTTACTGTTTGTGGAAGTGTTGCAACATTCAAAACGAACCTTTGAGTGACCGGCCCATATTTTTTCACGAAATCACCTGCATTGTTCACGGTGCTTGTTACAGGTGTAGCGGTTTTATTTTCTTTTCTGCATGCAGTATAGCATAGCAGGCCTGTTGCCGCAAGGGCAGCAATGAGTAGTTGCTTTCTCATAATGGACAATTTTTCGTTATGCCTACTCTCTCCGGGCTTTTCAGCTTCCGCCCATGTGCTTGAATGATCTTCTTAACTAAATTTTTTGCAACACCTTTTGATGGGAAATAAACAGGTAACTATATACGCGCAAACAATATGCCAGTTAAAGCAATTGCAGGAAAGAATTTGAAAAATGACGGGTATCAGATCACAAGTACCTGATAAACAGTACGCAGTCTGCTATCATAATAATTCCGCAATTCTTATTGCCTGCGGCAACAGCGCTTACCCTTCAAATACATCCATTTACCGACCATTAGATATAGCCAACCGAATGAGCCTTCTCCCGGCAAGCAAGGCATGATATTTTTGTATACGAAAAAAATGACGGTCATGAACAAGAAAGAAAACGCTTATAATCTAATTTTCCGCGATACCGTACTGGGCGTACTTTTCTTTGTAGCTTCCCTTGTATTCGTACTATTCAGCACTAAGGCTACAGGGGCAACCCAGGCGACATTCATTGTCCTCAATTCGGTACTGGCCGTAGGTGGCATATATTTTCTTCAAAAGGCCTTCAAAAAGGACAAGTACAGGCCTCAACTTTTATAAGACATTGTTAAATAATTTGCCAATTACAATGCATATATAATCATCATTTCTCAAATAACTGATTTTGCAGTATTTTACAGGAGTATAAATTACATAGGTAACTCCTTATGATCGCCTGATGACATTATTGCAGAAGAAACTAATTAAGAGCGTCTCACTATTTTCCATCTTTCTGCTATCACTATTTTTTTACAGCTGCAGTCAAAGCAATCTTGACCCGGCCATATCGCCTGCATTTCAGCACGTACTTACCCGCGCCCTCCAGATGCACGATTCGGGTGACATAGTACAATCCATCCATTATATAGATTCTGCTGCAAATGCGATGGAGCCCCTCAGCCTCCGGGACAGAAATGAGCAGTACGTTTTCAAATTCAACATCTACATGCACGATATCCAGGACTTTAATAAGGCCCTTGCATACACCGACAGCATGATGTGGCTTATAGAAAAAAGTGGCGAAAAAGACCGGCTGAAAAAACTATATGCCGAGGCAGAATATCGAAAAGGAGATGCCTTGTTTGAGAAGCAGCAATATAACGGCGCCTATAAATATTTCTACCAGGCCAAGATGCTGCAGGAAAAAACCGACACATGCATTCTCAGCAATTACAATTATCGGCTGGGCATGATCATGTACAAGCAGCAACATTTTGATGATGCACTACTTTATTTCAAAGATGCTTTTGCACAAGCCGACAAATGCGGATTTACTTTCGAGATATATTATCGCATGCAGGAGTTGCTCGATAATATAGCACTGAGTTACTACAACGAAGGCAAAAAAGACAGTGCCGTAATTTATTATAACCAGGCACTCGATTTTATCAACAAACACGAAAATACATTCCCCGACAAGTCGCATATGCCCTTTGAAAAGGCTCGTGCCATTGTTTATGGCAACCTTGCAAGTGTATATGCCCTTGAGGGAAAAAATGCTGAAGCAGAAGGCCTGCTCAAAAAAAGCATCGCCATCAGTTGCAGGAAAGGATACGATATTATAGACGGCCAATTAACACGCATTAAACTTACCCGCCTATACCTTGACGAGCACAATTACGATGCTGCATATGCTGTTTTGCAAGACATAAGAAGCACCTCGGACAGTGTGCCCAACCGCTCTGTAAAAGTAGGCTGGGCCAACCTTATGTGGCAATATTATAACCATAAGGCACAGCCACAGGCTGCGTTCGACTATTTGCTTATTTACGATAATTTAAAAGACTCGCTCAATAATGAGACCACCCAGCTTCGTGGTATTGATATCCGTGGCCGCATCAAGAATTGGGATACGCAACACGAAATAGATCTGCTCGAAAAGAAAGGTGAACGACGGAAATACTTGCTGGCACTTACCATTACGGTATCGGCTATGTCCATTATCATACTCATCCTGATACTGCAGAACCTAAAAAAATCAAAAAAGAATATACACATACTTACTACCCTCAACAGTCATATTAGGGACCAGAATCACAGGCTCGAGGAAGTACTCTCACAACTGGAGATGAGCAGCAAAGAAAAAGACAGGATACTGCGGACAGTTGCGCACGATATCCGCAATCCCATTGCTGCGATCTCCACTATTTCAGGCGTACTGCTTGAGGACACGGGCAATTATACAAGCAAGCAGAAAGAATACATTCGCCTCATAGAAACGGCCTGCAATAATGCCCTGCAATTATCAAACGAGATACTTGAGGCCACAAACATCATACGAAAGGAAAAATTAAGCAAAGAGACTTTTGATATCAATACCTTGCTCGTAAGCTGTGTGGATCTTTCCCGTTTCAGGGCTGTGGAAAAAAACCAGCTACTTACCATTTCTGTAGAGAACGAGCTGGGGACCATCAGTGCCGACAGGGAAAAAATAAGCAGGGCTATAAGCAACCTACTGGTCAACGCAATAAAATTTAGCCCCGAAGAAACGGAGATCAAGCTGGTCGCCGCCAGGGAAGACTCCTTCTTATTCATCTCCGTGATAGATCATGGCATAGGCATACCTGATGATATAAAGGACAAGGTATTCGATATGTTCTCTGAGGCAAAACGGCCCGGCACCGCTGGTGAAAAGCCCTTTGGTCTTGGCCTGTCCATAACTAAGCAGGTGATACAAGCCCATGGCGGAAAACTATGGTTCGAAGAAAACCCCGATGGGGGAACGATATTCCATGTAGAGCTTCCTTTATAGGAGCATTTATGATACCTCTGTTATCCTTTCACTTGATGATAGGTTTTACATACCTTGATGTTGATATATTAGATATGTCAACTACCAGACAAACCTCCTTCAGCGGGACTTCCATATTGAAGTGCGACACTTGCATAAAAGCAAAATGCCTCCATGCTGTTGCATGAAGGCATTTAAATAAATATGGCAGCTACCTACTCTCCCGCATTGTTGTGCAGTACCATCGGCCATGTGGGGCTTAACTTCTCTGTTCGGAATGGGAAGAGGTGAACACCCACGGCAATACCACCATAAGATGGTTAGACCATGTTCTCCGTAGTTCCCCTTTAGGGGTGGAGGGGTCAATAAGATCGACATATTGGGTCAGCAATTCTTTCTTTATATAATAAGGACAAAAATAATGTTAAAGCTTACGTGCAATTAGTACTACTCGGCTTTGATGTTACCACCTTTACACCTGTAGCCTATCAACGTCATAGTCTTTGACGGCACTTAAAAGTAAACTCATCTTGAGGAAGGTTTCGCGCTTAGATGCTTTCAGCGCTTATCCTGACTGTGCATAGCTACTCGGCACTGCACCTGGCGGCACAACCGATACACCAGCGGCACATACGCTCCGGTCCTCTCGTACTAAGAGCATGTCCCCGCAATTTACTAACGCCCACCACAG
>DDET01000068.1 GCA_002336915.1 Bacteroidetes bacterium UBA1947 | reverse complement strand
GTATACCCAAACCACCGCCACCAACGTTACATCGAACTGTAACGTGGTAATGATGAAATATTAAAATATTTATTCATAAATAATAAAAAGCCCCGGTTAAACCGGGGCTTTTTATTTGGGATTTGATGGCCATCATATATTTATTTCATTTTTTTACTATCTTCGCTTTTCATATTTTGTTAGAGAGAAACAAAATACATATTGTTTTTGTTTTGTTAACGAGGGGTAAGAGGGGGACTACGTATTCACATTTTATTAGTTTTACGCCCCAACAAAAAATGTTATGAAAAAAGCATTACTCCTTTTTCTTTTGCTATCGGTTGTAATTGGCTCTTGTTCGAAAAAATCGAAAGACGCTTACAATTTTAAGTACGAAGTAAACAACGTAAATGACCTGAGCATTAATGCAGGTGACACCGCATATATGAATGTTGAGGTGAAACTTCTTGAAGGTGAACCCGGAGATGTGAACCTGGCCCTTACAGGCCTGCCACCCGATGTAAGCGCTACCCTCAGCTCAGCAGGCAGCACACCCGATTATAATACCATCATTACTTTTGTTGCCAACAAAAAAGTGATCAATGGCATTTTCCCGCTTAAGCTTGTTGCTGCTACCCTGATGGGCAGGAAAGTATACAACTTTAAGCTAACCGTAGGCGGCAGCACCGATACTACAGGAGACACCACGCACCACAACGCATTTACATATACTGTAAATAATGTGGGTGCCATGACCGTACAACAGGGCGGCAGCGTAAACAAAAACCTTGAAGTGAAACTGCTTACCGGTACAACCGAAAATGTAAGCCTGGCACTCACGGGTGTACCTGCAGGTGTGACGCCAGGCTTTAGTGTTAGCAGCGGAATGCCAACATTTAGCTCTACACTTACTTTCAACGCAGCAGCTTCCGCAGTTGCGGGTACTTATCCTATAGCGCTTAAAACCACCAGCTCAACAGGTATACAGACTTATAACTTTAACCTGACAGTGAGCTCTACCGTTACTCCATTTAACTTTACTGTGAACGGCGTAGGCAACGTAAGCGTGCAACAAGGCAATAGCGGCACACTGCCACTTAGTGTGAAACTTCTTGCAGGCACTACAGAAAATGTAAGCCTCTCACTTACAGGATTGCCCGCAGGTGCTACTTCAAGCTTCAGCACAGCAAGCGGCACGCCCGACTTCAGCTCCACATTAACGATCAGTACAACAGCCAGCCTGGCACCGGGTACATATCCACTTGTACTGAAGGCATCCAGCACAAGTGCAGGTAACAAGACTTTCAACTTCAACCTGGTTGTAACTGGTGCCAGCGGCGGAGATTGTGCGGCTGATGCTGCAGGTACTTATTCCTCATTGGATAGCTGCTCGGGCACTGCTGGTGCACCGGTGGTAACCAAGACAGGCACCAATGCTATAAAGATCGCAAGCCTGGCAGGGTATCTTACCTATGTAATAGATGCGAATGCCACTATTAACTGTAACAACCATACTATAACAATTCCATCGCAGGCCATAACTGCAATCCCGATACCGGGTGCAATGTTATCAGGTACGGGTACCTTTACTGCCAATACAATGACCATCCACTACACCATATCGGTACTGACTTATGTTGTCAGCTGTAAGGTGGATATGACACGATAATAAAAGGTTTACGTTTAAAAAAAGGCGGGATATAATCCTGCCTTTTTTTATTTTTGCGCCATCTATAAATCGTTTTATGAAAAAACTTCTATCGTTACTGGTCATTGGATGTGTTTTTGGTGCTTGCAAAAAAGAAGTAAAGAAAGATCCACCCCCTCAGCAATTCACCTATAGGTTTAGCGTACTGCCCTCCGGCGGCATGGTTATGGTCAATTCCGGTGATACAACTTATTTAAATGTGCATATAGCACTTGGCGCTGGCCCGGGAGGGTTTCTCAATTTAAGCATACATCAAGATATGCCGGGCGTACATATCTACCTAAGCCAGGATAAAGGAATTCCACCTTTCGACGTTTCTATCATGATAACGGCCGATGATACCATGCACGAAACTTCCGGTGGGGCCAGTATATCTATGACTGGTTCTAATGCAGCTTTCAGTGACAATTACCTCTTTAATATCGCAGTCTTCCCACCGTTTTTTGATACAACAAGCGACTGCGCAGCCGCGCTGGCCGGCACCTACAAATTTACCACCTCGCCCGACACCAATCATTACTTCACAGAGGTGATAACTGTTCCAAACACCATCAATAAATTGAAAATAGCCAACATTGATGGCCTTGGCGATACTGCCAATTTGAACCTGGTCTGCCTGGACAACTCTTTTATTATCCCCTTCCAGCATCTGGCGCCGGGGAAGTTTATCGAAGGCAATGGCTTTTTATATGACCAAGGCAATATAGATTTTGATATTACCGAATCTTCGTCGGGCGCCCATACCCACTATCGTTTTAACTTAACCAAATAACACCTTTAATGAAAAATATACTCTACTTTTCATTCTTATTTTGCCTTTTGGGTTCCTGTAAAAAAGAGGAGAAAACCAGCACCCCTATAGTCCAATTCAATTTCAGCGTACAAAATCTCAGTGATGTTTATGTAAACCGCGGAAGTTCACAAGCCATCAAACCAACCTTCAAACTACTTAGTGGTATTCCGGAGAGTATATCCTTGTCAGTAAGCGGCTTACCCGACATGGCCAATTTTGCCGCCGGTACCGTCAGCGGTATTCCGGATTTTAGTCCCGCGCTCAATTTTTCAGTTGATGAAAATATGCCAGCAGGTGTATATCCTTTTAAACTGATCGCTACCAGTACAACGGCAGGTACCAAAGTTTATGACCTGAATTTACAAGTAGCAAATATAAATGACTGTAGCCCGGCACTGGCCGGCTTCTATATGCAGGTTACAGACATATTCGATACAACCAGGACAAATAATGCCACTATATTCCCAAGTACCGGAGAGGAAGACTGTGTCAGCATTGGGAATTTTTTAAACAGTGGTTACGAGTTCACTATTAAAGCCTACCTTGATTGTGCAAGCAACACTTTCGTCGTTCCCTCGCAGCCATTTAATTCTTCACCAAGTAGCGCAACGATAGTGGGCCATGGCATCTTCACCGACACAAGCCTTGTACTCCACTTCAGAGAAAATTTAGATTCGCTAGATCACACGGCTACATTTAGCAGGCATGCGCGATAGTCATTTTTATGTAAAACATCCGTACGTGAAAAAATAGGTGCCCCTAAACAGTTACTTTTAAGGTAGAGGTCTATTTTATGAAGAAACCCATCCTGTTTTTTATAGTGGCGTCTTTAATTATTTCTTCCTGCCACAATAAGGAATCCCTCAAGCAGCCCTTCAGCTATGCTATCACCAATACGCAGGATGTGGCCATGCAAAAGGGAAGTGCCGATACCATATTACCACATTTTCAACTGCTGGGCGGCAACCCGGAAGATATTAATTTGTCAGTAAGCGGCCTGCCCGGTAATGTTACTGCCGAGCTAAGCCAGGTAACAGGTAAACCAACTTTTATTTTGCAGCTCATCTTCAAAGCTGCCGCTAATGCCACACCCGGTGTTTATCCTATAAAAATAGAGAGCACCGGCTCATCAGCAGGACCGCAAAGCGCAAACATTAAGCTATCCGTAGTAGACGATTGCTCCCCTTCGTTTGTGGATAGTTTCAATGTTACCGAGGCCTGCAGCATAGACAACTATTCATATACAGTAGTGGTGACAGCCACTAATACCCCTTACGTGATCCAAATGAGAAATTTTGGAAATTATGGTTATAATACGATCATCCGGGTAAACCTGAATTGTATCGATCATACCCTGCTTATCCCCTTGCAGGATGTTGGCGGCGGTTTCCGGGTAACCGGCCATGGCAGCTTTACGGACACGAGCATAAACATCAACTATGCGCTTTCGTCCGATCTCAATATTGAGCAGGATGTGTGCAATGATGTGTTCTTAAGGAAGCCTTGATGTCTTTTATCTTTCCTTTCCGGGCATCCCCGAAGGGAATGCCTTATTGATGGCGTCAAATACTTTATGCATTTCCCTTTTTCATTATTTTGTTTTTTCTTGCAGTAATATTATTCCCGCACCATTGACGGCATCATGAAGGCACGTTTTTTCCTGATAGGCATTATCATCCTCGCTTCACTGGCAGGCTGTAAGCCATTTAAGAAAACCCCTAAAGCTGAAGCGGGCCTTCTTGATCTCTCGGGCTGGGATCTTAAAAAAGACGGTATTGTAAAGCTGGATGGTCAATGGGAATTTTATCCCGACATGCTGCTTCAGCCTGTTGATCTTAAAAACGATAGCCTGCAACTCAAACTTGCTTACCTGCAGGTGCCTGGTTTTTGGAACGAACGGCCCAGCCCGCATAAACCCGGTTACGGCTACGGCACCTACCGCCTGCATGTTAAGGGCCATTTTCCGGATATCATTGGTATGTACATCCTCGATGCGGGCTCAGCCTACAAACTTTGGGTGAACGGGGTGCTTGTCGCATCGAACGGCCGTGTTGCCAATAATGCAAAAGATGAAGTGCCTCAACTTTTACCGCTTGTTCAGGCTGTTAAGGCATCGGACGAAATGGAAATTGTGGCACAGGTATCCAATTTTTTTCATTCACGCGGAGGTATGTGGAAGAGCTGGACCATTGGTACAAAGGAGCAAATATTTCATCAGCGCGATCTTTCTGTAATTGGTAACAACTTTCTTGTCGGTGCCTTTATAATTTTGTTCATCTACCAGATGTTCGTGTTCTTCCTGCGCAGGACCGAATACACGGTTTTCTGGTTTGGTATTTTTTGCCTGTTTGTAGCTATCCGTGTCCTGATCACACAAGACCGCTACTTTTATGTTTTATTTCCCGGTGTCAGTTTGAATGTTGGTTACAGGGTAGAATACATCAGCGCTTTCATTACCGTTGTATTGTGGGGCTTCTTCCTTCATACCGTTTTCCCGAAAGAGTTTCCGAAACGCGCTGTGAAAATTTTGGCATTCACCGGCATTGTTGAGAGCATCATTATACTCTTCACCAGCAGCTATTTTTACACTTCTATCATACTCTGGTTCCAGCTGGTAGCATTTATAGTATTGCTGTACTGCCTTTTCGTGATAACGCTGGCTTTAATTCACAGGCGCACCATGTCGGGCTTTCTCTTCTTTAGCCTGATAATTGTGTTGGCCGCTGTAGTGAACGACACCTTGTATGAACGCCTGGTTATAAACACTGCATTGATAATACCCTATACTTCTTTTCTTTTTGTTCTTGTACAGGCTTACCTGATCGCCAAGCGCATAGCAAAAGCTTACCAGTCAGCCGAGAACCTTTCTGTCGAGCTGAATCTTGCCAACATAAACCTGGAGCAAAAAGTAATAGAACGCACCAGCGAACTGGAAACCGAAAAGAAGAAGGCAGATGATCTTTTGTTGAACATCCTCCCTGCAGAGGCGGCTGAAGAACTCAAATTGAAAGGCCGTTCCGATACCCGTTCCTATGATATGGTCACCGTTATGTTCACAGATATGGTGGGCTTTACCCGGATAAGCGAACAGATGGACCCAAAACTACTGGTTGCAGAAATAGATCATTGCTTCAGCGCCTTCGATCGGATAGTTGAGGAACTGGGCATTGAAAAAATAAAAACGATAGGCGATGCCTACATGTGCGCCGGCGGATTGCCCGTGCCCGGCCAAACCCATGCCGAAGATGTGACGAGCGCCGCCCTCCGTATCAATGCATTTATGGAAGCGCGGAAAAAAGAAAAAGAGGCTATAGGCGAAATTCCTTTCGAAATAAAGATAGGTATCCACTCAGGGCCGGTAGTTGCCGGTATCGTGGGGCTGCGCAAGTTCGCCTATGATATCTGGGGCGATACGGTAAACACAGCTGCCAGGATGGAGCAAAATAGTCAACCCGGCAAGATCAATATTTCAGGTGTTACTTATGAGCTGGTGAAAGACAAATTTAAATGTACTTATCGCGGCAAGATTGATGCTAAGAACAAGGGAATGATCGATATGTATTTTGTGCAAGGATAACCTACGATAATCTTATCGCAGCAGCATTACTTCACCTTCTTTCTCGTACAGCTTTTCGCCGCAGCGGTAGCGCACTTTGTAGGTGTAGGTTCCTATTTCCTGTGGGGTTCCGTTCAGTGTGCCGTCCCAGCCTTCGCCTTCGTTGTTGGTCGAGAATATTTCTCTGCCGAAGCGATTGTAAATTACGAACCTGAGTATAGCATGGGGTCCTACTGATACTACTCGGAACACATCATTCTTTCCATCGCCATTAGGTGTAAATGCAGATGGTAAAGACATGCCACAGCAATCATTATGTACGGTAATTATTTCGCGGTATGGCAATGATGTGCATCCGCCTGCATCTACTACGGTAAGCGAAACCACTTTTTTGCCGGGCTCTTCCCACTTTATTTCATACGGGCCGCCATCATCTCCGCTCATCACGTCTGCACCATCAAAATCCCACGAGTGTGTTTCCGACCTGTCTTTATCCCTGTTGATCTCTACCGAAACATTCTCTCCGGGACAAGCATCAGCCTGCAAAAGGAAATCTGCCTTCGGTGCCGGTTTTACGTACAGCGTTTGCGTCAAGGTCTTTTTCTCGCCGCCATTGCTTACACTAAGTTTAATGCTTTTATTACCGTTCTCATCCCAGCGCACTACATAAGGCCCTGCTCCTTTTCCACTTACTATAGTAGCGTCGTCAAAATCCCAATTTAATTCTGCCTCGTCCGGTACATAACCGTCAAACGAAATTGTTGCAGTATCGTTAAGGCATACATTTGTTCTGCTGGCAACAATGTTTTCATCTGTTACAGGTGGCACAACCGGTGGAACATATTTCTTTATGTGCTCAGTCGGCATTTGTGCAGATGTAGTTGAAGGGTCTATAGTTGCCTGCGTCGTTTCAGTAACCGCTACTGTTTGTTCTTCTGCCTCATGCCTTGCCTTGATCGATTCCTGGGAGATCAATTCTTGCTGAGGAGGAGCAATTACTTCTTCCGGCGCCGGGCGCTCATGTATGTATATATCCTTCTGCAGGCGGCTGCCAAAATTCGGTATGTTATACGGGAGCGTTAATGAAACAGTTTTCATACCGGGGTTCCTCCAGCGCAGTACATATGGTCCTGTGCCTTTTCCGCTTACCACTGTTGCATCACCAAAGTCCCATTTTATTTTTGCATTCTTCTTTACCGGGTCAGTATAGTTTACCGTAATAGTTTCGTCAAGGAAGGCATTATCGTTACTTAAAATAATGCCTTTATATTCTATATCCTCAGCCATTTCTTCAGGCTTTGCTATTGGCTGTGGTGTAGGCAATGGTTTTACAACCGGCTTTGACACAGCAATGGCTTTTGGTCCTGCCTTTGTTTCTTTATGTACAGTTGAGGTTTTTACTGCAGGTTTAGAATTTTTTACCGCTTGCGGGTTTACCGTCGAGGCCGGTTTGCTTGGGTGGATATCTTCCGCCTTATAAGTTTTATTCGCAGGTTTTGCAACTGGCGGTAGGTAAACTTTAGTCTGGCCCGGATTCGTTAAGCTTATAGATATACTGTTCGACCTGCCGCCTTTCAGCGAGGCAACATAAACATTATTGTAATTACCTGCACTCAGCCACATGATCAACAATACGCCCGAAGCATCGGAAGTGAAATATTTCATTGTTTGCGCCTGTCCTTCCTTAGTATAATACACCTTGTATGTTGTGCTTGGCAATAGGCCACTCAGCTTTATTGCTCCGTCACTTCCGTATTTTACATATGGATCGATTGCTGAGGCCACAATATTTTCAGTAACAGGTTCTTCCTTAATTTCTTTCACCTTGGCAATTTCTTTCGCCGCAGCCAATACATTCACGTTTACCTGAGTCGTTTTCAAAACACCCAGCGGACTAGACACTGTAAGCGTGTATATACCACTCGCAGCACTACTTACATTGTTTAGCGCAGGATTTTGCGCATTTGAACTAAAATTATTTGGTCCGTTCCAGCTGTAGGTAGATCCATCTGTGGCTGTACTGTGTAAACGTAGCGTCCCGCCTGCTTTTACAGGCGAATTACTACTAGCGTACACCTTAACAGGATGCGTTTTAGCAATATCTGGCTTCTTTTCAGCTCGTGGCTTTTGTTTAACTGCTGCCACGGTATTTGTTTTTGCAGCTTTAGCTGGCTTAACCTGCGCAATTTTTTGCTTAGCAACAGTTGTTACAGGTTTGCTCTGGGCGACTGCAACATGCTTTATAACAACATTTTTATGTTTAACCGCAATCGCAGGATTGGTCCTTACCGGTGCAGTAAAATGTTTAGGGTTATTATTAAATCTCACCGGAACTGTGCGATCAGGTATCCCGCCTTTATTGTTATTTACAACCGCAACTACCCTGGCAGGTAGAGAATTGCAACCATTCTTAGTTGCTATTACTGAGTAAGCACCCGAATTATATGGCTGCGCATTCATTATTGCTATTTCGCGACTTGTATTTACCGAGGCAAATCCGGGACCAAGCCATGTATAACTTACTCCTCCTTCGCTTGAGGCGGATAAGCTAAGCTTTTCTCCCGGGTTGATCGGGCTGTTACTTGAAGCTTCCGGTGTTGCGGGACTTTCAGGATCTGTTAATACATAAGGGCCGGGCTCGGTAGAGCTGGTTCCGTTTAGCTGCACTTTGATATTACTGTAGGTTCCGGCAGATAATTTTGAGATAATAACGGCACCGGCAGCATTTGAATATATTTTCACTGCTTTTTGCCCAGCGCCATTTTTACTATACGTTACGCTGTATTCAGTATTGGGTAATAAACCGTGCAGGTTAATAGATCCATTAATTCCAAGGCACATCGTAGGATTACTAGTGCTCACGTGATGTACAACAAGCTCATGGTCAGGCGATACCCAATGCGTTGCTTCGCTTGCGGTGCTGCTGGCAGCTTTTACCATCGTATGGCGCTCTGTCAATGCAACCGGTGCTGGTTTTTCGGTCGATCCGCAATCCCCGTTCCTGGTAACATTAATGGTGTCAGAGCAGATATTCTGCATATTACAACTATTGTAGGTCGTAGAAACGATATATTGCGTCCCGGCACCTTCAATACACATTTTACCAAAAGACGCAGATAATTGCCCATTTTCTGATGTGCTTGCTTGCACAGAGGAAATAACCTTACCGTTTATCTCGCTTAGTTGAACTATTTGCGAGGCTGCATCTCCCCATGGTATAAAGCGATATGCTGCGTTCATTCCCATTGATCCCCAGCGACTTGCATTTTTGCCCGGCAGGGCAATTGCTTCTTTACTGCTATTTTGGATACCGGCTATTGCAGCGCCATCATAGTAATAAAGGCAAGAAGGCTTATCTTTTAAGTAAAGCTCTATTACGTTAGTTGTTTCATACAGCACTACCTGGAAGGTGACATTGTCAATGCTGCAGGTCTTTAATGGTATGTTATTATAATTTACTATGAATTTCCTGTTCGGTGCATTTCCTTCGGTACTATAATAGATACTACCACCGAGTGAAATGTCCAGCGCCTCATAAGCCGGCATAATGGCTGCATAGGCATAGGTGCGGTTTGGAATTTCTTTTTTTGTTATAGGATCGCATCTTTTACCCGCGCTTTCCTCATCAAAGGAAATGATACCATTGCTACCTATTGCTACGCGGTTGTAGACCTTACCGTAAAAACAAAAGTTGAAAGAAAGAGGGAGCGATTCACTGAAAATATTGTTTTCAGCATGAATTGAATTGGAACCTGGAATGTAGAATGGATAATGACTATTAAAATCTATCGAGCTGTCTACCAGGTAATTGTCTGTAGACCTGATGTCTGTAAGGTGTGCTGTAAGGTCGAAGCAGCTGGTACCACACAATTTCCTATCCCCGCCCGCATCAACATGCGCCGCGCTGTTAAACTGCGCAGTGCTGGTATTGTAACCGGCGAGCATACTCATTGCTATAAGTAATGCCAGGTATTGTTGCTTCATAATTCAGTAATAAAATAACCCAAATTGCAACTATACATCAAGCTCTAGACGCTTAATGCACCTCTCTCTTACCCGGTATTCACATAGACACGAATATTATCAACAGGGCCTGTTAATAACTTCTCGATTTGTAAAACAATAACAAAATTTTCACACTAGCAAGAAAACAAAGCCTTTTTAAAGAAAAAAATGTTCGATGCGGAACATTTTCTAATGTTTCAACAGCTTGATTACAAAGGAAAAACGCCCCATATGGGGCGTTTTTATCATTAGTAAAATCACTATGTTAATAATCGGTTAAGGCTTAAGCTTCAGCTTTCATGCTCTTCGAATACTTCTTACGGTCTTCTTCGTTCAGCATTATTTTACGTAAACGTATGCTTTGGGGCGTTACCTCGATACATTCGTCCTGCTGTATATACTCCATACATTCTTCCAGGGTCATCTGTATTTTCGGCGTTATCCTTACTGAATCATCTGTACCGCTCGAACGCATATTCGTCAGTTTCTTGGTTTCGGCCACATTCACTACCAGGTCTCCCGGTTTGATGTGCTCACCTATTATCTGGCCTTCATACAGTTCCTGTCCCGGATCTATAAAGAATGCGCCCCTGTCCTGCAGCTTGTCTATCGAGTATCCTGTTGCTTTACCTGCGATTTTAGCCAGCAGTACACCATTGTTACGGCCGGGTATCATCCCCTTCCATGGTTTGTACTCCGCAAAACGGTGTGCCATAACAGCTTCACCGGCAGTATTGGTCAGCATTTGCGAACGCAGGCCTATCAATCCGCGCGACGGGATATCAAACTCCAGGTGCTGCATCAGGCCTTTTGTTTCCATGATCAGCATCTCGCCCTTGCGCTGGGTTACCAGGTCTATCACCTTTCCGCTGTATTCTGCAGGCACGTCCACCACCAGTACTTCATATGGTTCGCATTTCCTGCCGTTTATTTCTTTTGTTATTACCTGTGGCTGGCCCACGGTAAGCTCATATCCTTCGCGGCGCATGGTTTCTACCAACACGCTAAGGTGCAGGATACCACGCCCATAAACCAGGAATTTATCCGCATCATCCGTTTCGCTCACACGCAGGGCCAGATTCTTCTCCAGCTCCTTCATCAGCCTGTCGCGTATATGGCGACTGGTTACGAACTTACCTTCTTTACCAAAGAAAGGTGAGTTGTTGATGCTGAACTGCATGTTCATTGTGGGCTCATCGATCGGTATGATCTCTACCGCCTCAGGATTTTCAAAATCCGCGATCGTCTCACCAATCTGGAAACCTTCGATACCCACTACAGCACATATATCGCCGCATTGTACTTCGGCTACCCTCTTTTTACCCATGTCTACAAACACATAAAGCTCTTTCACCTTGCTGCGCTGCATGGTACCATCTATTTTGCAAAGCATCACCTGCTGGCCTTCTTTCAAAGTACCACGTGTTATTTTGCCTATTGCTATCCGGCCAAGGAACGACGAGTAATCAAGCGAAGTGATCTGCAATTGCACAGGGCCTTCTTTCACTGTCGGAGGTGGTACTTTTTCAAGTATTTTATCCAGTAGTACGGTTATATCTTCGGTAGGGGTAAGTGAATCATTGAACCAGCCTTGCTTTGAGGAACCGTACAGGGTAGGGAAGTTTAGCTGCTCTTCAGTAGCATCCAGCTGGAAGAACAGTTCAAATACTGCATCATGCACCTCGTCCGGGCGGCAGTTGGCTTTATCCACTTTGTTGATCACCACTATCGGGTGCAGGCCCAGCGCCAGTGCCTTCTGCAGCACAAAACGTGTTTGGGGCATCGGCCCTTCAAATGCATCCACCAGCAGCAATACGCCATCGGCCATTTTCAGTACGCGCTCCACTTCACCGCCAAAATCGGCGTGACCCGGAGTATCTATCACATTTATCTTTACATCCTTGTAGGTAACTGAAACGTTTTTGGCAAGAATGGTGATCCCGCGCTCGCGCTCCAGGTCATTACTATCCATTATCAATTCGCCGGTTTCCTGGTTATCACGAAACACATTCGTGGTATGCAGTATCTTATCCACCAGCGTGGTTTTTCCATGGTCAACGTGCGCTATTATCGCTATATTACGTATATTCATACTCAAGCCCGGGGGCTTCATTTTTTAAATTTCCCTGTAAAAAATTAACCCTTCCTTGCAGGGATGTTACGGAAGGGGGTGTTTTTGGACGCGCAAAGGTACTGAAATAATGCGGGATGGCAGTGTGTTTATTTAGTTAATTTATATTTTGTTGCTCTGCTTTGAAAACAAAACATTTATGAAAAAATACATACTCGCTTTAACAGCTTTCGGCTGCCTATCGGCTACAGCGCAAATCAAACACAAAAAGCTTATGGCAAAGGGTCCTGCCAAAGCCGAAAAGAAGTACGAAATGAAGCAATACTATTTCGTAATGCTTGTGAAAAAGAAGGACCGGGAAGAAATAACCGACACAAATGAGCTGAACCGCATACAGGCGGGGCATATGGCCAATATTACGCGCCTCGCGGAAGCGGGAAAGATAATCGTTGCCGGGCCTTTTGGTGATGATACCAACTGGCGCGGCATTTTCATTTTCGACTGCAAAACGCAGGAAGAAGTAGAAAATTTGCTCAAAACCGACCCGGCCATTGCCCAAGGAAGACTGGATTACAAGATCCACCCTTGGTGGACGGCAAAGAACTGCGTATTTAAATAGGCAATTTTTTGCGTTACAATTTCACTTAATGCTTTTTAATCCAAATTAAACATTTTATATTTGTGCAATTATTTGCGTACAAATATTTTATGTGAAATGGATTTTCAGCAGATAGCTTCCGCTATTAAAAAAAGGCGCGAATTCCTGGGACTGACACAGCTCGATCTAAGCGAACTGAGTGAGGTAGCCCTACGTACGGTGAATGGCCTGGAATCGGGCAAGGCTTCCGTCACTCTGAATAATCTTACGTCTATAGCTGATGCTTTGGGGATGGAATTACAGCTGGATGTAAAAAATATGGCCTATGACACACTGTAAAGGCTGCTTTAAACCCGGGCCGGCCGATTATTGCCCCAATTGCCGCAAAGAATTGTTTGATGGCAAACGTGTAAGTGCCTATTTGCCCTTTCCTCCGCCTCCGCGCAACGAAAAAGATTTTCTGCTGCGCAGCATTATGCGGCCCTCCTTGCCTCGCCTGATCCTGAAATATTCCCTGCAGCAAAATGAAACTGATCTGTCCCTTTCTGGCGATGAACCCGGCACTCATATATTAAAGCCCATACCTTCAGGCAATTACGCACATCTTAATATGGCGCCGGCAAATGAGCACCTCACTATGCAGCTGGCCACCCAGGCTTTTAAAATACCGGTAGTGCCCAATGCACTCATTTATTTTCAAAATGCTTCCGGCGAGCCCGCAAATATTTCGCGCCGCATATATACCGATGTAACAGATCCTGTAAAGGAAAAATTTGACGATGAATATAAAGCTGCCACAAGCTATGAAGATGTAGCTTTCCTGATGCAAAGATATATAGCCGCATATAAGCCCCAGGCCGAGCGTCTTTTTGCACTCGTGGTTTTTAATTACCTCTTCTCCAATTGGGGAGCACAGTATCAAAATATTTCGTTGGTAAAAACCGAGTATGGAGACTACCTGCTTTCCCCGGCTTACGATATCATTTGTTCCGCATTACACACAGGCCCGAATTACGAGAATCTTGAAAACAGCCTCTACTCCGGCGACACCACTTCTGGAGGTTTTAACCGGTACGGATATCATACAGGAACAGAATTTTTAGAATTTGCTTCGCGTATCGGCATCCTGCCAAAACGGGCGCAAAACATCCTCGCTGCTTTTACTAAAAATGAGATCACAGTTTCTTACCTGGTCAAGCTGTCTTTTTTGAACGAAGAATGTAAACGGAGCTATTTGGATCTCTATCGGGAAAAACGTGACCGGTTGCTAATATACCAGTAGAGCCGGGAACAAGATGCATTATTTCATGTAGCCATGCACGATCAGGGCTTCGCGGTCCTTAACGAATATACTCTTACCCTCCTTCATTAAATAGAGTGCATCGCCCAGGTCCAATAGGTGTGAATACATATGGTCGGTAATAATGAAGCCTTTGTTTTCTTTTTCCCGTATCAGTATCTCTTTCAGCTTTTCTACATGCAAAGGCATCAGGTGCGTGAACGGTTCGTCCAGCATTGTGTACTGTGTCTTTGCCTGTATCAATATCAGTGTCGACCACAGCCGCTCTCTTCCACCCGATAATTCAAACAACCTTTTGCCCAGGTCTTCCTCCAGCTCGGGCAGATCATTCAGTACTTGCTCCTTGCTCACTTCATACTGTTTCAAGACAGCGCTAAGCTTTAACCCTGCTGGTATGAACGGGCGCTGCGGCAAATAATTTATCAAACCATCCACAGCATACAGATTCTTAAGCGGCTTACCACCCACATGTATATTCCTGTCCTGCGCTTTCTGTGTTCCGAATATAACCTTCAGCAAGGTCGACTTGCCCGATCCGTTTCTTCCCAGCAATCCGGTGATGCTTCCTTTACGCGCACTAATGGTCACGCCTTTCAAAATATCCTTGTCTGCAACCGACACGAAAATATTCTCAGCCACCAGCCCTTCTTTATCTTTTAATAAATGATCCACAGGCCTGCGATGAAAATGGAAAGATCAATGAAAAATGTTGAAAGCCATAACCGGCTCCTTGAGATGTGCAGGTTGTAGTAATAGTAGAGCCGCCTGGCCATTATCGTTTTGGCAAAGTACCACACCAAAATATCGCTCAGCATTTTAAAAATCACCAGCACACTGATCAATGCAGCATCTGCATCTTTTCCTGCATGATACAATTCGTACCACAATGCCAATGTAATAGTCACCGTCGCACCTGCCAGCGAACGATAGAAATACAATATGGCCCGCAGCTTTTTCAGTCGCATATGATTATAACGCAGGAACCGGTATTTATTATATCTGATTTGTAGAAGGGCTACTCCCTTCAGGGAGGCGGGGGAGGGTTAATTCATCTTGAACGGCGCCATCATCTGGAACTCAGGTATCGCCACTGTGAATAGCTTTTTGTTGTACAGGTTCTCCATCTGGTAGTTACCATACATTTTGCCCATATCGCTGCGCAGGTTCGCTGCCGATACGTATTGGTAATTATGGCCCGGCTCTATTATAGGCTGTTGGCCTACTACTCCTTCGCCTTCTACTTCACGGTAAGATCCGTTGCTGTCTATTATGTGCCAGTGGCGGCGCAGCAATTTTACCGGCATAGTACTCAGGTTTTCGATGGTGATGCGATATGCAAACAGGTATTCGCTGCTCAGTGGGTTAGACTGTGCCGGCTGATAAAATGTTTCAACCGATATGCATACACCTTCTGTTACTTGCTTTACCATCTATATGCTGCGTAGTAGATTTATTTATATAACCAAAGATAAGGAATCCTCAATAACGAACCGTTCATGCAGAAGCCGAAAAATTATTTTATTTCTGCCGATAATTCCTTAATCATCTCCATCACCATATCGGACTCGTAGCCCTTTTGCAGCATATAGCGCATGGTCTTCATTTTCTTGGTGGGCTGGTTCTTTTCGCCCTTCAGCTCGTTCCACTTTTGCGTGGTGAGCTTTCTCATTACTGCTTCATATTCGTCTTCATCTATTTCGGTCATTGCCTTCTTTATGCAGTATTCCGATATTTGCTTCTGCTTTAATTGCTGGAGTATCTTCTTCCGACCCCATTGCTTCATCCTGAATTTACCTCTTGCTATCGCCCGCGCAAATCTTTCCTCGTTGAGCAATCCATGTTCTATCAGCTCGGCCATCATCTCATTTACCTCCGGAGTGGTAGCGCCCAACTCGTAAAGCTTATTGCGCACCTCTGCATGACAACGCTCCTGGTAACGGCAGTAATGATAAATTGCTTCCCTGAGATCCATAATACTCCAACTCCCTATAGGGGCTTACATTAATAATTATTTAATTGTATTCCTGGGCATTCCCCTGCGGGGGGCTAGGGGTCTTATCTACCCATATAAACCATTAATATCTGTACATCGCTGGGATTCACGCCACTTATGCGGCTCGCCTGTCCTAATGTACGTGGTTTTATCTTTCCTAATTTCTGCCGGGCCTCATTCGATAAAGCCGTAAGCTTTTCATAATTAAATGCCTCCGGTATATTCAGGTCTTCCAGCGTAGCCATTTTCTTTACCAGCTCTCTTTCTTTTTCTATGTAGATATCGTACTTGGCCTGTATCTCCACCTGCTCCAGCACCAGCGGATCATTGTCGCCAATAGCCTCTGCAAGCTGTGGGATGGCTTCCACCATTTCCTTCAATCCTATTCCCGGGCGTAACAGCACCTTCAGCGCCTTTACCTTTTCAGTCAGTCCGGCACTATTATTTGCCTCCAGGAAATCGTTGGTCATCCCCGGCTCTATCGGGAAATCAGCCAGTATTTTCTTGGCTTTGTTCACGGCCGCCTCTTTCATTTGCATCAGTTCCAGCCTCTGGTCACTAGCGAGCCCAATTGCATGCCCTAAAGGTGTTAACCTTAGGTCGGCGTTATCTTGTCTGAGCAGAGTCCTGAACTCGGCCCTGCTGGTAAACATGCGATATGGCTCGTCTGTACCTTTGTTTATAAGATCATCTATTAGTACGCCTATATAGGCATCACTACGGGTTAACACCACCGGCGCTTGCTCATGGGCATTTCTATGCGCATTTATGCCGGCCATTAGTCCTTGGCAGGCGGCCTCTTCATACCCGGTCGTACCATTTATCTGCCCGGCAAAGAAAAGGTTCGCTATCAATTTGGTCTCTAACGTGAACTTAAGCTGCGTTGGTGGAAAATAATCGTATTCGATAGCATAGCCGGGACGGAAAAACTTACAGTTCTCGAAACCCGGAACCATGGAAAGGGCCTTGAACTGCACTTCTTCTGGCAACGAAGTGCTAAAACCATTCACATAGATCTCCACGGTGTTCCAGCCTTCCGGTTCTACAAACAACTGGTGGCGCTCTCTTTCAGCAAAACGGCTTATTTTATCCTCTATACTGGGACAATACCTCGGTCCGCTACCCTTTATCCGCCCTTGGTACATGGGCGATTGCTCGAAACCGGTCTTTAATATTTCGTGTACATCCGGGCTTGTGTAGGTTATCCAGCAGCAGCGTTGTTCTTGTGGTTTTATTCGTTCTACGGGCAAATAGGAAAAGCCCACAATTTCCTCGTCTCCTTCTTGTATTTCCATCTTACTATAGTCCAGGCTGCGCCCGTCTACTCTTGGGGGAGTACCTGTTTTCAACCTTGCGCTCTCAAATCCCATCTCCACAAGCTGCTCGGTTATCCCGGTAGCACCCTTCTCTCCTATTCTTCCCCCACCGAACTGCTTCTCTCCTATATGTATTACTCCGTTTAGGAAGGTTCCATTGGTCAAAACCACGCATTTAGCATGTATTTCCTGCCCCATTCCAGTAATAACGCCAGATATTCTCCCTCTTTCCTCGCTGGCTGTTCCACGTGAAACAATTAATCCGCTTACCATATCCTGCCAAAAATCGATGTTAGGGGTCTGTTCCAGCATTTCCCGCCAGGTGGTAGCAAACAACATACGATCATTTTGGGTTCTTGGGCTCCACATTCCTGGACCTTTCGATTTGTTTAGCATCCGGAACTGGATCATGCTCTTATCACTCACTATGCCACTGTATCCGCCAAGGGCATCTATCTCCCTCACAATCTGCCCCTTTGCGATCCCACCCATGGCAGGGTTGCAGCTCATCTGGGCTATCGTCTGCATATTCATGGTGATTAGCAGCACTTTCGACCCCATATTGGCAGCAGCAGCAGCAGCCTCGCAACCGGCGTGGCCTGCACCTACCACAATAACGTCATACTCTTTAAACATAAGGCAGCAAATTTACGACAAAATCCATCTCCGATCTCATCCCATTATTAAATACTGTTCCACGTGAAACAAAAAGAGTCCCCCCGTTAACCGGGGGGACTCCTGCAAAAGAATTAAACTCAATTATTTTGAAGCTATCGTAACTGCACGGAAAGTTGTGCGTCCGTCTGCATTCATTATTATATAGTAGTTACCGGCAGGTAGTCCTTTTGTTGGCAAGGAGAACGTTGTGTTCTTAATAGTGCCCTTGTTCTGCCTTGATATTACTTGTCCCATTGCATTCATTACGTCGAATGTAACGTTTGAAACGCTAACAGGGAAATCAACGCTTACGTTGATGTTATCTGTAGCAGGGTTAGGAAACACTGTAAATGAATTCTCCCTAATGCTAACTTTCTTAACACCGTCCGGAAGTGCAACTGTATTCAGTGCAATAGCTGGTGTATTCGCACCAAGCGCAAGGCTCATTGAATCGGTTGGTTTAAACGGCAATGCTTTGTCTACTGCAAATGGGACCATTTGTGTAGTATCTCCTGCATTCAGGTAAGGAGCAGTAGTGTTGATACCATCACCGTAAAGTGGTGCCCAATAATCCCTCCATGCTCCTGTAGCAAGATGCGAGGTAGCAAAAAGACGGTTGTAATAATTGCTCTTATTATCCACGCCAAGGAACAGTGTAGTGTTAGACATTACTACAGCCGACCAATACCATGCACCTGCTTCAAGAGCAACAGGCGCATCAAATGGTGCTACAAAAACTTTACCTGGCAGGTCAAAGATAGAAAAGTGGTGTCCGCCGGTTCCTGCAAGTGTAAGTTCCGGGCCATCTATAACGCCATCACTATTAGCATCTACCCATTTGAATATAGCAGTGTAGAAGCTGCCGGGAGTATTTTCAATGAAAGACAGGTCATGCTCCGTTGTATCGTCAGGATAAAGCGCCGTCTGGATGTTGTAGGCAGTAGTAGCTTTAGCTACATAAAATAAAGAACCCCATGTCATGTTCAGCGGAGGTGTTGTTCCACCTAACCTTAAACCTCCCATTACGATCGGCTCACCTGCTACGTTGTTGTATTGGCCCCTGCAAAATGCGTGATCAGTAACATACATTGAAAATTTCTGCATATTATCTATTGGCTGCTGATCTACATTAGCACAGCTTGCGCTATAGGTAAAATCAAATGTACCGGTTGTAGTAGCATGCAGGTTAAATGCTGCTGTAGTGCTGTTTACCAGATCAAGTGAATCTAACGCAGCAAAAGTGCCGGCGATGGCTATTGAATCTTTGTGGAACAATACCGGAGAACCTGCAGTAGGGGTCCAGTCAACATTAAGTTTAAGTTTCACATTTGTTTCGTCAGATGTACCTGTATTGGCAACCCAGCCGCTCAGGTAGCCCTGGTATGCTTTAGGTTTACCATTGGTAGCAGTATCCAGCTGGTCTTTAGGCATTGCATAGCCTGGTGCCAGTGCATACAGCTGGTTTGGTATACAAAGGTCATGGGCATTACCAAATCCGTAAGGAGTAAGTGTTACATACACCTGGTTTGCACTGTGCACCATAGCGTCTATTGCATTACCATCCGGGTTAGATACCATAAGCGTTGGTATAGTTACACCATTACCTGCTGCACCCGCAGCCATATTCACTGGTCCTGCGCCTGCTACGTTATTTACTATAATAACACCTACAGCGCCTGCATCCTGTGCCTTCTTTGCCTTAGCGCCAAATTCGCAATCAGCACGCCATATCAACGCCCATTTTCCTGCCAGGCTGTTAGCTGGTAATGCACCCCCACACGCTATGGTATCGGTCATGCTTACCATTTGCAACGGAACATGGTTCCATATAGAATCGATAGTTCTGCCCCAGGGACCCGTAATAGCCGGATCGCTCGACCAGGTAAAATCCTTAACACCTTCAAGCGCTGACGGTGTTTGGGTTGTTATCAACAACCTTGGGCCTACGTAGGCAATAGCCTGGGCTTTCACTTGCACAGATGCCACCGTGCACAGCAGGCCCATTGCAATTAGAAGTAATGATTTTTTCATAAGACTAAACAATTTTTAAAAATAGAATTGGACAAGTTATAAAAAAGTTAAGAAACAAAAAAATTTACCCCCAAAAAGGGGATAAAAAATACATTTTTATGACTATAATTGCTACACTAGTCCAAACTGCTTGCTTAATTGCAGCATCCGGTCTATTGGCTTCTTAGCTTTCAGTCTCAACTCTTCGTCCATTTCTATTTCCGGTAGCTCATATTTCATGCACAGGTACAGCTTCTCCAGTGTGTTCAGCTTCATATGTGGGCAGTCATTGCAGGCACAGGCATTATCCGGCGGGGCAGCTATGAAGGTTTTATCCGGGGCACCTTGCTGCATCTGGTGCAGTATCCCCGTCTCTGTTGCTACAATATAGCTTTGGCTTTTATCCGTTTGAGTATATTTCAGTAATTGCGTTGTAGACCCTATGTAATCAGCTATTCTCAATACGGCGTCTTCACATTCCGGGTGCGCTATCAGCTTTGCCTCGGGATGTCTTTCTTTCAACTTCGTTATTTTCTGCAGCGAGAATATCTCGTGCACCATACATGCACCGTTCCATAGCAACATATCCCTGCCGCTCGTCTTATTAATGTATGCACCTAAATTCTTATCCGGCGCAAAAATGATCTTTTGCTCCTTAGGCAGACTTTCAACAATAAGTTTAGCATTCGATGATGTACAAATAATATCACTCAATGCTTTGATACCTGCCGAACAATTTATATAAGATATTACCAAATGATCAGGATGCGCCTCTTTGAATTTTTTGAATAAGGGCGGTGGGCAACTGTCACTCAGTGAACATCCCGCTTTCAGATCGGGCAACAAAACCTTTCTATTCGGATTCAGTATCTTGGCTGTCTCCGCCATAAAGTGCACACCGGCAAAAACAATGATGTCGGCATCCGTAGCCTGTGCCTTTTCAGCCAGCCCCAGGCTGTCACCTATATAATCTGCTATATCCTGTATATCCGGCTCCTGGTAGTAATGCGCCAGCACTATAGCATTCTTCTCTTTCTTCATCCGCTCTATCTCGGCGAACAGGTCAAGCGATGGATCTATCTCCTTATTGTAATATCCCAATTTTTCAACTTCGTTCACATCCACATCGAAATCCACATTCATAATAATGACTATTAAATTCTTTATAAAAAAAGTACTATTACTATTAGGGCTGTTAATATGGGGAAAGAAAAATCCTATCCCCATTGCAAATTTAAACTTTTTAAGCCTTCCACATCTTATCCCAAACTTATCAACATCCAGGAAGCCATTAGAACAAGGCTCTTAACATAAAAGCTCAACTTGTGGACAAACATCTCTGTTGAAAAAAAGTGATCACTGTATAAATTATAACCGCTTTATAAAATCCACAAAACGAAGCAAAACTTTTTCAGTTTCCGTAATTTTCAAAGTTATCAGAATATTAAGCCCTTTTATACAAACGAAACCCACAGCTATTCACACCCTGCCTTGATAACATTAATTTAATAATAAGGCAGTAAACTCAATACACATGCCTTTATTACGCAATTGTTACGAAAATTTTGTGGATAACGCTGCACATCCCGTCATTGCGATCACCGCAGGGCCATGCGGGCGGCCGTGAAGAAAAAATATGCAGTTGAAAATTTTTGTTCTGCCGAAAGATCCCCAACCATATTCTTGTCATGCTGCGCCGCGTCGAAACATGACAATGCTCAATAGAAATTCAAAAGCGATCTCCGCTTATGCGCACACATGTGCGCAGCCTGAAGGGGGCTAGGGGATGTCGCCTCGGTTGGAATAGAAATTACCTCATCACTACCTTTTCCCCATACCTCTGACTATACTCAACCTTGGCGCTTTCTGGCTGCCTTCGTAGAGACGCAAAATATTGCGTCTCCCTCGCGCAGAGGTCCAGCGTAGAGACACAAAATCTTGCGTCTCCCTCGCGCCGGCAATCTCATTAAGCCATCCCCGCAAAAATGTGAATATCTTCATTTGCCCACCCCCTCATCCCTTCGTAAATTTGTCCCCGCAAAACCATTTTTGCAGGCATCGCCGCAGGCAAAATGGGATTATAAACCTTATGAAAACAACGTCTCTCCCCTGTCCGTCCGTCCAGGCGGGCTTTAGGGAGCCGGAGGGTTCCTCTATGAAAAACAAAAAAAAGCTCCATGCCCGCGATCTCTATATCAATACCGGCCTTTCCAAGACCCAGATCGCCGCTCGCCTCAATGTAGACAGGAAAACCATATACCGCTGGGTAACCGAAGATAACTGGGATAGGTTAAAAAGATCTGCCATGCATCTGCCCTCCATGGTGGCCGAGCATTGTTATTATCTCCTGGCCCGCCTCACCACCCATATCCTGTCCGATCTTCGGGGCGATATGCCCGCCACCCATAAGGAGGCCGATGCCATTCACAAGCTCGCCCTCACCATCAATAAACTAAAGAACCGCAGCACCGTCAATGAAAGCATGGAGATGTTTACCTTCTTCCTGGAGGGGCTCCGCGCTAAAGACCCCGCGCTCGCAGGCACCATCCTCCCGCACATCGACGATTTTATTGAGCAGCGTTCCGGCATCTACATGAGCGATTTTCGCCCGCCCGGCTTCACCGACTATGGCACCATCCTCCCGACCGCACCCGACATTACCGAACAAAAACTCGATGAACAAGCCCATGCAGAGCTCTATGGAACAGCACCAAACCAATAATTATTATACATACACCCCCTTTAGGCCCCCGCTCCTTCGGCAGGGGCGGGGCAAAATCGGGGCATTTTTGAGGCATTATTTAAACACAACTAATTGATAATCAATAGATAAGATGAAATTAAAAGATCAGGGATTTTTTGGGCAAAAACAGCAGTGGGCACACCTTCAGCAGGCCCACCTGTCAACTTATCAACCTGTCAACTTATCAACCTATCAATTAATAGAACAAAATCCCGATTTTTCATATAAATTTGCCGTCCTTAAATATACTACACACAATCCTTTATGGCTGTAATACAAAAGATCAGGAATAAATACGGAAAACTCGCCGGCGGCGTCATAGCCTTGTCACTGGTTGGTTTTATATTAATGGATGCCGCCAGCGGTAAGCTGGGCGATTTTTTCGGGCACGATGATTCTGTAGTAAAGATCAACGGTGAGAAGATCGACTCTAAAGAATACTCGCAGCGCCTCAAAGATTACGAAGCGCTCTATAATATATATGCCAACGGCAAAACACTCGACGAGGCTACTCGTGCCCAGCTCAATGAGCAGGCGCTTAATGAAATGATCGAAGAAAAGATCGTAGATGAGCAGGGTGCCAAAATAGGTATAGTAATTACGCCCGATGAAGAAAAGGAAATGATCTACGGTGCCAACGCAGATCAGATGGTGCAGCAGTTCTCTCTCCAGGGCCAGCAGGTTTTCAGCAATCCCGAAACACATCGCTTCGATCCGCAAAGGGTTAAGGCTTTTGAAAAAGATATCAGGCAGAATGATAAAACAGGTAAATTGATCGAAGGCTGGGAAGCGGTGAAAGCATACGTGATACGCAACGGCAAGATCACTAAATTCAATTCCCTTATTACAGGTAGTGTTTACACACCTAAGTTCCTTATTGAGCACTCAATAAAAGACCAGTCACAAATGGCAAGCATCAATTTTGTGAAAGTGCCCTTTACTGCTATAAATGACAACGAAGTAAAAGTTACCGACGACGATATCAATGCATACATCAAAAAGAACGCCGCCAGGTACGAGATAAAAGAAGCTTATCGCTCTATTGATTACGTATCGTTCGATCTTACGCCAATGGCTGAGGATACCACGAAATCGCTGGGTGAGCTATTAAAAATAAAACCCGCTTTTGATACCATCAGCTCAAAGGATGCAGAATCTTTTGTTAACCGCAATTCCGACGATCAGTTCAAAGAAATATACGTAAACAAGAAAACCATCGGATCTCGTTTTGCAGATTCTATACTCGGCATGTCGGTTGGCACGGTCTTCGGCCCTTACTTTGAGGCCAGCGCTTTCAAAATGGTAAAGATCCTTGATAAAAAAGAGATACCCGATTCTATAAAATGCCGCCACATACTGGTAAAGACCAAAGACAGGGGCACCGATATGAGGACCGATAGTGCAGCTAAGAAAAGGATCGATAGTGCTGTGGCCGCTATAAAGGCCGGTGGCGATTTCAAAGCAGTTGCTACACAATTCACAGATGATACTGCGAGCCTCGCTAAGAATGGTGAGTACGAATTCACATATTCCCAGAAGGAAGGTTTGTCAAAAGAATTTGGTGATTTTGTATTCGATGGCAAAAAGGGAGAAACGAAGGTGGTTCATGTGGAGAACGGCCAGTATGCCGGTTACCATTATATAGAGATACTCGATCAGAAGGCATTTGCACCTTCGGTTAAATTGGCTACCGTGTCCAAGGCGCTCGAAGCAGGTACTTCTACAGATCGCACCGTGTATGCAAGGGCAAATGAATTTGCAGGAAAAAATACTACCGGCGAGGCATTCGATGCTGCAGTAAAAGCAGGTCACCTGGATAAAAGAAATGCAGACAATATCAAACCGCAGAGCTATAATATCACCGGCCTCGGCTCATCGCGCGAGATAGTTCGCTGGGTGTACGAACATAAAGTAGGCGAGGTATCCCCCGTATTTTCTATGGACGGTAAATATATAGTGGCAAAAGTAGCCGCTATCCAGGAAAAAGGATTGCCCTCTATCACAGCAGCCAACCGTCCTGCTTTGGAAAATATTGTGAAAGGCGAAAAGAAAGCCGACCTGATAGTAAGCAAATTTAAAAGTGCTACCACCCTGGAAGCTCTTGCACAATCTGCAGGCCAGCCTGTACTTCATGCCGATTCTGTAGCTGCAAATGCACAATTTATTCCTGCCCTCGGTGGCCAGGCTCCGAAGGTTTTGGGATACATGTTCTACAAGAGTCTGCAGCCTAATACCATGTCGCCTGCCATTAAGTCGAATGATGCCGTTTATTACATAAGCCTAACAGCCCGTTGGGAAAAACCTTCCGACCCGGCTGCCGCAAATATGATGATGGGACAGCAAAAAATGATGATGGACATGCAGGCTAAGAATGCAATGAGTGGCCTGGTTCGCCAGGTGCTTAAAGACAATGCCAATGTTAAGTATACGGTTAGCAATTTGTAATGCTTGCCTCATTATAACTTTCTTAAATACCCGCTTAATCAGCGGGTATTTTAAATAAAGGGGCCTTATGCCTACCTTTGTGCTGATGGACGTGATAGTAAATAAAGTAGCAGAGAGTGGTATCATCACCTTAGACCTCGCGGATTATATCCCCCGCGACGAGGAAATAATGCTTTTCGATCTGAAACCCTTCCTCTTCCGCGAAATGATATTGCGCGAAAAAGATTATCGCGCCGCTCTCCAGCAGCACGACTGGGCACAATATGCCGGTAAAAATGTAGCTATTCAATGTACCGTCGATGCTATAGTACCGGTATGGGCATATATGCTGGCAGCCGTATACCTCGAGCCGGTGGCAGCATATGTATACTTTGGCAGCACCGGGGAGTTAAAAAAAGAATTGTTGCAAAAACGGATCGCAGCGATAGACCTTGCAGAATACACAGACAAAAGAGTAGTCATAAAAGGCTGCGGCGATACGCCCATCCCCGATAGCGCATACGTAGCAGTTACTTACCATCTCCGCCCGGTGGCCAAATCACTGATGTATGGCGAGCCTTGTTCCACTGTGCCCATCTACAAAAAGCCGCCAACAGCAAAGTAATAAAGCATATATACCTTAAAATTTATTTAAAGTATGTTTGTTGAAGGCAAAATCATTATTTTCGTATAGTTCCCAAAGCTGCTAATGATAGAAATGAAGCAATACAGTGTCCGCAGTGCGTGCAGTGGCTTAAGAGGTTTAGTGTTTTCTTTTGCCTTCGTTTTATTTGCTGTTCATACATATGCGCAGGAGAAAGGTGTGTTCAATGAACCGCGCAATGTAAAGATCATAAACGAAGAGCCTGATGGGAAAGGCAATATTGTTCGTACCGTACAGTATGAGCAGGGTTACATGAAAGTGACCGAGCAAATAATAATGCCGCAAAAAAGGCTGCATAATTTCAATCCCTATAATATAAAGATCGACACTCTTATTAAAGATTCGCTCTACCTGGTGGTTGACAAAAAGCAATATGCTGTAAAACTATATTACCGGCACAGGTTGATACGTGCATATAAAGCCGTATTCGGTCCTCAGCCCTTGCAAAACAAATGTATGGAAGGCGATCGCTGTACACCCGAGGGCTTGTTCACCATAAAAAACAAGAACCCTAACTCGAGGTATAATAAGTTCATGCTGCTCAGCTATCCAAATGATTCTGCAATCGCACGCTTCAATGCGCTCAAACAAAAAGGTAGCATCCCCGCAAGTGCCCGCATCGGCGGCGACATAGGCATACACGGCATCTGGAAAGGCGGTGATGATATGATAGAAATGGGTGTAGGCTGGACGGACGGTTGTGTGGCCTTGAAAAATAAAGATATCGAAGATCTTTTTTCTATAGTAGGTGTAGGTACAAAAGTGCTGATAAAGAAGTAACGCTTTAAGCAAGACTTTTTATAAACTGCGTATAGTGTTCCACCCAACCATTCCATTCGGCATCACTGCCCAAAGAAAAGTTGTGAAAGATGGTGATTGCAGTACTGTTTGTCCCCTGCAATTTTTGTGTCATCTCTTTCAGCACTTTAAAGGCATCGTCAGCACTTAGGTTTTCTTCATAGTGAGCGGTGGTATCCATGAAATAGAAGGGGTGGACAACAAATGTCGTGCTATGCTCGCGCTCAATATCGTACCACTGAAAAGATTGTCCGCTACCTGCACGAAAACCAAGGTGGCTGCCATAGCCCATACTATAGTCTTCGGCAATTCCGTTCTCCATAAGGAAACGGTAAGTGTCAGGCAACCGCATTTTTATATAATGTTGTCTTGAGGTTGTGATGTTCGCACCGGTTATTTTTTCAAGCAAGTTCTTTTCAGCATTCCAGGTATTACTGTTTGTATCGGTGTAAAAAGATGGATGCATACCGATTTCCCCCTCCTGCGACAAGCGTCTTAATAAGCTTATCATAGCCTGTTTTGAAGGAAGGATGTTTTTGTCGTAAGGGGTATTTTGTAAAGCGGCCAATATAAAGTAGATAGGTTTCCGAACCGCGCCATTGTGCAACTGCAAAATAAGATCAAAAGAATCGTAAGGGTCTTTTTTAGAACCCCTTAAAACCTTCATCCTTTCGTCGGCCATGTGGACTTTTCCCGTAAGGATATCTTTTGCAAAACCACCAGCATTTCTCAGCAATCCTTTATGCAGGTACGAGTACGCAATATCTATATCATATGTAGGAAGGAATGAAAAATTTGCCTCTGGTAGCAGTTGATTGAATTGTTGTTTCAGCAATTGTCTTAAGCACCCTACCCATTCATCGATTATCGGGCGGCGCAAGCAGTTATTCTTATACAATACACTTTCGGTGGCAGGGTAGCGGCCGTACTTGTCGGGCGTATAGGTATAGTATTCTTCGTAGCGGGAGAGCAGGAAAAATATTGCAGAAAAAATATCAAAGGGGAGCGTGTAATTTTTTTCCGTTGTTGAGAATAGCGTAGGCAGCTCGTGCCAATTACCTGCTATCACCTCCTGTTGCTTTATGCCCGTCTCCCAGAGCAAGCCGGTATCGGGTACGGATAATGTGCCCGGTAAGTGCAAGCCGTATGATATTGCAAATGAGCCATTGTTTATTTCGCCCTGGTCATGGGTCAAAGTGTAGCTTGTCTCTAACTGATCATTGAATAGCCAGTTCAAAACATACAGCAGCCGGGGGCTTGTTTTTTCGGAATAAATAATGATCGGCTGCATGGAGGGTTTTAGCTTTTGTTGCGTTCTTTCCAAAGGCGGTTAAACGAACTGTTTGCAAATTCAATGTCGGCCCTGTTCTGGCCCCAGCTGTCGTTGAACAGTTTTTTTGCCAGCTTGCTTTTTAAAGATGGCCCTGCACTGTTCATCAATTTGCGGCTCAGCATTGCACGTGTCCAGATGGCCCAGGCGATGTTTTCGTTGAAGGCGTTAAGATTTTTCTTTACCGCTTTGTTCCTGTTCTCGAGGAGCAGCTCGTGTATGTTTATGTTCACGGGGCATACTTCAGTACATTTGCCACAGAGGCTTGATGCATAACTGAGGTGGCTGAATTCATTCATTCCCTGCATGTGCGGCGTTATTACCGAACCAATGGGTCCGCCATAAGTGCTGCCATAAGCATGGCCGCCGATGTTTTTATAAACGGGGCATGCATTAAGGCAAGAACCACAGCGTATGCAATAGAGGCTTTCCCTCATTTCGCTATGCATCAAATTGCTGCGGCCATTGTCAAGCAATATCACATACATTTCTTCGGGTCCGTCGGTTTCGCCGGCCTGTTTGGGGCCGGTGAAAATGGTGTTATAAACTGTGAGCTTCTGGCCGGTGCCATATGTAGACAGCAGCGGCCACATGATGTGCAAGTCGTTCACCGAGCTGAGTATCTTTTCTATACCTGCTATGACGATGTGTGTTTTGGGAAAAGCCGTAGAGAGCCTTGCGTTCCCTTCGTTCTCGCTTACACATACGCCACCAATATCCGCCAGTAGAAAATTTGCACCCGTTATCCCGACATCTGCTTTAGTGTATTCGCGACGTAATTTCTTTCTTGCTACTTGCGTCAGTTCTTCGGGGGAGAGGTTGAGGGGGGTGTCGAGTTTTTCGTGAAAGAGCTTTGCCACATCTTCCTTGCTTTTGTGCATGGCGGGCGTAACTATATGGTAGGGAGGTTCATCATCGAGCTGTTGTATATATTCACCAAGGTCGGTTTCTACAGAAGTGACATTGTGTTTTTCGAGGTATGCGTTCAGGTGTATCTCTTCGGTAACCATTGATTTGGATTTGACCACCAGCTTTGCGTTCTTGTCTTTGCAGATGTTCCAAACGGCTTTTTGCGCTTCTTCAATCGTTTCGGCCCAAATGACCTTGCCACCATTTGCAGTAAAGATCTTTTCGAACTGCTCCAGATAGTGGCCAAGATCTTCCATCACTTTCCACTTTATGTTCTTGGCTTTTTTGCGGGCCAGTTCCAGATCGTAGTATTGTGCTTTGCCGGCAGGAACAGCATCATCGTACTTGCCGATATTAAAAGCAAGCTTGCGCTTATGCTCCAGGTCCTGGGCCTTTACCTTGCTTTTGGCAATAAATGCCGATAAGTTCGCGGTCTTCTTCATAAGCTGCTCCCACAAACCTAATAAAAACTCCGTATTCAAAGGCATAATAAGCCCATCCAGAAGGAATCAAAACAATGGCTAAGTTATTCAGAAACCCGGGTGACGGAACTGACGTTTTGGAAACCGTCAATTTTTATATCGCAGAGAAATACCGTACAACTACACTATACTTTATCAAAAAAATATTATACTCTTGTGTAATTCAACTTTGTGGAAAGGCATACATATCAACCAATTACATCGTTATGGCACAGATAAAATTAATAGTAAACGTACAGGGAGGGAAAGCACCTGTACCGATAACTATCTTCCTGGACGGAGCCAGCCAACATCAAAAATTCCAGCAGCCGGGATCGTTCAGTCAAACATTTGAGCTGGAGCCGGGCGAACATAAACTAATGGTGGGTGGACTGAATCCGGCAACCGGATCGACAACGGCAATAATAGAGGGGGCGCTGAACGAGGAACCGATACCGGGAAGGCAGCAGAGCAGCAATACTAAAATGTACGAGTTCATATTTTTCATTACGGTATAATGATAGGCATGAGAAAAGTATTTCTATGTATGATCGTTGCCATTACCTCGCTTAACGTGGGGTATGCGCAAGAGGACACTGTTGCCAAGTCGTTAATAAAAGGAGTGAATGATATGAAGAGTGGTAACGCGTTGGATGTGCTTACCAATTTTTTCCAGTTTGCGGTACGGGACCTAACGGGCGACGATAAAGCTTTCGATTTCAACAGCACCTTATTTGCTATAAAGCTGAGGGGAGACTCGACGCTTAACATCGATTCTAATTTCATAAAACAGTGTTTTGCAAGGAACCTTCAATTCGGGGTATCCCTGAATTTCAAGAAGGATTTCAAGTTTGCGGGCTTCGCGGCTGAGGTTACTTATGCTATAGTCAATAACAGGGATAAGGCATTGGCTAATTTTGTGGGGCAGGCGATAGAAAAGAATAATAATACATTCCAGGAGCTTATACACAAGCTAAGTAATGACTTTGAAGCTGAAATAAGTATACTGCCTAAAAAGACGAAGGATTCACTGCGAAGGGAAATGGCAAAGGGCACTGCTGATTTTGCCAGTACAGGATCTACAGAGGGTTTTCCCCAAATGTTCAAGGATATGGCGGCCCGCGAGGGGCAGGGCGAATTGACTAAACTTGGCGCGCTGCATGGCGCTATCTTAAAAGATTATGATTCGCTAATGGAGGATATAAGCCACAAGGGATTGCTAACGGTATCAGTAAACGGGAAAACCAGCCGGACAAATGGTTTTGACGAGGCAAAGCTTGAGATGGTTTATTTGAAGGGGAAAAATGTGCAGGCAGATGTGCGTGGAAATTTGTATTTTAAGGATACGGGAACAATAAGTTCGGACTACCGGCTGGGAGTAAATTTTACCGGGGGAGCAGATATAGCGATCTTACGCGCAAAGGGGCATAAAAAATCATTGATAGAAATAAAACCGGCGCTTGAGTATAGCAATATATTCAATGGTGTACTGCCGGGAGAGGAAAAAGAAATGTTCTCATTTAATACGGAGATAAGGGTAAGAGTTATAGACCAAATATGGATACCGCTGATACTTAAGTATGATATTAAGAACCAAAATTTCCTTGGGTTTTTAAATGTTTCTGTAAACCTGGATGCGTTCAAGAATTTTATTAAGTCATAAAAATAAAAATGCAGAACTATGACGGGATCGATAATACTGGACATTATAATAGGCCTGGTATTTATTTACCTGCTTTACTCGCTGTTTGCAACGATACTGCAGGAGATAATATCCACGCAACTGAGCCTGCGAGCCAAAGTGCTTGAAAAGGCGATCATCCGTATGATGGAAGATGGCAAGTCGACCACAGGCCACCCGATCAAGGACAGGTTTGTAGGCTGGCATGCATTACTCTTTCGCCGCAACCTGGCAAAGCAAGATATGAGGGTTGTGAAAACATTTTACAATCACCCCCTAATAAAATACCTGGGCGAGGATAATTTCTACAACAAGCCTGCCTATATCAACTCGTCCAACTTCTCGAAGGTAATAGTAGACATGTTCAGGGGAACGGACATGGCGGCAACGCCGGAGAAATTTGGTGCTGCTGTGACCAGAGGTGAAATAACGGATATAGTGAAGGGCGATGTAATAAAACTTAATTTGGAAACAAAGGCATACCTGCGCTCGCTTTGGGTAGATGCAAGCGGCGATGTGGAAAAATTCAGGGAGAAAGTAGAGCGATGGTTTGACGATACTATGGAGCGGGCGACAGGCTGGTATAAAAAGTATATACAGCTGATACTCTTTTTTATCGGCATCAGCCTGGCGGCGGTCTTTAATGTAGATACCATACAAATTGCCAGGAACCTATCGCGCGACCCGAAGCTGAGGGAACAGGTGGTAAATGCGGCTAGCTCGTACCTGCGCAAGAATACCGACCTGAAGGACAAGCTGCAAAAAGAGGATTCAATAACGCGGGCAAGCTTAAGCCCCGGGGCTGTAGAATTCCAGGAGCGGACGTCGGACCTGCTGGCACAGGCGAACAAACTGCTGCAGGAAGATATAAACACCAGGAACAAACAACTGGCCATAGGCTGGGAGGGAAGTGAGCTCATTTATAAAACCACTGCATCCAAATGGATGAGATTCCTGGGCTGGATGATCACAGCCTTCGCTATTTCGCTTGGTGCCCCATTTTGGTTCGATATGCTGAACAAACTGATGAAGGTGCGCGGAGCAGGTGCCAAGGTACCTACAGCAAGGGAAGAAAAGGCAGAGACTATGCCGCAGACAGTAGCGTCGCCGGTGACAACGGTGAATGTATCGAACGAACTGGAAGTGGCCGATGATCCTGAAAATATGATAGAAGAGAAATAGGGACCTGAATAATATAGCTGTATAAAGCCACTCAAGCGAGTGGCTTTATAAGTATTAGAGACTTAGTCCCAGGCCAAACTCCAACACATCGGCCTGGAACTTGTTGGCCTTGATGAGCGCAGTGGCACATAATTCTTTAAGGAGGCCTTTTTCGTGTTGTATGATGTAGAAATTGTAGCCCAGCTTCTGGTAGTATTTATCCTGCCGCAAAGAAGTATGGTGGAAGGGGATGCTTAACTGAATGAGTATGCCGAAGCGGCCAAAAAGAAATTCATTACCTGCAAATACCGATGCCTCCCATGAATGTTCTTTTTCCTGCCCGGGAAATATCTCGTTGTTCTTAAGGAAGGCGTAGACATTGTTGTAGAAAGAATAATCAATACCGGCGAAAATCTTATTGGGGCTGGCGTAGCGCTTGCTTACGTAAAGGGAGGGCATATACACAGGATACAAGGGGCCGTTTAACGCGGCCATACTTTTGAAGCCAATGCTCATGCGCGCCTGCAGCAGCCAGCGGTTGCTTAGCTTTGGCAGGTCGCCTGTTTTGTATTTTGGTTTAGAAGTAAAAGGAAAGTACCTGAAGCCGATATGCCCGGTACCCAAATTGACGCCGAGGTTTGGGTAGCGGAACTCACCATTGGATATATGACTCAGGTTAATGCCAGCCTGTAAGTCCCAATGGTCGTTCAGGTGATAACCAAGGTCGGTAGCCAGCACGGTACAATTATTAAAATGTGCACTGCTGATGTTATTAATGGTGTCCCAGTCGGGTAGCCGGCTGGCGTGTTTTGAAAGGTAGCCTACGCCCAGGCCGGCCTTGCAGGTCCACTCGAATTTATTGCCACGCGCCAGGGGTATTTGATGAAAGGGTACAGGCCAACACTTTGGCCGTAGATCTTATTGATGCCGTAGTTACCATAGATCAGGCCCAAGACCTAAAAGCGGGTAGCGGCGCCTTTGCTGCCAGTCCCTTTTGCCGGAGGTTTGCTGTACAAAAGCAATATCGAGCGCGGTGGAAAGAGCGGGCAGGGGAGGGAAGACAATATTGTTGGGAATTACTTTGCCGGCGCAAAAATTTACTTCGATGCCATAGCCCGCCCTATCGTGGTTTGACTGTGCGGAACTTTGATAGCAAAGCACAGAAAATAAAAATGCGAAAATGATTCTCCTAAGTTTCACAAGAGGCTATGTGTAGAGAACAAGATAATTAAATGAAGGTCATTTTTACAGGCCGGCAGAGAAACCGAACTCGATGAGCTCTGCAACGATCTTATGCGTTTTGAGCATTGCATAAAGGCTAAGCTCTTTAAGCGGGCCTTTTTCGTGCTGTATGATATAGTAGTTATAGCCCAGCTTTTCGTAGTATTTGTCAAGTTTGAGCGCAGCTTGCTTAGTATAAACGCCTACCTGGAGCACCAGGCCTGTGCGGCCCATTAAAAACTCGTTGCCCACAAATACCGAGCTTTTCCATGAGTTAGCAGCTTCCTTGCCGGGGTTGATCTCGTTGTTTTTCTGGAAAGCGTATATGGCACTGTGATAAGAATAGTCGACCCCGGCAAAGGCTTTATTCTTACCCGCGTAGCGCTTACTTACAAACAAGGAAGGCATATAAACAGGATATAATGGCCCTCCCGCCGGTTTGTAGCTGGTGAAGGACATGCCGACGCGTGCCTGTATCTCCCACCTATTCTTAAGAGGTTTTAAATCATGCTTGATGCAGACCGGTGTGCGGGTGACGGGGTAATAAATCACCCCTAAATGACCGCCATACATATTTACCCCAAGATTGGGCTGGCGGAAAGAGCCATCTGAGATATGGGTGATGTTGACGCCCATTTGCACATCCCAGTGACGATCAATATGATACCTGAGATCGGAAGAGAGCATGGTAAAGTTATTAATGTGGCTCCCGATGGCATTATTGAGGGTATCCCATTGCGGTGCGATCGTGTAGTGCCTTGATACATAACCGATGCCCAGGCCGAAACGTACCGTCCACTCGAGGCTGGCACCGCTAACAATGGGCAGCTGGATATTTGGGTAGGCCCCTATACAGCGCCCGAATATCGAATCTATGCCATAGTTGGTGTAAGTGAGCGCAATGCCTAATACCGGGTAGCTCCTGCGCTGCTGCCACTCCTTTCGGCCGCATGTATGCATGGTGAAATTGAGATCGGTAGCGACGGAAAGGCGAGGTACCGGTGCAATAAAATGGGGCGAGTGTTTAAAGACCTTGCCGACTACCTGATTGAGCTCTATCCCGAAGCCTGCCCAGGAGGCAGTATCTTGCGCTGCGCACAGCCGTCCCTGCATTACAAATGCGGTTATGAGTACAAATATTTTGCTGTAGACAGACATGGGCAGACTATTGCAAATATAATGGCTGCAGTCTTTAAAAGGCAAGGTATTAAAGGGCAAAATTGCCTATTTTACATTCAAAGGATAGTACCATATAAAAAATGAAGAAATTGTATACTTTGATAGCCTGTTGCCTTATAAGCACCGTGTTATTACAGTATAGGGCAATGAACATAAAGGGGCAAAAGCTAAAGGTGACCACCTGGGATGCCCTGGGCTATTATTTGTACCTCCCGGCTGGATTTATCTACAAGGACGTTACGGAGCTGAGATGGCTACCCGCGGCAGATAGCAAGTATGGCATACTGCAAGGGGCTAACTACCCTGCGAGCAGAGAGGCGAACGGGAACTATGTAATGAAATACCTGGGAGGGGTGGCTATTATGGAAAGCCCCTTTTTCCTGGCGGCAAGAATGGCGGCAAGAAGCCTGGACTATCCTGACGATGGTTTCTCTGCACCATTTCAATACGCCATCGCGATCGGCACACTGTTCTATTGCATCCTGGCCATCTTTTTGCTTCGCAGTGTATTATTGCGGTATTTCGATGAGGGGACGACGGCAATTACGCTATTGCTATTATGTCTTGCCACGAACTTTATCCAATATGCAGCCGTGGACAGTGGCATGAGCCATGGATATATCTTCTTTTTGTACGCCGCCATATTGTACGCGACGGCCAGGTGGCATGAACAACCAAGGGCCATTTGGGCCATATTGATAGGGTTCATAAGCGGGCTGGCTGCTATTTGCCGCCCAACGGAGGCCATTATGTTCCTGGTGCCTTTGTTATGGAACACGCATACCAAAGAAGCTGCAAAGGAAAAGTGGCAACAAGTAAAGCATCACAAGGGGCACATATCACTGACAGTTTTGTTTGGCTTTATAGCGGTGCTGCCTCAACTTATTTACTGGAAAGTAGCTTCGGGTTCCTTTGTGTATGATGTGGGTAGCCGTTGGGATTTTTTATTGCCTCACCTAAGAGTGTTATTTGGTTGGGAAAAGGGCTGGTTCATCTATACACCTGTAACCATCTTTTTCGTGGCCGGATTATTTTTTGTCAAAAGGTTTCCGTTCCGCAAAGCGGTGCTTTGGTTTTGCCTTCTGAATATCTATATCATCATATCCTGGCATGAATGGCGGTATGCCGCGAGTTATTCCACAAGGGCGCTGGTAGAGAGCTACCCCGTATTTGCGCTGCCGCTGGCCGCTTTTGTAGACAGGGTAAACCTGAAGAAGTGGCGTTGGGCGTTTTATGCAGCCGGCATGTATCTCATCGCTGTGAATCTCTTTCAGCTAAACCAATATAATAGCGGTGTGCTGCATTATGATGATATGAACAGGCGGTATTATGGCCGCATTTATTTAAATGCTCAGCCCAAGCCCCTCGATATGAGCCTGTTGGACACGGATGAAATGCTGTGCGGTGAGGATAAGTATAAGAAAGGCCCCGTCATCACCCTGGGCAGTAAAAGCCTGCAAAAGGATGCACAGTCTGAGCAATGGACCATAGTGGATACGCAGCTTGCGAATAACAACAGGGACCTGGGCGAGAAGTGGATAAAGATAGCATGCGACATAAAGGTACACACCGGTATATGGGGGAGCTACCTGGAGGCAGAGCTGCTACAGGGCGATTCTGTAAAACATAATCACATAAGACTGTTCAATGCCATAAGTCCCGAGGGACAGATGAACCCTTACGTCTTTTACGTAAAGGTGCCGGAATACTTTTATGCCCCGCGCTTGAAATTGTATATCAAGGGTAATGCGGGATTAAGGGCTGAGCTGGGCGGAATGAGCCTTACTATATTTGAAAAAATTAAAGCAATAAGATAAATCCTATAATGTGAATGTACTATTCTTGTACCTTTGCCTTCAATATACCATAACCAATGCGACGTTTCGCCGCTTTACTACTAAGATCATTTTTACAGGGCTTACTCATCCTTAGCCCCATTGCCATAACTGCTTATGTTATATATACTGTTTTCAGCAGTGTAGATAACCTGGTACCGTTTGTCCCAAGGGGTTTGGGTTTTGTTATTATCATCGTAGTAGTAACAGTGATAGGTTACCTGGGCACCCGTTTTTTTGTAGGCCGCCTGCTTTTTGACGGTTTTGACTACCTGCTGGAGCGTATACCCGGCATCAAATACATTTACTCTTCCATAAAAGATGTGCTGGATTCTTTTGTAGGAGATAAAAAGCGTTTTAACAGGCCGGTATATGTATGCGTGAACCTACACCCCGAAATTTGGCGAATAGGCTTTATGACCCAAAAGGATATGGCGACGCTTGGTATGATGGGTAAGGTAGCTGTTTATATGCCACATGCCTACGCGATATCGGGCTGGGTGATAGTGGTAGAAGAAAAGTACGTAAAACCGATAACCAAAATGAATGCAGCAGAAGCAATGAAGTTTGCAGTAAGCGGCGGTATTACCAGCTCGGAAGAAGAAAGACAACATGACAAACCACATTGGGGAGCATAAGATAAATTTTGGCGGCGGCCCTGCCGCATTGCCACAGGAAGTTTTTCAACAGGCATCGGCGGCGGTGCTTGATTACAATAATACAGGCTTATCGATACTTGAAATTCCCCACCGGGGCAAAGAGTTTGATGCTATACTGGAAGAAAGCAAGGGCATTGTAAAGGAGCTGTGCGGGCTTGGTGATGATTACGAGGTGCTTTGGCTGCATGGCGGCGGCAGGCTGCAGTTTGCCATGATACCCATGAACTTCCTGGGCGAAAATGATACTGCGGGCTATATAGACAGCGGGCACTGGGCTGCCGAAGCGGCTGAATATGCCATGCACTACGGAGGAACAGATATCATCAGCACATCGCGGGACAGTAACTACAAATGCCTGCCCGACTGGCCCGATAAGATATCAAAGGATCTTGCCTACCTGCACTACACTACCAACAATACTATCTACGGAACACAATGGCGCGATGTGCCCAGATGCAATGTGCCGCTGATAGCCGATATGAGCAGCGATATTTTCAGCAAGAAAATGGAGTATAGCAATTGTACTCTTTTCTATGCTGCCGCGCAAAAAAATATAGGCCCTGCAGGTGTCACACTCGTGGTAATACGCAAGGATATGCAAGAGCGTATAGTAAGAGACCTGCCACCCATGCTTAGTTTTAAAGCGCAAATAGCAAACCATTCAGTGCTCAATACCTCGCCCGTTTTTGCTATCTATACCTCGTTACTCACCCTGCGCTGGACAAAAGCAAAAGGGATAGAGGCAATAGAACATGAGAATAAGAAAAAGGCGAAACTCCTTTACGAAGAAATAGAGCGGAATAGCCTGTTCAACCCGGTTGTTGATAATAAAGAAGAAAGAAGCATGATGAATGTATGCTTCAGGGGAAACAACGAAGGGCAGGAAAAGACATTTGTGCGTTTTTGTGAAAAGCATAATATTGTTGGCATCAAGGGGCATCGTTTTGTAGGTGGGTTCAGGGTGTCATTGTATAATGCGGTCACTGTGGAACAGGTGGAGATATTAATATCTGCGATGAGACATTTCGAACGAAGTGAAGCATAGCGGAACGAAGAGAGAAATGTCCTGAGGCTAGTAATTAGTGGGATTATGGAATATAAAGGCTACATCTACATACTGTGTAACAAAAACAGGAATGTACTTTATGTCGGATTAACGGATAACCTTGGAAGAAGACTTTATGAACATAAGAATCATTTATTTAAAAACAGCTTTACAGATAAATATAATGTTGAGTACTTAGTATACTATGAATGTTTTTCTGACATTAAGAATGTAGTATTAAGAGAGATAGAAGTAAAGAAATGGAACAGGAATAAAAAAGAAGCATTAATAAATAACTTTAACCCGGAGTGGAAAGATTTATCGCAGAGATTTAGCTAAGTGCAGATTCTCGGGAGATTTCTCTCTACGTTCGAAATGACTCCAAAATGGCAAAGATCGTACCCTTTAAAGGATTAAGACCTAAGAAAGAAATAGCTCCGCAAATGGCCACATTGCCTTATGATGTGGTGAATGTTACAGAGGCAAGGCAATTCAGGAAAGAACCGTTTAACTTCTACCACGTTACCCGGGCCGAGATAGACCTGGGCGAGAGTGTGGATGTGCATAGCCAGCAGGTATATGACCGCGCATGCGAGACATTGCAACAGTGGATGGCGGATAAGGTGATGCTGCAGGACAATGAACCATCGTATTATATATACGAGCTGGTGATGAACGGCCGTTCGCAGACGGGGCTTATCTGTGGATCATCCTGCGATGATTATCACGAGGGCATTGTCAAAAAGCATGAGTTTACCCGGCCTGAAAAAGAGCTGGACCGTATTAATCACATTAAGGCTACCCGCGCGCAAACAGGCATAGTGTTCCTTGCCTACAACGACCAGGAAGATGTACAAACCATAATAGAGAGCTGGAAGAAAGCGCATGAAGCAACGTACGATTTTGTAGCTGAAGACGGTGTAAGGCATACCCTTTGGGTAGTGGATGATTACGCTAAGGTGGCGGCGATCACCCGGTTATTTAGTGAAGAAGTGCCTGCAACATATATAGCCGATGGTCATCACCGGGCGGCATCTGCATGGAAGGTGTGCCAGGAAATGCGGGATAACGGTATGTACATAACCGGGGATGAAGCCTTTAACTATTTCGTTACCTGTATTTTCCCTGCCAGCCAGCTGGAGATCATGGATTATAACCGTGTAGTGAAAGACCTGAACGGAATGAGTGCAGAAAAATTTTTGCATGCGCTGGAGGCGGATTTTGAGGTGACGCCATTGGTGAAAGAACAATACAAGCCACAGCAGCCGCATGAATTTGGCATGTACCTTGAAGGCGAGTGGTATAAGCTGGTTGCTAAAAGGGGAACTTATACCGAAGACCCGATAGGCGTGCTCGATGTGAGCATACTACAGAATAACATCCTCTCGAAATTATTGAACATCAATGACCCTCGTGTAGACAAGCGCGTGGATTTTGTGGGTGGTATACGAGGGCTTGGCGAACTGGAAAAACGTGTGGACAGCCGCGATATGGCTGCTGCATTTGCTTGTTACCCTGTAAGCATCAAACAACTGTTTGACATTGCGGACAGCGGAAATGTGATGCCACCGAAGAGCACCTGGTTTGAGCCGAAGCTGAGGGATGGGCTGGTAGTGTATATAATATAAACTCCCTGCCCCTGAAGGGGGAACTATTATGGTATCAGGTAAACGACAACTATTTTTCACTTTTAAATAAAGCCCCTTTAGGGGTTGGGGTTTATATATATGGAATACAGAAGAATGGGTAAGACAGGATTGCAGCTCAGTGTGCTTTCCTATGGATCCTGGATAACTTTTACCAAACAACTTGATGACAGCGTTTCGGACAGAATGATGGGCCTTGCCTATGACAATGGCATCAACTTTTTTGACAATGCTGAAGTTTATTCCCGCGGCGAATCGGAGAAGATGATGGGCCGTGTGCTGAAGGGCAAGAACTGGGAGCGCTCATCTTATGTGGTATCCAGCAAAGTATTTTGGGGCTGGCATGGTGAAAATAACCGGCCAACGCAAAAAGGCCTCAGCCGCAAGCATATTGTGGAGGCATGCCATGAGGCGCTGGAGCGTTTTCAGCTGGAATACCTTGACCTGTTTTTCTGTCACCGCCCGGACAGAGATGTGCCGATAGAGGAAGTGGTGCGCACTATGAACACACTGATTCAGCAGGGCAAGATATTTTACTGGGGTACCAGTGAGTGGACCGGTGCCGAGATCGCTGAAGCGCACATGGTAGCCAGGGAATTGGGTCTGGAAGGCCCTGCTATGGAACAACCACAATACAATCTTTTTGAGCGCCATAAAATGGAATCGGACTACGTGCCTGTGTTTAAAAATATCGGCATGGGTACCACTATCTGGAGCCCCCTGGCTTCGGGCTTGTTAACAGGCAAGTATAACAATGGTATACCTGCAGATTCACGCCTGGGCCTGGAAGGTTTTGAGTGGCTCAAGGACCGCACGCTGAGCGATGCAAGAATAGAGAGCGTACGCAAACTGGAAGCTGTTGCAAAAGAACTGGACACTACACTTGCCACATTGGCTATAGCATGGTGCATCAGCAACCCGAATGTAACGACCGCGATATTGGGTGCAACAAAAGAAGCGCAGCTGGAGGAAAACCTGAAAGCACTGGAACTGTATCCTAAGCTTACGACAGAACTAAAAGACAGGATAGATGTGATAATGGGAACTAAACCGGTTTTCCAAACTTATTAAAAACAGAGATCCCGCAGCGCTCGCGTGCTGCGGGGATCTCGTTATATTAAAACGCCCAATCTTAAATGCCCTTAATGTTTCGGGCCTTTTCTTCCGTCTGTTGTTTTACTTTTTGCCGTCGATTTTCGTGGCACTTTTGCACCTGCATCACGCGCCTCAGAAAGGCCAATTGCGATCGCCTGTTTAGGATCGGTAACTTTTTTGCCGGAACGGCCGCTGGTCAGCTCACCTTCCTTCATTTCGTGCATCGCTCTTTCTACTTTTTCGCCTGCTTTTTTTGAATACTTACGTGGCATAATGGTAAATTTTCAGGTTAACACTAAGCACGATACCATAAAAACTATACCAACGCCGATACAAATAAAATGCTTTTTTAATTGCTTGAGGCTGAGGAATTAATTGCACGCCTGTGCCCCAATTTCTTTGGGTACAATTTTTACTCTTGTAGATAAAAATCTATAGAATGGCTTCAAAGATCAAAGAATATTTTATCCTGTTGAAACATGCGGCTATCGAATTTTCGCTGGATAATGCCACTAAGCTAAGCGCCTCATTAGCTTATTATACGGTTTTTTCTATCGGGCCCCTCCTGTTGGTCATTGTAACGGTAGCGGGCATTTTCTTTAAGCCTGCAGATATCACAGTTAGCGTTTACAACCAATTGAGAAGCCTGATTGGCAAAGATGGGGCAGAGCAAGTGCAAACCATACTGACGAATATATCGGGGCAGAGCAATACTACCCTGTTCGGCATCATAGGTGTGATCATCCTGATATTTGGTGCTACCGGCGTATTTATAGAAATACAAACCTCCATCAACTATATATGGTCGATACGGGCAAAACCTAAGAAGGGTTGGCTTAAGTTCCTGACCGACAGGTTGCTGTCTTTTTCCCTTATACTTGGTATCGGGTTCTTACTTATCGTTTCATTGTTAGTCAATGCGCTGATGGATGCCCTTACGGGAAGGTTAGTTCATATTTTTGGTGATGCCAACGTGATATTATTTAAGATCATTAGCGTGATAGTGCTCTTTTGTGTTATTTCGGTTTTATTTGCCATTATCTATAAGGTATTGCCGGATGCGAAAATTGACTGGAAGGATTCTTTTGTGGGAGCTACTTTTACCGGTGTATTATTTTTGATTGGCAAGCTTCTCATTGGTGTATATTTAGGCAACTCACAGATAAGTGATACTTATGGCACTGCGGCTTCTATTATTGTATTGCTATCATGGGTTTACTACTCCGCCATCATATTATTTTTCGGGGCGGAGTTCACCAAGGTCTATTCGCTTAAGTTCGGAAAAGGCATTAAGCCTTATCGCGATGCCGTGTTTATTATAAAGAGCGAGGCGGAAGAAGTCTCCGCGAAAGCAGCCGACCCGATAGATAACCCGACCAATAGGCAGCATTTATGATTTGTTCCTTTTTTCGGCCAGTTGCCTGATAGCGCCGACTGAAACGAAACGGAATACGAATATCAGTACCAGGCAGACAGTACCGAATATGCCGACCTGTGCAAACCAATTAAAAGGCAACATGGTAGCGGCATAACCCGCGCATGCAATGATAAGCGTGTAACCCGTGTGGGCGCTGATCCATTTCAAATTTTTGGGTAATTGTATCGTCTTGCCTGCGAAAATGATGTATAGTACAGCAACGGTCATTTGTGTGATGAATGCAGTGATACCGGCACCCAGTGCCTGCATATGCGGTATCATGTAAAAGTTGAGCCCCAGGTTTATGATCACTCCTATCAGGGCTATTTTGCTTAGCAGTTTCAAATCGCCGTTAGCAGTAAGCAATGTTGAGTACACATATATAATGCAAAATGCAGGAAAGGATGCCATATACCAGGCAAAGACCTTTGCATCATAGGCCCCGGCATTTTTATAAAGCAAGTGCATTATAGGTACTCCGAAAAATATAGACGCTGCTGCTATCATGAGGGAAACCGGGAGCAAAATGTTTACACACAATTTTACAATAGGCTGTACCGATTGCTTTTCCGACAACATGCGCCCGAAGAGTGGCAGCAGCATAGTAGCAAACATGAGCCCGAACTGGTTAGCTATATCCAGGAGACGGTAACCTTCCGCATAGATACCTGCCTGCTCTTTTCCATCGGGCCCGCAGAGGCGTTCTATCAGCGTAGCATCCGAGCGCGTATATACCGACATGAGGAAGATGAGCATTGCGTAAGGAAAACTTTCTTTTATTATACCGTACACGGTGGGCAGGTGAAAGGTAAAACTCAGTTTAACATGCGATATGCGTCGCAGGACGAGAAAGGCGATGACCACAGCTGCACCGTAGCAGGCTATCTGCGCTAGAATGAACCACTCTATTCTAAAATTATTTGCGGTAGCGGGGTAAATAAGCAGAAAGCCACAAACCAGTATCATCAGGAAGCGGTCGGTAATAGAGAGGATGCCGTCTGTTTTGAACTTATGCAGACCCGAGACATTGCTGCGTATGAACTGCATCATGGTGTTGAGCGACTGTATCATCAGCACCCCGGCAAGCATATATATCTGCCAGCCGCGATAACCCATGGCAAAACCGACCCCACAAGTGAGTATTGTATAGAGAATGATCAGCACCAGGCGGGCCGACAGCATGGCCGGGAAAATAGTTTTTATCTGGTCAGGCTGCCGGGCTATAGTGCGGCTGTTATAGTTAATAAGCCCAAAATCAAGAATTATCTGGAAGATGACCCCGAGGTTAAACAGCGCCTGGTATGTACCATAGGCGGCATGGCCCACCCTGTTCTGTACGGTTCTGTCTATAAGAAACACCCATGCCGGCTTAACCAACATATTAACTGTAATTATAAACAATATGTTTTTTACAAAAAAACGGCGCATCCCTGTAGGGGTATAAAGCTGTAAAATTATATTTTTGCAGGCAATAGCTATGCGCATTGCTGTAAATACCCGCTTATTATTAAAAGGAAAGCTGGAAGGGATAGGCTGGTTTACGTTTCAAACGCTTAAGCGAATCGTACTTCAGCATCCCGAGCACGAGTTCATTTTCTTTTTTGACAGGCCATACGACCCCGATTTTGTCTTTGCCCCCAATGTAACGCCCGTGGTAGTGGGCCCGCAGGCCAGGCATCCTATATTGTTTTATATATGGTTCGAGTGGCGTATACCTCATTTACTGCGCAAGTACAAGGCCGATCTCTTCCTGTCTACCGACGGACATGGATCGCTGAGGGCAAAAATACCCTCCTGCCTGGTGATCCACGATCTTGCCTTTGAGCATTACCCCGAGCATTTTAAGCTCAGTCACAGGCTCTACTGGCGCTATTACACCCCTTTGTTCGCACGTAACGCCACCCGCATAGGCACTGTTTCCACTTATTCAAAGGAAGACATCAGCAGGCATTATCGTATAGATCCCGCCAAAATAGATGTGATCTACAACGGCGCTCACGACGAATATCATCCACTTACCTGGGAAGAACGGGAAGAAGTGAAAAAACAATATGCAGGGGGTAGTGAATATTTTGTTTTTGCCGGCGCACTGCATCCGAGGAAAAATATTGTGAACCTGCTTAAAGCATTTATTTCCTTCAAAAAGCGCCAGCGAAGCAATATGAAGCTGGTAATTGTAGGCCGCATGGCATGGAAGTACGAGGAAGTGCAGGAGATGAAAGAGACCATGCCATTTAAAGAAGATGTGAACTGGGCAGGCTATATGAACGTGGATGAGCTTTCGAGGGTCATCGGCGGGGCTTATGCGCTTGTTTACGCCTCTTTGTTCGAGGGCTTTGGCATACCTATCCTGGAAGCACTGCAGTGCAATGTGCCCGGTATTGTGAGCAATACCTCATCCATGCCTGAAGTAGCGGGCGATACAGCATTACTAGTTGATCCTACCAATGTAGAAGATATAGCTGCCAAAATGGAACTGCTCTTCAAAGACGAAAACCTGCGCAAAAAGCTGATAGCAGCAGCCCCGGCACAGGTAGAAAAATTCACCTGGGAAAAATCTGCCCAAAGGCTTTGGGACAGTATGATGAAATGCCTTGAGAAATAATTGCCTTACTGGTCTAATAGAAATTTAATTGCCCTCGGGTAGTAATAGTGCTCCAGCTTATGAATGCGTGCTGCGAGCGTATCTGCAGTATCACCCTGGTGGACAGGGCACCTCGCCTGTAAAATAATATTGCCGCTGTCGTACACTTCGTTCACATAGTGTATGGTGATGCCTGATTCGGCATCCTTAGCTTGTAACACAGCATTATGCACATTATGGCCATACATACCCTTACCGCCATACAAGGGCAGCAAAGCAGGATGTATATTGATGATCTGCCCGGGGAATGCCTGGAGCAATGAGCCCGGTATCTTCCATAAAAATCCTGCAAGCACCAACAGCGATGGTTTGTACTCTCTTATTTGCTCAACCAGCAATACCTCGGATATGGTGTTTCTGTTGACGATGACAAAGGGTATATGTTCTCTTTCAGCTATCGCTACCACACCTGCATCGGCTTTGTTAGTAATAATGAGTGCAACTTTAGCCTTTCCGTTAGTTTTAAAATAATCTATTATTGCTGCAGCGTTTGAACCTCTGCCCGATGCGAAAATGATAATTGAGTGCATAAAATGTTTGGAGAGGCAAAATTAAGAAAGTAGTGCGTACACTGTAACTTTACAGCGATAAACATTTAAGTGACCGTAATCATACAGTTTGTGGCAGAAAATGAGAAACTAAGGCTGGATAAATATTTGTGGGCCATACGCCTGTTCAAAACACGTAGCCAGGCTACCAGGGCCTGCGATGAGGGGAAAGTAAAACTAAATGGTGCCAATGTAAAGCCGGCAAGACAAATAGCGCTCGGTGACAAATATGACGTAAAAACTGCCGACCGCCGCTGGACGATAGAAGTAACGGGTTTGCTCCAGAAGAGGATGAGTTATGAAGAGGCCATCAAAAATTACGTAGACCTGACATCTGAAGAAGATAAACTGATGAACAAGCACCTGGGCACCAGCTTTTATACGGGCAAGCGTCAAAGTAAAACAGGCCGGCCTACTAAACAGCAGCGGCGCGGCCTGGATAATTTCTTTGATCCGGGTGAGGAGGAAGAATAAACGTTACCAGATATTGATAAGGTTACCGCCCCTTATGAATTCCCAGCTATGCCCCATGTCCCTGCTTCTGTATAAGCCTTTATCAGAGGTCATGTAGATATACTGGGTCTTTTCCCCATTCTTGTAAATTATTTCTTTTTGCACAAAACCCCTCACGCGTGCATCGTGTTCCACACCAGTGTTTGAGGGTATAAAATTGCCACCGTTAAGCCTATACACGCCTTTTTCCGTTCCCAGTAATACCACCTGGTCGTAAAGTACCGCTACAAAAAAGCAACGGGTGGTATCCAGGCCCGGTGAGAAGCTGGTGTTAACATGTGACCAGCTATGGCCTTTATCGGTGCTGAAGTATAATCCGTTATAATTCGTAGAATCAATAGCAATAACTGTATTGCTCATATGCCATAATGTCCAGGAGCTGGTGTCAGGAAGCATCTGGTGATGCGATGTGTCAAGGTCGGTTGTTTCATACCAGGTGCCGCCGGCATTGTCCTTTGCGAACGTACGGTCATGCAGTGGATCATAACCTACCATCACACCATTGTCGAGCTGGGTCATTGTGGAGATGGTTATTAAACCGAGGTCTACTATTGCAGGATCCCAGTTATTGTCATTTACCCAATGTGTCGGATTGCCGCTATTTTCGTTGTATTCTACGCCATGACCATCGGTGGTAGTTACATATACCCTGTTCTGATCCTTGGCATACACCATCATAGACTGGTTGTAAGACAGCGGATTAGGATATTGGCCACCACTTAAGCTGCCGCCGTAAGTAGGATTGAAGTTTTTACCTCCGTTAACACTGTAATGCACAGCATGCTTTACCCAAAGTATATTTGAATCAACGATCATCAACGCACGGGACTGGAAGCCATCAGCATGAAATACAAGCGTGTCTTGTATATCTCCGCTATTAGTATGGTATAAATTGCCGGCCGAATCAGAATAATAAAGGCTGTAAGGCGTTTGCACCTCGTTATTATTATCTATGCCATGGTTTTTCTTACAGCTTTGAATAGTCAAAGCCAGTAATGCTACTACAGCCAGTTTATAAAGCAGGTAGGATTTTCGCATTTAAAAAAATTTTCTCCAAGTTTATAAAAAAAGTTAAGAAATCAAAGCCTGAGCCATAACAGATAAGACGGTCATGGCCTTAATAAGGTTTGAAATTTCTCATGAAAGATAAAACAAATTTTTGATTCCGCTTAGTGCATTTTGCCATTATAGGCAGTTATACCCTTATTTTGGGCATCATTTACATGCATTGCAAAATTTAAAATCTGAATAAGGCTGTTTTCGTCTTTATTGGTAAAGTTCATTGTGGTCTTCCATTCAAAGGCACCATTTCTGAATTCACCACCACTTACAGCGGCATTTTCCACCAGTTTTTTGGCTTCCGCTATTATTGCCGGGTCTAGCTCCGCGCTTTTTAGTTGGGGATCTAAAGATTTCACCATTTGCTGTACGTCAAAGTAGCATCCCAGGGGATGCCCCGTCACAGATTCTGCTGCCAGGCCGCTTAATTTTGGCCCTTTGTTGCCGCCCGCCAGGTAGGCAGTAGCACTTTCAACCTTGTTGGAAACCACGGCATATTTGTCATTTACCACCATCACAGGGGCATCGGGGCCGCCATTGGCCATCGCATAGGTATTGTTACCGTTAGATTTTAGCATGCCCGAACTTAGGGCAAGTTGTAGCAGTTTATTGAAACTCTCTTTCTTGTTTATCTTGAGAACGTATATATAGTTTACGTTGTATTTGTAGTCGTCAACCATTTTAGCGGGTTCATCATTATAAGACTCGACAGGTACCCGGGTGGTAGTTACCGAGAAATCATTAGATACAAAACCCATATCGCCTGTGAAAGCTTCAAGTACACCATCCACACTCAGGTTTTGAGAACTGAGCGCCACGTTGGCCAGACCTAGTACACCTGTTTTTTCCATTACTGATTTGAGCCCCTTGGTTGACAAATGCCAGGCTGCGATTACATCCAGGTTGTTTGTAGGCAGTTTTTCCACCATTTCCTTATCCACAGCTGCCGATCCAAATGCATTACCTATCTCTTTCAAGTCCTGTGGCATATAATATTTCATGTCTGATTTAATGCTGCCTTTATTAAAATCGAGGCCTGCGGTAAAGGCTGCGTCTTTCCAAAGCGTATTGGATATTGAAAGGCCTGACATACTCCCAGCACCCTTGTCCATATAGTCCGACATAATGTCCTCGTAATTTATCCACAAGGCTATATCATGTCCTTCTTTCTGCAAAGCCGTAAAATGTTTATTAGTCACCAGCGAGTTGTCCTTTGCTACTGCAAAGGCTTTCTCCATTTCGGCGCTCATTACATTCATGTCTGTAACCGGGGCGGCAGGTTTTGCAACGGTATCCATAAGATCGGCCGCGTTATATTCTTCAGCCACTTCGTTATGTGCTGTATTCATTATCACCAGCAGTTTCTTATCCCAGCCGGCATACATATTTTCACTTATCATTGCCTCTTTACGTTTTCCCTGGTCCTTAACTACCGCTTCCGGAAAATTTTTCTTCAGGAACGTTTCCCATTTTGCTGCATCGTCAAGGGGAACCAGTGCTGTAGCCTTCTCGCCGCCAAAGCGTTTGTCGCCTTTTACATACAGGTAGATCGTGTTCATAAAATCTATTCCCGAGTTCTCTATGCCTTTCATAGCATCTTTCTGCTGTGGGCGCGCTTTCCACTCATCAAATATTTTACTGCCCACAATAGCATTCCAGGCCATTTTTTTACCCATGCTGGCAATGTCCACACTTACTACTCCGGTGGCGTCTTTAGGAATGTACTTTGCGTGTTCAGGCATGCTGTGACAGGCACTTAAGCCGATGGCCACTACTGCAAGGATGGTAACTGAAAGAATGTGCTTGCGCATATGAGTAAATTAGCGATATTGAAGTTAATATTGTATTTACAAATATCCCACACTTTTTATAAAGTGTGGGATAGCTAATCTTGTGTATATCGTAGTGAACCGTAAAAAGTTACACGCTGTTATATTAAAATGGAAGGTCGTCCGAATTCTCAGGCGATGGATTGTAGAACGCCGGTGTGCCGCTGTTATCATTGTATTGAGGCACTGCCTGCGATGATGCTATATTATTGCTTTGTGCTGCGCCGCCGGTAGCCGGTTCTATACGCCATGCATCCAGGTTGGTTATAAAATTCACCTTGCCGTCACGTTCCCAGCGATTGCCTTTTATATTAAAGCTCACTTTAACCATATCACCTTCATTATAGCGGTCCAGCAACTCGCATTTATTCTGTACCAGTTGCATTTTAGCATAGTTGGTATAGGTATTACCGTTTATTTCTTCGGCCAGTTCCAATACAAATTCGCGTTTCTTAAAGCGTTCACTTACCTGCTGTGTGTCATATTTGTGGAGTATTTTTCCTGTTACTTCGAGACTCATTGGTGAAAATTTAAATAATTAAACAATTAAAGCTGCTATTGAATACAAAGATACTTGATTGAAACAGGAAGATAATAAAAAAAGTGCCTTACAAGGCACTTTTTTACAAAAAATACGGGAGGATGAAGGGTCTCGAACCCTCGACCCTCAGAACCACAATCTGATGCTCTAACCAACTGAGCTACAACCTCCGTATGGACTTTGGGATGGCAAAGGTAGTATTTTTTAAATTAAACAGCACAATTCGGTCTCCTGTTTTTAGGGTTGGAATCCCTCTGCACATTTTCATATTTACACATTTCACATTGGTTCGGATTATTTTAACAAGTTTTCGTTGCCAAAGCCATTATATTTGCGCTCTAATTTCCGTTTATGATCAAGCGAATAGCCTTAATGGCTGTATTACTTGTAAGTAGCTTCCAGCTGTTTGCACAGGATGTTGAAAAAAATACCGATTCCAAGACCGAAGTGCAAAAACCCTCACGCGATTTTGTAATGTTCCAGATCACCTACGCAGGCTGGATGAATAAGCCCGACAGTATACACCTCAAAGGTTTTGGCCATGGCTTCAATGGTTATGTATGCTATGATTTTCCTATTGGCAAATCTAATTTCAGTTTTGCAGCGGGTATTGGCATCAGCACCAGCAGTCTTTATTTCAAAGACCAGGTAAATGTGACCAACGATACGGGCAACCTGGCGGTTGTGCGTTTTGTAGATACAGGTGGCTATAAAAGGGACAAGCTTGTGACTACATACTTGCAGGCACCCTTCGAGCTTCGTTTCTTTGGCAACAAGGTAAACCGCAATAAAGGTTTTAAAGCAGCGATAGGCCTGCAGGTTGGTACGCTCATTGGCTCGCACAATAAGTATATTTATACTGTAGCCGGCACTAACAATAAGATAACCGAAAAGATAAATACACGCCGCTTTATGAATACCTGGGAGTTCCTGGGAACTGCCCGCATTGGCTGGGGAAACTTCTCGATTTTCGGGTCTTACAGTCTTACATCATTGTATAAGGAAAATAAAGGCCCGCAGGTGCTGCCCTTCTCGATGGGTATTTGTATAACAGGGCTTTAAAAAAATTATTTTTTTATTTTACTATGCCCCCGAGTATACTTGGGGGCATTTTTTACTTTTACAATGCAAATACTTACTAAATGAAACTGGTCACATATTCAAAGCAGGGAAAAGAACAACTGGCATTTTATGTTAATGACAGGCTATATGATACCGATGAGGTAAACCTGAACCTGCCTAACACGCTGAATGCGATGTTAAAGGACTGGGCGCGCCTCTCCGAAATTGGCCATAAAGCATATGATGCCTTAAAAAAAGGCAGCACAGGTGCTGAGGGTGTTGCTTATAACACAGCCAAAGTGCTGGCGCCTGTAACCCAGCCTACCTCCTGCCGCGATGGATATGCCTTCCGCCAGCACGTTGCCGCTGCACGTCGCAATCGTAAAGTGGATATGATAGCCGAGTTTGACCAATACCCCATCTTCTATTTTACCAACCACAATGCCATACAGGGCCCCGGCCCTATTCATTGCATGCCCGACCATTTCCAGAAACTGGATTTTGAGCTGGAAGCAGCAGTGGTATTGGGTAAAAAAGGCAGGAATATTAAGGCGTCGGAGGCAGATGAATATATAGCGGGCTATATGATCATGAATGATATGAGCGCCCGTACCTTGCAAATGGAAGAAATGCTGCTGAACCTCGGTCCCGCAAAGGGGAAAGACTTCAGCACAGTGATAGGTCCTATGATGGTAACACCTGATGAACTGGAACACTTAAGCATACCTGCTAAACCGGGCCATACCGGAAATAACTACAATCTGAAAATGGTATGCCGCGTAAATGGTGTACAGGTGAGCGAAGGTAATATGGGCGATATGGACTGGACTTTCGCAGAAATAATAGAGCGTTGCGCATATGGGGTGGACATATTACCCGGCGATGTGATAGGCAGCGGCACCGTAGGCACGGGCTGCTTCCTGGAACTGAACGGCACAGGTCTGTTGAACGACCCAAACTACAATCCTCAATGGCTGCAGCCCGGCGACGTGGTGGAAATGGAAATAGATGAGTTGGGTTTGCTCAGCAATACGATTGTAGCCGAAAAAACAGATTTTAGCATTCTGGCCCTTAAAAAGAAGTAAATGAGTTTCAACCGGGATACAATAGTAGGTGTAATAGGTTCCGGCGCCATGGGCGCGGGCATAGCCCAGGTAGCCGCCGTGGCCGGGCACACCGTGATTCTATACGATAACAATGCACCCGCATTGGAAAAAGCTAAAGCAAGCTTGGCGACTACCTTGCAAAAACTTCAGGAAAAAGGCAGGTTGCAGAATAGCGCCGAGGTGTTAAACCGTATATCGTTTGCCTCAGATATAAACAACTTTCGTAATTGTGGACTGATCATAGAGGCTATCGTTGAGAAGCTGGATGTCAAGAAGGGCGTATTTTCACAAGTTGAAAATATTGTCAGCGAAGATTGCGTACTAGCCAGCAATACCTCATCATTGTCCATTACCTCGATAGCCGCAGCATGTAAAAACCCATCAAGAGTAATAGGGCTGCATTTTTTCAACCCCGCACCGCTTATGGCCTTAATTGAGATAATACCGGCTGTACAAACGGATAAAGAACAAGTACCTGTAGCAAAACAGCTAATGGAGGCTTGGGGCAAGATACCTGTAATAGCGAAAGACACGCCCGGCTTCATCGTTAACCGTGTAGCCCGCCCTTTTTATGGTGAGGCAATACGTATCTATGAAGAAGGAATAGCAGATATAGCCACTATAGACTGGGCTATGACCGAGATAGGAGGCTTCAAGATGGGGCCCTTTACACTCATGGACTACATAGGACACGATGTGAACTATGTGGTAACAGAGACCGTGTTCACGTCTTTTTTCTTTGATCCGCGCTATAAGCCATCGTTTTCACAAAAGAGATTGCTGGAGGCTGGCTGGCTCGGTCGGAAAACCGGTCGTGGATTCTACAATTATGCCGAGGGGGCAGTAGTGCCGCAACCAAATAAAGACGAGGCGCTTGGGAAACAGGTGTTTGACCGCATCCTTGTCATGCTGATAAACGAAGCGGTAGAAGCGCTGCATTTGAATATCGCTTCCGCGAATGACCTCGACCTTGCAATGATCAAAGGTGTGAACTATCCGAAGGGCTTGTTGCAATGGTGCGATGAACTAGGCGCCAATCAATGCCTGGACAAACTGGAAATATTATATAACGAGTACCATGAAGACAGGTATAGGGCAAGTTCCTTACTCAGAAAGATAGTCAAGAATAAAAAGAAGTTTACGCAATAATTTGCGTATTAATAATGATTTACTCGTATTGGTTAAGGAATAAAAAATTGGTTTTACGCAATAATTTGCACGTTATTTCAAATTTTCTTTACACTGCTGTAACTCCGGATCATTTACTACATCCTGCATATGCTCCAGCATATCATTTACATTAGGGTATTTTTTTGTGATCTTTTCCAGCATGCAATCACAATATGCTCTAGGTTTTCCACCCAGGTCATCAGGCGCACTCAGGCCCTCCATACAGCTGTGCATGTAATTTTCTTTATCTTCCTTCGACCATGTGTTCTTGCAGGAGCAGAAACAGGATAAGGCAATAAGCAGCAGAATGGACACACAGCTTTTCATACAGAACGTATTTGTTCTAATAAAGCTAAGGAAATATGCATAAAGAAGAAATTCCGCCCGTTATACTGTTATCACCTTCTGCGACCATGTCTTGTTGGTATCATCACAGATAGATACAGTATAAGTACCGTGTGGCATGCGTGCAGTATCAACCTCTATGTCCACGGTATGGCTCGATTCGCTGATGTATTCGCGTTGTTTTACATCTACAAGGCGCGGATATACAAATCCTTCGGCATCGTGTATGGTCACCCTGAGGTTCCTTGCGTTTTTAAAATTCATGTCAAGGTTCACGAAGAGCTTGGTATCAACCACCGGTGGGGGCCTGTATGCAGCATACTTATTCGTATTTGCCTGGCTCCGCGATGCGTTTAATGCAGATGCAAGGAATCTTTGCAGCTTTTTAGATGTATTGGGGCGGCGCGCGTCATAGACTGTGGCCATTGCAGCACCATCAGTTACGCTCAGAATTGCCTTTTGCGCTAGTTTGCTGTTGATGTGATTGGCATTAATGTAGGCAAGGAGCTTTACAAGTGTTTCATCGCACTTATACATACGATACTTTTCACCCGCCACCGGATCGCGGGCATCGTTGCTGATGAAATAAGTCGCAGGGCTCACTTTCATCACTTTTTCGTGCGGGAGGTTTATACTTTCATTGCCGGCCAGAACCATCTCGGGCGCACCGGCGGCCTTGGAACGAAATATTACCGGATTAATATCAACGACAATATCATTACATGTAATATTGACAAGGCTCAACTCTATCCCCTTACTACCACTTCCTTTGCCGTTGGCTACAGCACTTTTTAAAATTACCAGGTTCTTATCGATCGCTTCTTTCAACGACATCCTGTGGATATCTGCAGATGCAGAAAAGTGTAAGCCAAAACAGCATACAAGCAGTAATACAATTCGGCTATTCATTATCTGCCTCATAAGTAGAACTTTATACTGTGATAAAAAAAGGGATTTAAAGATATCGACTTTTTTCTCATAAAAAAAGAAATTTTAACATTTTTTTTAGAGAAATCTCGAATTAGTGTTGAAAGCACCGCTGGTGATCTACATTTTACACGGCTCCTTGCCTACAAATATCTCCTTCACCTTCCAGATACGGTGACGGTCGTCCTGTAGCTTCACATAATAATGGCCCTCTTCTGTTTCCGGGTCAAATGATATTGTTCCGGTATGGCCATTGGCACCTGCGTGTTCTGAGTTTATGCCGCTTTTATATACGTCCCCGTTCTCTTTATAGACAGTTATGGTCATATTTCTATACCCCTCATTACCCCAGCTCATGTCCACATACTGTTTCCTGGGGTTTTCTCCCAGCATAGCAGCTCCAGGCCTGTCCCTGACCTCGTAGTAAGTATAATAGTCAGGTATCGGCAGCTGCCGCACCTTTGCTACATATTCCATCAGGTTTTTCGATTGTTCGGCCTGAAGGGGATTGTAAATAGTGTTGATGCAGTGATTATTTGTAAAGGTCCATACTGCATGCTGGCCTACATAGTTATATATCTTATGGACCCGTATGTAGTCCATTACTTCTATCATCGCCTTATCACCTTGCTTCAGGAGGGTATAGCTCAAACCGTAAATAGGTGATGCTGCCGGGCTCTTGCCGCAAAAAGTTTGCACTTTTAGCTCAGTGCTCTTATCAGGCGCCAGTTGAACGGAGTCGCCACCTACCGCTACAAGGTCTTGATATTGGAGTTTCGATGGCCTGAATATCAAAGCCTGGTCCATTTTTATAATAATCGTTCTGCAGGATATATTCTTCATGTGCAGCGTAAGGCATTTGCCGATGGCTCCGCCGGTCCCGGTGGCGTTAAAGATGATAGCATTAGTTCTTATGGCTTGCTGCAAGCTTAACTTGCTTAATGCAGCTTCTGCATGGAAAGAAATCAGGAGGCAGAAAATAAGAAGCATAGCCCCTGTGAAACGTATATTCTTCATAAATAGACATTTAATAAGCGAAGAAACATGTGATAGCAAAGAACTCATCTAAAATAAACCATAATATTAAGAAACAGAAGCCCTGAGGAATTATAGCCCGATGGTACCATTGTTTTGTTATGCTGCGTCTTGCAGCCCGATTTTTCAGTATTTTCGCCGCGCATGAATTTGCAGGTGCTGCTGGGTTTGTATCAGAATGATATCCGCTTAAAACAATTAGCGGCGGGATGCTCATTGCCCGGCCCCAGATTAAGGGTCTATCTCGACAACCTGCGGGGCTCTTCAGTCAACTTTATTGCTACTGCTGTCTGGGCCTTATCCGATGTTAACCATGTATTTATTGTAAACGACCGCGAAGAGGCAGCCTATTTTCATAACGACCTGGAACATCTTACCGATGCACTTGACATCAGTTTCTTCCCCGATTCCTTTAAACGCAGTGGTCACTTCAACGAACTGAATAGTAGCCACGTAATGCTGCGTACTGAAGCGCTCAGTCGATTCAGCGCTAAGAGTGTCCATAAAAAGGTCCTGGTTACCTATCCCGAAGCTCTTTTTGAAAAAGTTGTGAACCCCACAGCGCTGTCGGGTAACATGATCCATATCAAAGTGGGCGAGAACCTGAAGGTGGACGAACTGATGGAAAAATTTGTCAGTTTAGGCTTCAGGCGCGAGGATTTTGTGTACGAACCCGGGCAGTTTGCAATGCGTGGTGGCATATTGGACATTTACTCTTTCGGTAATGAACACCCTTATCGTATAGAGCTATTTGGCAACGAGGTAGATAGCATCCGCATCTTTAACCCCGAAACACAGTTATCGGAACGTAAGTTGTTGAGCATCTCTATCCTTCCGAATATCGAGACCAAATTTGAGACACACGAAAAAATATCATTGCTTGATTACCTGCCGGAAAATACCGTAGTATGGGTAAAAGACCTTGATTTTACATTGGGTAGAATTAGCAAGCTGGAAGCGGAACTTCCCGAAACAATTGAACTAGGGCAAGTAGCAGTCGATCACGAGGAAGAATGGCTCAAAGAACTGACAAGGGCAGATTTTGAACACGTAGCCGACTGGAAAAGCAGACTACTGCAAAGACATCTTATAGAATGGTACAACCATTCGCTGGAGAAAATTACCGGTGACCAGGCAACTGCCACCCTGCAATTCGCAACGGAAGAACAACCGGTGTTCAATCGCCAGTTCAACATGCTGATAGCTGACCTGCAAAAAAAAGGTGCACAAAACTACACGCCTTACATATTTGCAGAGAACCCCAAGCAGACCGAGCGCCTGCGCAGCATCTTCGAGGACTTGAAAGCGGAGATAAATTTTGTCTCTATCCCCACTGCAGTCAGCAAAGGTTTCATAGACCATGAAAAGAAAATACTCTGCTATACCGATCACCAGGTATTTCAACGCTACCATAAATACAAAGTAAAGCAGGCCTATAGCAAAGGCAAAGCGTTAACTATACGCGCTCTGCGCGAATTACAGCCCGGCGATTTTGTAACGCATATTGATCACGGAGTGGGCGTATACAGCGGCCTGCAAAAAATAGAAGTAAATGGTAACATGCAGGAAGCCATTCGCATACTGTACAAGGATAATGATGTCCTGTATGTCAACATCAACTCCCTGCATAAAATAAGTAAGTTCACCGGCAAGGAAGGCACACGGCCAAAGGTCAATAAGCTGGGTAGTGATGCATGGGAAAAGCTGAAGAACAAAACCAAAAAACATGTAAAAGATATAGCTGCCGACCTGATCAAGCTTTACGCAAAACGCAAAGCATCCCAGGGCTTTGCGCACAGTCCCGATAGTTATATGCAGACCGAGCTGGAAGCATCTTTCTTTTACGAAGATACCCCCGACCAGGGCAAGGCAACTGCAGATGTAAAACGTGACATGGAGTCACCCTCACCTATGGACCGCCTTGTATGCGGCGATGTAGGCTTCGGCAAAACGGAAGTAGGTATACGCGCTGCCTTTAAAACCGTGGGCGATAGTAAACAGGCAGCCGTATTGGTGCCAACTACTATCCTTGCCTACCAGCATTATCAGACATTTACAGAACGCTTAAAGGATTTCCCCTGCACGGTAGATTATATAAACCGTTTTAAATCGGCCAAAGAAAAGAAGGAAACATTACAGAAACTGGCCGAAGGGAAAATAGACATTATCATCGGTACACACGGCTTGCTGGGTAAAGATGTAAAGTTCAAGGATCTTGGCTTGCTGGTGATAGACGAGGAGCAAAAATTCGGCGTATCTGCAAAAGAGAAACTGCGTGAATTAAAGGCAAATGTGGATACGCTTACACTCACCGCCACACCTATACCACGCACACTCCAGTTCTCGCTCATGGCCGCTCGCGACTTGAGCATTATCAATACCCCACCGCCCAATCGCCAACCTGTTCAAACCGAAGTTCTGGTCTTTGACGAATACACCATTCGCGATGCAGTGTACTATGAAACAGAGCGTGGCGGACAGGTGTACTTTGTACATAACCGCGTGCAAAGCCTGCCTGAGATGGTGACACTGTTGCGCAATCTTTGCCCAGATCTGCATATTGGAATGGCGCACGGACAGATGGAAGGCCACCAACTGGAGGAAGCTTTATTGCACTTCATCGAGCGCAAATACGATGTACTTTGCTGTACCAATATTATAGAAAGCGGGGTGGACATTACTAATGCCAACACCATCATCATAAACAATGCCCACCAGTTCGGCCTCAGCGACCTGCACCAGCTGCGGGGCAGGGTGGGGCGTAGCAATAAAAAGGCCTTCTGTTATCTTTTTGCTCCCCCCATGAGCACCTTGCCCAATGACAGCCGCAAACGCCTGCAAACACTGGAACAGTTCAATGAGCTGGGTTCCGGTTTCCAGATAGCAATGCGCGACCTGGATATACGTGGTGCAGGTAATTTATTAGGTGGCGAGCAAAGTGGTTTTATTACCGATATAGGTTTTGAGATGTACCAGAAGATATTGGGTGAGGCCATGCGCGAACTGAAAACATCTGATTTCAAAGAGGTATTCGCTGAAGAGCTGGACCGCAAAAAGGACTTCGTAAGCGACTGCGCTGTCGATACAGACCTGGAAATATTGATACCCGACAGTTACGTAGAGAATATTACTGAACGCCTTTCACTATATACTCAACTCGACGATATTGAAAATGACGAAGAGCTGGAAATGTTTGCTACAGATCTTACCGACAGGTTTGGGCCCATACCTGCACAGGTACGGGACCTCTTTACCACTTTACGCTGTCGCCGTATAGCTTGCGAATTAGGCTTTGAAAAACTCATCCTGAAGAACCAGCAGATGCGCCTCTATTTTGTAAGTAACCCCGATTCACCATATTTCGAGTCGCCCACCTTCAACCATATCATGAACTACATACAAACGCGCACCAACAATGCACGCCTCAAACAGGTAGGCAAGAACTTCATGCTGGTTGTGGACAAGATGAAGAAAATGAAAGATGTAGAGTTCTTCCTGGAAGGCATGGTGCAGCAGCCTGCCGGTAAATAGTTTGCAATAATATCCGCATATAGGCGTTTATTTGAAAACTACCTGTATGTATTACTGTCGTCTCACATTGTTTATATCCTCCGCTATGTTGCTGGTTACTGCAGCATGCACTAAGAAAAAAGACACTGCTGCGCAAAACGTTCCGGGCGTGACCGTGCCGAATGGGCGTCACCCTGATATTTGGTACCTGATGGGCACTAAAGCTACTACGTTGTCTCACTCCGTCATGCCAAATGTCTGGGCAGTACTTAATGCCACAGAGCTGACAAGTATGATGAAAGACACCGCCGGTATGGTCCATTCACAGGATTTGAAATGGCAGGGCGCAAATTTCACGCATGTCAACGCTTTTGACGCTACGGTAGGCAGTATCACCGTTAACAGCGCCCCGGTGGTAATCTATAAAGGGTTTTATACGCACCCTGATTCTACAAACACCTGGCACACCAATTCATCGAATCACTGGGAGGTTGCCGACAATAACAACGCCACTGTAGTGTCAGCAGATGTGCAGGGCAGCTTTCCCATGTTCACCGGCTCGCTGCCCGATAGCATCTCCCGCAATGCAGCACTTACTTATACCTTCGCCGCCTCAAACTGCAGCAATGCCGACTCTGCGCAAATAATTTTATATACCGATGGCTTTATTCTTGAAAGCGCCATGGTCAATGCTCATGGAGGCACGGCAGTAATAGCACAGTCGCGGGTATCAACCATGAAGAACTGGCCATTCGTATATATGAACAATTGGTTTCATGGTGGTTTATTTGAAATAGTGCTTTACAACCACACCATCCGGACGAATGCCGGCAAGAGATTTGCCTTTGTTAATCAAAAGGAGATATTAAAGACCATAGTTTTTTATTGATTTGGTCTCTGCTTGCGCACATGTCATTATATTGTAAACAAGCTAAAAAGGTGTAAGTCCGCGTTAATATTTGTAATAACTTTAAGCCCCCGTTACTTATAGTTTAAAAACAGCTTTAATGAAGAGGATTTTCGCCGCAGCTATTGTGCTCATTGCATTTTGTACAGTATCATGTAAAAAGGATAAAACAGAACCTGCAGCAATAGTACCCTTAATGTATATACCCCATAGTGATGCAGCTTATGCAGCCTCTGTAATGAAAACCAATGACCAGGCCAACACAGGCTCCCCTATATCCAATGTCTGGGGCATATTTATAGCTACTAGGCTGGAAGCCGGCATACCCGATACAGCCGGTAACTTGTACCAGCATTACGAAGACTGGCAGGAAGTGTTCTTCTGTGGTATCGACGGAACCGGCTTTGCGGCCGCAAAGCAGCTCTCCCTTAATAATTCGGTTATCAGCCAGTCGGGCAATTTGTACTTTGGTAATAGTAAATGGCATAGCGGCTCTTTGAACCATTGGGAAGTGACAGGTGATGAGAATATACCTGAAGTATCGGCGAATATGATGGATTCTTATCCCACCTTTAGTGGAACTATTCCTCCCAACGTATCCCTGGGTGGCGGGCTCACTTATGTATTCGATGCAGCAGGCATCAAGAATGCCGATTCAGGATATATTTTATTACACTCAAATGGCCACATCGCCAAAAGCAACACGGTCAGTGTGAAAACGGGTAGTAGCAGTAAAACCACGATAGTTACAAAAGCCCAGCTTGCTGACATGCATAATGAGTTTTTTTCCATTGAGGACAAAGTTTTCTGGGGTGCTATGCTCGAGGTCGTAATATTTAAGGATACACTGGAGACTTTCAGCGGAAAGCAATTTGCATTCGTAACCCAAAGGGAAATAATGAGGAAAGTTGTCTTCAATTAGGCTTCGCATTACAAACAGGCCATTCTTTTGGTCTTTATCCCAATTCAATACTATTATTCCTGCATTTCAACTTGCTACGGAAATGTTTGTTAACAATCCGTAACATTTACAGTAAACTAAACTTAAATACATAAAAAAGCCATCCTTCGGCATAGTAATTGATTTTTATTTGCAGTATATTTATAGTGTTAGCCCTGGATAATGGATAAAATAAAAATAGTTGTTGCAGACGACCATCATATTTTGTTGGACGGGCTAAAAGCCTTGCTCCAAAAACAAAAGGATGTAGAGATAGCTGCCATGTATGACAACGGGCTTGATCTGTATAACGAACTGGATACAACAAGGCCGCAGGTGGCGCTTGTGGATATAAACATGCCCGGCCTCAATGGGCATGAGCTTACCCTTAAAATAAAAGAAAAATACCCCGCGATCAATGTGATCGCATTATCCATGTATGACGATGCAGGGCACATAATGGATATGATTGAAGCAGGCGTATCGGGCTACCTGCTGAAAAATGTAAATGATAAGGAACTGCTCGATGCCATACGCACAGTAGCCTTAGGCAAAATGTATTTTTCATCCGAGGTATCTGAAAAAATAACTGCGCTTGTAGTACGCCGCCAGCAAAAGCAAGACCAGCCGGAGGAAGCAAAACTGACCGAGCGCGAACTGGAGGTGTTGAAACTTGTATCTGATGAGTTGAGTAACGCCCAGATAGCTGAGCGCCTTTTCATAAGTGAGCGCACCGTGGAGACACACCGCAAGAATATGCTGCGCAAAACCAACAACAAGAGTATCGTAGGCCTCCTGAAATACGCCCTGGAAAAGCATCTGATCTGATTTCAACTGCCTGAAACACCATTTGCCTGCCCGAATTACCAGGCGGGCACATTTCCATATTGTCACATTTGCACGTTATATACTCCGTGCCAGTACGTAGATAAAAATACCCTTATCGCTGTATTTCAAGCTCCTTAGGCTCAGGCTACTTTTGTTCCGGGAAAAGGCTTTATGCCCTTTCCGGTAACATCCACTAATCAAAAAACAAAGTCATGAAAAAATTAGCCTACATTTTAGTACCTGTGCTGGCACTTAGCATAGTATCGTGCAACAAAAAAGAAGATACACCCACGCCTACTCCCACGCCCACGCCCACAGCAGGGCCTTCGGCACCTTCTATTAACGTAGCCGGTGTTGACGCAGCATTTATCGGCCTCACAATGACCTTTACTACCGTCCAGGCGGGCATTCCTATCGATCTGAATACTGAATCCGGCATCGCGGCCGCTTATAGTGCACCTTATTCTACAACAGGCACCAATACGATGATCGACGCCGGTGTTGTAAAAGTGAATAACATAGCACTCGATAAGGGCACGACCAATGCCTACATCAAAACCGCAACTGCAGGCCAAACACCGGCCGACCTTGGTTTCTCAAGCGGCATGGTATGGAACGTAGCAGGCAATGCTAATTTCCCGGCTGTTAACAGGAACGTTTACAGCTCCGCTCCCGATTACACCGGCACAGTGCCCGAAACAGTCACCCGTACCAATCCCCTCACCTTTACATTTAATGGCACTACTACCCCACATGCTGACTCGGTATATGTAGTACTTATATCAGGCAGCACAAATAAAGTTTGGCACTACTCGGGCACTGCAGGTACGGTAACGATCCCCGCCAGCGAATTAAGCTCGTTTAGCGCATCATCTGCATCAAGCCCGGCTTACATAGAAATATGTCCCTGGAATGCACTTTATATCACAGAAGGCCTGCCAACTAAGAATTGTGTGTACATAAGGGAAAGAGCCATCGTTAAAAGTGTAACAGTAAACTAAGTTTTTTCCTTTTACCCCTCCATTTATCCTGTATACAGGGCTAAAAATCCTCTTGATGGCTTCAAATCCTGAGAGGGTGGATTTATCGCAGCGGAACCTATCGCGGTTTCGCTGCTTTTTTAATTACGGCCCGGTGGGGTAATATCTCCGGACATACCTTTCAGGTATTCTGCCAGGGTTCCCAGGCCCATCTCCGCTCTGCGCCTGTCTACGTTTGTTGAATCTATAATTGGATAAAGCACATAATTTTTGAACTGCGTGCCGTACACCTGTGTACCTCTTTCTTTCACCATTATACGGTCGGTAAGGTAAGCTACATCTTCTTTTTTGGCATCGCCGCTCGCAGCAAGCTTCTTCAGTTGCACCAGTATTGCTTTTTGGAAGGCAATATCGTCATCGGCATGCTGGCAAAGGATAAAAGCACCCTCATATGCGTTTTCACCAACCATCGACAGGCTGGGGAATCCATATTTTTTCACTACTTGTTTTATGAACACCAGGTTGGTGCTGTCTATTTTCCGTCCCTCAGCTTTTGCATGCGCATCCTTGCGTATTTTCATGCAATATACCCGTATCGACTGGTCCAGCCCGAAAGCTTTTAACAAGTCCAGCGACAGCCTGACTTGTTTTAGGCCGGTATGCATTGCCATATATTTTTCTGTCACTGTGTGCTCATAAGCCTTCCATTCAGGCTCATTTTTCCATTTCAAAAAAGGGTAATTGCCCAGGTTATAAGGATCATAAATAGAATTAAGCTCGCGTTCATTTTTCCCCGTGTAGGAGAATGTCTCATTAAGAAAATAGAAAGCTGAATCTTTTTTCCCTTCTGATGCACAAATAAAGGCCAGTTCGCCGGCACTGTTACAATATGCCGAACTACCTCGCGGCTCCCTGTAAAATCCCGTAGCAAAAACACGACGTTGCTCTATTCGTCTTTGGTCGCTTGTGTCCAGGGTCTGTGCCCGGAGCGTGCTTTGCAAAAAGAGCAGAACGGATGAGATAAGGAAGAAGGCCTTCATAAAAAAAATTTTTACACCAAACAAAAAAAGCCGCTTCCTGGCGGAAAGCGGCTTATAAAATATTTTACACCCTTACCAGGTCCTGTGGCTTTGGTATATCTGGTAGCGGGGATCGTAGTAATGACGACTATGGTAACCATGCTTGTAAGGCCTGTGGGAGGCATGGCCTCCGCCGGCGCACGAACTCATAAAAATCACGATCACGCCTATCAAAACATAAAATATGGTTGCAAACTTTTTCATTGTACAAATTTTGGTGCTTAAATATATAAAACTCTCAGTCAAATTTTTAGTATCCCTGTCAAAAAAATAATTGTTTGTCCAAACTCCACACTTGCTGCTCTCTTTCTAGTACTTACATAAGGCAGCTAAACAGTTATGAAACATAATGTTCCCGGGGTATGGTTTTTGCATGCATTTATTTTTTTGCTATTGATTAAAAACTAACTTAAATTTAGTAAAAGCCTTATTAGCATTAATAAATAGTTATTTAAAACATGTTAATAAAATTATTTATTTACATCAAAATACATCTTTTATGAAACCTGCTTACATGTCTGCAAGAATAGTGAAGGTCGCCTCGGTTTCACTGCTCTTATTATTATCCGGCCGGTATGAACTGACCGCTCAAACCTCCTGGCAAATTGGTTCGGGAACCACTTTCAACGATCAATATACCTATCCCACTCCTTACGGTAATTGGTATTCGGGCATGCGCACCCAGTTTTTGTACACTGCAGCCGAATGTGCTGCAGCAGGCATGACGCCCGGCACAATAGACCAGCTCGCATTTAATGTCGTCGCTACAAACGGTACGCAGCCTTTGCAGAGTTATAATATCTACATAAAAGGCACTACTACACCCAATACGAATACTTTCCAAACTACAGGCTTCACCCTGGTGTACTCAAACCCCAGCCTCAGTCCTTCCCTTGGCTGGAACACGTACACGCTTAGTTCACCCTTCAGTTGGAATGGGACAGATAATATTCTCATTGATATTTGCTTTTGGGACGGGCCAAGCAATTACACGTACAATGCCAGTACGCAATGGACCCAAAATGTAGTACCGGGTGTCAATACCTCTATATGGTATCGTTCCGATGCGGGAGGGCCGTTTTGCACCACTACCAGCGTTACGGGCACCTCCACTACCAGGCCTAACATTCAATTCACAAGGCTCCTGGGGCCGCCTGATTCACTGGTCGCTAATCCAGCCAATATTTGCAGTGGTTCGCAAACCACTCTGAGCGCAGATGGCCTGGCCAACGGGGCTACCGCCAATTGGTCCGGGCCCGGCATACCTGCTAATACCAGTACAGCTGCGGTTGCGGGAACTGCCACTTATACATTTACCCCGCCTGCAGTTACCAACACTACTGTTTATACATACAATGTAAGCCAAACGGTCGGGGCTACCACTTCTCAATCTACAAGCGGTACATTAACCGTCGATCCATTACCCGTATTCGCAGCCAATTCACCTAATAGCAACTCGCCTGTATGTGAAGGCAGTACACTGACCTTGAACGTCCAAACTACGCCGGCCGGCTCAGCTTACTCCTGGACAGGCCCGGGCCTCGGCAGCCCTGCTACTACTGCTACGGTCAACATACCTTACGCGGCCCCTTCTGACGCCGGAACTTATACCGTAACAGTTACCACGGCTGCAGGTTGCTCTGCTACCGGCACCACAACTGCGGTTATTAATCCAAAACCGGTCGATACTTTATTGCCGCTAACGCCTGTATGTTCAGCCGATCCTGCTGTTGTACTCACGGGTGGTTCACCTGCAGGTGGTATTTACTATGGCACGGGTGTCTCCAGTGGCATGTTTGATCCTACCCAGGGAACACAGACCATCTCCTACGCATACACCGATGGTAACGGCTGCATGGATACTTCATCGCAGGTACAAACAGTATTGCCATCGCCTTCCGTGATAATAGCCACGCTTCCCGAGCTTTGCAGCAATTCCGCTGCACTTACCCTGTATGGTGGCGTACCTCAAGGCGGTACCTTTAGCGGCCCTAATGTCGTGAACGGCGTATTCACGCAAACTGGTTCAGGGGTATATCCTATTACCTATACCGCTACAGTTGCGGGTTGTACCGGCAGCACAACGCAGGATCTCATAGTTCACGCAGCGGGTGCTACAGGTTTGGCAGGCGCTACAAATACCACTGAAACACAGTTCACAACAGATGTGCCCGCCACAACCGAGGTCCGTTACATCCCGGATTGCGACCTGATGGCTATTGTAAGCCCAACCGGGGCATCGCCGATAGTGGGCAACATGGTGGTCAAAGTAACCCTCGACGAGAATGTGAGTATGTACAACAATCGCCCGTACGCACAGAGGCACTATAATGTCGAATCTGTTGGCTTTGCAAATACGGCCACCGCTACCATCACTTTATTTGCTTACCAGTCGGAGTTTGATGCTTATAATACTGTAGCCTCAACGCTTGGTTTGCCGTTACTACCTACAGGTGCAACAGATAACGGGAATGTACGCATCACGCAATTCCACGGCCTCGCTAATACACCCGATGAGTATTTAGGAGCCGTACTTATAACACCCACGGTATCCTGGGATGCAACAAATAACTGGTGGGTAATGACCTTCCCTGTTACAGGTATGAGTGGTTTCTACATACACACAGGGGTCCTTGCGCTTGATGTAGCAAACGTAAGTACTGGGCTTAACGGCGCTATGGAAGTTTATCCTAACCCCTCAAAAGATAAAATAACAGTGAACATTTCCGGCAACATCAGCAAAAACGGTCAGCTTTCTGTATCAGACCTTACAGGTAGGATATTGATCCGCGTACCGATGGATAATGATAAAGCAGTGATCGATATGAGCAGCCTTGCAGCAGGTATGTACATGGTTAATTACAGCGACGACGAAAGAAAGGAAACAGTCAAAATAACAAAACAGTAATTACTGAATGATAATTGTAAAGCCTCCTTCATTTTTTGAAGGAGGCTTTTTATATAGCCTCAGCACTGCTTTCTGCGGTCAAACGCGTTATGGCACGCGCTTGAGAGAGCCACGTCCCCCGAACTTTCAACTTTCTACTAACTGCAGTCTACTAAAAAATGTGGATATCCTTTTTTGGAACCCCCTCTTCCCACATCGTATCTTGCATAGTTCACCAAAATTTTCGATGGTGGATAGCTTCGTTATAAAGATGACGGATCAGGAGTTCTTTGACATATTGTTCTAACGCCCCCCGGCTTGTAAAACAGGACCCGATTTGGGAATAAGTGGGAAAGAAATGGGACATTTTTGGGACATTTTTTTGACCCAAATGATTGATTACCAGCAAAAGCCCGGAAAAAAAATATTTTCCGTAAAAATGGGAAATTCTGCGCGCCACCTCCTCCCTTTAGGTAGGTCGGGAGGGTTTTATTTAAACAATTGGTACACTAACAATGCGCTTAGGTATGCAATGCCGCCCATATAGAAGAACTGGATAACAGGGTACTTCCAGCTTCTTGTTTCACGCTTTACGATCGCCAGCGTGCTCATGCATTGCATAGCGAACACGTAAAAGATAAGCAGGGCCAGCCCCGTGGCAAGTGTGTAAACAATGCTGCCGTCGGGCCTGCGGGCCTCGCGCATTTTATCGCGTAGTGTGGTAGTGCTTGCTCCCTGGTCGCCCACGCTGTAAAGTGTAGCCATAGTGCCAACAAATACCTCGCGTGCTGCAAAAGAAGTAATAAGCGCTATGCCTATTTTCCAGTCGAAGCCGAGTGGACGTATAGCCGGCTCGATTGCATGGCCCATGATGCCGGCAAAAGAATGTTCCAGTTTTTCAGTTGCACGCTTGCGTTCCAGCTCTTCCTTTTGTTCAGGGTATTGTTGTTCCAGTTTGGTATATTTATCACTTACCGCGTGCATTTGCTTAGCGGGTCCAAAAGTGGCCAGCGCCCAAAGCAGCAGCGAAATAATGATAATGATCTTACCGGCATCGCGCACAAATATTTTCGCCTTCTCTATCATGGTGATGCCTGCGTTCTTCCACCTTGGTGCACGGTACACCGGAAGCTCCATCAGGAAGAAGGTGCGCTCTTTCACCTTCACGATAAAGTTCATTACCCAGGATACCAGTAAGGCCATGAAGAAGCCGAGCAGGTATAAGCCCATGAACACCATGCCCTGCAGGCTGATGAAGCCGAGATAGTAGCGCTCAGGTATCACCAGGCCTATCAGGATCGTATAAACAGGTAACCGTGCGGAACAGCTCATCAGTGGTGTCACCATAATAGTGATCAGCCGTTCTTTGCTGTTTTGTATAGTACGTGCAGCCATGATAGCAGGCACCGCGCAGGCCATCCCGCTGATAAGCGGCATTACCGACCGGCCATTCAGACCCACGCTGCGCATCAGCCTGTCCGTAAGGAAGCTGATCCTTGCCATATAGCCGCTGTCCTCCAGTATGGTGATAAAGCCAAAGAGTATCATGATCTGCGGAATGAATATGGCTACACCGCTCACGCCCGCCAGCAGGCCGTTTATGAGCAGGTCTTTAACAAAGCCATCCGGTAAGATATTGCCCAGCCATCCCCCCACTGCACTGAAGCCATGTTCCACCCACGACATGGGATATGCTGCCAGCCAGAAGATACTTTGGAACAGGAAGAAAAGGACCACCAGCAAGACCACATTCCCCCATACAGGGTGTAGCAATACCTTATCGATGCGGTCGCTCACCACCATGCGCTTCATGGGGCTGGCTTCTGCCACGCACTGCTGCATAATGGTACCGATTCGTTGATAACGCTGCATTATCTCCTCGGCCTGCACTTTCGATTTGTGGAACTTAACTTCATCCAGTAGTGCGGCTATGCGTATGCGTTGCGCGGCATTCAGCCAGGTAAGTTCTGCATAATTGCAGGCCACATGCATGGCACTGTAACCGCTTTCGAGCCCGCAGATGGTTTTTACCTCTTCCAGCCAGTCGCCGGCCAGTGCAATGGTGTCTATAAAGTTGCCGGGAGCAGGCGAGGTATTTTGCTTTGCATCAGCTATGGTCTTCTTAAGTTGCGCGATTCCTTTGTTTTTCCTCGGGTTTATGGGCACTACAGGTACACCCATCATACGTTGTAGCCCATCGGTATCAATGGTCATGCCCTTTTGCCGCGCTATGTCCATCATGGTAAGTGCTATCACCACGGGTATCTCCAGGTCCATGATCTGGGTGCAGAACAGCAGGTTGCGCCTCAGGTTCGATGCATCGGCTATAACCACGATCATGTCCGGCCTGTCCTTGCTGCGGGCATTTAGCAGCACATCGTAGGTTACCCGTTCATCAGCGCTTTTGGGATACAAGCTGTAAGTGCCCGGCAGGTCTATGATATGCGCGCTTAGTGTTTCGCTGATCTTGCTAAGCCCGGTTTTCTTATCAACCGTCACCCCGGGGAAATTGCCCACCTTCTGGTTCAGCCCCGTAAGGGAGTTGAACAGGGAACTTTTTCCGCTGTTAGGATTGCCGACCAGCGCTATCTTGTACGGGCTTTGCATGATTTGAGGCTGCAATTTATCAAATAGATAGGCAGCAGGGGTATTTAGCTTGTTGATAAGCCTATATTTTTCCCGATTTTGCAAACGCCTAAAGTTATTGGGGCGCCGTTTTGAGGAATATTTGTTAAAAAGCAGTTACGCAGGCAATCGGAACAAGGGGAAAGTGCTATACTTGCACATAAACTTATTAGCCATCGGTTCGTCTAAGAAGGAATACTCATAAAAGAAACATATAATAAATGAATAAGTATCAGTTGCGTCATATTTTCCTTACCTCTTTCATAGTCGTTATCGCATTCGGTTCAATAGTTTATACCAGCGGTTGCAAGAGTAAGTGCGGTACGGTTACCTGCCAGAACAATGGTACCTGTGTGGATAATGTATGTTCATGCACGACAGGCTATTCCGGCATCAGTTGCGAGACGCAATGGTCTACGAAATTCCTGGGTTCTTATACCTGCACGCAGTCATGCAAGCCTCCGCTTGCAGGTTCGGCTTCATGGCAGAGCACTATTACAGTTTCCGCTACCAGCGGTTCGTATACCATCAGTATTTCCAACTTCGGCAACCTGCAGACGGCAGTAACCGCCACAGTAGATGGTAGCGGCAATGTGACCATAGCTGCAGGCGGTGTGGTAGCTGGCTCCGGTTTATTTGCCGACGGCGTGCTGAAGATGCACTATACTACCAGCACCAATAACGTGCCCGGCTCCCAATGCGATCTTACTATGGTTAAGAATTAGGCTTAGTAGGTTGAATACAGTATAAGGATGCCTACCAATATCATAATAAGCATCCCGGCAAAGAAGACGATGTCCGCCCATCGCTCCATGCGTTTGTTATTTTCTTTTCTAAGCGAAGAATAGGACAACAGAGCAGCAAGGATGAAAATGAAGGTATCGGCACCAAGTACATTATCCGCAAAGGTATCGGCACTGGTTTTTAAGGCACGGAAAAGTGCGATGATCGTAATGCACACACCTATCATGGTGATAGAGCCGCTGAAGATGTGATGGGCAATATTCCTGTTTTTTTCTTCTTGTTTGGCTTCGGCCATAAAAATGCTTTTTAGATTGACTGCTGAATCTACTCTAAGGTATAAACATCCATCGTTAAGTAATATCTAATGTTTTGGCTTAGCTAATTGACGACTGGGTAAACAGACACTTTTTCTTTTTACTTTTGATAATTGAACCATTGAATGTTTAAACATGTCCGATAAGATCTCAACTGATAAAGCACCAAAGCCTGTAGGCTTGTATCCCCACGCACGCAAAGTCGGCAACCTCCTGTTTCTTTCAGGTGTGGGACCCCGCAAGGCAGGTACAGATGAGATACCGGGCCTGAAGCTGGACAAGAACGGCAACTACGTCGAATTTGATTTTGAAGCGCAATGCCGCAGCGTATTCGATAATGTGCGAATTATACTCGAAGAAAGCGGCAGTAACTGGGCCAGCCTGGTAGATGTGACTGTATTCCTTGTAGACATGAAGCGCGACTTCCATACCTACAACAGGGTATACGCCGAGTATTTCAGGGACAACCAACCATGCCGCACCACGGTAGCTATCAACTCGCTACCCACCCCGATAGCGATCGAGCTGAAGTGCATAGCAACCATTGAATAAATTGCTAAGTTCCCTACAAAACCGCATTTTTACAGTATGAATTGGTCCTCGCTATATAGCGCAAGGCGTACCGGTGACCCGGAACGTAAAGATGCAAACCCCGATCACATACGCACATCCTTTCTGCGCGATTATGACCGTATTATTTTTGCATCTGCTTTCCGCCGCCTGCAGAATAAGACACAGGTCTTCCCGCTGCCCGGCCCGGTCTTTGTGCACAACAGGCTTACACATAGCCTGGAGGTAGCATCCGTAGGCAGATCATTGGGTAAATGGGTGGGCGATGAGCTGGCAAAGAAGTATAAAAATGAAGATGAATACTTCACCGAGTTCTATAAATATGAGTTGCCCTCGGTAATAGCCGCCGCCTGCCTGGCACATGATATTGGTAATCCGCCTTTCGGCCATTCCGGCGAGGACGCGATACGGACCTATTTCACACAATTGGAAGGTGACGAGAAAAAGATACTGGAAGGATCATTAACGCCTAACCAGTTAAAGGACCTTGAAAAGTTCGAAGGCAATTCAAATGCTTTCCGGGTACTGACGAATAGCTTTAACGAAAATGAACCCGGTGGCTATAAACTTACTTATACCACGCTGGCCGCGATCGTGAAATATCCGTCCTCATCTTCGGAAGGGTTTAATAAAAGTACCGGCTTAGTTGCGACGAAAAAATCAGGCTTCTTTGACAGCGAGATGAGTACTTACGATGAGATAGCGACAACATTGGGTATACCAAGAAAAGAAGGCTTTGCGCATGTATATGCCCGCCATCCTTTTGTATACCTGACCGAAGCTGCCGATGATATTTGTTACCGTGTGATAGACCTTGAAGATGCACATAGATTGCACATAGTATCGCTGGAGAAGATAAAGGCTTTGTTCCTGCCTTTCTTCGATGGAGGCACTGAATACAATGCGCTCAGCTATGTAGAGAAGAAGCTGGCGAACATCAACGACGACAACCAGAAAGTACAGTTCATACGCGCAAAATGGATAGGGCTGATGATAGAAAAGTTGTCGGGTATATTCATGGAAAAGGAAGAAGAGCTGTTGGCAGGCACACTGGAGGGCGACCTGATGAAATATTTACCCGCGAGGGAAAGTGCATTGATAGACGAGATAAATAAATTCTCCGTTTCGCATGTGTATAATTACAAGTCCGTGGTGGAGATAGAGATAGCGGGGTATAATGTTATTGGTGGATTGCTGAAAGAATTCGTACACGCGGTATTACATCCTAACGAAACAAAATCGAGGAAGGTACTACAAGTAGTGTCCAACCAGTTCCCGATCAATAAGGGTGGTAGCTTGTATAGTAATATACAATCAGTAGTGGATTTCATATCGGGTATGACAGACCTGTATGCGATAGATTTGTACCGGAAGATAACCGGCATTACTATACCTGAGATAAGATAAAATGCATCCTAAAGAATTACGCATAGCAGATTACACCTACGAGTTGCCCGATGAAAAGGTGGCTAAGTATCCGCTGGAAGTGCGTGATGCTTCAAAATTGCTGATCTATAAAAATGGCAGGATCTCTGAAGATACCTACCAAAATATTGCAGCACATATTCCGCATAATACATTAATGGTTTTTAATCAAACCAAAGTGGTGCATGCGAGGCTATTGTTTAAAAAAGATACAGGTGGAGTGATCGAAGTGTTTTGCCTGGAGCCCGGTGATGAATATGCCGATATACAAACCGCAATGCTGCAAAAAGGCAGCGTACGCTGGAAGTGCATGATAGGCGGCGCAGCAAAGTGGAAACACGGGATGATATTGCAATTACACTGCAAACCACACGTCATCCTGTTTGCAAAGATAGTGGACAGGCAGAGCGGATCATTTACAGTAGAGTTGAGCTGGGATAATGAAGCAATGAGCTTTGCGGAAGTGCTGCATTACGCGGGTAAGGTTCCGTTACCACCATACCTGCACCGCGATGCCGATGCAAGTGATGAGGAGCGCTACCAAACTATTTTTGCTAAAGAGGAGGGCAGTGTAGCCGCACCAACAGCCGGGCTACATTTTACCGAGGGGGTGATGAACAGCATTGCAGAGAAAGGAATAGAAAAGGCAATGGTAACACTCCATGTAGGTGCGGGCACATTTAAGCCGGTGCAAACTGAGACCATGCTGGAGCATGAGATGCATGCTGAATGGATAGAAGTAGACGAAGCAACGCTGCTGAAACTGATGGCCCACCTGGAAACGGGAATTGTAGCTGTTGGAACAACCTCCATGCGCACACTGGAAAGCCTGTACTGGATTGGCAATAATCTATTTCATAACCGGCAGCCCGATTTTGCAGGTATTGCAGTAAGCCAATGGGAGCCGTATGACTCCGAACAGGCGGCAAGTCCATTCGAAGCGCTGAAGTCACTGCAATTATATATGCAGGAAAATAAGCTGCAGCGGATAGTAACACGTACGCAGATATTGATAGCCCCCGAATACAAACTGCGTATTGTTAAGGGCCTTGTGACCAATTTCCACCAGCCGCAGTCTACCCTGCTTTTATTGGTGGCAGCGCTGATAGGAAAAGATTGGCGGGAAGCCTATAATTATGCGCTTTCGCACAATTACCGTTTCCTGAGTTATGGCGATGGCTGCCTGTTATGGGCTTAAAACTTCCAATGTTAATTCTTCATTATGTCTACTAGTCCTAAAGGTATTTAGTACCTTTGCAGGCTTAAAAAAAACGTTAACAGGTGAACCACCAGGCATTTATAGTAGCGGCGTTACAGGAGGATATAGGCGATGGAGATCATAGCACTTTGGCAAGCATAGACCGCTATGCAAAAGGCAAGGCAGTCTTAAAGATAAAGGAGAACGGGGTACTGGCAGGTATGGAACTGGCACAAGACATCTTTATGTACCTGGATCCGGATGCGAAAGTGACCATGTACAAAAAGGACGGGGACAGGGTATCTACAGGTGAAACTGCCTTCGATGTATCGGCTACGATACATGCTATCCTACAGAGTGAAAGACTGGTGCTGAATTGCATGCAGCGCATGAGCGGCATAGCTACGCTTACGGCACAATACGTTGATAAGATAAAAGGCTACGAAACCAAGATACTGGATACGCGTAAAACAACCCCGCTGTTCAGGATGTTTGAAAAGGATGCGGTGCGCATAGGTGGCGGTTACAACCACCGCATGGGATTGTACGACATGATCATGCTGAAGGATAACCATATCGACTTTTGCGGCGGCATTGAAAAGGCTATTGAAAAGACAAAGCAATACCTGCACACAAATGCGCTGGACTTGAAAATAGAAGTTGAGACCCGCAGCCTTGACGATGTGCGCGAAGTACTTGCAGTAGGGGGTATAGACCGCATAATGCTGGACAACTACACACCCGAAATGCTCGCAGAAGCTATTGACCTGATAAGGGGTAAATACGAGACCGAAGCATCGGGCGGAATAAATCTTGATAATATAGTAGACTATGCCCGCACAGGAGTTGATTTTATCTCTGTGGGCGCAATAATACACCATGCAGTTAGCATGGACTTAAGCCTCAAAGCCCAGCTGCATGACTAAGAAACACCTTGTATTTATTGTCAACCCCAAATCGGGCGTGGACAGGGTAAAAGCAATAAAGAACGCAATAGATACCGTACTAGATCATGAGCAATATACCCATGAGATAGTGAACAGCGAATATGCCAAGCATGGTATAGAACTGGCTAAGCAGGCTGCTGAAAACGGCGCCTACGCGGTGGTAGCTGTGGGCGGTGACGGATCTGTAAATGACATTGCCAACGGGCTGAATGGTACTACAACGGCGCTGGCCATTATACCCAAAGGTTCCGGCAACGGTACGGCAAGAACATTGGGCATACCATTGGAAATAAAAGAAGCACTTAAGGTCATCAACAAGGGCAACACCATTAATATGGATATCGCTTTTGCCAACGACCGCCTTTTTATAAGCAATGCAGGCGTGGCTTTTGATGCGCTAATTGCAAAGAAATTTGCAAAAAGTGTGCGCAGGGGCATGGCCATGTATAGCTGGCTTGTTACCAAATACATGTGGCTGTATAACGAGCGCAACTTTGAGATGCTGATAGATGGTAAGCCCCATAAAGAAAGGGCCTTTATAGCATGCGTGTGCAATATGCAGCAGTTCGGCTACAACTTTAAAATAGCCCCTACGGCTGACTGGACCGATGGCCTGCTGGACGTGGTCATCATCCGCAGGTTCCCGAAGATAATGGGTGGTGCGCTGGTGCTGCGTGCTATGACCGGTACTATATTAAAAAGCAGGTATGTTACCTTTATGCGCGCCAAAGAAGTGACCATGAGTAACCCGCAACTGAAACTAATGCAGACGGATGGTGATGCGCATGAATGCGAGTCCACTATACACTTCAGGCTAAAAGCAGCGGCACAAAAAGTAATTGTTCCATAGTCGCCATATATACCGGGTACGCTACGTTTTTATACCAGGAATTGCCATCCTGCTGCTCACCCTTTGTTCCTGTAAAAACAGGCATCACCATATTACCCCCGGCATTTACTACTGGAAGACTACTTATAGCCCCCGTGCAAGCGAGTTGGAGCAACTCAGGCAGCTAAAATGCAGGAATATGTACCTGCGCCTTTTCGATGTGGACTGGGATGAAGTACAGCACTCGGCTATGCCCCTTGCCCCCATCCATTTACCGGCGCAGATGGACAGAACATTTAAGTACATCCCGGTAATATTTATTAAGCAGGAAGTGCTTGGCCATTTTCTTGAAGATAATGTGAGCTCACTTGCAGGACATATTGCAGCTATGGGACAGGCCCTTTGTGAGCAGGCAGGTATAAAGCCGAAGGAAATACAAATAGACTGTGACTGGACCAGCAGTACACGGGATAGATATTTCAAGCTGCTGGAAGCATTCAGGCAACAGGATTGGTTTAAGGGCAAGACGCTATCGGCTACTATCCGCCTGCACCAGGTGAAGTACAAGGTACGCATGGGGGTGCCGCCCGTGGATAAGGGCCTGCTGATGTGCTATAACATGGGTAACATTAAGCAGTACGATATCAAAAACTCCATTATTGATCCCGAGGAAGCCGAGAAGTATCTTGCATACCTGCCCACATATCCCTTGCCACTTGATGTGGCGTTGCCCTTATTTGACTGGTGCCTGCTTTTTAAGGACAAACAGTTTAAGGGTATACTGCGTGACATCCCCGCGACTTTGGTAAAACAAGGAACGCTTTTTAACAAGACGGGGAGCAACATGTATGCCTGCACAAAAGATACGGTGTTGAACGGCTATACCTTGAAAAAAGGAGAAGAGATAAGGCCTGAGGATGCATCGTACAATGACATTCATGAGCTGGCGAAGTACACCGCAAAAAATATTAAGCAAGACAGCTTAAATGTTGTTTTCTTCCACTGTGATAGTATAACTTTAAAAAAATATTCCGTTCATGCGCTGGAGAAGGTACTGGATGCCTATCGTTAGTATTATTGTTTTGGTAGCTACAGTGCGCATCGTACAGGCCTGTTATTTTGGCGATGATCCTTACGATAGCCCAAACTCATTTTTTTCTAACACCCTGGCCGGCGGGCCTGCCTATGTTCCGTTTTACTACATAAGCGAGTACCGGTATTACGATGAGGGTTATGGATTTGATGAGTTGAAGCTTGAAAAGCTTGGTGACCAAAATATACCCGAGTGGCAAAGCTATTGTAATAATGAAGCAAAGGCCGAAGACATAGACAGCTTTATATACAAATACAGCGGGGAGAGCGTGCAGGCTATTTATGACTATGTAGACAAGAAGAAAGGTGCTACCGTTCCGCCGTACCTGGGGAAGAACAGTTTTGCAAAATGGCTTGCATACCATAAGGACAAACGGGCCCTTGCGTATATCGTTTTCGCAAAGAAGTGTGAGCCCTTCACATATGCCACGGATAGCTATTGGGACGACAGTGCAGTAGCATATAAACTGAAGCTACGCGATACTGCAGACATGCAGTCGTTAACAGATGAAGGCAAGCAGCTGCGGCGGAAAGCCAAAAGTAAATTCCTGCAATGGCGCTACAATTACCAGGTATTACGTATGGCCTTTTACAGCTACAGATACAATGAAACACTGCAACTATTTGATGAGCTGGCAGGCAACAAGAGCACTAACAGCATTATGTACGCGCGCTGCCTGGGATTAAAGGCCGGTGCGCTCTACAGGCTAGGAAGGAAAGTAGAAGCGGCGTATACATACAGTCTTGCCTTTGACCTGAGCGATGAAATGAAAAAGCCTGCGCATATTAGTTTTAACTGGGCGGTGGACCGGTCTTTGGATAGCATACTTGCTCTTTGTAAAAGCGGGCATGAAAAGGCAGTGGTTAACGTTATGTACGGGCTGTATGAGTTTTACGGAGATGATATGGCCGGCGCCGATGCTCTGGAGGATGCCTACAAGGCAGACCCTACTGTAGCAGGGCTGGATGTGGTAATGGTGAGGGAAATAAACAAAGCTGAACAGCTTTACCTGGCGGAGGATTTTAGCAATATTATCAGCTTTGCTGCATTCCCCTTGTCCGGGCCGCCGCCCGGCAGCGATATAGATGCTATAAGGGAGCAACTGAATAAATACCTCCCCTACCTGGACAGGTTGCGCATTTTTGCGCAGAAAGCGGCTGACGAAGGGAAGAACGGGCATGTGGCCTTCTGGCATCTTGCATCCTCATACCTTGCCCTCGCGGGCGGCAAGATGGCCGCGAGCAATGCGCAACTGGATATTGCGGATAAACTGCCAATGAGCGAAAGCGAAAAGGAAATGGCCGGCATCATCCATACCTTGTACATACCCTTATCCAGCGAGCGGATCAGCGCACAGACAGAGGCTGAGCTATTACCTGCGCTAAAGCGTATGGAACAAAGTGAACCGGCTACATACAGCAAAATAATGACGAAAGTGCTGGCCGAAGCATACCTGAAGCAAGGTGACAGCATGAAAGCGATCTTTTGCCTGTCGCGTGCGGCAAGGGAAGAAAGTGATGCCCTCCGCGAATACGGCGGCGACTACTCGGAGGACCGGGCGGGCAGCCTGGTAAATGCAATGGATATTGAACATCTCAAAGCCTTCCAGGCATACCGACAGCAAGCAAACAAGAGTGAATTTGAACGTTGGTTAAGTAACAACAACGAATTTACAGTGGACGTGCTGCGCGAACTGGAAGCGACCAAATACATACGTTTTCATCAATTTGATAAGGCGGTAGCCACCTTCAAAAAGTTGCCGGGGCTTATGCAGCATGATGTGATATTGCCGAACCCATTTATCATGCATATAGACGACTATCAAATAATCAGGCCGATAGACACAACTGTTGTGATGAATAAAATGGAGTTTGCAGAAAAGATGCTGGACCTGCAGCTTAAACTGTTAAAGAACCCAAAGGATGCGGATGCGGCTTACCTGTACGCAGCGGGCCTGTATAATATATCTTATTACGGCAGGGCCTGCTATGCCTGCACTTACCACAGGGGAATATATGAGCCGGGCTACATAGATAGCAAGCTGCGCGCCTCACTGCCCGCGGAGTATCGCGAATATTACGATCCCGTTGAAGCGGAAAAATACTTCCTGGTAGCGATCGCAAATAGCAAAGACCCTGAACAGAAGGCCAAGTGTACTTTTATGGCTGCAAAATGTAAGCAGAAACGCTGTGGCTCACCGCAACGTGAGGAGGATTATTATTCGCCGGCCGGGGAGGAATATTACTCCTATTCGCTAGAGAATCCATATTTCGTAGTGCTTAAAAATAAGTATGCCAAAACCAAGTTCTACAAGATAGCCTATAATACCTGTAGTTACTTTAAAGATTATGTGAATAGCCGTTAAGGCTATTTCAGTATTTGGACGTTACTATTCATGCCGCCCTTAATGGAAACTATTTTTTTCCTGTTGCGGTCGTAAAGCAGTTCATAAGACTCAAGTGGTGGCCCGATCGCCAGTTCTCTGGTAAGATGCCCAACGAGTGTGTCCGGGTCAATTCCCAGTTCCTTTTGCCTTACAATGATGAACTTAACTTCCTGGGGCACCTGTGTAGTATCAAGATTGAACCGGTCGGCCTTTTCCTTCGCTGCTTTATATTCTTTTGTAAGCTGTGCCTGCCGCAAAAACTCCTGCCCTTCATATTTCTGGTAGGGCTTCTGTGCGAAAGCAATTAAGCAATTGAAGAGAAAAACAACACTAAAGAACAACTTGTTCATAGCCATGAATTGATCAGTTACTCGCCGTGCAGATCATACACCTTCTGCACTTCCTTCAGGATCGCCTTGAAATCTATATTGAGATCAACAAGGTAGCCGCTGTGTAAGTCGAAGACCCAGCCGTGCACCGTGGGGTATTTGTGGTCTAAGTAGCTTTTTTGTATGGTGGCGATCTTAACTACATTAAAACACTGTTCTTTTATATTCAGCTCCACCAGCCTGTTATAGCGGGCCTTCTCATCGGAGATGGCCTGGAGCTCATCGTAGTGCATTCGGTACACATCGCGTATGTTACGCAGCCATGGGTTCAGGATGCCCAGATCCTGCGGAACCATCGCAGCTTTTACCGCCCCACAGTTGTAATGCCCGCAGACGATGATATGCTTTACATGCAGGTGGCTGACCGCGAAGTCTATAACCGCCTGCACATTTAGGTCGCTATTGTTAACCAGGTTGCCCACATTGCGGTGAACGAAAACGTCGCCAGGCTCCAGGCCCATAATTTCGTTGGCCGGCACCCGGCTGTCGGAGCAGCCTATGTACAGGTAATCAGGTTCCTGGTCTTTAGCCAGTTTTTCAAAAAAGCCGGGGTCTTCAGCGGTGCGCGAGGCCACCCAATTTTTATTATGCTCAAATATCTCCTTGTAAGTAGCCATAAAGAGGCGGATTTAGTGCAATGATAATTCAAAAATCCTTACCAGCCCCACGTTCCAACATTTCTGCGATCAGTGAACGATATGGCTTTTTTGCAGTACCAATGCTTTGTGTGTATAGAAGTTATTGAGGTCCAGCTCAATAAATCCGGAATCGGCGTTCAGTAATATCCGCTCATGCAGCATAGCGCTGTTAAATACATTCGTGTAGGTTTTGGAGCCTACGGTCATTTGCGGTGAAATAACGTTACCGGGCTTGAGATCGATAGGATTTATATTGTAAGTCAAAATTTGATTGCCACTGCCAAAATACCCCTGGTTGTAGTACAAGAGCACAGCATCGCCATCGTTAAGGGAACTCAGATTTATTTCCCAAACCTTCCGGACTGCGAAGGTGTCATAATATTCAAAAATAAATATACATTTATCTTTATAATCTACATTATCGATAGTCATACCGTAACATTCATCACTTTCGTCCACTACCAAGCTATCTCTTTTCCCGGTAAGGGTGTCTGTAAATACCCAATAGCTGCCCACTTTCCAGTCAAAATAATTCAGCAAATCCTGGCGAACTGTGTGTAAATCATGTGCCTTGTCTTTTTGACGGCAACCGGTCAATATAGCGAGGATCAGAGAGCAAGCTATTATTATCTTCATTTCGATGAGGTTTAAGTTAATTATAGCCAAACGTGTGTATTGAAGGTTTACTGGTACGTACGATACAAGTTTGCAGCAAATTATGTACCACATTTTTATTAGTTTGACCAGTATTGAAGGAATCCTCCATTAGCAAGCCGCCGCCGAAATTTGGCCGATTTACCCCAATTCGCGAGGATTCTATTACAAAAAGCCCTATCTTTAAAATGCTTAATGTGCAATTTATGAGGAAATTGATACTCCCCATTTTACTAATGGGCATCACTGCAACTGTCAATGCCCAGCAGCTCAGTAAGAACAGGGCAAACACTGATATTAAGTTAACATCTGCCGATATGTATACGCTTTCGGTTGATTTCGGCGGTGTGAGTGCGAAAGCTGCTGAAGAAGCCTGGACGCGGCTGGAGGTAAATATGGACCACCTGCAGTACCTGAACAGGAAAGACGAGCCGGCCATGCCTTTTATAGGCTACAGTTTCCTGGTAGGCGACGACAATATGGAGGTTACTATACAGAACAGCCAGTATACCGACTTTGCGGGATATGATATAGTACCTGCAAAGGGAAAACTGAGCCGCAAGATAGATCCTGCTACTATTGCACCGGTGGCAGGGCCGGTTTATAAAGAAAATAAATTTTACCCTTCAGAAGCAGCCAGTATTGTAAATGACTACGTGGTGCATGATGCGCATGGTAAAACCGTATGGGTGTTCCCGGTGCAGTACAACCCGGTGACGCACACCCTGCGTGTTTATACTAAAGTGACATTGCGGGTGAAGGCAAAAATGACGCATAAACCTGAGGATGCATCGGGCAACCGCATATGGAACAATATATACCGCAGGCATTTTATCAATTACGATCTGCTGAGCCAGGCGGCTGCTAAGGCTACGGCAGCCGGCGATAGTGTGGGCTATGCTGCACAGATGCTTATTATTACGCCGCACATGTTCGCCGATACGATCAAACAGTTCATCAAGTGGAAGAACCAGCAGGGGATCCGCACTTATGTTACAGAGACCAGTAACATACCAGGCTATCCTGACCAGGAAAGCATATACGCCTATGTAAAGCAGTTTTACCAGGCAAAGCATATAGACTACCTGCTGCTGGTAGGGGATAATATGTCCATTACACCCCGCATGGATTCGGGCCTGGTGGATAATGCCACGCTCACTTTTGCAGGACCCTCAGATATTTCTTATGGCTACCTGGCGGGAAACGACCATTACGCGGACATTTTTGTTGGGCGCCTGTCGGCTAATAATCTTGGCGAACTTTCCCCACAATTGACCAAAACCATCAGCTACGAAAAAAGCCCAAACGTAGCACAGAGCTGGTACACCCATGCTACAGGTATTGGCTCTAACCTGGGCCCGGGCGATGATAATGAAATGGACTGGCAACATATGCGCAACATACGCACTAAATTGCTGGGCGATAGCTATACACAAGTGGGCGAACTATATGACAGCTCGCATGGCATACAGGATGCAGCAGGAGATCCTGCGCCGGTGGACCTTGTAAGCCAGATAGATAGCGGCGTATCACTGGTTAATTATTGCGGCCATGGCTGGGACCAGGGAATCGTAACATGCAATTTTACAACCAGCGATATATCAAGCCTTACCAATAATGCAGGGCAGTGGCCTTTTGTGCTGATCGTGGGCTGCGATGTGGGATCCTTTGTTGATAATACCTGCTTTGCCGAAAAATTTCAGCGTTCCATCGACATGTCATTCAACCCCACGGGCTCTGTTGCCAATTTTATGAGTACAATTTCCCAGTATTGGAATGAACCTATGCAGACGCAGGATGTTGTGAATGACATAATAAGCGATAATGCCCCGGCATTGGATAACATAGGCCCGATAGTGGAAACAGGCTGTATGTCGATGAACGATGACTACCTGCAAGGTGGTTATGATATGACCGATACATGGGTACTTTTCGGAGATCCGTCGCTGCAATTGAGAAAGAAGGTGCCTGCTACGCTTACTGTAACTCACCCGGCCACTATAACGCCTAACTGGAGCGCAATAAATGTATCCGTAAACATTAACGGAGCTATCGTAACATTGATGCATCGTGATACCTTATTTTCGGTAAGGCCCGTGGTAAGCAATGCCACCCACCATGGCTTCAGCCCGCTACAGGTTGGGGATTCAATAATGGTAAGTGTAACGGCACCGAATACAAAGCCGTATTTTGGCAAGATAAGGGTGATAGCCCCTACTGATGTTGCCGGTATAAATGTAAATGAAGAGGGCGTTAGCCTGTATCCTAACCCTGCCAAGAGCATAGCATATGTAAGAGGCTTGCAGGGTGACGTAAACTACAATATAACAGACATGTCGGGCAAAAAAGTAGCTGAAGGCTCAGTGGCAAATAATACCGGCATAGACATAAGCAAATTGCCGGCGGGCAGTTACATTGTTGAGCTGCTGAATGATGGCAAGCCAATATCGTTGCCATTACAGGTAGTTAAATAGCCATCACATTTATTTAATTAAAAGGTTCAGGCTTTGTCCCTGAACCTTTTTTGTGCCCCTACCTTAGGGGTCTGCGATCAGCAGTTAGCGCTTTTTGCTGTTCTTTGAGGTTTAGTGGCGCAGCTTTTGTATCCATAGGGTGTATTTATTTCTTAAAAAAATAAAATGACGGTTATGAAACGGCTAATATTAATGGGTGCAATGTTTTTATTCCTTGCAGCGGGATTTAGTTCTTGTGCGGTGGATGTAGGGGCGGGTTACTACCCCAATTCCTATCACGTGCAGAGGAGTCACCACCACCACTACCATCGCTGGCATCGCGATCATGGTAACTATAGGTATTAAATGCCTACAATAACGAAAGAATCCCCTTTATAGGGGCATGAATTATGATCCGGGCCCGGCTATCTTTATCCTGACATTAAGGATGACAATAAATTTGCAGATGGGCCTCCTGTATTTACAGGAGGCTTTTAAATATAAAAAGTCCCGCACAGGCAGGACTTTTATATCAAAATTGTAGGAGGCTAGTCTTTAATGAATTTGTAAACAGCACCTGCGTTGTCGGCCTGCAGCTTAATAAGATACATACCGCGAGCTAAGGAAGCAACATTTATTTTGTTCTCTCCTTTCAACAGTGTGCCATTTGACACCTGCCTGCCGGCCAGGTCTGTAACAACGTAGGGGAGCTCAGTAATAGAAGACACCTGTAATACATCGCTTGCAGGGTTTGGCCATAATTCAATATTGCTTTGGGTACTTAGGTTCTTAACATTAGTTGCGGCTAATATCGGCCCCAGTGAGTCGGTGAAGTCAGTATGAACCAGGAAAGAGTCACGTACGTAGTTGTAAATGGCCAGGTAGGCTACTTTGCCGGCCGAAGCTTCAACCCCTGGGTTCAATGTGTCATTTTGGAAAAAACGCAGCAGTTTATCGGCATTGTAAAAAGCGTCGCCTGCGGCATCAGTAAAGCTGCCCAGGTAAGTACCATTTGCATATAATTTTACTTTCTGATCGGCGTTGTTCCTTGTTATAGCTGTAAACATATACTTGTTATCAGGATAGAGCGGATTGCCTGTGTCAAAAATGCTGAAGAAATCCAGTGTGCTGTCGTGGATATATAACCCGCCGTCGTCGGAGATATTCTTGTAATCGATCATCTTGCGATACCCTAATACAGAATCGAGCGAAACATACATTTCTATGGTGTAATCGCCTATTGCGAGGAAGTTTGCAGCATCGCTAAAATTAACGCCGCAATTCTGGCTGAAGCTATATACAGGGCGGACCAAAGAAAATGCCGGGATCGTATCTGTCAGGAATGTATCGGCACAAGATGGGACCAGGTCCGGACCCAGCAAGTTTTTTTCATGCAGGTTGTTCCTGAAGTTGTACTTGTAACCGGTTTGCGCCTGGCTGATCGCTGTTGCTGAGACTAGTATCAATAAAAGTAGTAGTTTCTTCATAGCCTAATTTTTTATAAAAGTACATAATATCCATTTGGTAAAAAAGAAAATGCGGCTGTTTCCCTCATTGGATACAGCCGCATTTTAAGTGAATTAGGTTTATTTCACAATGCTGAAGATGCCTGCCATAGCTGCGCCCCTGCTGCTTCGCAGGATATAAATATAGTTGCCGGCGGCATACTCGGTCAATGGAATTGTCACTGAGTGGTTGCCTGTTTCAAGGCCTGGCTGCTCTATCGTATTCATTATCCGTCCGTTAAGATCGGTGATCTGTATGCTTATGGTTGCAGGCGACTGCAGGGCAAAATTGATGTTGGTATTATTTACTGCAGGATTGGGCGAGGTGCCCAGCATTGTAAGGCCGCTTTTACTTATGCCATACAGTCCCGTAACACTGCGCACCTGGAAGATAGGCACCAGGGAAAGGTTAACATTATAGTCATAATCGTTGTAGACATCATACCAGTAACCATCGCTTTCCCTTATTGCATTCCGGGTAATGAGCAAAGTATCAGTTTGGTCCAGCTGGTATTGGCCCGTGCCTTGCCCCTTATGATTTGCTGTGGATCGCAGTGCTATAGTATCACCGTCCAGGGAATCGGGCTCATAACTATATCCCACATAAAAATTGCCGTGTATACTGTATACAGGAGTATCAAAAAAGGTGGTGGTCAATTGGTTGCCGGTGGTGTGCAGGCCGGTAAGCGGTACTTTTTTATCTCCCAATGATGCTCCGGGGAAATTCCAGGCATAAACATTTGTATCCAACTGGTACCTGGCAGGATCCAGCCCCCATACATGAAAGTCCACCGAATCGTTGGAAGACGGGCTGATATGGCCAGACCATGAACTGATCACACCCAGCACATTTATTAGCGTATCCTGTCCCCATGTGAAATCATACATCTCGGCAAATGCATTGTCGCCATATGTATTGCTCCCGAACAGGTAACCCGAGTCGTTTGGTGTTATACCGTCATATTTCAGGGCTACTGATGAATCAAAAAGGAGTGTATCACTATTGTTGTAGTAATACATTGTATCGCTAAGTGTAGTGCTTTTTGCAGCTAAATGCGAAAGCGGCCTGCAGCTTATATACGAGCGATCATCCCCTTCGGACAAAATACCCCTGTTATGCTTTGTTCCTGCCTGCCCGAATGCAGCACCAGTCGTAGCCAGTAATAATAATGGCAGTAAAAATTTCTTCATGTAGCTATGATTTCCGGCGCTAAAAATACAGATAATTACGCTAGCATGATGATTTCCGGGCAATTGAAGCCAATCTTAAGAAAAATACAACAGATCAATATTGTTAGTAAAACGCCGGTAATTAATTTTGCCTGTCTAAAACATAACATATGGAAACACTTCGCTTTAACGGATTTGCCATGATACACAAGGCTTTGAGGGCAATGTTATACGATACCGCAGCACATATGCAGCATGTGAATTTTGCTGATGTTTCAAGCATGCTGCCCGTGCTGGCAAAGGCAGAAAGGGTGCTGGAGCTATTTGATGACCATGCCGACCACGAGGATCATCATATACTGGCTAATATTACGGATGTTAACCCCGGGCTTGCGCGGAGTTTTGAGCAGGAGCACATAACCGACAGAAAACTTGGTGCGGCGCTTCGCGATCGTATAGCTGAATATAAAGAAGCCAAAACGCCGACTGAAAGGATCATAGCAGGTAATAGCGTGTTTTATGCATTCAATGAATTCATAGCCTTCAACCTGCAGCACATGAACAAGGAAGAGACGGCATTGAACGAAACATTGTGGGCAAAGTATACAGATGGGGATATAGGGGCGATCAACCAGAAGATAGCCGGTAGCGTTCCTCCCGATAAGGCAGTAGTGAATTTTACATGGATGATGCGTAGCTGTAACGATACGGAGATCACGACGTTTCTGAAGGCAATAAGCGGCGGTGCGCCGGAACCCCTGGTGAATATGGTAATGAATATCGCAGAAACAGAATTACATGCTGACAGGTGGGCCGGCATCCGTGCGGCGCTTAATGAGCCAATACCTTCTTAAGCCGAACACAGGGAAAGTAAAAAGGCGCTTAGAGCGCCTTTTTACATAATATAGAAAAGGGGTATTCTACCTGTTTAATATTGAGAATTTCAGCTGGAACTGTATATAGTTGCGGTCGATGTATTTATCAGAACCACTTACAGCGTTGTTGAGGCCGTGCCTATAGTAAACAGTAGCTTTTACTTCTTTTGAAATAGCATATTCTGTTTTACCTACAAATCCCAGGTCGTATGAAGGGAGGTGTTTTGCATCCTCTACATTTTGGGTTACGGTCATTAGCTTATCGCTTTGCAGTAAGCGTTGCACATCTGCTCCGCCTGAAAGGGCCAGGTTTTTAAATACGTTATATCCTATAGTGGGTGTAACCTGCGCATAGTACAAGTTATAGTGGTTGCCCTTAACGGGGTCTGTAGTGGTGGTGGTAACGGTGGTTTCTTCATAAGTTGGCGTAGTGCCGGATGGCCTGGCTGCTGTGTTATGGGCGCCCCTGGCAGCGGTGCCTGCAGCAGAACCTGAAGTACTGCCTCCGAGTGAAGATGTAGTAGTGGTGGTAGTTGTTGTTGTAGGCGTATATCCCTCGGTAATAAATTCGGTCTTTTTGCCGCTTAGGTTATTTACAAAAGCCACATCACCTTCAAAAAAGATATTTTCGCCAAGTTTTTGATGAGCGGTAAATCCCATGGCATATCCACTGTTTGCACCGCCGTAGTTAAGGCCGCCGGTCACACTGATAATCGTTCTTGTGGTTTCTTCTGTTCTTTCAGGCTCATAAGCGTAGTTATTAAAATCTACATACCTGGGAGCTTTCCGCAAAACGGGTTGTGAAACAGTCTGCACAAAGGCGAAAGAGGCATCCATGATGTTTTCATCGTCCTGTGGCATAACTACAGCTAGAACAGGGCTCTGCGCCTGTAATAAAGGCTCATGTACTGGTGCAATGGCTTTTTTTGTGCCTGCATTTTGTATTGGCTCGCTCACAGCTTTGTTACCGGCATTATTTTGCCAGGCCACTTCCTGTTTAACATGAGTTTGGGCAACCTTCATATCCCTTTCGGACGAGGAATTATTTGCAGCTACCTTCTCTTGTGGTGCATTTGTACGCATCAAAAAAGCACCAATGCTCACCATAAATAATATGGAGGCAGCGTAGCTGATAAAAGGCAGCCATGCGAGGCTTTTCCTTTTGCTTTCAGCATCGTTTAGCTGCTGCGCCATATTTTCCCATTTGGCAGGATCGTAGTCGAAACTGCCCTGATCATAGGAATGGCGAATTGCTTTATCAAATTCGTTTGCTTTCATACATCACTTTTTGCGATTCATTTTTTTTTATTTTCTTCTGAAGTATCTCCCTGGCCTGGTGTACATGCCAGTGCGATGTCTTCTCACTTATTTCCAGGTTTTTTGCGATCTCTTTATGATTATAACCCTCGAATACATACAGGTTGAAAACGGTACGGGTCATTACAGGCAAGGATTGGATGAGCGCCAACAGCTCTTTAAACTCCATGTTTTCCAATCCGCTGTTGTTCACTGCCCCTTTTTCAACAGGGGGTAGTGCATTGATATGCATTATCATCGAGTCTTTCAGGTAATTACTTCTTAAATGGTCCAGGCAAGTATTAACCATTATGCGCCTCATCCATCCTTCGAAAGAGCCTTTGTTTTTATAACTGTGTACGTTGAGAAATACCTTTAGAAAACCGTCATTCAATAATTGCTCTGCATCCTGCATATCTTTCGCATACCTTGCACATACCTTGAGGAACATGCTATAGTACACTTTGTACAGATGTTCCTGCAACGTACGGTCCCTTTTGCGGCACCCTTCTATTATTTCCTGTTCAGAATATGAGGGCATTTTTTGTTTTCTAATACACGTCCTAAGTAAGTTAATAAAAACTTTCCATGAAATAGGCTTGGATAAGCGCGTTTTTTTAATTACATTATCCTGTGTTTTCGTATTGTATAAAATAATAATCTTAAGGGTTTTTGCGGCCTTAAACTCAAGAATGAGGCTGCATTTATAATGGGGCTGGCTTTTGAGCAAATGCGATACAAATACATTTTCCTGTTTTTCATTGGTTTGTTTTTTTCCGTTACAGTATTTTTGCAGGGCCCTGTAAAAAAACTTTAATTGCGCGTCTCTTAATAGAAAGACGTAGTAGCATTGAAAAATCTTGGGTACCCTTCCATATTTTTTTTACTACCCAATGCCATATTCCAATAAAGCTTAGAAAAACGACATACATTTCCCCTTTTTGCTCTTTTAACTTTTGGGAATATGGTACTTAAGATAAAATATGATAATTTAAACCAATATCAGAAGTTGATGTTTACCTATTTTGATATAATATATTGATAATCAAATGTTTATTGGAAAATGAAAAAAACTGCGTTTTAATTCATTGCATATATAAGATGTTTTGTTATTTTCGTTAAACTTTAACAGTTTGTACGATCGCAAATTAATCTTTGGTTATGAAAAATAATGTACGCTCTTATTTTAAACTATTTCCCCTCGTTGTTTTCTTTACACTGTTTGGTTACGGTGCATCGGCAACGCCTTATTATGTGCAGGATGTTAACCCCTGGGGCACTACGCAGAACATAACCTGTATGAATAACGTATTTGGTGCTGGTGGCTGGATACAGGCTACCTTTTCTACTCCTGCTGCCACAATATTTGCAGCCTCTACGCAATTCGTTATGCTGGAGGGAAGCGACCAGAACAGCAACATGCCCACCTTTGTTAACAACAATATTACCCTGATCGAAAACTGGGTGAACAATGGTGGCCGTTTGTTTATGAATGCCGCACCAAACTACGGCAGCAACCAGACATGGGGTTTTAGCGGAACGACATTGAATTATCCAAGTTATGGTAATTCAGTTGCTACAACTGTTCCCGCCAATCAAATATTCCTGGGCCCATATTTACCCACTTCACCCACTTATAGCGGTAACTCATTTGCGCATGCTTATCTTACAGGCTCGGGATTAACTCCGCTCCTGTACGACGCTGCATATGCTGCAAACGTGCGTCCTGTCTTATGCTATAAGACCTGGGGTAATGGCATTGTATTTTTCGGAGGATGTACGCAGCCCAATTACTGGACCCCTTATACGCAGGGTGTGAACCTGTGGCAGAATATCTTTGCTTATGTAAATAGTTTTCCGCTGGTTGGTATTACTACTACTGTTACAGGCTCACCATGGTGTGCAGGTGCAGGCATTACTGTAAACTACTCTTCTTTTAATTTAGCTTTTTCAGCAGGTAACCAATTTAAGGTTCAGCTGAGCGATGCTTTAGGATCTTTTGCCTCACCAACGCAGATAGGCATCGTAACGAGTACCTCGACCAGCGGGGCAATAGCCTGCACTATTCCTGCAGCACAGCCTGGCGGTACAGCTTATAGGATACGTACTGTATCTACAGCAACTGCTTTTACCGGCGCGGATAACGGCACCAACCTTACGATCAATCCGCAACTTACACCCTCTGTGGTAATAACGGTAAGCCCGAGCAATAATGTATGCGCAGGTACCAATGTTACTTTTACCGCCACTGTCACGAATGGAGGGCCTACGCCCACATACCAGTGGAAGGTAAATAATACACCTGTTCCATTAGCTACCAACCCTACATTTTCAACTTCGACACTTAATAATAATGACAATGTTACTTGTACCATAACTAGCAATGCGCCTTGCGCTGTGCCTACAACGGCTACCAGCAATACGATCACCATGACCATCAATCCTAACCTTGTGCCTACTATAACGATTACTGCCAACCCCGGTACTACCATATGCCTGGGTACGCCTGTAACATTTACACCTAATATTACAAATGGTGGACCTGGCCCCACATACCAGTGGTACAAGAACGGCAACCCCGTAGGAACCAGCCCGACTTATACGGACAATGTGCTTATTACAGGCGATGCAATTACCTGTACAATAATAAGTAATGCGCCCTGTGCTAACCCGACAACAGTAACGAGCGCCCCGCTTATAATGACTGTAAACCCGACTGTGGTACCAACGGTAAGTATTTCTGCAAATCCCGGAAATACTATTTGCCCCGGCACGAACGTTACATTCTCTGCCACCTTAACAAACGGCGGCCCTTCGCCGACATATAGCTGGAAGAAGAACAATGTTTTCCAGTCGGCTTCACCTACCTGGAGCAGCAGTACCTGGGTGACCGGTGATTATGTAACCTGCACGGTGACAAGTAATGCAACCTGCGCTACACCTGCCACCGTTACCAGCAATACTATAACGATGACGGTGACACCAACGGTAGTGCCTACCATAAGCATTAGCGTTAGTCCCAGCAGCACAATATGTGCCGGCACATCCGTTACCTTCTCAGCTACTATTACCAATGGCGGTCCTTCGCCTGCATATGTGTGGAAGAAGAATAATGTGGTTGTAGCTAATACGCCTACTTTTACTTCTAATTCATTAGCAGATCTTGATGATATTACCTGTACTATGACCAGCAGCTCCGGTTGTGCAATTCCGGCCACAGTTACCAGCAATGATATCATAATGACCGTTTATCCATCGGTGACGCCAGGTATCACGATCGCCTCCAGCCCGGGCAATACAATATGTGCCGGCACGATGGTGAACTTTGTAGCTACCGGTACTAATGGCGGGCCATCACCTACTTACCAATGGATGCTCAATGGTAACCCCGCTGGAACCGGCACTACGTATTCAAACAATACTTTTGCCACCGGTGATGTAGTTACCTGCGTATTTACAAGCAATGCCAACTGTGCTGTACCGGTAACGGTCACCAGCAATGCGATAACTATGATCGTGAATCCGCTCGTGACTCCGGGCATTACAACCACAGTTAACCCGGGGAATGTAATATGCTCCGGCTCAAACGCAACATTCACGGCAACACCCAGCAACGGCGGACCCACACCAGGTTACCAATGGTACCTGAACGGTAACCCGGTAAGCACCAGCTCCAGCTACCAAAACAATACTCTTGCTAACAATGATGTTATTACCTGTGTTTTGACAAGTAATGCAAATTGTGCTACACCAACCACAGCCACGAGCACGCCAATAACGATGACCGTAAATAACACCGTGGTACCAACACTTGGTATTACAGCAAGCCCGGGCACCACAGTTTGTTCCAACACGCCCGTTACGTTTACGCCTTCACTTACAAATGGCGGGCCTACCCCTACTTACCAATGGAAAGTAAACGGTAACCCCGTGAGCACAAACCCAACGTATGTTACATCTACACTAAATAATACTGACGTTGTATCATGTACAGTTACCAGCAATGCTACCTGTGCTACTCCTGCTGTTGTTACCAGCAACTTTATTACAATGACGATAACAACCGGGAATGTGCCAACTATTGTAGTAACAGCTAGCCCGGGCGCAACAATATGCAATGGAACTGCCGTAACATATACTGCAGCTACAACTTACTCAGGTCCTTCTCCTCTTTACCAGTGGACCAAGAACGGTAACCCAGTAGGCCTTAATCAGCCAACCTATACCGACCCCTCACTTAACAACAACGATGTTATTGCCTGTACAATGACCAGCAGCGCACCTTGCGTGAGTCCTGTAACTGTTACAAGCAATACTGTTTTAATGACCGTGAATGCCATTACAACGCCGGGCGTTTCCGTAACTTCGAATACGGGTGATTCTATATGCCTTGGCACCACAGTAGTATTTACTGCCGCGCCCGTGAACGGGGGGCCCGCTCCGGTTTACCAATGGAAGAAGAACGGCCTGCCTGTCGGCAGCAATACGCCTACATATACCGACCTGGGATTGGTTAATAACGACCAGATCAATTGTGTGATGGTCAGCAATGATCTTTGCCCTTCTCCTGCTTCAGCTACAAGTAATACGCATAACATGACTGTTACGCCAATGTTTACACCTGCGGTTTCTGTATCAGTTACACCAGGTACAATAATATGTACAGGTTCTACAGCCACCTTCACTGCAACAGCTACGGGTGCCGGCCCTTCACCTATCTATCACTGGATGAAGAACGGCAACCCAATAGGTAACAATAGTCCCACGTATACAGATCTGCTGCTCAATGGTGGAGACAGTGTGAGTTGTATTGTAGAGGCCAGCACGGCCTGTGTTACTAAAAACACAGATACCAGCGCTCAGAGTGTTATGGCCTGGTTCAATAGCGGGTACCTCGCAGGTTCGCTCGGTACTACAGAAACAAATGCGGTGAAAGTAACTCCATCAAGCAATAAAATAAATTATACCGATTGCGATCTTATGGTTTCAGTTGTTCCTTCCGGCCCGAGTGCAGTTTCCGGCTTAACTACTGTCAAAGTTACATTGGACAACACCGTACAGAAATTCAGGAACCAGCCATATGTGCAACGTCACTTCGATATCGTGCCGGATAGTAACGCTGCAAATGCTACTGCAACAGTTACCTTATATGCATATCAGTCGGAATTTGATGCGTATAACCTTGTTGCCGGGCCAATGGGCTACCCACTGTTGCCAAGTTTCGCAACAGACAATGGCAATGTAAAAGTCACAACATTCCATGGCGCAGGTAATGCCCCTGCTAATTATTCCGGCGGTGAAGAATTGATAATACCAACGTCTGTCAGCTGGGATATCGCTAACAATTGGTGGGTAATTACATTCCCCGTAACCGGCTTCAGTGGTTTCTACATACACACCGGCAGCAACTTTGCGCTCGCGGTATCAAACGTGCATGGTGCTGATGGTTTCTCTGTGGAAGCCTACCCGAACCCGGTTCAGGACAAGGTTAATGTGCGTATCAATGGCAACAGGGCAGCAAATAGCCAGCTTGTAGTGACTGACCTCACAGGCCGCACCATCATCAGTGTTGATATGGACAATAACAAGGCTACAGTTGACATGAGCGGCCTGGCTTCAGGTATGTATATGCTCAGGTATAGCGATGATGCAAGGACAGAAACAGTCAAGATCACCAAGCAATAGTTATACTATTTAATATTTCACATTTAAAGCGATCCGCGTTATTTACGCGGATCGCTTTTTTAATTAAAAATTGATCTCATTAAATCTATTCTAGCAGCATAAATTATTGGTTTCATTTAAAATGTTCTTAGAGATAAGCAGGTTTAGCTATTTGATAAATTAACTGAAAATTAAAGTTCGATTAAAAAAATAATGTTAAAAAAATAAATTTATTATAAGGTATTGTATGTATAAGTATATTGATTATTTTGGTAGACC
>DDET01000016.1:63526-71205 GCA_002336915.1 Bacteroidetes bacterium UBA1947 | reverse complement strand
CTTTTCATGCAGTTCCAGGTCTCCGGCTTTTACGCGATTAAATTGAGTCTTCGCCATTATTTTTTATAAAAAGAAATAGTTAAATAATAATTTAATTAAAAGTTCAGGCCACCTTCACGTGCGCCATCGGCTACAGCCTTTACACGACCATGGTACAAATAACCGCCACGATCAAAAACGCAGGTTTCAATACCCAGGTCTTTTGCTTTTTGTGCTATTGCTTTACCTACCAGCATTGATTTTTCAACTTTGGTACCTGTATTCGAAGCCAGGTCTTTCTGGCGTGAGTTTACAGAAGCCATAGTAGTGCCGGTATTATCATCTATCAGTTGCGCATAAATATCCTTGTTGCTGCGGAATACAGAAAGACGGGGCTTCTGTGCAGAACCGTGGATCTTGGTGCGTATACGCCAGCGAAGTTTCTGACGGCGTATTACTTTGTGATCTATTGACATTTTATCTGAGTTTTACGGGCTTCCTGTTATTCTGGAGCTACCGGAGTTTTAAATATTTATATAAAAAACCTGGACCCCGCTTTAGCGGGGCCAGGAGATTACTTACCAGCTGCTTTACCTGCTTTACGACGTACGGTCTCAGTAGAGTAGCGTACACCTTTACCTTTGTAAGGCTCAGGTTTGCGCAGGCCGCGTATTTTAGCCGCTACCTGTCCAAGCAGTTGTTTATCTAATGATTCAAGGATGATCCTTGGATTTTGTCCTTTCTCAGCGGTTGCAGATGCTTTGATCTCTTTAGGCAGATCGATAATGATATTATGCGAAAACCCCAGGGCCATATCTATCTGCTGGCCTGTTACTGCAGCACGATAACCCACACCCACCAGTTCAAGTTCTTTTTTGAAACCGGTTGTTACACCTGTAACCATGTTAGCTAACAGGGCACGGTATAAACCATGCAGTGCACGGTGGCGTATCTGGTCGGTAGGGCGGGAGATAGTGATCTCGTTGTTTGCCTGTTCAACCTTGATATCGCGGTCCAATATTTGTTTCAGTTCGCCTTTGGGGCCCTTAACGGTAACCTCGTTCGAAGCAGATACTGCTATAGTAACGCCACTGGGAACCGGGATTGTTTGTTTACCTATACGAGACATCGTAATTGATTTTTGTCGTTTGTTTGTTAATTCACCGGCCGGTCAGCCTTGTATAGGCACGGCTTAATGTACCGGTAATTTTATTTAATAAACGATGCGGCACAAGCCACATCGTCTTATTTAGATTAATAGATATTGCACAATACTTCACCACCTACATTCTGTGCGCGTGCTTCCTTATCGGTCATCACACCTTTAGACGTAGATACTATGGCTATACCAAGGCCATTCTTTACACGAACTATTTCGTTTGGCTTTGCGTACTGGCGAAGACCGGGGCGGCTGATGCGTTCCAGGCTTTTTATTGCAGGATCTTTGCTTACGCCATCATACTTAAGGGCTATTTTAATAAGGCCTTGTTTGTTGTCGTCTTCAAATTTGTACTTCAGGATGTATCCTTTGTTGTAAAGGATCTCTGTCATACGCTTTTTAACGTTAGATGCGGGGATCTCCACTATACGGTGGCGCGCCATTTGTGCGTTACGGATACGGGTTAAAAAGTCTGCTATTGGATCTGTTACCATTTTCTTTTTTAAATTTTTGTTTGTTACGAGTATCAGGAATTTTCTGCTCCTGACTTTGAAACGTCTTACCTTTTCCCTTTAACAGGGTAGGGTATTACCAGCTTGCTTTAACAACGCCCGGTATTTTGCCATCCAGTGCCATATCGCGGAACACATTACGGCAGATGCCGAACTGGCGCATATAACCGCGTGGGCGGCCGGTCAGTTGGCAACGGTTCTTAAGGCGAACTGGTGATGAGTTCTTTGGAAGTTTATCCAAACCTGCCCAATCACCGGCCTCCTTCAGCGCTGCACGCTTTGCGGCGTACTGTGCTACCATACGTTCGCGTTTGCGTTGGCGGGCTTTTACTGATTCTTTTGCCATTTATTATTCTTTATCTTGAATTTAATTAGTAGTAGTTACTTCTTCTTTCTTTGCATTCTTGAAAGGCATGCCCAGCTCTTTAAGCAGTTCGTATGCCTCTTCGTTTGTACGGGCTGTAGTCACGAAAGTGATATCCATACCGCTTATCTTGTTCACCTTGTCTATGTCTATTTCAGGGAAGATGATCTGTTCTGTAACGCCCATAGTATAGTTACCACGGCCATCGAAAGATTTTTCATTGATACCCTTGAAGTCACGTACACGTGGCAGGGTAACAGAGATCATACGGTCCACGAAATCGAACATATTATTGCTGCGCAGTGTTACGCGGCAACCGATTGGCATAGCCTTACGGAGCTTAAAGTTCGAGATATCTTTCTTAGACAGCGTAGGTACGGCCTTCTGGCCCGAAATGAGTGACATTTCACCTACAGCATCGTCTATCAGTTTCTTGTCAGATACAGAGCCTTTAACGCCCTGGTTCAGGCATACCTTTACCAGGCGAGGGCACTGCATTACGCTGGTGTAGCCGAATTTCTTCATCAAAGCAGGTACTACTTCTTCCCTGTACTTTTTCTGCAAACGCGGGGTATATGTTGTTGTTGCCATTATTTGATTACCTCCCCTGATTTTTTAGATATACGTACAAATCCTCCATCTTTACGCTCACGTTTTACACGTGAAGGCGCTTTGGTTTTGGCATCCCACAGCATCACGTTAGAGATGTGTATGGCTGCTTCTTCCTTTACAATACCGCCCTGGGGGTTTTGGGCATTAGGCTTCAGGTGCTTGGTCACCATTCTTACACCTTCAACAAGCACACGGCTCTTTTGAGGGTATACGGCCAGCACTTTGCGCGGCTTGCTGCGATCTTTATCCGCGCCGGTAATTACTACCACGCTGTCGCCTTTTTTAATATTGAACTTTGGTTGAAATCGTTGTTTCACGTTACTATTTATTAAATTTGTTCACCCAGAACCCGTAAACGGGCTGCAAAGGTACGTAATTTTTACAATACTTCCGGTGCAAGGGAAACAATTTTCATGTATCCTTTGTCACGCAATTCGCGGGCTACCGGGCCAAATATACGGGTGCCACGTGGCTCGTCTGAGTTATTCAGCAGTACTACGGCATTATCATCAAAATTGATGTAAGATCCGTCCCTGCGGCGCAACTTGTTCTTTGTGCGTACGATCACCGCTTTAGATACAGTGCCCTTCTTTACGCCGCCACCTGGCAATGCGTCTTTCACGGTTACCACTATCTTGTCACCTATTCCGGCATATACTTGTCCCGAATTACCCAACACACGTATGCAAAGCACTTCCTTGGCACCACTGTTGTCGGCTACACTGAGCCGGGATTCTTGTTGTATCATCTTTAAATAAGATTACTTTGCTTTTTCAATAATTTCTACCAGGCGCCAGCGCTTTGTTTTGCTCAGCGGGCGAGTTTCCATAATGCGCACGATATCACCAATACCTGCGGTATTTGCTTCATCATGTGCATGGAAGCTTGTAGTTTTCTTTAGGAACTTTCCGTATATCGGGTGTTTGATCTTACGTTCCACAGCCACTGTGATGGTTTTGGTCATCTTGTTGCTGCTCACTATCCCGATACGGGACTTCCTGTTTTTCCTTTCAATAGTATTTGACATCTATAAAGATTTTATTAAAAACCTAATACTCTTCTGTGTTGTTCGGTCTTCAGACGCGCGATACCGCGGCGTATCTGGCGAATAGTAAGCGGGTTTTCTATCGGGTTAACCGCATGGCTGAAGTGTAATTTCTTCAGGCGCAACTCCTCGTCACTGATCTTTTCAGCCAGTGCCTGGTCATTGAGCGAGCGATAATCTTCAACTTTCGCTTTTTTTGCTTTTGCCATTGTTCTTGTAATTAATATTTATTAATCGGTATCGTCCCTTGCGAGCCTGCTACCTTATTTCTTATTTAGCTTTTACTGCAACATCACCTGCAAAATCCCTGCGGATAACGAACTTGGTCCTGATCGGCAGCTTCTGTGCAGCCAGTTCCAGTGCTTCGCGTGCTACCTGTACAGGTACGCCATCCAGTTCAAACATGATGAGGCCCGGTTTTACTACAGCAGCCCAGAACTCCAGGTTACCTTTACCTTTACCCATNNTCCACACATTACCTTCACGTTTCATGTGGCGGGTAAGTGCCTGGCGCGCAGCTTCTATCTGGCGGTTAGTTATCCATTTCGGCTCCATGGCTTTAAGGCCAAATGAACCAAAAGCTATGGTAGCGCCACGCTGAGCGTTACCCCTGATCCTGCCTTTATGCGCTTTACGATGTTTAGTCTTTTTGGGCTGTAACATTGTTACAAGTTTTTTTGAATTCTATATTTATTATCTACTGCTTAGGGTTTATGCCCTCAGCAGGCTGTAATTTCTTGCTTTACTATCGGCGTCCGCCGCCACCGCCGCCACGGTTACCACCGCCGCCGCCGCCGCGATTTCCACCGCGCTCACCGCCTCTGTCACCACCGCGACGCTCGCCTCTTTCCCTGTCGCCTCCGCCACGGTTCTCACCGCCCTGGAAACCACCCGCCGGGCGATTACCACGGTTATCAGATCCTGCTGAGAAGTTAGGGTTAAGATCACGCTTGCCCAGTACTTCACCTTTACATATCCATACTTTGATGCCTATTTTACCATATACGGTAAGAGAGAACACTGAAGCATAGTCTATATCCATACGGAATGTATGGAGTGGGGTACGGCCTTGTTTGAATTCCTCGCTACGTGCTATTTCAGCACCTGCAAGACGGCCACCTACCTTTATTTTGATACCTTCCGCACCCATACGCATTGCTGTAGAGATTGCCATCTTAACAGCACGTTTGTAGCTTACGCGGCTTTCTATCTGGCGGGCTATTGTTTCACCTACTATGTTCGCATCCAATTCAGGACGGCGGATCTCCATAATGTTGATCTGCACATCGTCTTTACCGGTGAGCTTCTTCAGCTCTTCTTTGATACGATCCACTTCAGTACCACCTTTACCTATTATGATACCCGGCTTTGAAGTGTGGATGGTTACGATAAGCTTACCCAGTGTACGCTCAATTACAATGCGGGAAATACCGCCTTTATTGATACGCGCATTCAGATAAGTGCGGATTTTATGGTCTTCTACTAGTTTCTGACCGAAATCCTTCTTTTCCCCATACCACATTGAGTCCCATCCGCGGATGATGCCCAACCTGTTACCTATAGGATTTGTTTTTTGACCCATTATACTGTTATTGAGTTTTTAAACTATTTTCTTTTATCGTTTATCGACCGGTCAACTAATCAACCAATCAACTATTTAACTAACTATGCTGTTACTGGTGCTGCTTTACGGCTGTCCACCATTAATGTTACGTGGTTGCTGCGTTTACGTACACGGTATGCACGGCCTTGCGGAGCAGGACGCATGCGCTTGAGCACGCGGCCACCATCTACAAATATGGTCTTTACATACAGGTTCGCATCAGCTACGTCCACACCTTCATTCTTCACTCTCCAGTTGGCTATGGCGCTCATCAAAAGCTTTTCCAACGGCACAGAAGGGTGCTTAGTGCTGAACTTCAATGTGTTCAGTGCATTTTCTACATCCATACCACGTATAAGGTCGGCCAAAAGGCGCATCTTGCGCGGTGATGTAGGATAATTTCGTAAGCGAGCTACAGCTTCCATTTTCTTTTATTTTTTACCCCAAACCCCAAAAGGGGCTTTTCGGTTTTCTAATTATTTATTAACTTTTATTCTTTCTACCTTACCTCCCTTTTAGGGGCCGGGGGTATTATTGTTTCGTACCGCTATGTCCTTTAAAATTGCGGGTTGGTGCAAATTCACCAAGCTTGTGGCCTACCATGAACTCAGTAACATACACCGGGATGAATTTGTTACCATTGTGCACGGCAAACGTTTGTCCCACAAAATCAGGAGTTATAGTAGAGCGACGGCTCCAGGTTTTTATAACGCCTTTCTTTACTTTGCCTTCTGCTACTGCTACGATCTTCTTTTCGAGCTTAGCATCTACGTAAGGACCTTTACTAATTGAACGAGCCATTATTTATTGTTTTACTCCTGATTTATTTGTATTTACCTGATAACTTTTTACCGTTACGGCGCTGAATGATCAATTGATTGCTACCCTTGTTGGTGTTACGTGTGCTTTCACCTTTCGCGTATTTACCTGAACGGCTACGTGGGTGTCCGCCTGATGCACGCCCTTCACCACCACCCATCGGGTGATCTACCGGGTTCATCGCTACACCACGGTTACGCGGGCGGATGCCTTTCCAGCGGTTACGGCCTGCTTTACCCATGCTCTGTAGCGCGTGGTCACTGTTAGATACAGTACCCACTGTTGCGATACATGTGCTCAGTATTTTACGAAGCTCGCCCGATGGCATTTTCAGTACACAATACTTTTCTTCTTTCGCGTTCAGCTGTGCATAAGTACCTGCGCTGCGTGCCAGGGCACCGCCACGGCCGGGTTGCAATTCTATATTATGTACAACAGTACCAAGAGGCATGTGCTTCAGTGCCAGTGCATTACCTACTTCAGGTGCTACAGCGTCACCGCTTATTACTGTGCCGCCTACTTCAAGGCCTTGCGGGGCCAGGATGTAGCGCTTTTCACCATCTGCATAGTTCAGCAGGGCGATGAAAGCGGAACGGTTAGGATCATACTCGATGCTCTTAACTGTGGCAGGTATATTCTTCTTGTCACGCTTAAAATCTATTATGCGGTACATTTTCTTGTTACCGCCGCCTATATAACGCATAGACCTGCGGCCCTGTACGTTACGGCCACCTGTACCATGCATAGGCTCAAGTAAGCTCTTTTCAGGTACATTAGTGGTAACTTCAGCATATGCGTTACCTATTCTCCAGCGTGTACCGGCTGTTACCGGTTTGTATTTACGTAATGCCATTTTCTTTTATTCTTTAGTTGAGAATCTTGGTCTTTTGAACTTTACTCCCTACTTATATTGAAAACAAATCAATAGAATCTCCTTCTGCCAGGGTTACGATAGCCTTCTTATAAGATGGCTTACGGCCTGATAAAAATCCTGCTTTAGTGTAGCGGGTCTTGCTCTTGGCAGGCACCACTACAGTGTTCACTTCTTTCACCTTCACACCGTAGAATTCTTCTACGGCTTTCTTTATCTCCAGCTTGTTGGCGGCCTTGCCTACCTCGAAGGTATAGCGGCTGTGCTTTTCTATCTGGTTGTTCACTTTTTCAGTGATAACCGGCCTTACCAAAATGTCAGCGACTTTCATTTTCTTTATTTTTTTATAGCCGGTGCAATTGCTCACACCTTAAATATTCGTTTGTTGGAACCGCTTGGCTTATGCTTCTTCGGTTGTTACCATTTCTTCGTTAAACATCTTAGCTGCGCTCTCTGTGAATATCAACACGCTTGCATGTACAAGGTCGTATGTGTTCATATCGCTCAGTGCAATTGTTTTATTGCTCTGCAGGTTGCGGCCGCTCAGGTATATGTTCGAATCCTGTTCAGGCAGTATCACCATCGACTTCCTGTTATCGCCGCGCAGCTTATCCAGCATTACCGCGAAATCTTTGGTCTTCGGTGCATCTATCTTCAGGTCTTCTATAACCATGATCTTGTTCTCACGTGCCTTATAAGCCAGGGCCGACATTTT
>DDET01000016.1:0-63509 GCA_002336915.1 Bacteroidetes bacterium UBA1947 | reverse complement strand
CTGTACCTTTCTGGCGGTGCAGCTTCTTTGAAGAGCCATGCACTTCTGCACGGGTCTTGGTGCTGTGCGTACCTTGCCTTTGTGCAGCTAAGTACTGCTTCACCGCAAGATATATGCAATGATCGTTGGGCTCGATACCGAAAATTTCTTCCGGCAACTCTACATTGCGGCCGGTTTTTTCACCTTTACTATTTAATACGTCAATCTGCATGACTACAATTAATTCTGAATTAAAACAATAGAACCGTTATGACCCGGAACCGAACCGCTTATTAATATATAGTTCTGCTCAGGGAATACTTTTACTACACGCAGGGCCTTAACCTTTATACGGTCACCACCCATACGGCCTGCCATGCGCATGCCTTTAAATACGCGGCTGGGATATGATGATCCACCTATAGAACCGGGAGCGCGCTGGCGGTCATGCTGGCCATGGGATGCTTCACCCACACCACTAAAACCGTGACGTTTAACTACGCCCTGGAAACCTTTACCTTTCGAGGTGCCTATTACAGCTACCTTCTCGCCTTCGGCAAATATCTCGCAGGTTATAGATTCACCTACCTGTTTGTCAATGGAACAATTACGAAGTTCTTTTACGATGCTCTTAGGCGTTGTATTTGCCTTAGCGAAGTGATTGATTTGCGCCTGCGGAGTATTCTTCTCCTTTGCCTCGCCATAAGCGATTTGCAGCGAATCATAACCGTCGGTATCTACGGTTTTCTTTTGAGTAACCACACAAGGTCCAGCTTCGATGATGGTGCAGGCAGTCTGCTTACCATTCGGCTCAAAAATGCTGGTCATGCCGATTTTTTTACCAATAATACCTTTCATTATTATTATATTTTAGCCAAGCGCCCGGTTTCCTTTATTGTGTGGACCGGGATTAGCCGTTTAATTCAATTTGTTAAAGATCTTCACTCCTCTCGTCCCCTGCGGTAGCGGGAGGGTTTTTCATCATGCTTTTATCTCTACTTCAACACCGCTGGGCAGGTCGAGCTTTGAAAGGGCGTCAACTGTGCGGGAAGAAGAAGTATAGATATCCAGCAAACGCTTGTGCGTGCAAAGCTGGAACTGCTCACGTGCTTTCTTGTTAACGTGCGGTGAGCGCAGTACTGTAAAGATCTTCTTCTCTGTTGGCAATGGAATAGGGCCTGTTACAACCGCTCCCGTATTGCGCACAGTCTTAACGATTTTCTCTGCTGATTTATCCACCAGGTTATGGTCGTAAGATTTTAGCTTTATTCTGATACGCTGTGACATACTTATTAAATAACTTCTTAAACCCGAAAAATTTGGGACTGCAAAGGTAATGAGTTGTTTGGTTACTGCAAAATATTTTGAAGATAAATTTTACTTCTTTTCATTAAAAAATAATAATCGGGGAGGCTTTCGGCACTTTTCGGCTACTGTTTCTTAATTCCGGGCGGCGAAGATACGCATTACCGCCATGGAAATCGACACATTTACAATGATTTTGCCTTTTTATTGAAAATGAATGACTTACTAAACCATCCCGGCATGCGTAGCTTGGCCCGGGGCAGGTTTGCACCCCAATATTTAAAAGTAAAATTTCATATTTTTTATCTTTAATAACCGAACTTTGCCGCACTTTCTATGGAAGATCTTGTAACGGTTGCCACATTTAATTTCACACACGACTTATACCCGGTTAAGATCCAGTTGGAGCACGCCGGTATTGTATGTTTTGTTAAGGACGAGTACACGGTACAGGTCAATCCCTATCTTTCGGCAGCTGTCGGTGGGGTTAAATTGCAGGTAATGGGCAAAGACTACGATGCTGCTATGCTGCTGCTCAAAGAAATTGGTTACCTGGACGATCAGGCTAAGGCGCAGGTCCCGGATAAGTCTCTCGCAAACTTCGACAAATACACCTCCTGGATCCCTTTTATGGGCAAAATAGCAGCCCGGGAGCGGGTATTGGCTTTCGTGATTCTTGGTATCTTGCTGTTCTTTTTGCTTTCTGCCATACTCTAAGCCGGGCATCACCGGTTTCGGGTACTTACCTCAATATTTCGATGCATTTAGCGGCCGATTCCCCGGTTTTAATAAAATAAATGCCCTCGCTCAATCCCGTAGTAGCTATGCCCAGGCTCTTAGTACCTGCATTCACATTGAGGCGTTTTACCAATTCTCCCTTTAGGTTGCTGATTATCAATACGGTGCCCTTGGTGTTTTCCGGCAGGCGGACCATAAGTACATCGCTGGCAGGATTGGGGTAAACGGTCATTTCGCCAGGTATAGCTACATTTTTTACAAAAATGGGTGCTGTGCCATATTCATAAGCGCCTATGTCCAATATCCCAACCACAGGCCTGGCCATCGAGCTATCGGGGTGCTTGTACTCATATACAGGTGTCAGAGAAAAGGTATCAGCCATTCCGGGAGCAATGCCACCATTTACCCCCGGCGACGTTGCAAGCAGGGTATAGTCATAATTGGCTGCATCGGCCAGTCCTGCTCCTGCAATCGTCCCTATCCAGTTATGCGAGGTATCCCATGCTGCAGGAGTACCGGTATATGTGGTGCCCGGCCCCGCAAAAATATTGTTGTAAGATTTCAGTAAGCTGGTGCCGTTTTGCACTTGTACAAAAGAGCCGCTGCCCTTGTCATTTACAAAGGTGTTATTTACAAGGTATAGAGAGGAGTCTGCATTGGTGAGGCCTTCCAGCCCATATCCCAGTATATTTGAGTTGGGGCTGTTCGGCCCTTGTTCTATCAGGTTGCCTATTATTACAGATTTGCCGCCATTTGGCAGGTCTATATTCCTGCTGGCAGTGCCGGTGTCTTCGTCGCTTATGCGGTTGTACAGGATATAGTTGCTTGCAGCCCTGCTCTTCAGGTCATGGCCTATTTTGGCATGGTGTGAGTAGTTATAGCGGAAAATAAGGGCCTTGTCATGACCAATATACAGGTTATGGCTCAATCCGTCACCATGGCCATTGTAGCTGAACTCGCTGTACTCGATCAATATAGTACTGTTCGAATCGGCACTGCTCAGTATCCCATCCTCGTTATCATGAAAATAACAATGGCGTACAGTAAGGTTGGTACCCTCCTGCCTGATGCCTGCCCCGTTTAAGCTCACACAAGCAGCCTCCGCAAACTCTACGTACTCTACCGTCGCATTACTTCCGCTTATCACCCAGATTGCCTTGCCTCCATACACGTTGCCGCCTGAATGTAGTATGGCCATCCCGCCAATGCCTTTCAATACAAGGTTATTAGCCGTCCAGTGGGCCACATCGCCTGCATATAGTCCGCTGTCTATGGCTACTGTATCACCATTGGCCACCAGCCCCGATACCTGGCTGGGCATGGTATACGTACGGGTAGGGCCCACCTGCCATATAGTTGCCATTGCGTTGGTACTGTATAGGATGAGAGCACTTAGAATTAAAACAATGTTCTTCATGATATTGAATGTACGCAAATGCCACACATATTGCAATGATGGTCCGCATAGTCCGACATTTCACGATAAAATTTGTTGGGAGGCTACAAGTTAAGTCCCTTGTTGCTATGGGGCTTTACGTGCCCCACAGATTCTCTTGAAAGTCTCGCTGAGTAAAGAGCATTGCTGTGGTACTTTTTTCTTTGCTTTCCGCTTTCCGTTGCAGGGTTTTGATTGTTTGAATCCGCAGCCCGCAGATCATTTGCTGCCGTTTCCCTGTTGTTCTGCATGTTTTGTGATTGTGCATCCATAACATATTCATTTTAGAGGTTCAGAATTAGGGCGAATTACTATCCCAAATTTAAGAACATATGATGGTTAAATAGGGGGTGATTTTTTGATTTATAAGGCAGAAAAGAGGGGAATCCTCGAGGGATTTCGCATTTGGTGGTGACACACAACGGCTAACTCGCGCAGGGCACATTTTTCTGCTTCTCCTATTTCATTATACCAATGCCTCATACTCAATCCCTTAACCCCGAAAATAGGAGTATGATACCCTCCGCAAGGGAGTATGATACCCTTTCAGAAGGGTATCATAAAACTTCAATTTGCACATCTCAAAACAGCTTCGGAACTTTACAGGTTGCCTGGTTTTTGCCCCTCAAAAACTGGGCGCACAGGTATATATTATTAAACAATAAACCGCTACTATGAACCGGCAAAAACTTCCATTATGCAACTATTCAAATGCCCGATGTCGGGCATCGTTCGGGCACCGAATGTCCGATTCGGGCCTGCCCGGCCGAATGGTCGGGCATAAATCGGGCACGCTGCTTTTATCATCATATGATATGACTGGCAGGCAATCCGCTACCTAACGCCCTTAGGAAATGCCCGATTTCCATTTTATGCCCGATTCGGGCATTGGGCATAGCTCGTCTGTCATCCTGAGCGATAGCGAAGGAACTGCCGGACTACGTTCCTTAGTCGATGATTTATTCCCCAACAGGAAACAATTAGGAAACAACAGGAAATAACGAGAAATAATTAATTACACGCATATGGCAACACAGGCGAGCATTTCCGCCGATTGTCAGAAAGAAAAGGGAAATAACTATTTTCTACCTGGAATAGGAAATTGCTCATGAAGCACCTATAAAATTCATTTTAAAGCCATTAAATAACCGGAATCTCGCATTGCAATAATCTCAATTTAAAATTCTCAAAACCCCTTCAACATAATTTCTTAACTTAGCGCCGCTAATAGCATTACCCATTTATATTATGTATTTAGAAATGTAAGGGTAAGGATTATATGAATATTTATTTGACAAAACTCACACAAACTCATGGACAATACGATCATTGTCGCCATCGTCGCGGTGGTGGCTATACTTATAGGTATCTTCATCGGCAAAGCGATCTTTGCTAAAAATACCCGGAAGCAAGTTGAAGAAGCTGAACAACAAGCCAAAAAATTAGTAGAAGACGCACAGGTACACGCAGAAACACTCAAGGAAAAGAAAATTTTAGAAGCCAAAGAGAAATTTTTACAACTAAAAAGCGAACACGAAAAAGAAGTTACCCAACGCACCCAGAAGCTATCAGAAGCCGAGAACCGCGTAAAGCAGCAGCAGCAAGGCCTTAACGATAAGACAGGCGCACTGCAGAAGCAAATAGCGGAAAACGAAACCCTGAAACAAAACCTGGACCGCCAGCTCGAAGTTGTAAACATTAAGCGCACCGAACTGGAGCGCCACCAGGAAGAGCATATCAAGCGTCTTGAAAAAGTTGCCAGCCTTTCGGCTGAGCAGGCTAAGTCCGAATTGATGGAAGCCATCAAGGAAGAAGCACGCACCAAGGCCATGTCTCATGTTAAGGAGATCATGGAGGAGGCCAAGCTCAATGCCTCGAAAGAAGCCAAGAAGATCATCATCCAGACTATACAGCGCACAGGTGCTGAGCAGACCATTGAGAATGCCATCACGGTATTTAACTTGGAAAGCGATGAAATAAAGGGCCAGATCATCGGTCGTGAAGGCCGTAACATACGTGCTCTTGAAGCGGCCACCGGTGTTGACCTGATAATAGACGATACCCCGGAAGCGATAGTATTAAGCTGCTTTGACCCGCTCCGCCGCGAGATAGCGCGCCTGTCATTACAGCGCCTGGTGCAGGATGGCCGTATCCACCCCGCCCGTATTGAGGAGGTTGTGGAAAAGACCAAGAAGCAGTTGGAAGAACAGATAATGGAAATAGGAGAGCGCACTATTATTGAGCTTGGTGTTCACGGTCTGCACAAAGACCTGGTGCGCCTGGTAGGTAAGATGCGCTTCCGTTCATCATACGGCCAGAACCTGCTGATGCACTCGAAAGAAACCGCCAACCTTTGCGGTATCATGGCTGCGGAATTAGGACTGGGACAAAAAGTAATAAAACTCGCAAAACGTGCCGGTCTCCTGCACGATATAGGTAAAGTGCCTGATGAAGAAACAGAGTTGAGCCACGCATTGCTGGGTGCTAAAGTAGCCGAGCGTTGCGGTGAACATGCCGCTATCGTGAACGCGATAGGCGCCCACCACGATGAAATGGAAATGACCTACATCATTTCGCCTATCGTGCAAGCTTGTGATGCCATAAGCGGTGCACGCCCCGGCGCCCGTCGCGAGATGATGCAAAGCTACCTGCAGCGTATCAAAGACCTCGAAAGCCTTGCAATGGCTTACACGGGTGTTGAAAAAGCATACGCCATACAGGCCGGCCGCGAGCTGCGCGTGATAGTGGAAGCAGACAAAGTAAGCGATGCCGACAGCGATAAACTGTCATTCGAGATAGCCGACAAGATCCAGAAAGAAATGCAGTATCCCGGCCAGATAAAGGTTACGGTCATCAGGGAACTTCGCGCCGTAAACATAGCGAGATAATACACAGCCATACAGGCGTTTAAATATTGAAACTGCAACAGCCACGCTGTTGCAGTTTTGCTTTATAAAAAAGATACCAAGCCACCAATTACCCGGGCCTTCAGGCCGGGGAGAAGTTGCGTCCCTCACAACGGGTCTTTAGCCCAATATGTAATGCAACTTTTTGGCTTTTGAATTTTGACTTTTGAATTATTTGATACTGGCATAATTATTATCACTAGTGTAAGCACATAAAAGCAATGTAGCTTTGTGGTCTAAATCAGTATTATGACTTGTAAAAAGATGGTGATACTGGGCGCAGGTTTCGCGGGCCTGCAAGTGGCAAGAAGAATAAAAGGCACCGACTGCGAGATAACATTAATAGACCAATACAACTTCCACCAGTTCCAGCCGCTGTTCTACCAGGTTGCTACAGCCAGGCTTGAACCAAGCGCCATTTCATTTCCCCTGCGCAAGGTATTCCAGCGAAAGAAGAATGTGCACGTACGCATAGCCAAAGTGACTCAGGTAGACACTGCAAAACAACAGGTTATCACGGATGAAGGTATATTCGACTATGACTACCTGGTAATAGCCACGGGTTGCACTTCCAACTACTTTGGTAACAAGAACATTGAGCAGTATGCCTACCCGATGAAGTCGACAACGGATGCCATCACCATACGTAATCGCATACTATTGAACTTTGAGGACGCACTCAGGGCTACACCGGAGCAACTTGAGAGCATAATGAACATAGTGGTAGTAGGTGGTGGCCCCACTGGTGTGGAAATGGCAGGGGCTATAGCTGAGATGAAGAAATATGTGCTGCCCCGCGACTACCCCGATATGGACTTCTCCAGCCTCAATATTTATCTGCTTGAAGGTGGCGATAGCACGCTGGCTGCAATGAGCAAGGCCTCTCAACAGAAGTCGCAGGAATATTTGGAACAAATGGGTGTAAAGGTTTGGACAAACGCACTGGCTGCAGACTACGACGGCAAGCAGATCACCTTAAAGGACGGCAGGATAGTACCCACACGCACCATGATATGGGCTGCCGGGGTGATGGGCAATGTGCCCGCAGGCATACCGAAAGAGCTCATAGTGCGCGGCAACAGGATAAAGGTAGACCACTATAGCAGGATAGAAAGCATCCCCAACGTGTTTGTCATCGGTGATGTGAGCTATATGGAGAATGACGACTTCCCCAAAGGGCATGCACAATTGGCCAATGTAGCCATTAACCAGGCAAAGAACCTTGCCGATAACATTAAGCGCCTGATGAAGGACCAGCCTATGAAGGAGTTCAAATACAGGAACCCCGGCACCATGGCTACCGTGGGCAAACGAAAAGCAGTTGTTGACCTGCCATTCATGAGCTTCCAGGGCTTTTTTGCATGGCTCACATGGATGTTCCTGCACCTGATGCTGATATTGAGCGTAAGGAACAAGCTCACGATATTCATCAATTGGGCCATCAGCTACTTCACCAACGATACCACGCTAAGGCTGATACTATTACCCACCCGCAAGCAAGTGGAACTTGGGCAGGAACACCACAGCCTGCAGGATAAGCCGCTTACCTGAGGTGATTTTCAGGGTGAATAAATAAAAGTCTGTAACAAAAACAGTATCTTTTGCGATACACTGTTTTCAACCTTTCTTATGTTACAGATAAAGAACTTATCCAAAACTTATCCCAATGGGGTGCAGGCCCTGAGAGACGTATCACTCGATATTTCCAATGGCATGTTCGGGCTGCTGGGGCCAAACGGCGCCGGCAAGTCTACCTTAATGCGCACTATAGCCACCCTGCAGGATGCAGACAGCGGCAGCATTATGTTCGGCGGTATAGATGTGATGAAGCAAAAGCATGAGTTGCGGAAAGTGCTGGGCTACCTGCCGCAGGAGTTTGGTGTATACCCGAAGGTCTCGGCCGAGGAAATGTTACACTATATAGCCCGACTGAAGGGAATAGACAATGCAAAAGAAAGAAAGGAACTTGTTACGGCATTGCTGCAACAGGTGAATCTCTACAACCATAAAAGTAAGTTCCTTGGTGGCTATTCGGGCGGTATGAAACAGCGCTTTGGTATAGCACAGGCCCTGATAGGAAATCCCAAACTCATAATAGTTGATGAGCCTACGGCCGGCCTTGACCCTGCTGAGCGCCTGCGTTTCAACAACCTGCTGAGCGAGATAGGGGAGAACATCATAGTGATCCTCTCAACCCATATTGTGGACGATGTAAGCGAGCTCTGTAACGACATGGCTATAATAGCCAACGGGCAGGTAGTACAGCGCGGCAATCCTGAATCGCTCATAGCAGCTGTGCAAAATAAAATATGGAGCAGGCGTATAAAGAAGGCCGATGTGACAGCATACCAGGAAAAATACAAGGTCATCCTCTCCAAGCTATCCGGGGGCGATGTGATGATACACATCTTTAGCGAGGAAAACCCCGGTGATGGCTTTGCCATGGAGCGCGCAGGACTGGAAGACATTTATTTCGCAAATATTGCCTAAGCCATAAAATAATTAACAAATGTTTGGACACATTTTCACGTTCGAGGTAAGGCGTTGGCTCAGGTCAATATCTACGTATATATACATGCTTATCCTGTTCCTTATCACTTTCTTCACAGGACTGCTGATAGGGGGCACATGGCCGGGTGTGACGGCAAACTTTGGCGGAGAAAAGATATTTGCCAATTCCCCTGTTATCATAGATGCAATGCTCACCAACATCAATACCTATGTTGGGCTCATAATAGTTGTGGCGGTGATCGGCAATTCAGTATTGAAAGACTTTACGAACAACACAGCGGCGCTTATTTTCACTACGCCTGTCTCTAAGTTCAATTATCTCTTTGGCCGTTTTTGTGCCTCACTGTTTATAGTACTCATTATTCTTACAGCCACGGGCCTTGGTTTGATGGCTGCCTTTTCCTCGCCATGGGTGAACGCAGACAGAATGGAGGCTTTTCACTTGTCGTACTATGTTGCTACTTATTGGCAGTCGGTCATCCCGAATGCCCTGCTGGATGGTGCCATATTCTTTGCAGTAAGTCTTATAGCACGCGATATATTTGTGATCTGGTTATCCCTGATCGTATTTTTTGTGGCTATCGGTATCTCCAATTCATATTTCTCTTCGCTCGAGCATCAAACACTTTCGGCTTTGGTAGATCCCCTGGGCACACATGCCAAACGTGCTATAAGCAAGTACTGGAGCACCTACCAGAAGAATCACTACCACTATACAATGACCGGCCTCTTCCTGTATAACAGGTTGCTATGGATAGGGGTATCATTTGTGTTACTGGCTGTTGGCTATTCTTTCTTTTCGTTTACCGGTACCGCACGTAAGTTGTTCTTCAATAAGATAAAACTGAAGGACAATGCCATACCGGTATTTAAAAAGTCGGACCTGAACAGGGATGCTTTGCCGAAAGTTACTCTGTCCTTTGGTCGCGTTACTTATCTTAAAAGCCTTTGGGGGCTCTCAGTAAACGAATGCAAGACCTTACTGCGCAATACCTACTTCAGGATAATATTGCTTTTCGGCATGCTGCTTTTACTGTTGGTTTCCTTCCAGCTGGGCAAGATATACGACACTTCTACTTACCCTGTTACCTATATCGTAGCAGAGTTCCTTGAAGGTACTTTCCATATTGTGATCGTTGTGATAACCTTTATGTTCGCCGGCGAGCTTGTATGGAAGGCTCGCGACTACAGGATGAGCAATATACTTGATGCATTGCCTGTGCCCAACTGGGTATTCTACTTTAGCAAGATGGTAGGCCTAATGTTCATGCAGGTGATATTGCTTTGCCTGGTAATGGTATGCGGCATACTCGTACAAACCTTTATGGGATATATGCATTACGAGCTGCCTGTATACCTTGAGTACCTCTTTGGCTTCAGGCTGATAGACTTCTGGCTGCTGGCTATATTGGCTGTTCTGGTACAAACATTGGTTGGTAATAAGTATGTGGGCTATTTTATTCTTGCCATATTCTATCTCTGGAACAGCACATTTGCGCAATTGGTATTGAAGCACAACCTCTTTGTCTTTATGTCCGACCCGGGTGTGGAGTACTCTGATATGAATGGCTTCGGGCATGCCATATTCCCATATATCGTGTTTAAAGTGTACTGGGGATCACTGGCTTTGTGTTTTGCAGCACTATCAAGTTTACTATGGGCGCGCGGCAGCGAAACAGGTTTGAGACTCAGGTGGCGCCATGCAAAGCTGAAAGAGGCAAGGGCAGGCTGGGTGGTTATCCTCATTGGCTTGATCGTCTTCATCAGCTGTGGGGGATTTATTTACTACAACACCAATGTTCAAAATGAGTTCCGTACCTCCTTCCAGCAGGAAGAACAGCAGGCTAACTATGAACGGCTGTACAAGAAGTACAATAATATACCACAGCCTAAGATCACAGCGGTAAAGCTGGATGTGGATATATACCCAAAAGAGCGCAACCTGCACGCGGGAGGTGTTTTTACTCTGAAAAACAAGTCAGTACATCCCATAGACTCGGTGCATATACTTATAGCGAGCGATGCTAAGCTAGGTAAGGTAAATTTTAGTACCGGTGCCCGACTTGCCTTTTACGATTCCGTAATAGGCTACAGGATATATAAATTGACACAGCCGATGCAGCCCGGGGATTCAATACTGTTGACCTTTAATACCGATATCATTACGCACGGGTTCCAGCATAATTTTTCTGGCCTTGGCGCACCCTTATATAATGGTACCTTCCTGAACAATACTTCATTCCTGCCTTCAATTGGTTATAATGAAGGCTATGAGCTGGCCGACAATACAACAAGGAAAAAGCACAAACTGGGCTACAGGCCAACCTCGCATCCTATTACGGACACGCTGGCTTACCAGCACAACGAGCTATCACAGGATGCTGACTTCATAGATTTCGATGCCACGCTAAGTACAGTGCCTGATCAAATAGCTATAGCCCCCGGCTACCTGCAAAAGGAATGGACCACAAATGGCAGGCGTTATTTCCACTATAAGATGGACAGCCCTATTCTCAATTTCTATTCCTTCTTGTCGGCAAGATACGAGGTGAAGAAAGAAATGTGGAACGGCATTAGCCTGGAGATATATTACACGAAGGGGCATGAGTATAATCTTGACAGGATGTTCAACGGTATGAAGAAATCATTGGCTTATTATTCGGCGGAATTCTCGCCTTACCAGCACAGGCAGGTGCGCATATTGGAGTTTCCCCGTTATAGCACCTTTGCGCAGTCATTCCCTAATACCATACCATTCTCCGAGGGTATTGGTTTTATAGCTGATGTGAATGACAGCAGTAAAGATGATGTCGATTATCCTTTCTACATCACTGCCCATGAAGTGGCGCATCAGTGGTTTGCCCACCAGGTGATAGGTGCCGATGTGGAAGGGTCTGTGGTACTGGTTGAGACACTGGCCCAGTACGGCGCGATAATGGTGATGCAAAATGAATACACGGCCGAAAAGCTCCGTAAGTTCCTGCACATAGAAATGGACAACTATTTGTCCAGCAGGTCAAATGAGGGTGAGAAGGAGAAGCCGCTGGCTTATATCGATGAAGGCCAAGGCTACATCCGGTACCAGAAGGGCGGCATCGTAATGCATGCGCTTAATAATTACCTGGGCGGCGATAGCCTGAATCACGCCCTGAGCAGGTTCGTACACCGCTATGCATTCCAGGGCCCCCCTTATCCCACTACGCTCGACCTGATGAGATATATCCGCGAGGTAACGCCTGATTCACTGCAATATTTTGTGACCGATATATTTGAGAAGATAACCCTGTATAAGAACAAGGTAGCAGAGGCGAAATTGACAAAAATGCCTGATGGAAAATACCAGGTCAACTTCAGTATAGAATCACAGAAGCTATACTCGGACAGTACAGGCCTTGAAAAACCTGTGGCCTCGAACGATTATATTGAGGTAGGGGTCTACAACGGCAAACGTAAAATGTTGAAACTGGAACGTTACAAGATACCCGGAGGTACTACAAAGCTCAGCATGATCGTGGATGAGAAACCTGAAAAGGTGATCGTTGATCCGAGAGTGCTGCTCATAGACAAAGACTTTAACGATAACGAACTGAAGCTTACTGAAGGAGCGGCAGTGGCAAAAAAATAAAGGGTGCAAAGCGCATCCTTTATTTTCCATGTTCTATATACTTAACCAGCATTCGTTTGGCTATAGGCAGCAGCGTTTCATTGAGCGGTACCTGTAAGGGAGATTCAACGCTGTATACCGCAGGATTCGGTAGCGTGCGTATAGTCCGTATGATGTCGCGTTTTATTTGTTCATAAGTATTGGCAATATTCTTTCCCCAGCTATCGATGTAAGTTATTTTTATGCCCCGGTACTTTGCCGCCATGTGCTCAAAAATGCTGATAGTGTATGCATAAGCCCGCACTTCCGATACATTGCCGTAGCGCAATAACAAGTAGCCTTCATTTTTGTACAGAGGTATAATGCCAATAGGTTCGATGCGCATTTGCTTTTCCACGAGGTCATAGATCTCGGTGCCATTTTCAATGGTGCCTTTCATCTCGTCCAGTGCGTATTGGGTTATACGCTCCAGTTCCTGCATCAGGGCATTATCAGCCAGCATTTGCTCATAGGTGAGCTCCAGCTTTTGAATGTCTATACTTTCCAGCCGCTTAGGAAAGCGCTCCTGCAGGAATTTTTTATTATCGCGAAAAGCTACCAGGTTATTGTAGTGAAAAACCACATCTGCGAGTGGGGGGTATAACCGGGCCTCCTTAAAATGTGTGTTCACTTCCTGCAGGTAGGCCAGCAGCCTGTATTTCTGCAGCTCAAAATCAATATACCCATCTATGAACCAGGTTTCGCTTAACATCATAATAGTCAGCCTTTTGTACCTAAAAGTTACAAAATATTATGCCATCATGAGTGTTAAAATTGGAGAAAGTATAATTGTCCGGGGATAACCTGTTATTCGTTAAGCGAACCCATCATTTCAATTTGTACACTCTTACCACGCTGCTATTAAGCACCTTGACATTATATACAATTTCGGGAAAGCTAAAATCCTCGGGGTGATCGCGGAAATTGGTGATATGATAGTCGTAGTCATCGCTGTTTTCTACCAACCTTATTCTTTTCTTCTGTTCTTCGGTGAGCATAAGGTAATTATTGAACAAGGGCTCGTGTGAATATGCCACGGTAATAACAGGCCTGTTGTCGTGGGCCAGGATGTAGTCGTAGCCCTGCTTTACCGAGCTGCCCCAGTAATCGAACTCAAAGTTTTTTCTCAAATATTCATCTTTGTGCGAAATAAGCTCATTGAAATAAACCTGCTGGAAGGGATGGTTGCGTATCATAAAGAACAATACGGATGCAGACTGAGCGACGAATAGCATGCGTGCCAGCTGCTGCGGCCGGCCTTTGGGTATTTTAGACAGGGCAAAAATAGCCAGCATAGCCAGCGGCGGGTATATAAAGAACATGTGCCTCCAGTCATCGTAGATGTTGAAGCGGAACCAGATGAGCGAAAAGAAGGGCACAGCAAAGGCACCGAAAAAAAGGATGAAATTGCGCTCTCTTGTATTGGTAAGATAAAGGAGAGGCTTTTTAAAGAATAGCACCACCACAAGTATGCAGCCCGCGGCCCCTGCAAACAGCCAAATGGCGGGGATGGTAGTAGCCATCCAAAAAGGAAGGTACTCTCTTGGCATTTGGCCCGGTATAAATTTTGCACCCTTGAAATATGCGCCTATTATCTCATTTTTTGAAAACCTGTCGTAGGCGTACATGAGCTTATTCAGCGGATCGTGCCACAAAAAAGGCCATGCGGTATACAAGGTTAGGGCAAAGCCCGCAATAAATACTCCCAGGTTCTTCAACACAGCCAGGCTTTTTCCCTTCCTGACGAGTGCCGTAACAAGGTCTATGAGCAGAAACGCACAAAAGATATAGGCAAACAGTAGCTCCATCACCCGTATACTGGTTCCGTAACCGCAAATCACACCCAGCAGCAAGTAGTACTTCGCCTTATTTTTTTCAAATGCTAACTGCCCGATCGCCATAGTGATTACCACTACGCACAACAAGGGTATGTCTTTGGTATTGAAATAGGAGTGTGCATATATCCTTGGCATCAGTACCAGTAGTATAAATGCCAGGCAGGCCAGGAACTGGCTTTTGTACAGCCTGTAGACCAGCAAATAACCAAAAAACATACTGATGAGGAAGAAAATATGCGTCACCAGGTGCCGCATCAGGTATTGCTCCCTGCTGTTAACCAGGTGTAATTTCTTTTCCAGTGCTATAAGCGGCAGCTCAAAACCAACGCCATAGCTCCTGTTGTAATATCGCTGCAGGCTATCATCGCCATGAAAGACATAGTCATAGCTTACGGTGCCTATCCTTCTTTGTTCAGGTTCGTCGAAGGATATACCATAGTCTTTATAGCATACAAGGCCCGTAATAAAAAAGATAATGAAGAGAATAATGCCGGGCCGGTATTGTCGCATTGCTTACTGGGGGTTGCTATTATGCTGATTTTTTGAATTGCTGGCATTATTGCACTTATATGGCTATTGCTGCCTTACACACTCCAACTGGTAAGAAGTATAATAAGCGGTCTCCTCACCTGGAGTTTCTTTCTCCAGCGTCACAATATCTTTGTAAGTTTTATCACATTCTTCCGTGGTCTTTATTTCGCTGTATGCAGGTATGCTGTCCTTTACGTGGTAGCTGTATTTCTGTGTACAGGTATAGCAAAACTTAGCGTCTCCCTTCGAACAGGAAGCCAGCAAGCCGGAGGCGATGAATATCAAAGCGATCTTTCTCATAAAGTGGTATGAAAATAAGAAATAATGCAGGTTTGTCAAAATTAATGAGCGATAGGCGGGGATTATCCATCGTGCTATTCAAATATTAGAATTGAAGAAGGACTAAAACATTGCTGTAATCCACGGGAAAACAAAAGGGACAAAAGATGATTCATCTCTTGTCCCTTTTTCTGCGGAGAGACAGGGATTCGAACCCTGGATACCCTTTGACAGGTATACACACTTTCCAGGCGTGCCTCTTCAACCACTCGAGCATCTCTCCGTTGAAGGGCAGCAAATGTAAGCAATATTTTTTAGCGGAAAACTTTTTCGGCATTCAGGCTGGTAATGTCGCCTACATCAGCAGCGCTCATACCCATTATATCACCTATTTTCTCAGCTATCAGCGGGATATAGCTGCTTTCATTTCTCTTTCCCCGGTAGGGAACAGGGGCAAGGTAAGGCGCATCCGTTTCCAGCACTACATGTTTTATGCCTATTTCTTTCAATATTTCGGGTAGGTTGCTTTTCTTGAAGGTCACCACACCACCTATGCCCATATAAAGGCCAAGCTCACTTATCTGCACTGCCTCCTCCATACTCCCGCCGAAGCAATGGAATATCCCTCTTAACTTACCGTTCTGCTTCCTGCTCACTATATCTATACAGTCCTGTGTCGATTCCCGGCTATGTATTACTATAGGCAGGTCATATTTCAAGGCCCAGTCTATCTGTGTTTCAAAAGCCTCTATTTGTTGTGTTTTAAAAGTCAGGTCCCAATAGTAGTCAAGGCCTATCTCGCCAAGGGCATAAAACTTTCGTTCAGCAAGCCATTTTTCTACACCCGCAAGTTCCTCTTTGTAATTTTCTTTCACATAGGTGGGATGCAGTCCCATCATAGGGTAGCAGTGCTCAGGCCATTTGTCGGCCAGGTGCAGCATATCTTTCACGGTACTGCTGTCACAGTTGGGCATGTACATTTTAGTAACGCCGGCATCAAGGGCGCGCTGTATCATAGCGTCCTCTTCGCTCATCAACTGCTCGTCGTACAGGTGGGTATGTGTATCTATGAACATGTTTAGTTCTTTGGCAGGGCCTCGAGGTTCCAGTTATTTTTCTTGCAGTGTTCCAGCACGCGGGGCAGGGCATAGCTCATGCGCTCCCATGCTTTCTCGCTATCGTGAAATACCACGATCGATCCCGGCTCTATATTGTCGATCACATTTTGCGCACATTGCTCCGGAGTAAGCTCAGTATCAAAATCGCCGCTCAATACGTCCCACATATAGATCTTCCAGTCCGGTTTCTTTTTATGCAGTATGCGCACCTGCGATATTTTTATCCTGCCATATGGCGGCCTGAAACAGGCGCTGCTGATATGCTTTGATGCCAGCAATATGTTCCCCAGGTATTTCTTATTGTCGGTGGTCCATCCGTTCAGATGGTTCTGTGTATGGTTCCCGGTAGTGTGCCCGTCGTTCAGCATATGCTCATAAATATCCGGGTGCTCATCCACATTCTTGCCTATGCAGAAGAAAGTAGCTTTAGCTTTATGCTTTTGCAGTTCCGCGAGTACGAAGGGTGTCGCAACAGGGTGGGGGCCATCATCGAAAGTGATATATACCGTGGGCTTTCCATTTTGGGGCATATTCCATACCAGCTCTTTTGAAAAGAACCTTTTTACCCACCATGGTGTTTTTACCCAGTACGAAGACATAATACGGCTACAAAATTGAAATGAACCTAAATCTTCACAAGAAGCCCCTGCTGTATCCAGCCTTTACGGCCATCAGGCAGTGTTACCTCCCAATACCCGTCTTGCTCGTCCTCTATTTTCACGGTGGTACCTTCAGGTACCAGTATCTGCGGCTTATTATTCTTAGGGCTGTTAGTTAGGGGGGCGTCCTGCTGCATTACTACTGCAGCATGGCTTTCGTGTCTCAGCGCCGATGAATAAGAAAGAATAAGACCAAGTAAAAGTAATATTCCCAGCACAATATTCACCTGTCTGTGATAAGAAAGCTCCAATTTCCCCATCCGCCTGCCGATAAGCAAGCCTAAAAGTACCAGGAATAGCAACAGGCTGATAACCGACCACATCGTTGCATTATTCACCTGTGTCACAGATTTCCACCAGCGCACAAAAAATATATCCTCGCCACCTTGTATCCTGCTGGCTATGCGGCTTTGGGTAAGTATCAGGTTATCCTCGGCTTCTTTATAGCCCGGGTCCTGGTGTAGGGCCCGTTCATAATTGAGCACTGCCGGGCCTATTTCATTTAGTTTGTAATAAGTATTGCCGAGGTTGTAATACAGTACAGCATCATTTGGCTTTTTTGCAGCAAGGAGTTCATAGTAATATGCCGCGCTGTCATATTGTTTCTGGCTGTAAAATTTATTGCCTTTCTGCCACCAGTCGTTCACCGGGGCAGCAAATAGTGAGAGCGTATATAAAAGGATTATTGGGCTTATCCAAAAACTTTTTTTCATTAGGCAATTATCGTTTCTTCCAGTTCGCTGATTACTTTAATAGCATTTTCGTAGGTGTTCTGCATTTGTTGCGATCCGCCTGCGGGAGCATACAGCGCGGTTTCGCATTCGCTTACCACTTGCTCCATTTTCTGCTGCAAATTAACAGGAACTTTGCGTTCTTCCAATGCTGCCTTAGCAGTTTCATGCGATAAAGAAGAAAGCGGGATGTTCAGCTTGTCGCTGAGGTATAACCATATGGCTTTGGATATTTCTTCATAAAATGGGCCGCGGTCGTTCTGCTTCAGCAGCTTTTGGGCGGTTACCAGGCGCTTCAGGGCTATTTTGTTGGCCCTCCTGTTCTTCAGCTTCACTATGTCTTTCGACAGTTCTTCATCACGTTTTTTCCAGAATATTATGCCTACAAAGGCAAGCAGGGGTAGGGCATACATAGACCAGTATACCGGGGTGAACAACAATGGTTTGCCGTTATAAGAAAGGTTGTCCAGCGGTTTAGTAGCTATGTTATGTATGTCGGTAAGCGGTTTATTATTCTTCGCCACAGCGGGGTTATAGTTCTTCCCCGGTTTTACATGCAGCGATATCGCTTGCGTATGCAATGTTACATACTCACCACTCTGCGGGTCGTAGTAAGAAAAATCAGTTGCAGGTATGTTATAATCGCCTGGTGTATGAGGGGCTATAGGGTAGGTGATGATCTTCGATCCGCTTATGGTCGTGCTGCGGCCCGTCACAGTATCCACCACCTGCGGATCGTAGCCATCAAGGCCGTTGGGCAGGTTCAGCCTGGGTGCTTCTATCAGTTTCAGGTTACCGCTTCCGGTTATTGTCAGGCTGAGGTTTGCACTTTCGTCGGTAGTCAGTTCCTTTTTATCTATTTTGCTGCTCACAGTGAACTTGCCCACTGCGCCACCGTAGTTAGCAGGTTTTCCCTTATCGGGCAGCGCAGTTACCGCTATTTTTACCGGGGTGCTTTTCAGGTGCACCTGTACATCACGGTAGGCCACCGTATTAAACATGTCATTGTTGAAGAAAGGGTCGTTCATCATCAGGCTCCCTGCCGCCTGGAAGAATGGATCGTCCGCGAACGGATTGCGCTGCCTTACCTGTTGTACGATGCGCGCTACACCTTGTGCTTCAGCAGGGTCCAGCTCCAGCGTTCCCGTTTGCTGGGGGAATAAAGCCGATTTCTTCAGCAGGAACACCTGGTACCTCTTTCCGTCAATTACTTCTTCTACCGGCTTCGGCTCTTTGGGTATGTCAAAATCCTGTGTCCAGAAGCCGTTGAGGGAGGGCAGTTTTGATATGCCCACTTGCATCGGTATGCGCGAGTACAGTTTATAGCTTGCCGTTACCTGTTCGCCCACATGCACCTTGCTTTTATCTACAGCTACGCGTATAAAAAGGTCTTTGTAAATATCCTGTGGAGCGGTAGCCTTTGGTTGCTGTGCTTGTTGCTGTGGCTGTCCTTGCTGCATGCGCTGCTGTTGCGCGCGCAGCTGTTGTAGCTGCTGCTGGCGGCGCTGCAGTAGTGCGGCGAAGGGATCGGCAAATGGATCATCACCAAAAGGGTCGGCACTTGCTTGTTGCTGCCTGCGCTGCTGTGCCGATGCCAATGAACCCGGAACTACTTGTATCGGCAGCGAGTTCGACTGGTATGTGTGCCCGGCAGCATCTTTGGCCGATGATGATGGTACGGTAAGCGTACCTGTATGCTTTGGCTGCAGTATATAAGTAAGCGATACGCTCACCGACTGTACTGTGCGGTTGCCTACTATCGAAACATTGGTGCTTTGTGAAGTGTATGGTCCGCCTGCGATATCAAAGTCAGGGCTGTTGATCTTTTCGATCGATTGCAGGTTGGGAACGTTTTGTATAGTGTAGGTTACTTGTACGCGGTCCTGCAGGCCTATTTTCTCTGCACTCGCATTGGCGGTAAAGGCCACATTTTGGCCATTTACATAACCATTGCATGCCACGAGCAACGTGCATACAATGCCGTAAAACCGTATGTTCTTTACTGGTAACATTTTTTAACGTCCACAAATTTAGCATTGCAGGCCTTCTATACTAATTTTTCGTAGTTAAAACCGAGTTAAAACGACCAAATTATAAGTCCCCTTTAACAGGTCTCAGCAGGATGGTCTCTACATTGGCCCCCATGCTTAGCGACCATGCTGCCCAGAGCATGGTCGCTACATCTGCCGGCTCCATAATGCGCCCGGGTTCTACCTCGCTGCCTTCCCACGACCGTGTTTCGGTTGCACCGGCACATATTGCGGTAACTTTAATGTTGAATTCTTTTAGTTCCTCCCTTAGGTTTTCCGAAAAGCCCAGCAGGGCATACTTGCTCACGCTATAGGCCCCGCCGTTAGGGTAGGCCTTCAGGCTGGCTACGGAGCACATATTGAACACATGGCCGCTTTTCTCCTTTTTCATCATCGGCAATACCCGGCGCGTAAGATGGTAAGCGCTGTACATATTTATGCCCATCAGTTCTTCCAATTGTCCATCCGCCTCTTCCGACAGCTTGCCGGGAAAATAGGTGCCTACATTATTCACCAGCATATCTATCTGGGGGAAGTTGGATAACACAGTGTCCCCAAAGCTCTGTGCATCTTCCTTCAGGCTCAGATCGGCTTGCTGTGCTATGATGTTTGCCTCGGGGTAGCGCTCGTTCCAATCCGCCTGCAGCAGTTCCAGTTCTTTTTTATTCCTCGAGCATATGGCTACCGAAAATCCTTCACTCAGCAGCTTTTCAGCTATTGCCTTGCCTATTCCGTGTGTGGCACCGCTTACTATTCCATATGGCATCTTCGATATATTTTTTTAGAAGAGCAACAATTTACATTCATTTGCAGAGAAAATGAACAATAATTTCATTCCCATGGTGCTCAACTGGAGCTCAGGCAAAGATGCTGCACTGGCTTACAAGCTATTGCAGGAGCAGGGCAAGTATAAAATTAGCCACCTGCTTACAACGGTTAACGACGAGCACGACAGGGTAGTGATGCACGGCGTTCGCGAAGGGCTCCTTGACCTGCAGGCCCAAAGAATGAATATCCCGCTCATAAAAATAAAGCTTCCTGCGGCCCCTTCTGACGATGTCTATAAGGCGGCAATGCAAAACACTTTGATGGTGCTAAAAGCCGAAGGCATCCGCACCGCAGCCTTCGGCGACATTTTCCTCGAAGACCTGAAAATGTACCGCGAACAGCAACTCGCACAAGTAGGTTTTGACGCGGTCTTCCCCTTATGGAAAAAAGATACTCGCGAGCTGGTAGAACTGGTTGAAGACTCCGGCATCGAAGCGATGATAGTCTGTCTCAATGAAAAATTCCTCGGCAAGGAATTCCTTGGCCGCAAGATAGACCGCAGTTTTCTAAATGACCTTCCACCAAACGTGGATCCCTGCGGCGAGAATGGAGAGTTCCACACTTTTGTTTACAATGCACCTTATTTTTCAGCAGCTATTGATGTCGTCAAAGGTGAGATAGTTCACAAGGCATATAAGCCCGCGACGAATGATCAGGACAAGTGGGGGACTGGTTTTTATTTTTTGGATATCTATTCTCTCTAATTCTGTCCCGGTTCTATCACCATCCCCACATTGACCTCCTGTAAAAAATGTACATCATGCGATACTACTATCAGTGTCCCTTCATATTCATTAATTGCTGTGGTCAATAGTTCCACATTTTGAATGTCCAGGTTGTTAGTCGGCTCGTCAAGTACTATCATGTCGGGGGCAGTGTTCCTTATGCTCAGGCAGCAAAGTGCCAGTCGCATCTTCTCCCCACCGCTCAGGTCTGCGCAGGCCTTGTCCCAGTCATTCTTCGCGAACAGGAAACGGCTTAGCTGGATCTTCACTTCATGTTCTGCCAGCTTTCGGCTGTTAAATAATTGCGCTTGCTCATAAACGTTTAGCTTATTGTCTATCAGCGAATAATCCTGGTCAATATAGACTGTCTTTGCTTCTGCCAACCGTATACTGCCCGAGTTTGCTTGTAGCAGGCCCAATACTATTTTTATGAGGGTGGTTTTCCCCGAGCCATTAGCGCCTGCTATAGCCACGCGCGCTCCACTTGCTATTTCAAAGCTCAATGGGTTTTTCCAAAGCCACTCATATCCGTATCGAATATTTATATCGCTTGCACTCACTAGTACTTTCCCTTTATGGAGGGCCGAATTGTCGAAACCTATTCTCATCTTGTCAGCCCCAGGTAGTTCATTGCGTAGCCTGTTTAGCTCTTCAGCTATACCTCCCACCTTACTTGCATGCACATCTTTCATGTGCGATGTGCTTTTCTCCGCATTATTCCTCAATGTATTCAAGGCTATGGTAGGTACGCCGGCCTTGTCTTGTTTTTTCCTGCCGCGCGCATCCAGTTTTTGCTGTCGTTCTATCGCTTCTCTTTTTGTCTCCTTCGCCTTGCGCAGTGCTTTTTCTTTGCTTTTTACATCCTCATCAAGTGCATTGCTTTCTACTTGTTTTTGTGTTGCATAAAGATCATAATTGCCACCGTACACCTTTATGCCCCCCTTACTTAGCTCATACATTGTGTTCAAAAGGTTCAGCAATCTCCGGTCATGACTTACCACAACTAGTGTATGTGAGGTCGACTTTATGTGATCATAAAGGATAGCACGGCTTTCCATATCCAGGTGGTTGCTCGGCTCATCCAGTAACACTATCTCCGGCTCATGTATCATTATGCCGGCAAGAAATACTTTGGTCTTTTGCCCGCCGCTCAGGCTTGCCATCATCCGGTTCAAGTCCATGTTCTCAAGGCGCCAGTGCCTTAGGGCTTCAGCGCAGCGTTCTTCTATGTTCCAGTCGTCATTCAATGTGGTCAGATTTGCTTCCGTTACATTGCCGCTCAGTATGCCGTTCATGGCCTTTAGTTTGCCTTCTATGCCGAGGGCCTCTGCTACCGTTAGCTCATTGAATTGCCCGAAAATTTGAGGTACGTAATAGGGCTTCGATGCGGCCTTCACATAACCGGCCGAAGGCTGCAAAACACCGGCCATCATTTTTAATAGTGTCGACTTACCTGCGCCATTGTTACCCAATAAGGCTATTTTGTCTTTTTTATTAATTGTCAGATCTATGTGATCAAATAATAGATCCTTATTAGGATGCAGGTAGGCTACATCTTGTAGAATAAGCATATTTCATTCTTTAGAAATGGAACAATCGCAGGACACTTTGATTTGTTCCTGCTATCTGTCTTTTATGAACGAAATAATTCTACATTGGTATTTGAAGAGATTTAGGTAGCAAAGATATGAATTTTCCCAACACTGGTATTGGTTTGGCCCGAAACGCGTAACTTCAAAAAATGAAGAGAATAACTCTATCAGCAGTTTTTGCGACCTCAGCTATTGTAGCAAGTGCGCAAAATAAAGTTGAGACCATCAATATTAGCAGCTAACCGCAGTATATAATGCTCAAAAAACCGATGCCGATCTTATACAGCAAGCCCTTGCCATGGTTAGCTTTGTGCAGACGATGTAAAAGCCGAATTAGTGGCTTATTGCTAAGCTTGATTATTGCTTTAAAAAACCTGAATAGCGAATCAAATATTGCTAACGATGAAAATACCTCCCTCAACAAAATTCACTTCTGTCGAAGAATATTTTTCCTGCTTCCCTGCTGATGTGCAGGCTATTTTGGAGGAAATGAGAAAGACCATAAAGCAGGCAGCGCCAAAAGCGACGGAAGTCATCAGCTATAATATGCCTGCATTCAAGCAGAATGGAGTATTGGTGTACTATGCGGCTAATAAGGAACATATTGGTTTCTATCCCACAGCTGCTCCAATAAAAGTTTTCGAAAATGAATTGGAGGCCTACAAAACATCAAAGGGTGCTATCCAGTTCCCTATTAATAAACCTATTCCCAAAACGTTGGTAAAATCCATAGTTAAATATCGTGTGGCCGAAGACGCACAAAAAGCAGAGGCGAAAACTAAAAAGTCAAAGTGAGATAGTACTTGACTTGTTATTGCGCATAATGACTCAATGTGGATATCCTTTTTTGGAACCGCCCCTGCCCACATCGTATCTTGCAAAGTCGCAAGCCCGCTTTCCCGTCCTTGCGAGCTTGCATTGCTTGTGGGCGGCTGCGACAGCCTGTTCCCATGCATATCGGGAAAGCGATCTTCAGTTGAGAGTTTTTGTTCAGCTAAATTGAAGTTCTTTGAAAGCCGGGACAGTTCACAAGGAGTTGTCGAAACTTCCGATAATCGGAAATTTCGGGTCAAAACCGGAACTAAATCGGAAGCACTATTCACATTAGATAAGTGATATAAAAAATTGACAATCAATAATTAAGACAAAAAAATGTGGATAAACGACTTCCGATTCTAAAAATATCACGAAACCGGATTGCCACGAACTAAACAACCAATTAACCTTTTAACTAATCAACCAATCAACTAACTTTGCCGCGTCAAAAAATCATTCAATTTAAAATCTTCAATAATCAATAGCAATGGACTTTCGTATTGAAAAAGACACAATGGGTGAAGTACAGGTACCCAAAAATGCATATTATGGTGCCCAGACACAGCGCTCTATAGATAACTTCAAAATAGCCCAGGATATCAACAGGATGCCTAAGGAGATCATTCGTGCCTTTGCATACCTCAAGAAAGCAGCAGCCCTTACCAATACGGAACTGGGCGTGCTCCCCAAAGAAAAGAGCGATGCCATTGGCAAAGTTTGCGATGAAATACTGGAAGGTAAGCTCGATAATGAGTTTCCACTGGTAGTTTGGCAAACAGGATCGGGTACACAGTCTAATATGAATGTGAACGAAGTGATCGCCTATCGTGCACACGTGCTTAATGGTGGGCAGCTTACAGACAAAGACAAATTCATTCACCCGAACGATGATGTGAACAAATCACAGTCATCCAACGATACCTTCCCCACAGCTATGCACATAGCAGCATACAAGATGCTGGTAGATGTAACCATCCCCGGCATTAAAAAGCTGCGCGATACGCTCGCACAGAAGTCGAAAGACTATATGCATATAGTGAAGATAGGCCGTACCCATTTCATGGATGCTACGCCGCTCACACTGGGCCAGGAGATCAGCGGCTACGTATCTCAGCTCGATCATGGTCTTCGCGCTATCAATAATACGTTGGCACATCTTAGCGAGTTAGCATTGGGCGGTACTGCAGTCGGCACAGGTATTAACACACCTCCCGGCTATTCCGAAAATGTAGCCGGGCAGATAGCTAAGCTCACAGGCTTGCCCTTCATCACTGCCGAAAATAAATTCGAGAGCCTCGCAGCGCACGATGCAATTGTCGAAGCACATGGCGCACTTAAGACAGTAGCCGTTAGCCTCATGAAGATCGCTAATGATATCCGTATGCTCAGCTCAGGCCCACGCTCCGGTATTGGCGAACTCCACATACCCGATAACGAACCCGGTTCATCTATTATGCCGGGCAAAGTAAACCCCACACAGTGCGAAGCGCTTACCATGATAGCTGCACAGGTAATGGGCAACGATGTAACCATAGGCATAGGCGGCGCCACCGGCCATTTTGAGCTCAACGTGTTCAAGCCTGTAATGATATTCAACTTCCTGCACAGCGCCCGCCTGATAGGTGACGGCTGTGTATCATTCAATGATAAATGTGCTGTAGGTTTAGAGCCGATAGAAGCTAACATCAGGAACCATGTGAACAACTCGCTGATGCTGGTGACGGCGCTCAATACTAAGATAGGCTATTACAAAGCTGCAGAAATAGCACAGACCGCACACAAAACAGGAAAGACCTTAAAGCAAACTGCCATCGACCTCGGCTACCTCACCGCCGAGCAATTCGACGAATGGGTGGACCCGAAAGATATGGTGGGCGAGATAAAATAATTATCGCTGTATCCACTTTAAGGTCTGCTTGTAACTGCCTTCGGCATTTTGCAGGCAAACGATGTATGTGCCGGGGGCAAGATTCGGTAGTTTGGCAATATGTTGGCCTGCAGCAAAACTCAGTTCTTCGTTTGAAACTGTCTTGCCCTCCAGGTCAGTTATTATCATTTGCAGCTTCCCCCCTTTGGTAAAGGCGAATACCAGGCTGGCGCCATTATTCGACGGGTTGGGCGTAATAACAGGTGCACGGTCATTATCAGGAGCATTGGCTACGGCTGCTGAGTTTATATAAGCTGTATCGTCGGCTACATTGTAGTCGCTCAGCACATGACCATCCTTATCAATGATCTTTGTGTTGCTCAGGTGAAATATGATAGGCTCATCATTGCCCACGTTCTTTGGTATCACAAACCTCATCGTAGCGATAGTGCCTCCGCCTGATATATTTTGGTGGTCGGTGCGGGCCAGTACACAGTCTATATCGCTCGCGCTGCGGGCCTTCGTAAAAGTAAGTATGTTCCCGCTGCTGCCTGGCCAACTGTTGTCGTAGTTGAGCGTCGGGGTATTGTCTGGCCCGGCTCCTAGTACTTGTATATTCGTCGCTATGCCATACAGGTTGTTCATGCTCGTACCCTTATCGCCCAGCTTTAGCGGAAGGGTTACAGTGTCGCCCTGGGCAAATACGATACCGGCCAGGTCGAATTGCAGTGTAGCCAGCCCCGGCGTATTAGACTGCCAGGCCGAGCCTCCCTGGTGCGGGGCTGTATAGTTCGCATCTACGGCATAAAGGTCATAGTTGTCTATTATCCCGTTGCCATTGCAATCTGCATGGTCGTAGTTTACATTGTCGGTAAAACTATTGCTCCAATCAGCGCAAAATTGCCGCTGCCAAACAGTACTCGGGAACATTCGTTTGGGTCCCGTTTTGCCGTATGCTACAGCGATAGCAAGCGGATCATATAGGTCAACGCTGTGATCATTGTTTGCATCGCCCGGCCATATTGCATCGCTATCAACGCTGTTCTTCAGGATAGTCAGCTTCTTACCGCTGTACGACTGTCCCCCATACCTCATAGTGAAGGTATACACCCCCTCCGGGAGATCCAGGGCGTCTATAATCAATGAATCGCTGTACCCGGGCCCATAGTCAACTTTAAGATGTTCTTTTGTTGCGATCGTTATTTGGTCAAGTTGCATAACAACGTTATCAGTGATAGCATTGCCATCGTCCAATTGTATGAAATAGTAAACTACGAGCTTTGCCCCCTGTTGCATGCTGTCAGCAGGTTTGCAAGTAGCAGACAGCGTATAGAAGTTCCCTTTTCTTCCCACTGGCTGTTGCGAAAAGGACGATGCACTAATGAGCAGCATTGAGATCAGGGCAAATGGTAGCTTCTTCATATGCAATGCGTTTTAGGTAATGTTAAAATAACGCAAATGCTAAAGAATTATTATGTAATAAATAAAAAATTTAAGGGAGACCGTATACGGAACTTATTACTTAATTGGCTTGCACTTCTTTCTCAGTTGCTTTTTGTCTATAAGTGCATTTATCTCTTTCGCAGGGTTCTTATAGTCTCGTAAAAGGCCACAGTCGCACAGTTCCGTAAAGGGAGCTTTGTCCACTATCATAGCATTCAGCTCTGCCTGTGAGGGTAGCTTTTTTAGCCTGGCATATCGGCCGTAGCTTATGCTCAGGAAGGCGGTATTGGTACCAATGCCCCTATTATCAAGCAAGTAACCTTTATGGAGTTTAGTAGGGTAAAGGTATCTTCCATTTGTCTTGACATCAGCCGGGTCGGGATAAGACACTATCGTCTTCCCATCCTCCGATAGCAGTACAGATACAAGCTTGCTGTAGTCCTTCCTGGTTTTGTATACCAGCGCACGCGGTCCGGGTATGGCTACCGGCATCTGTGCTTGTGTATCGTATTGTAGCAGGACTACCAACGTTAAGAGCAATATACTTTTGTTCATTATCCGGCTGTTTGTTTGGCCTTAAAATAACAAAGCCTGCAATATTATCGCAGGCTTTGAATATCAGAATGGGCTTTATTATTTTTTGATCACAACCTTATCAGTCTGCGAGCCTGATGTAGTTTGAGTTTGCACAAAATACATGCCGCCTGCCAGCGTGCTTACGGGTATGGCGATGCTTGAGTTATTTTTGGTATCGAGCGTGGTTACTGTTCTTCCCTGCAGGTCAGTTATCTTCACTTTTGTGATGCTGTTACCTGTACCTGTTGCATAGATATTGATCACATCGGTTGCCGGGTTAGGGAATATCCGGATGCCTGCATTATTAGCTAATTCGCTGACGGCGGTTGCTGCGGTCACATTCACGTTTATCAGGTTGGCATAGTTGCCATTACCATTTACCTCGAACCATGTCTTACCTGTCGGGCGATAGAATACACCCACTGTATAGTTGCCCGGTGTCATTGCAGACGAGCCGGAAGTGCTGAAGGTAAGTGTATTAGTCTGGTCGCCTGCGTTCAACGTGTTACCTGCCATCAACTGTATGCTGTCTATGATCTGGCCGTTCTCGTTAAACACACGTGCTATATAATCGCCACCAAAAGTATTAGTGCCGTTATTGATGATCTTGGTGCTTATCGAAAAGGGCTGGTTATAAGCAATGGTAGTAGGTAAGCTAAGCATATCGTTAAGCTCCATTTTTATACCCGGGTTAGCAGGCATTATACCTACTATAGCCTGCTGGTCGCTGTTAAAGCCGTTGCCCGGGCCCATAGCTGCAGGGTCCATTGCGTCAACGGAAAAATAACCGTTACAATATCCTCCCCACCCCCAGTTAAGGTGCAGGAAGCTATTGGCATCATAACCATCAGCCACCCAGCAATGCCCGCCTTGCGTGCCAAAGCCTGCATATATGATGGGGCGGCTTGCATTCAGTTCCATTTTCAGCATAGCCATCCATTGATCTGTGCTGTAGTTATTGCGCTCAAGGCCTTGCAAAGATGGTTTGTAGCCGAAATAGGATTTTAATGCATATTCGGCAGTGTATGTTGTTGGGCTGGCGGAGGAAATTACAAAAGCGCCGCTTTCGTCAACCCCATAGCCCATATTTACACTCACACCTGCATGAAACATCACCGTATCGATCGCACCTACGCTGGTGCCATTTATCACGTTACCCATGATGCTCCACCTGTACGTTGTAGCCCCGAAGTTGGCAGAGAGGTTGCCATATTGCTGGTGATGATAGCTATGTGAACCGGTGCCGGTAGAGGGATAGTTCCAGAATTTCATCACCTGCGCCATGGCAGTAGCCACACAGCCTGTTACCGCATAGGCGTTTTGTGCATTGTCAAATGGGCAAGTGTAATTATAATAAGGAGATTGGTTCCATTTGGTCGTGATGAGCGGGGCAACGCCGGGAACTGAAGTTGCTTTTGCCGCAACAGGTGATGTACTCTGTAATGCAGACCATTTACTTTTAATAGCACTCGTGGCAGCAATATTATGCTCTATGCCGTAAGATATATCGCTTTTAAAGCCGTTAGTTAGATAAGTAAAGTCGCGCGGCATGTTATTTACATCTACCACACCCTCATCGGAATAGCCCAACACAGGGTTAGCGATATCATCGCCCGAAACGATCACGAAACCATTCGCACCGGTATTGAAAAGATACATACATACGTCCGTTTGGTTAGCGCTCTTGACAGTATACGCAAGCTGCAGCCCGTTGGCATCAGCAGGGACGCCCGTATGTGTTTGAGTTTTCAGAAAGTTATAACCAACAGTTTTTGCAGTATGTTCATCAACCTGTTTTGCAAAGGAAATTGCGCAATTAGCAAGCGCTAAAAGCGAAAGCAGGATTTTCTTCATTCTATCTACTGATTTTTCATTTTTGGAATAATACAAATATACTAAAAAATCAATAACAATTGTAATGAAAAAGTCATAAATATCGGGGTGATTATCCCCATCTATTTATGACTTTTCAACAGTTAAAAACGTTTTATCAGAGGGCCTTACCAAACATACTGCTTCTTGTTCAATAGCATGGCCTCTCCGGCAATGGTCTGGTCACCGGTTGCTACATCATAAACAGCACATTCGTACAATATCCTGTTCTTCTCGGGGAATATCTCTTTCACTTTTACAACAGCTTCATATTGTGTGTCTACGAACATAGGCTTCAGCCATTTGATGTTCTGGCTCATGTACACATGACCATCGGCATACCACAGAGCCCCGAATATCTTGGTGAACACGCTGGCACCAAGAAAGCCATGAATGATGTTACGGCCGAACATGCTGTCTTTGCCTGCCTGTGGGTCTATATGCAGCGGGTTCACATCGCCGCTCACGCGTGCATAAGTGTCCACATCATCCTGTGTATAAGAAAACTTGTGACGGAACTCATCTCCGATTTGTAGCATAGAAAAAAATTTTGGCCGAAAATAATAGATTTACAGTTAAGGATACAAAAAAATGAACCGCCTCTTATTAGAGGCGGTTCATTTTTTGATTAATGGCTAATTATTTTGTGCCTTTTGTCAAACGGGCTTTTCCGTAATTAATCTGTTTTGAGGCAGGTTGGCCATAGACCTCGGGGTGCAGGTATTTTCCTTTATCTTCTGCAGCCTTATCTACTTCAGGAACTATCCTGCGGGCATTAGCATAAGGATCCTTTCTTATGCCGGTTACCTGCCAGCTAACTTCCACATTTGGAACATTGGTTTTTATTGCGAAAGAATTGCCATGTACTTTTTCACTAACGATAGCCTGTGCGAAAGTACCGATAACAGTAAGCTGGTAACGGAAATCCTTGTTCAGTGCTTCGAAATAACCCGGTAACTGAACTGTTGCGTCTCCGTTGGCATCAGTGGTGATATTGCCGTTGTAAACGTTCATCATATCAGGGCTTTCTACAAAGCTATGATACAGGTATTTATTAGCAGGGTCTGTGGGATGGTCTATTTTAAATGTACCGCCTGCCTTGTATACATACCCGGTCACGTCCATGTCGCCAAAGGTCATATCCAGGTCCATTGCCGTGTTAACGCCGTCTGTAAAGTACGTATAATTGGTGCCGGGATTGTATACTACTGCGAGACCGTCAGGTGCGCCGGAAGCTATTCCCTGCGAAGAGCCTATAATAAGGCCTTTGTTACTTGTCGATGAAGAATCGCTAACCGTTAAGAAGGTGTAAGGTGTGGCACCGGTGCCCTGCAAAGTAAACCATGCGCTCCCCAATGCATTGGGATTTAGGGGCATTTTAACGTTCCCCATTCCATTTATACCTGCGAGCTGTGTTGTTGCATTCACGATCAAACCTGTGCTGCCGTCTATGATGCTACTGTTACCACCGGTTGTTGCACCAGTAAATTTAACCACATAATTCGCAGTACCATTGATATTTGCATTGCCTGTAGGACCTGTTGGGCCGGCAACACCTGTTGGGCCGGTTGGACCTGTAGGGCCGCTTGGTCCGCTAGGACCTGAAGGACCTGATGGGCCCGTAAGACCTGTAGGGCCGGTCGGACCCGTAGGGCCAGCTAAACCTGTAGCGCCGGTAGGTCCTGCAGGGCCTGAAGGTCCGGTAGGACCGGTAGCGCCGGGGATACCCTGCGGACCTTGCGGACCGTTACCTGAAAATATTGCGTAAGGAACGCTCAATAACTGGGAGACACCTATTGGCTGGTAGTTGGTACCGCCGGTAGGGTCCATTTCTACCTGTATATATTTATCGCCGGTGCCCCATGCTACGCTGGCAAAGTTGCCGGCTACAACAGTTCCTGTACCTATGGCTACATTGTATAAACCGTAAGCATTGGTCGTAGTACTGCTTGTTTCCTGGTATACAGTGGGGCCACCTGCGTTGCCATCATGAATGGTAAGCCTTAAGCCTAAGGCCTGGCTGGCCAGTGGTGCGCCGCTACCATCGCGTGCTATACCCTGGTAATTAAATTTTTGTGGTACCTGCGCTGATGCTGTAAAGCATGTCATGATGATAAGCGCAAGTGTTAATAGTAAATTCTTGTTCATGTTCTTTTATTTAAGGGCGGTTTAATTGTTTGCAGATTTGATGATCTTAAAAGACATTGTTTGTGATACTCCTTGTTTTGGCAAGTAAGACACATTGAGCATGTACGTAGCATTAGCCAGCGCAGCCATATTTATTGACTCTTTGCCGGCACCGGGCTGCAGTGTAAGTGTTTTTTGCAAAATGGTCTTTCCGGCTATATCCTGTAATATATAGTCCATCTTTCCGGCGCTTTCCATGTTGTATTCCAGGAATACCATATTGGTAGCCGGGTTGGGGTAGGCCTTCAGTTGCTTGTCGAGCGTGATCGTATTAACCCCCGTGGGGATGTGGAAGGGTTGTAGCGTTCCCTGGGTTACTACCAGCGATCCGGAAGTGTAAGTAGTAATTACGGCCATATCTCCTACGGACCATTCATAGGTATTGCCTGCAAGCCCGGCAGTACCTCCTGCAGCATCTATGGTGCTTGGTCCTATGCTTTGGGCCCTTGCATTACCTGCTGCCAGTAATGCAAGAAAAACACCTGCCATACTTAGGGTCTTTTTCATGATTATATAATTATTTAGGTTTTTATTATTTCCAAATATAAGGGCCTTCTAGTTGATTACAAACAAATTAATTAGCTATTTCATAACTGCATATAAATATAAACTAAAGGCAATCAAATATTGTTAATTCAAATGTGAAATGGGTAAGGATAAGTTTTAAAGAAATTTACAATTCTTTAATAAAACTTTCATACCTTTGCGGCGCGAAAAGGGAAGTAATACCTTGGAAACAGGATATAACTTCGGGAATGTATAATGGAATTGATTCGCAATATAGGCAATATTTACTTTTTACAAAAGATTCTAAATATATTTTATTAAATAATAAAACAAGAAACATGGCTAGCCAAAACAACACAAACATTGTTGAGAACATCCTGGATGCTCAAAAGCAAGTAGTTGACACCGTAGTGGAAAACACTAAGAAATTCGCTAACGGCAACAACCTGGTGAACGACACCGTTGAAAAAGGAAGCGAGTGGTACAAAAACTGGTTGGACAATCAAAAGAATGTTTTCGCTAAAACTGCTACTAAGGCAAGTGAAGCAAACGAAACAGTGCAGAATAGCGCTTCTAAAATGAATGAATACTACCAGAACTGGATGACCTCGCAAATGAACCAGGCTAAGCAAATGTGGGAAATGACCCAGAACTATGCTAAGAATGCACAGCCTAACATGAGCAATGACCCGATGGCTGCATGGACAAACATGCAGAACAACTGGACATCATGGATGAACAATATGAACATGCAGAACAACTTCATGAACCAGTTCAACAACATGAAAGCACAGGCTGAGCAAATGAATCCTTTTAACCAGGAAACATGGAAAAAAGCTTCTGAGAACTTTACGGGCATGTTCAACCAATACTACGAGCTACTGAACAATAACTTTGCTGACTGGCAGAAGAATTTAGAGAACGGTACTGTGCAGGATGCATACCGCAACATGGTGAACGTGAACGAAGGTTTCACAAAGTTCTACCAGATGTGGACGCCAATGTGGAAGTCTATCCAGGATAAGACCTTCAACATGGATATGTACAAACAGTTCATCAACCCGGAAATGTACAAGAGCATGATGGACCAGTATTTTGGTTTCATGCCCGCAGGCACTAAGGAATATATGGACAACATGGGCAACATGATGAAAGACAGCATGAAGAACATGGGCGGACTGAACAACTATCAGCAGATGCGCAGCATGATGAGCAATATGATGCCAAACAGCAACGAGATCTTTGGTAATATGCTGAGCGGTTACAATAACATGTACAGCAAAATGAACGAAGCTTTTGCCCCTTTCACCAAAATGATGACGCCCAACCAGCATACACAGGCTATGGCAGAATGGAGCGATATCTCAAACCGTATCATGATCTACAACATCAAGAATGCTGAGCTGCAGAACATGATCTATACACAGGGTACCAAGGTTATGGACCAGCTTGCTGAAAATATCATCAGCAAAATACAGGACGGCAGCGATGTGGACAGCATGATGGCCCTTTACCAGGAGTGGCTGAACATTAGCGACAAAACTTTTGTATCATTGTTTGAAGGTGACGAGTACAGCAAACTGATGGCTGAAGTAAGCGCCATGCAGTTGAAACTGCGTAAGGATATGGAAGGCCAGGTAGAGAAAATGATGGTTGGTATACCGGTAGCTACACGCAGCGAAATGGATGAAATGTACAAGACCATTTACGAACTGAAGAAGCAAGTTCGCCAGCTGGAAAAAATGCTTGAAATTGATGGTGGTGTTGCAGAAGCTGAAGAAAAAGTAGCAAAAAAATCAAAGAAAGCTTAATTAGCTTCTTTCAAAAATAGTAAAGCGTCCCGCAATATCGCGGGACGCTTTTTTTATGATTGCTTATTTCGCCCTCAACATCCTCAGGTTATCATGCATGTCTTTCTGCAGCAGCATATCTGTATAGCCCATCTCCTCAAATAGCAATTTGGTTTGTTCTGCATAGTCACGATGTAATTCGCAGTAAATAGTACCGTTCTTACTCAAATGCGTTTTTCCGAATTCAGCAATAGCGCTGTAAAAAAGCAAAGCATCATCATTTGGCACAAACAAGGCAGTGCCCGGCTCAAAGTCGCGAACGTTTATGTCAAGATGCTCTTTCTCCGCTATCGGTATATATGGGGGGTTGGACACTATTACATCATATTGCCCTAATTGCTCCCTCTGTACTGTGTCAAGTATATCTATTTGAAGCAGGGTGACTTTGGCGCTAAGAGTCACAGCATTTTCATTCGCTACAATGAGTGCCTCGTTACTAATATCGCAGCCGGTTACTTCGGCATTGGGTAGCAGCAGTTGCAGCGCCACAGGTATGCAGCCACTGCCTGTGCCTATATCCAGTATCTTTATTTTGTCTTTTTTGCTTTTCCTGTCTTCCACTATCCACTGCACCAGTTCTTCGGTTTCGGGCCTTGGTATCAGCACATGCTCATTTACCTTATAGGGACTCCCCATGAACCAGGCAATGCCGGTAACATATTGCAGCGGTTTGCCTTTCAGCAATTCAGCTTTCATGGCCTCATATTCCTGCTGCTCGCCATGGCTGAGCTTTGTGTCTTTCTTGAGTAGCCGCTCTGTTTTGTCTTTCCCTGTAATATGTAACAGCACCTCGTGGGTAATGGCCGATGCTTCCTGTGCATCGTATAAGGCCTTTAATTCATCCCTTAACCCGTAAAAAGCGTAATGATAACTCAACATGCCCTGCAAAACTAATCAAATACCAACCATTCAACTTAATTTGCAGCCCGGATGCAGGATGAATTATTTATTAAACGTTGTATTGAGCTGGCAGAGCTTGCCAAAGGCCATACTGCACCCAATCCTATGGTTGGGGCTGTACTGGTGCATGAGGGCAGGATAATAGGGGAAGGATGGCATAAAGAGTATGGGCAAGCCCATGCAGAGGTCAACTGCCTGGAAAGCGTAAAGGAAGAGGACAGGCAATTCATTCCCGACAGTACCATGTATGTAAACCTGGAGCCCTGCGCCCACCATGGCAAAACACCCCCCTGTGCCGCACGGCTTGTGGCTGAAAAGGTCAAGAGAGTGGTGATCGCCAACATTGACCCCTTTAAACAGGTAGCTGGCAGGGGAATCGCGATATTAGAACAAGGTGGGGTGGAAGTGGAGACAGGAATATTGGAACAAGAAGGAGCATGGCTCAACCGCCGTTTCTTCTGCTTTTATACAAAAAAGCGGCCCTATATCATTTTGAAATGGGCGCAGACGCCGGAGGGCTTTTTTGCCCCGGAAGATAAGAGCCGTTTCCAGGTCACAAATGCCGACAGTCAACAACTGGTGCATAAATGGCGTACGGAAGAGGCTGCTATTATGGTGGGCTACAATACTGCGCTAAATGATAACCCACAGCTAACCGCACGCTTATGGAAAGGTAAACAACCTTTGCGCATTGCACTGGACAGGCAGCTTAGCCTGCCCCGGGCCCACAAGATATTCGACGATAGTGCTGAGACCTGGGTGATAAACGAACATAGGGCCGGCAAGCTGGGCGGTGCCAAGCTTGTGGAGATGCAGTTCGGCAAGAATCTTTTGCCCATGTTGATGACAGAATTGTATGAGAAGAACAAGCTGTCGCTCATAGTGGAAGGGGGGGCGGCTTTGCTCAACTCATTTATTGAAGTGGGCTTATGGGATGAGGCAAGGGTATTTACCGGCACTAATATGCTCGAGAACGGGATAGCAGCACCATTGCTAACTGATGCCGTTCCTGCCTACGAAACGAATATTTCGGGTGACACCCTCACGGTCCATATGAACAAGAACAACCAATTTGTGTACGTAAATAACATGGACTTGTAAAGAATGGTCTACCTGGCACTTACCATTTTACTCACGTCACTGTTTGTTATCTTCTTCAAGGTATTCCCCCGCTATAATATCAATTCATTACAAGCCATCGTTGTCAACTATTGGACCTGCGTTATCACGGGCTGTTTTTTCCTGGGCCGATTTCCCTTGAATGCCGAAGGTTTTCAGCAGCCATGGCTGCCATGGGCAATAGGCTTGGGTTGTGGTTTCTTCTCTATATTTAATTTGCTTGCTTATTGCACACGTGTCGATGGTATTACCACCGCCACCATTGCCAATAAACTGTCGCTGGTGATACCGGTTCTGTTTTCCTTCGTGCTATACCATGAGGATGCGGGAATTCTGAAGATAGCTGGTATAATACTCGCCATCCCAGCCGTTTACCTCACATCAAAAGTGACCGGCGAGGTAAACAAAACCCGTAATCTTTTTTGGATAATAGTTTTGTTCATAGGCAGCGGCCTGCTGGATACAACTGTGAAATATGTGGAGCAGGCTTATCTTGATACTGCTGAAAAGCAAACGGTGTTCCCTATCTATGTTTTCTTTGCTGCATCTACGCTTGGTGCAATAACACTGGCTGTGCTGGTACTATTGAAAAAAATAAAACTGCAGGCCCGCAATATTGTGGCAGGCATACTGCTGGGTATACCCAATTATTTTTCTATCTACTATCTTATCCTGTTACTGCACAGTGGTTTCCTGCAGAGCTCGGCTGCCATACCTGTCGCCAATATCGGCATCATGCTGGTCTCTGCCTTAGCTGCGCTCGTGTTGTTTAAAGAAAAAGCGACGGCGTACCGTATTGCCGGTTTGCTCTTATCGCTCATTGCTATTTTATTGATCACATTTGCCGACCTACATGGAAGAGGAGTATAAATATAAAACAATAGCGCAGGCAGCTAGTTCCGAGTTCAAAGACAGGGGTAGTAAGTTCCTTGGTTTTGCCTACCCGGTATTAACAGCTACGGAGGTAAAAAACAAACTGAACGAACTGAAGAAGCAGCATCCTAAAGCTGCACACTTTTGCTATGCCTACCGTATAGGTATGGACGGTACACAGTTTCGTGCAGTGGATGATGGAGAGCCATCGGGTAGCGCAGGTAAGCCAATATTGGGGCAGATAGACAGTGCAGGTTTTACCAATACGCTTGTGATAGTTGTCCGCTATTTTGGCGGTCAGTTACTGGGTGTGCCGGGCCTTATTAATGCTTACAAAAGTGCGGCAAATGATGCCATATATGCCGGGCGTGTAACAGAAAAATGGATAGAGGATAAATACAAAATTACCTTCGATTATGCATCGATGGGCGAGGTGATCTACCTGCTGCGCCAGAGCGAGGCCACTATTTATGAACAGGACCTGCAACTGTTTTGCCAGATAACGGCAGGCATTCCCCGCAAGCATGCTGATACTTATGTGCAAAGACTTTCCGAAATTCGCGGGGTGACGCTGGAGAAAATAGCATGACATACGAGCCCCAAATAGCCACTGATATGATCAAAGAAGAAGCCAAACGTCTTGGCTTCGACGAGATTGGTGTTGCCGATGCGGTATACCTCGATGAAGATGCCGTACGCCTGCAGCAATGGCTGGACAAAGGCTACCAGGGGGAGATGAGCTATATGGAGCGCAATTTCGATCTCCGCACCGATCCGCGCAAGCTGGTGCCGGGCGCTAAATCAGTTATAACGTTGTCGCTCAATTATTTCCCCGCAGAACGGCAGCATGCCGACGCGCCAAAAATTGCCAAGTATGCATGGGGTCTCGATTATCACTATGTGATTAAGGAGAAATTAAAGCAGCTCATTGCCTATATAAAAGAAAACATAAGTACTGTCGACGGCCGTGGGTTTGTGGACAGCGCCCCGGTACTGGAACGTAGCTGGGCAGTGCGTAGTGGTTTGGGTTGGGTGGGGAAGAATGGCAACCTTATTACCAAACATTCCGGTTCCTTCTTTTTTATAGCTACGCTGATCACAGACCTGCAGCTTGTACCGGATGCCCCGTTTGCTACCGACCATTGCGGTACCTGTACGCGTTGCATAGATGAATGCCCTACAAAGGCGATAGTTGCTCCCGGCGAGATAGATGGGAGCAAATGCATCTCTTATCTCACAATAGAACTGAAAGACGAAAATATCCCCGGTGAATTTCATGGAAAAATGGAAGGCTGGATGTTTGGTTGTGATATATGCCAGGATGTGTGCCCATGGAACCGTTTTTCAAAACCTACCAAAGAAGACGGATTTACACCGCTGCCCGAGGTGCTCAACCTTTCACTACAGCAATGGGAAGAAATGACCGAGGATACATTTAAGAAGGTGTTCAAAAACTCGCCGCTTTCCCGCCCGAAGTATAAGGGAATACAAAGGAATATAAAAGCAATAAAAAGCAACGACGTCCTCCCTTCAGGGAGCTAGAGGGTTTATTTATTCTTTCCCGTCAGCATCGGCACAAAGCTAAAATCACCCAGTTCTTCCTCACGTGCATTACCATTTTGATCTTTAGTGATCCGCAGCATTTTTTGGCCGCTGTCATCGCCTACCGGGATCACAGCTATGCCGCCGGGCTTTAATTGCTCTATTAGCTTTGGCGGAATAAATGGAGCAGCGGCGGTAACGATCACTTTATCAAATGGCCCGTAAGAGGGGAGGCCCTCATAGCCATCGCCATAAAAGCGTTTGATAGCTGGATAGTTCTTCAGGAAGAAAAAATCACCAACGAAATCATATAAGGCTCGCTGACGCTCGATAGTGAAAACGGATGCCCCAAGCTCTGCAAGTACACAAGATTGGTAGGCGCTGCCTGTGCCTATCTCAAGAACTTTATCATACTTTTTTATCTCCAGGAGTTGCGTCTGATAGGCCACAGTATATGGCTGCGATATGGTTTGGCTGGCAGCAATAGGAAATGCCCTGTCCTCGTAGGCTATACGTTCAAAGGCCTGGTCGAGAAAAAAATGGCGTGGAATAGCCTCTATAGCAGCAAGCACCCGCTCGTCCTTTATCCCTTTGTCCCTTAGCGTTTGTACCAGCTGTTTCCTTAATCCTTTATGCAGGTAAGTATCTTCTTTTGGCTTGCTATGCAGCATACTGCAAAGGTACTACAGCTTGGGACTAAATAAAAATGAAGTATAAATATGTGGATATCTTAGAATGGGCTTAGCAGTCCTTTAGATATATTTTGTGACAATCTGGGTTTGATATTGAACACCAGCCCCACACCCGCGCTGCCATTTGGCATCGCCAGCGGTTTCATGCGCATCGAAATATCGCGTGAGATGTCAAAATTTTTCAGGTGGGCAAAAACCACTGCATCTAGTATCTGAAGTGTGTAGCCAACGCCGGTGAGCAGTACGGTTATGTCAAGATATCGCTTATACCCGTCTTGCAGGGTTTTCAACTGGTCCAATGAATAGAGCAGCGTATTATCGGTTTCGCTGGTCAGGTCATTAGTTTGCCGCCCGATATAGGCTTTGCGGTATTCCTGGTATTTGCTTTGGTTCGTTACTATAAAATACCCCGCTACCCCTAGTATGGCGTATACCACAGGTACTTTCCAATATTGGCGGTTGTATAGCTGCCCCAATCCCGGGAATATGGCAGAGTAAAGCCCCGCGCGTTTAGGGTTAGGTTGAAATACTTTATGCTTTTTGCCACTGCTGTCCGTTTTTGCAAGCGCGCTGCTATCGCGCAGGCCTTTGATGCTGTCTTTCGCCATCGTTGCGCTGCCGTTCAGCGGGGGGGGCATAGGCTTTACTGCAGCACCTGTACTGTCTATCTTCTGGCTATGTCCGGCAGTACTGTCAGCCGGGGCTTGTGCATAGCCTTGCGCAGAAGCCAGTAAAAGAATGGCTGCAAATAGGAAAAAGTAATAAAGTTTGGCTTTCTTCAAGTTTGGCTTAGTAAATACGTGTAAAGTTAATGTAAGCAGAACAAAAAAGCCTGTCTTTAGACAGGCTTTAATTGATATTTAAGCTTTTTAATTTTGACTTTTTACTTCATCCCTGTCCCGATATTCACCTTCATGCCGGGTTTGCTGATGTCGTTAATGATATTTACAGTTTCGTTCAGGTAAATATCCTTCTTCAGGTTCTTGATCCATTCCTCGTTCTTCTTAATGGAGCTGCTGTCAAGATTGATGCGGTCCATATCCTCTTTTGGGTTGGTCACGGCAAATGGTACCACTTTCTTCTGGGCCTCTTCTATTTTCTTAGATATTTCCGAAGCTTCTTCCATTTCCTTCTTATACGCTGCTTCATTCAGGGATACTTCATTGTTGTCCTGCATTTCTTTAAGGCGTGCAGCGTTTTTAGTTATCAGGGCAAAGGTTGGATTTGCAGCAACCCTCTTTTGGCTGAGAGCCGCCAGCTGGGCTGTATTCACCGCGTTAGGGTATACCTGGTAGCTTGCCGGCGCTATTTCATCCCACTTAAGGGCTGCTTTGTCACGGCGTTCACCAACCTCGATATCATCGGTAACAGTAGGGAGTATAATATCAGGTGTCACACCTTTCAGTTGTGTTGACCCACCATTGATACGGTAGAACTTCTGTATCGTTATTTTGAGCGAACCAACACTTGTGTACGTTAGCATTTTCTTTTTGTCACCGCCTTCTGCTAAGCCTTCGTTCGCATTGAACTTGGTTTTGGTAAGCGGGTCTGCAAAGTCATCGAGCGAAGCGATCTTCTGCACGGTGCCCTTACCATAAGTGGGTGCGCCTACTATTACTGCCCGCTTGTAATCCTGCATAGCTGCGGCCATTATCTCCGATGCCGATGCACTGCCTTCATTTACCATTACAGCCATTGGGCCGTCATACAGTATGCCTTTATTAGCATCGCGCAGTGTCATTGCAGTGCTGCCACTGTTCTTCACCTGCACTATCGGCCCCTGGTCTATGAACAGGCCTGCCATATCCACTACATCACTCAATGAGCCACCGCCGTTATAACGAAGGTCCAGTATAATGCCGGTCACATTAGCTGCTTTCAGTTTCTGTACCTCAAGGGCAACATCTTCCGCACAGCGCCTCCCGTTTATATGTTGGAAGTCGGAGTAGAACTCAGGCAGGTATATGTAACCTACAGGGCCATTTGCTCCCTGCAATATAGCGGACTTAGCAAAAGTTTCTTCGCGCTGTACTTCACCACGTATTATGGGTATTACTTTGGTGCTGCCATCCTTTTTCTTCACGGTCAGGCGTACCTCGGTGCCTTTAGGACCGCGTATCAGGCTCACCACATCATCTATCTCATAGCCCTGCACGTCTACTGCAACACTATCGCCATGTCCTATCTTTATGATCTCATCATCTGCCTTTAGCTCGCCTTGTTTCCAGCAAGGGCTTCCGGGTATTATCTCTACTATCTTTATTTTGCCTTCTTCCTCACGCAGCTGCGCACCTATACCAAAGAAACTGCCCGACATCAATTCGTCGAATTTTGCTTTATCCCTTGGGGGCAGGTAGTCCGTATGCGGGTCTTCACTATTAGTAATGGCATTGGCATATATAAAGAACCGGTCGTCTTCTTTTATCTTATGCTGCCTTTTGAAATAGTAGTCCATGCTTTTCTTTATTGCTGCGCGTGCATCTACTTCCAGTTCGGTATCAGTCTTCTTTTTCGTTGCAACGGGGTCCTTTACTTTATCCTTATCATCTTTCTTCTCGTCACGGTCCTTTTTAAGGTCCACATATTTTGCCAGCACCCTATATTTCAGGTATTCACGCCAGCGCTCTTTAAGGGCATTGTCATCCGCAGCATATTGCAGCTTATCGCCGTTTAGTTGTATCTTCTCATTATCTTTAAAGCTGAAAGGCGTTTTCAATATCTCTTTGCACGATGAGTCGGCATTATCAATACCCCTGGCAAGCTTCTCATTCAGCTTGTTGTAAAATTCCAGCGTACCGCTGTTTATTTCATCATCTATTTTAAACTCGTATGCTTTCAGCTCGTTTATATCCTGTTGCGTAAGCAGTTTTTTCTCCGGGTCCATCTCGTCCAGCAGCTTATGATACACCTTCGATGAGAAAGAATCGTTTATATCGCGGGGTGCATAGTGTCCTTCTTTTACTGCTTTCATTATGGTCTTCAGGATCAGTACTTCTTTTTGTTCTGTCGTCTCGTCCCCACCACTATATTTAAATGAGAAAAAGGCACCTAATGCGCCCAGTATTAACAATGGTATAAGGATCTTGTTCTTCATGAATCTCAACATAATCTTTCGTAATTAATAAATTCTAACAAATGTAACGGTTTTGCTGTTAATAAAACCCTAAGCAAAAACTATACAAAGGTTAATACGAGGGGGATTTTCGGAGCTTTTAAAGTAGTAAATTGCAGCCGGATTTATGGAACAGACTATCCATTTTCGTGATCTTGGAACAATAGAGTATGGGAGCGCCTGGCACCTTCAGGAGCAGCTTTTGGCGGAAAACCTTGCCCGGAAAGCCGAATGGTTCAACGTGCAGGGCGCCGATCGTCCCGAGGACATCGGTACGGTCAACCACCTGCTGTTTTGTACCCATCCCCATGTCTACACTTTGGGGAAAAGCGGGCATATGGAAAACCTGCTGGTGAACGACTCCCGCCTCAGGGATATGGACGTTTCCTTTTACAAAACCAACCGCGGAGGCGATATTACATACCACGGCCCCGGCCAGCTGGTAGGTTACCCCATTCTGGACCTCGAATTGTTCTTTACCGACCTGGGCAAGTATATGCGCTGCCTCGAGGAAGCCATAATCAGTACGCTGGCTCATTACAATATCATGGCAGGAAGGCTGCCCGGCTGCACAGGTGTTTGGCTCGACTCAGATCTGCCCTCACGCGCCCGAAAAATATGCGCTATGGGTGTGCGCTGCAGCCGCTGGGTAACCATACACGGTTTTGCCCTCAATATCAATACCGATCTTTCTTATTTTAACTATATAGTACCCTGCGGTATTACCGATAAAGCTGTAACCTCCATGGAAAAAGAACTGGGCTATAAAGTAGACGAAAATGAAGTAAAAGAGTTGCTTAAGAAGGAATTTGCCAGGGTATTTAATGCAAAAATAATATCAGCACCTGTTGGCGCTGCTGTATGATTTTTTAGTAATTTACTGCTCTTTTCCTGTTTTGGATCAATGAATAAAGAGATAACATATAATTGGGGCGAAGACCATTTGCGCATAACACTGGGCAACAGGATTCAGTCCCGTATACGTATTCTTTTCTGGGCTGAGTTACTGGCGACCACAGGTCTTGCAACTGTCTTTTTGGTGCGTTCCCTGCCGCTGTCATTAAGCCTTATCAACCTTGTTTCGGGCTTGGGAGCAGCAATGCTTTACGTGCTCGCTTTTTATCGTTTTATCTCGCGCATCTTTTTTAAGGAAGAGATCATCCTCAGCAGGTATGCGCTCACGATCATACAGCATACTCCCTTTCGCAAATATCGCCGCCGTTACGACTGGCGCAGTATAGGCCCGCTGCATTATGCAGGCAAGGAAAAGAAAACGGATCATCCGCTTAAAGGCAAGAACTACGATTATTTCGGTTTCGAGACCCACGAGCACATCATCCAAAGTCTGTATCACGATGGGAACCTGTATTTCAACTATGCCGGTTACCCCATACGTTTTGCGCGCAATGTATATTCCTGGGATGCAGAAGAAATGGTGAACATGATGAAGATCTTTGCCGGCAACACTTTACGCCTGGGTCCCGAGTGGGACAGCATGCTGCAGGAACATGAAATGGGGGACACTCAATAAATACTGATGTAGCCCATCTCAAACTGGCTATTGTCCCGCTTCAGTATAAATTTATAAAGCCCCTTTTGCTGGAAATTCCTTTTGTCGATAATTACCGGCGATACAGATATATGGGGTACTTCCAGTATCATTTTGTCCTTCTGGTTATAAAAGCGTACCGAATATTTATGCTCTTTTGATTCCGGTAACTCCATATTCACATGCCCCGTCAGCGGGTTGGTAAAGATGTACTGCGACTTAATATAGGTCAGCGGGTTTATCTCGCTTTCATCGCTTGTTATCTTTATCGATATCTTATTTACTATACGCTGAAGCGAGTCGCTTCCGTTGCCTGTGGATATTATTTTCTGTAGCGAGTCATTCGGTGGCAGTACCACTTGCTGCTTCATAAGCTGGGCGCTGTCCACTTTCAGGTTTATGCGGTTACTGTACCAGGTCAGGTCCGAGTTGAAGACGATGTATAGCCTGTACCAGTTATTTCCCGGGGCAGGGTGGCCATCTATAAATGCCTGCACACCTTTTTTCAGGCCTTTCACATAGCCGGCTGTTATATAGTTATAAGAGCTGTCGCCCGAGCGTTGCACAGCTATCGATTTTATACCATCATACTGGCAGTTCCAGCTTAGGATGTTCACGCCTTTTTCCGTAGTTCCCGTTATATCAGGCAGTAGGGGCTGTGCACTTAAATTAAATACAGTTACAGTACAAATGATACAGAGTGCGAAACGCACCGTCTTCCAAATCATTTGCCAAACCTAATGCAAAAAAAATTACCGCATTAAAGAGGGCTTAAAATTTTATTTTCTATAACGTTTCAACTATTATAAGTAAGGGGATAGGTTGCTGCTTGTTTTTTTAGGGGTATTTCTCAGGTAATTTTTTTTTAGAAGGTTATTTTAATGTTATCATATTTGCATATTTTCACATTTCACATTGTTACTTTTCACATTATCTTGTGCTTATGGGCATATTCACTAAAAAACCATTAGATCAGTTAATAAACGATTCTTCCGAGGGCACGCACACCCTTAAGCGTACACTTACCGCAGGCCATCTTGTGGCACTGGGTATAGGTGCTATCATTGGCGCCGGCCTTTTCGTACGTACCGCCGCCGCCGCCGCCAACAACGCCGGGCCTTCCGTTACTATCGGCTTTGTAGTTGCGGCAGTAGGTTGTGCCTTCGCCGGTCTTTGCTATGCAGAGTTTGCCTCTATGATACCTATTGCAGGTAGTGCATACACTTATTCATATGCCACCATGGGTGAGTTGGTGGCCTGGATCATCGGCTGGGACCTTGTGCTTGAGTACGCAGTTGGCGCCGCTACCGTTGGCATAGCCTGGAGCGAGTACCTGAATAAGCTTTTAGAGACCATGTTTGGTACCGCTTACCGAATACCGTACGCATGGTCCCATTCGCCTTTTGAAAAGATCACCGACCTTACAAATGGAACGCAGCACGGCATCATGAATGTCCCGGCGCTCTTTATCATTTTCATGCTCACTCTTCTGCTTATCCGTGGCACCCGCGAATCTGCATTTGTAAATGGCCTGATTGTGATCACGAAGGTTACCATCGTAATACTATTCATCATTTTGGGTTGGCATTTTATGAATCCGGTTAATCATATCCCTTATATACCTGAAGCTTCTACCTTCACAGATAGCCAGGGTGTAGCGCATAACTATGGCGGTATCTGGGGCATATTAGGTGCAGCGGGAGTGGTCTTTTTCGCCTTCATTGGCTTCGATGCCGTTTCCACTGCTGCGCAGGAGGCAAAGAATCCTAAAAAGGACATGCCCATTGGTATCCTCGGTTCCCTTGTAGTATGCACTATACTGTACATCTTGTTCGCGCATGTGCTCACAGGCATCGGCAGTGTTAACGATTTCCGTACACAAGGCAAGGAAGCTTCTGTGGTTTATGTAATTAAAACCTACATGGCAGGTTATGGCTGGCTGGCCGATTTTGTTACTGTCGCCATTCTATTCGGTTTCTCATCAGTTATATTGGTGATGCTCATGGGGCAGTCGCGTGTGTTCTATTCCATGAGCCGCGATGGGCTGGTGCCAAAAATATTTTCAGACGTACATCCTAAGTTCCATACTCCATACAAATCAAACTGGATATTCCTGGTACTGGTAGGCGCATTTGCCGCCTTCGTTCCCGGAGATATTGTTGGTGATATGACCAGTATCGGTACGCTCTTTGCCTTTATGCTGGTGTGTGCAGGCGTCTGGATCATGCGTATCAAGAATCCCGAGATACCTCGTCAGTTCAAAACACCTCTGGTGCCACTTGTACCTATCCTGGGCATAATTGTCTGTGGTGCTATGATCGCAGGCCTGGGCTGGACCAATTGGCTGCGCCTTGGTGTGTGGCTGCTAATAGGTCTTATTATATACTTCGGTTATAGTCGTAAACATAGCAAGCTGAAATAACTGGTCCTGTTTTAAAAATAGTAAAGTCACCTGCACAACAGGTGGCTTTTTTCATAAAGCGAATGTTTTCAGTCTTAAATATTTAATAAGTTATTTGAATTTATTGATTTTATTTTATTGTTTTACGCTAACTAAAACTTTATTAAATGACACAGAATCTATCTTCTTTACGCATCGCTCTTGTCTCGATGCTTATCACCCTTTTTGCATTCAGTGCTGTTACCTATACTTCTTGTAAAAAAGACAAGTGCAAAGACGTGACTTGCCAAAACGGAGGCACTTGTACCGACGGCAGCTGTTCTTGCCCTACCGGTTTTACAGGTACCAATTGCGAAACCGGGTTCGTTGGAACATGGCACGGCACCGATTGCAACGGAGCAGCCACCACTTTTATTATCAGCGCGGGTAATAGCGCAAACACTGTAAGTCTTTTGGGTGAGGCGGGTTCAGGCAACTGCTACCGGCAGTTTAACGTTTACTGCACAGTTTCAGGCAATACAATGACTTTGCCGGGTACGATCTTTACCGATGCCTGCGGTGCGGAGTATAGCTATAGCGGTACAGGTGTTATCAACGGGAATACACTCAATGTAAATATTGTTTTTCACGGTATTACTGCTGGCCTGTCCGTGAACAACTGTTTTAACGGTACCAAATAAGTTACTTCTTATACAGATTATAAGGCGGCCATGTAAACCCCGTACAGAGGCAAATAAAGTGGTTTTTATAAAACGANNAATAGCCCTTTTTAGCGGAGGTCTTGAAATGCCTTCGCCAGCCGGTCGATAAACGCTGCCTGGTATGCCGGGTCATTTTGTTTGTAAGTATCAAAGGTCCACTTGTATGCTTTGCCGTTCAGGCTCATATACACGTCTATAGCACCTTGGTCTGCTGCATCAGGTTGCCCGAATATTTTATAGTTTTCATTATACAATTGCGTAGGCACCGCCGATGGAAGGTCCTGTACTAAAGCATATTTATCATTTGGCAATGGGTAATCGAAATGGAACGGGGGCAATGAATGGTTTAAGGTATCGTTGCGCACACTAATTACATTGGCATAAGTGATGCTTGTATCTTTCGTTAGTTGTCCGTCCTTTAGCCGGTAAAATGTAGCGCACTTGCCCATGCATTCACCATAGTACACGCCGAATATCATGTAGTCGTACTTCGCGCCCGATGATGAAGAATGTTTTCTGCAGGCTGAGCTACACAGCATCAACATAAGTATAGGTAATAGGAATAGCTTTTTCATACAGTTTATTTTTATCAAATTTATTGAAAAAACCTTTCAGCTTCCATGCATTATACCTCCCGCATCGCTATTTAGCCTCTTTAGCACATTTCTTAAGCAATGGCTGCTCCCCCTTTTCTGGGAAATGACAGAAATATAACGGCCTGCATCTTCAATTTTTCAAAAGAAAATAATAATATTGCATTATATTTTATTATTTTTCAAATAAAAACCAATGACCAAAAACCCATTAGCTTTTAAAGCTGCATCTGTATCTGCGTTTGCCTGCATGCTCGTCTTTAGCTCTATTTTATACATCTCCTGCAATAAGAAAGACGCTTGTGCCGATGTGGTATGCAATAACAATGGTTACTGTAATGAAGGCAAATGTGAATGCCTGCTTGGTTTTTCCGGTTCCAGCTGCGACCTGTATGATGCTACAAAATTTGCAGGTACTTATACGGGCATTAACCCCTGTACGAACGGCACCACTTTTAAGATCGACACTTCTATTGCCAACAAGGTGCTGATCAATATGAATATTGGTACCGGCAATTGTGCTAAAAATGTAAACGTCTCCGGTTCAGTTATTGGTGATACAATTAAATTTCCTGCACAGGGCTTTATCGACGAGTGCGACTCATCGTATGCATTTAGTGCCAATGGCTATAGGAGGAATGATTCCCTCTTCATCACACTCAGGTATAATTTCCCATTGTATAAAGACACTTGTGTCTTTATGGGGAAAAAGTAAGTGGCGGTATTTACGCCTCTTCTACATGTTGTTTTAGTAGCTTGCATATCTCTGTCCAGCCCATCTCGAAATTGCCGCGCGCAAAATTCTGGTCCTGGGGGAACTCGTCTACGCCCTCATGCGTCAGCCTTACCTTTGTTTTATTCAGCCCTTCTTCTATCAGCTCAAAAGTTACGAGTGTCTCTATGCCCGGCATTTTCTCATAGCTCCAGGTATAGGCCAGTTTTTTGTTCTCTATTACTTCTTTCACCACACATATGTGCAGGAAAAGCTCATCGTCTTTGCCACCCAGGAATGTGAATTCATAACCCACCACAGGTTCAAATTCTTTGATGTCAAAACCCCATTTACTCATTTCTTCTTTACTGGTAATAGCTTCCCATACCCGTGCAGCAGGGGCATTAATGCTTATTTCTTTTACTATTGCTGTGTTGCTCATTTTCTATGTAGTTTTTAAGTGAGTTTAATTTTATGTCCCAGAACTTACTGAAGTGTGCCACCCAGTCGCTTACTTCTTTCAATTTACTTGGGCTGGCTTTACAATACCTTTCCCTGCCTTTCTGCTCTATAATTATAAGGCCACACTCCGTCAGTATCCGTACGTGTTTTGATATTGCCGGCCGGCTTACTTCAAACCGGTCTGCAATTGCATTCAGGTTCATAGGCTGTACCGCCAGCATATTCATTATTTCCCTTCGGTTCGGGTCAGCTATCGCCTGGAATACATCTCTTCTCATATCTTCTTTCCATTTATTGTGTAACCGTTCAGTTACAAATGTAATAAGTAACCGTATGGTTACAAAATTATTTCAGGATTTTTTTGGCATATTACTTGATGCATCTTTGCTAATAACTCACCCTATGCGCAGCTTTCTTACGATCTTTTTGACCTGCATTGCATTTATTTCTTCGCATGCAGCCATGGCGCAGGGGCTCTATGTATCGGACAGGATAAATGCTTCCACCTTGGGGAGTAAAGGCACCTTAAAACTGGGCCTTTATATTAAGCCGCTTAATTTTGACGAGAATGCGGAGGTTTCTTCCCCGGGTTTATGCCCCGCGGCCGACATTGCTTTCAGTCCGCTAAAGCATATTGCGCTATTGGCCTCCTGGCGCTCTGTTATCAACAAAAACGCTTTTTTCAATGGTGCCAAATTCAATGGGCATCATTTTGACCTGGGGCTGGGTTACTATTATAAACATGGTGTATTCCGCTGCGATGTCTTTGCAGGTTATGGCAAGGGTAGCATTAAAGAGAGCGACATCAGGATGTATTACAATATAGGCAGCACCCGTTATGAAACATTGAACGATTACCGGGTTTCTTATGATCGCTTTTTCCTGCAAGGCTCCATTGCCTTGTATATTGATGCGTTCTGCGTGTCTTTTGGTACGCGCATATTAAGGGAACAGTACCACCACCCCCAATATGCCGATACTAACGTGCCCAAACATATAGTGGGTGGCTATACCCCTGACCTGGATCTGGATGGCAAAAGCTATTTATATGCCGAGCCCTATTTCGACTTCCAATATGGGAGCAGGACAGTTAAAGCCAACCTGCAATTTGGCCTCACGCAACTATTATCCGGTATGAGTGTCATACCCGATGGCATTGATGGCCCGGCTTTTTTAAGCATCGGCGTTAATATGTACATCCGCTCCTTGCTCGGAAAGAACGATTCCCCGGATAAAAATTAGCGCTCTTGGCAGCTGCGCTCAGGGCTGCCGGTTCAGCGGGTCTAATTTGCCAAACTTTCCTCCAGTTGCTTTTGGTGCCGGTTGCGCACTGTTTCACCAATTGGGGTGGGGTTGCCGTCATCGTCTATTCGCACAAAGGTTATAGACGTTGTGCATACCACGGTGTCTTCGCCACTATACAGGTTGTACTTGCGTGTTTCTATATTCAGTGTTATAGAGGTATTGCCCAGGTGGCTTACGTCGCCATATATCCGTATGTGGTTGCCCACCTTTATCGGTTTTTTAAAGAATAGTTCACCCACACGCAGGGTTACCATATTGGGGGTGCAGCAATATTCCGTTGCAAAAGCCGCTGCCGATTCATCTATCCATGCCATCAGTATGCCGCCAAACATATTGCCGTGTATGCCTATGTCCTTGCCCATGCATATCTTCTTGTTGATCAGTTTCATAATTCCGTTTTCTTATTAGTTGGTGAATAAAGTGCATAAAAAAAGTCCCTCGCTTGCTGCGAAGGACTTTTACTATTTCAGATATTTTGTTGTTATCGTCTATGTAATACCGTACCCTTCGCAGCATCTGCAGCGTGTTTATAACAACGGGTATGTTTTATCGGCATCATTATGTTGCAATATTAGGAACTATTTTTCAGTAAATGAAAAAGGATGGCATTAAATAATTGTAACGGTGATCATACATGCATCGCATCCATGATAAAATAGATATTCAAGCCTATGTAAAGCAGCAAAAATATTTGTGCTGTCACGATATCAAACCTCCGCGCCGTTACAACTTTGTCCTTTTTAATAAGCTTTAGTGATATGGCGTTGCATACCATAATGCCTAGAATGAAAAGTAGGGTTATCCCGTGCAGGGCATCCACCAGGGTAAAGCTGCTCGATTCAGGCAATGCCGAATCGATGATATACTTATTACCAACAACAGCGAACAGGGCACCCACGCTTAAGCCGAACCGCGAGTCAATGTTGTCGGGATGGATGTAAAAGCACATATATGCGATCATAAAGGCGATGTACATACCTAAGAACATTTTCCAGAACAGGCCCATGGCGTCTCGGTCTATCTCTATCATCGCTTTATAAGTACTGTATTCTGTATGTGGTGTTTTTATGTTGTTGTCGCCGAATGCCGTTTCATATGCTCTTGTTCCCACCTTGATATCCAGCTTTTTTACACGCCAGCCGCGTAAAGCATACTTCGGCTCCATGTGCAGCCCCAATGTATCGGCCACGAACACCAGGGCCTTCGAATCAAATTGCGAATTCTCTATGGCAAACCTCAGCTTCTGGTGGTCAAAAGGAAAATTATTTATCTTCCAGGAATCCTTCATGATACAGTCCAGCTTCATCAGCAGGTAGTAATCGCCGCCGCTGCTATCCATTGTTGAAAATGATTTGGTAACCACTTTCGCCTGTGGCACCTCCAGGTTTTGCAAAAAATTGAATTCCGATTTTTTATACCGCAACCACAGCCATAAGCTAAGGGCATATTCCTTTTGTTTAAAATCAATATTGTGTACGCTGGTAATATAGATGCCTGTCTTTACTGTATCAGGCACGATAGCCTCGTCCGGGGCAGCTTTACTGGTAAAAGACGCCAAAACCAACAAGGTGAATGCTAATAGTACCTTTCTCATATTCCACACCATTTGGGAAAAGATAAGAAAATTTACATGGTTTGGAAAGGTTTTTCCAACGTTGCGCTACGCTTCTATCATCTTCCCCTCCTTTACTATCGCTCCCAGCGCATCATACAACTTATCCAAATCCCCCTGTGTATTAAATGCATTAATAGAGTACCGCAGAAAAACAAGCGCATCCTGCCGCATCACCGGCACTTCTATTTGATATTGTTCAAAAAGATGCCGCTGCAGTTTTTCCGGCTCCTTTGTCTTTATCGGTATACTGCACATCTGTCCCAGAAACTCATCTGTCACCGGGCATATCGGGCTCGATCCAACCAAGTCGCAAAACCTTTTATAATTATCCTTCACCAAAGCCCTGCAATTCGCCGCTACCTCCCACCAGTTATTTTCTTTCATGAACGCTATGGATCTCGGCACCGTAAAGAATGCCGAGAGATCCCTTGTGCCCTGCATCTGGTGATAATCCAAAAACTGCGAATGCGATGGCATCGCACTGTTATAACCCCAGCTCACCACCAGCGGGTCAAACAGCGGCTGTATTTCCCGCTTCACATACAGGAACGAACATCCCTTAGGCGTCATCATCCATTTATGGCAAGCCCCTGTGTAAACATCTGCTTTTATTGTAGCAAGGTCCAGCGGAATATGCCCCGGCACATGTGCCCCATCTACAATGGTCAATAGTCCGCGTTCCTTTGCCATCTCGCATATCTCCTTCACAGGCAGTATCAAAGCTGTGCTACTTGTTATCTGCGATATAAATATCGCCTTCGTTCTTTCACTATACCCTTTCCAGAAGTTTTCAATAATCGCCTCCTTGCTCGTTACAGGCAGTTCTATCGGCTGACGGATATATTTCGCCTTAGCCTTTTTACAGTAGTAGTCCCATGTCCTGTCCAGCGCCCCGTACTCGATATTGGTGCTCAGTATCTCATCGCCTTCCTTCAGCTCCAGGCTCTTAGCCACTATGTTCACCGCATAACTTGGATTCGTCACATACACAAGGTCATCCGAATCGCAATTAATATACTCCGCCAGCGCCTCCCGCGATCTCTTAAAATTAACGGCGCTGTTAACTGCTATATATTGCACGGGTTCCCGCTCCAGCAGCAACTGCCATTGCTGGTAGTCCTCAAATATCGGCCTCGGACAAGCGCCGAAGGAACCGAAATTCAGATAGGTAATACTTGGGTCAAGTAGAAATTGCTCCTTAAGTGCTGAATGATCTTTCATCTTTAGTTTGTTATTTCCTTTTTTCTGCTCACGGCAAATTTAATCAAATAATAAAGCGGTATTCCTGCCACAAAAAGGACAAAACCCGTCAGTGCAGCATTGGGGTTTGCATAAAACACGCTGATATTCACGCCCAGGTACACAAGTATAAAAAGAACGGGTAGGAGCGGGTAGCCCTTTATTTTAAAAATGTCTTTAGGTTCGCCTTCCTTTTTTGCCCTGCCACGCAATATAAAGATCGCTGCTGCAGCCGCTATAAAACCAATGCTGTCAAAGAACATCACATGCTCCAGTATTTTTTGAAACGAGGAAAGAAAATGCAGCGTTACGATTATAAACCCGCAAAATATGCTCAGCGCCCATTCCTGCACCTGGGTCTTTTGATTAACCCGTTTAAATATCGGGGGCAACACTTTATCCTCCGCCATGGCCAGGTACACCCTCGGGTTGCTCATCAGTCCTACGTTCACATATGCCATCACGCTCAGGAACATCGTAACAGCCACAAGCTTATAAGCTACCTGTCCGAACATCATCCCCGTTACATCCGCAGCTATCGTACTCGACTGCGCCAGCCCTTCAAATCCCAGCACCTTGTAAAATGAATAGTTCACGCTCAGGTAAACGATCAATATTATGGCGATGCCGTAAAAGATAGCCCTCGGCATCGTCTTGCGCGCATTAGCAATGTCCTTACCGAAGTTCATCGTTTGCTGGTAACCACCATAGGTAAAGAACACCGGTATAAAGCACATCAGGAAGGCCTTGAACATATCTCCCGGACTCCGCACTTCAACAATACTCACCGCTTGCCCCGCATTCCCCTTTACAAAGAACACCGCGCTTATCAATAAAGCCAGCATGCCCAGCTTCACGAACATCAATCCGTTCATCAGCTTCGCACTCGTTCGTATCCCTATCATGTTCAGCACATACAGTATCACTATCGAGGACACCGTGATCATTGGCACCGCCGTAGCATGCGCTACCGATGGCAACAGCACAGGCGCAATATAGTCGGCACCCATCAGTGCCACTGCGGCCATTGCACCCGCATTGCTCAATATCACCACCCAGTTCACCATAAATGCGAACACAGGATGGTAGCAGTGCGAAAGCAACTTATAAAAACCACCCGCTACCGGGTACCTCGATCCTATCTCTGCAAAAGTGATGGCACCTATAAAGCTCACTACAGCACCAGTGATCCAAGCCAGGAAGAATATGCTCGGCGCCCCCGCCTTCTGCGCCACCTCGGCCGGCGCCCTGAAGATGCCCATGCCTATCACCAGCCCCGCCACTATCATGGTCAGGTCAAAGCTCTTAAGCTGTGGTTTTATTTTGCTTTGTATCTCGGTTGGCATTGCCTGTTCAAAATATAAAAAATAGCCCGGTTTTTCACAGGTAACTCAACTCCCCAAACTGGTTTAAGATTAACGAAGTGTATCTTAAATCAACTAATAGAACGAAGGGTTTCATCCGGCAGCACATGCACCACAGCTAATAGTATCGCGTCGCTCAGCATTTCACCCTTACTCACTCACCCACAAAAAAGGTGTTTTCACGGTCTCATCTCACCCTATTTTAGCATCGCTATCAAAAACAAAGCCAACATGAAAACCCTTGACTGGCCTGCCTTCTCACCCCTTCATCATTAACAAAAATCCATAGCAAATTGGGTGTTTTCACGCTTGACGCAGCCGCTCCTGCGCAATAGCTTTGACCCATTAATTCACCCAATAAAATTTGAGCTATGAAAAAACAGTTTCTTAGGAAGCTTCTGCTTCGCACTGGTGCCATCGCACTACTTTTCACTAGCCTGTTTTCCCTCCCTGCCTCTGCGCAGTTCAACCCTCCTACGGCGGTTGAAAATACCTACCCCACAGCCCCTGCCATAGGGCTTACGGGTCACACCTCCGCCTATTCTACCGATATGGCAAATATACCCCCCTATGGTAATGTGACCCTCTCGCTCGCCGGTTGGGACGATCCCAATCCCGCGCAGCCGGCCGGTGTCTCCTGGCAATTACTAATGGTGGGTAATCCCGCTGTGATATTTGCACAGGGCGTTATTCCTTATGCCAATGTAAGAGACCTTGAGGTAGGCTGGCTCGATGTTGGCGGCGATCCGCAGGTACTCGTGGCTTATTACCAGAATGGCGTAGGCCACATGCTCGATGTCTATAGCATGATGACCGGCACCCCCGTATTCCTGTACACAAAGGTATTGTCAGCCATGCCCAACTACACCCGTATCAGTATAGACTGCCACATACCGCCCTACGCGGTGGGTATTGCCTGGCAGGATGTTGGTGGCATCAACGTTTGTGTAGGCCTTAATAGCAGCCCCACTATTACCTATAGCAATATACTCACGCTCACAGGCACAGCAGGCGAAACAGGTCCCGACCTGGCCTTTGTGCATACTGGTACAGGCCTTATGCTGCAGACGGTATATTACAACCCCGTCACAGGTAACATCACCGAATCCATGTTCGATTTCTGGACAGCACTTGGTACTCCCGGCTTCACCCTTGCTCCTACGGTTAACGACGTCAACCTCGTAGGCGTTTGCCAGCAAAACAATCCTCCCGATAATCCTAATGCACCACCCGCAGGCCCTGCAGGTCCAAAACCTCCTCCGGTTATCAGGGTATGTCCTTATATGAATATTGATGGTCCCGGCCATTACAGCTACGACGATTGGGCATATACGTACACTACCGACAATAACAATATCAAAGTGCGGCATATGGACCAGGCTACCAGTCCGTTTGCATCTACAGTTATCGTTAACAATGGTGGTCCCTGGTTTGGTTTGCCAATTAATCCTGCGCTTAACATCAATCCATTTCCTTTTTACAACCGTATCTCCTGCGGCGCTGTAGGTATTGTAGTAGCTTGGTATACCAATTACATCGATCCTATGACGGGTCTGCAGGCAGGCTATGTAGGCCTCAACATGAGCGAGAACGGTACAGCGCTCTTGTCAGCCCCATGGTACCTTACAGTAGCCAATAATCCCACATTCGCTTCCCCCACGCCCGTGCTGTCTATCAGCAAGCAGGACGATGGTTGCCAGGACATGTTCACCGTCTTCCCCGAGCTGGATAACACAGGCACCTTCCGTATGGAGAATAAGTACCCGCCACAATGCGTCAACTCATTCAAAGGCGAGGCACAGCACCAGATCGAGTGTAACGATAACGACAGGATAGCTACATTCATAAAAACACACAAAGCCTCGAACGGCCTGGTAAGAGTATATCCTAACCCATACAGCTCCAACTTCAAGCTCGATATGCCACTCGCATACCAGCAGGATAACATGACTGTGGTCGTTACCGATATCCTTGGCGTAACCGTCGGTAAATTCAATGGCATAGGTGCCAAAGCAAATGCATACCTCAATGAGCTAAGCAAAGGCCTTGCATCCGGTACCTACCTGCTCAACATCAACATCCCCGGCAAAGAAAAAGAAACACTCAAGATAACCAAGCTTGATTAGTTACGCACTATCACTATGATCAGCGGGCATTGCACAGCAATGCCCGTTTTTTTTAATTTTAAGTAGCCGAGCTGTCACCCTGAGCCCCGTCGAAGGGCGACTGTGCGGTGGGTATTTAGCTCCCCACTGGTTTAAGTTTAGCGATAGCGTAACTTAAATCAGCAATAGAACGAAGGGCTGAGCCCGGCAGCATTTGTTCCCTTAGCCTGGTAGACCTGAGAATTAAGTCAAAACAGGTTTAAGTCCCCCCACTGGTTTAAGATTAACGAAGTGTATCTTAAATCAACCAAGAACGAAGGATTTCATCCGGCAGCACATGCACCACAGCTAACAGTATCGCATTGCTCAGTATTTTTTCCTGCGCTACCACGGCGTGAGTTTGTAGACCAGCCTCCGCTCAGCGAACTCGTGTCTAAATAGTTTCGCCGGTCTGTAACCGTAATTCAGGCTACTATTGCCTAATATCAATTCTGCAGTAGGCGACTATGCGCTAGCCTAGATTATCACCACAAGCCTCCTCCCATCCGGCACATCCAGCTCCCACAGCTTTGTTATATCTTTTAGTTGAGCGGGAATTACATCCACCTTCAGTTTACCATCCGCGGCCAGTTGAAACATCTCTGGCAGTATCTCCCTGAACAATTTACCCACCTGCTCCTTCGTCCAGCTACCCAGCCCTGAGCCCGAGAGTTCGATATCAACACTCCTTAGGTTCTCTGCCGAAAGCTGTATAAGATCGCCCGTTACAGCACCTATCGAAACAAAGCGAGTCTTATGTGTAAAATTGCCCCTGCCTTTTAAGCAGCCCAATATCAGTTCCGCAGTATGCCCCCACAGGTAATCTATCACAATATCGATAGGCTCGTTAGCATGGCTTGTTTTTATCTGCTTAATAATTTCCTCATCATCTTGCTTTAAAGAGATCACCTCGTTGGCACCCAGGGCCAGTAGTTCCTGCAGCGATTTTTCATTCCTGCCCGTGGCTATCACCTTGCTTGCCCCATAGTGCCTGGCTACCTGCACAGCCACGCGCCCCGTAAAGCCCGTAGCCCCGTTTATCAGCACCACATCCCCGGGCTGTATCCTTGCTTTGAACCGCAAGCCCATTGCCGAGCCTATCACCGCATTGGGCAATGCCGCCGCAGTAGCATCATCTATGCCCGCAGGCAGTACCACCATTCGGTCTTTTTCTATAGTAGCCTTTTCAGCCAGCATACCGCTTACACCCATACCATACACCCTTGTGCCATCCTCCGGTACACATACACCATCACCGCCCGGTATCCTCCCTTCCGGTTTTGCTGCCTCGCTCGAGTAATGGCTGCCGCTGGCCCTGCCCTTATCAAAATGTTTAAGCGCCACAGCTTTAACGCTCACAAATACCTCATCCTCATTACCCGCCATCGGCTCCGGCATATCCACCAGTTCCAAAGGCATGCCCTTTTCATACATTACTGCAGCTTTCATCTTAAATTATTTGCGGAGCAAAGTAGACATTTTTTCAACTCCCCTCTTTATTTTCAAAGAGTGGTGGACTGAGCCAGACAAAAACTTCTTCCATTAACAGGCTCAGGACGGGGTGACTACTACGTCAAAACACAGCAGCCCAGTTGTCACCCTGAGCCCCGTCGAAGGGCGACAGTGCGCCGGCCAAAAGCTCCCCTCTTTATTTTCAAAGAGGGGAGGACTGAGCCAGACAAAAAAACTTCTTCCATTAAATGCGTCAGGACGGGGTGACTATAAATCAAAACACAATTTATTCCTTGGTGGGATTTGCAACTAAAGCCCTAATTCCGGGTACGCTGATGTGTATTTCTCAATTTCTTTTAACCTCTTTTCCAGTACAAGTCGCAGCTTCAGGTCAGGCTCCTGCAAAGGCTTGCCCGCTTCATCAAAATAGTGTTCAGAACTTTTTGACCCTTTAACGTAGGTCTGGCTTGTCATCTTCTTCCCGTTCGGGTAGTAGATATCCAGGGCTCCGTCAAATATGTCTTTGCTGAAAGTTACAGAGAGCCATACCTTTTTCGTATCGCTGCCCCCGTAGTATACATGCCACTCACCTGTCTTTTCATTATTGTGATATTGGCCCTCACATAGGGTTTTCCCCATTGTATCTAAAACAATTGTTGCTCCGTCAAGTGTATCGTTACGGTAGTGTTTTATTACAGCCACTTTGTTACTGTTTGGGTAATAATAGGTCCATTCACCGGTTAATATTTTATCCAAATAATTGCCTTTTTTTGTTGGGTATTTGGTTAGCGAATCATAATATTCTGCTTCCCCGGTCAGTGTGCCGGCCGCATAGTTTTCTCTCGATTTTTTACTGCCATCATAGTAGTAATAATTCCACTCCCCCGACATTTTATTCAATACATAATTTCCCTCCCTCTTTATTCTGCCTGGGGCATAATAATATATTGCATGCCCTTGCAGCTTTCCTGCATCAAAGTTCTCTATAGCTATTATACTGTCTGTACCACGCTGGTAGTACCTATATTCTCCCTGTTCTTTATTATCTACAAAATGAACTTCATGTGTTTTCTTGCCTGTTATTGAATCATATCCTGTTACAGTATTGTTATGCCCTTTATTGAAAAGATACTCTAAGTGATAAATTTTTCCATTTGTATAATAATATTTCCATGCTCCCAACCTTACACCATCCTCGAAATTGCCTTCTTGTTTGATTTTCCCGGGTCGGTAGTATTTCTTTGAATAACCATCCAAAATGCCATCTTTATAAGTTTCCATCGAACTTATGCTATCCGACTCAGCGAAGTAGTATTTAAGCAAGCCGTCCTTCCTGTCGTAACTAAAAGAACCTTCAGCTTCTTTTTTACCTGTACTCGTATTATAGCGTGTCCACGCTCCGTGTAAAAGACCATCCGTATGATTTTTTATTGTTTCAAGCAAACCTTTACTATTGTAATATTTCCATTCGCCATTCTTTTTGCCATCGGAGTAAGCACCCTCGGATGTTATTTTGTCGCTTATGGAATCATAGTAAACTGCGGGCCCTTTAAGTGTACCCATTTCATAAGTTTCATTCGACATTAGGGCATTATTATGGTAAAAAGTCTTTAAGGTTCCATCTTTATGCCCGTTCTTAAAATTTGCCTCATATTTCTTTTGTCCGCTTGGATAGTATTCCAATGCTAGGCCTTCGCGTTTCCCATTTTGATAGTTTACCTCAACAAAAATTTGATCAGTATTCGAAAAATAGTCTATGCACTTGCCTGATTTTAAGTCGGCCTCATAATAGCCGATATCCTTCACACGCTTATGCTCGTAGTCTATATAAATACCATTTTTAAGTCCATACTTGAACTGCTCTATCCCTGTTAATTCGCCCGTACTCGGATCAAAAAATTTGATTGTATCTGTAAGCTTTCCATTGCTCATTTGTCCTCTTTCTTTTAAAGAACTAACAAGCCTTTTATCAGGGCCATCAATTACCTGCAGATTTTTATTGCCTAATTTGTCTCTGGAAATTGTTTTGTAAATTGTATACGTGCCTTCAAGCGTATCGTTTTTATACTGATAAATGCCGGCTAGGAAGCCCGTTGTGTCATAGTATTTCCATTCGCCTTCCTGGGTCGCATTTGTTGAGTACAGGCCTGTCGCGCTCAAGCCTCCCGTCTCATAATACACTTTACAGCTCCCGGGATTATGGTCGTATATCACTTCCATTTTCAACTTGCCCGACGGATGGTAATAAACTGTCCATTTGCCCGCTTTTTCACCTTTATGATATTGGCCATCCAAATATTTTTTACCCGTCAGCGAATCGAATTCAAATGCTTTACCCTCTTTTACGTTATGCTCTAAATAGTATTCGCTTTTCACTCGTGTGGTATTTACATAAAAGTCTTGCCATTTTCCCTCGTGCAGTCCCTTTTCAATTTTCCCCTCACCAGTCTTGGTTGTTGATCCCTTATCGTAAAAGGTAAAAAGGCCGTTTTTTGCGGGGTTGCTTTCACTATCCACATCAAATGGTACTAAAGTGGAATAATGGCCCACCATTTGTATCTGCCCACTTATGTAGTGGTCATCTACCTCATAACTATTGTCTGGTAGTTTCTTTGCTGTTCGGTAGTAAGTAGCATTAGCTTTCTGGGTTTGTTTCCAATCTCTATCGATATATGTTGTATCGGTTTGTGCCGAAGAACTAATTGTAACTAACAGTAACGCAGAGCATAAAAGTCTGATAGAGTATTTCATATGGAGTATTTGGCAGGTGCTGCGCAAATATCATATTTTCAGGCTATAATTGAAAGTGAAAAGGCTGATCTAACTGTAATTGTAATTTATTGCCGTGGGGTAGAATTGCCCTATTTATTTATATCGATCTTCAGGACGAATTAGGTCATAAAATAGAATGAAGGACTCTGTCCGGCAGGTGATGCTCTTAAGGCTATTTGAATTGTCTCTGTCAAATTAACAATTTCAATTTTATATCAACTTATCCCCAAAATTTGGCTTAGCCTGCCTCCCCGTCGTATCTTGCATACTGGCTAACCATTTTCTTCCTTAACAGGAGGCGGGTAGGGCGGCTAGTAGTTCTTTATTTATTGTTCAATATCTGGGGCTAGGCTTCCTTATATTATTGCGAGAGTTATTTCCTATTCCCTTGCGTTATTTCCTAACAGGAAACCATTCTGCAAAAAAGGGAAGTAGCAAGAAATAATTATTTACACGCATATGGCAATACCGGCAAGCCTTTCAGCCATATATCCCTCTAAAAAAGGGAAATAACTATCTCCAACCGGAAAAGAGAAATAATGAAATTTCATAATTTATGCATCGGAACCAAACCGGACGAATCGGAAGCAAACCGGAAGTAAATCGGAAGTGCTGATTTTCAAAATCATTTGATTATCAATCAATTACTCCATTTCCAATGTGGATATCCCTTTTTAACTGTAAACCGGAAATAGGACTAAGCTTAGTATCTAGAGTTTCAATTGGCACATTACCACATTTACATATTTTCACATTAATCACTTTTTTTCATTTTCACATTATCAAATTTGCACATTATCACATTATTTCCCTTACCTTTGCATCCCAATTCTCATATTGCTCTTATTAAGATTGCATTTGGAAGAGTTGAGTGGGCAACCACACAATCAATTCGTTAACACCAAAAAAAGTTTAAATGGCTAAAGAAATCACAGGCTATGTAAAGCTGCAAGTAAAAGGCGGCCAGGCCAATCCGGCGCCACCAATAGGACCAGCACTAGGTTCTAAAGGCGTCAACATCATGGAGTTTTGCAAGCAGTTCAATGCGCGCACCCAGGATAAAATGGGAAAAGTACTTCCCGTACTCCTCACAGTTTATGCCGACAAGTCTTTCGACTTCGTTATCAAAACCCCTCCGGCTGCTATACAGCTTATGGAAGCTTCCAAGATCCAGAAAGGCTCTAAGGAATCAAACCGTATCAAAGTGGGCAAGGTAACCTGGCCGCAGGTTGAAGAAATTGCCAAGGACAAAATGGCTGACCTCAACTGCTTCACAGTAGAAAGCGCCATGAGAATGGTAGCAGGTACTGCGCGCAGCATGGGCCTCACCGTAGAAGGAACAGCTCCCTGGGCTTAATTGATTTCACCTTATTAAAACTTGCAGAATGGCAACACTCTCTAAAAAAAGAAAAGCTGTAGAAGCTAAACTTGATAAAACAAAAACATACTCACTGGCTGACGCAGCTAAAGTGGTGAAGGATATTAACTGCACCAAGTTCGATAGCTCAGTAGATATGCACATACGTCTTGGGGTCGATCCTAAGAAGGCCGACCAGGCTATACGCGGTACAGTGAGCCTGCCTCACGGTACAGGTAAAACAAAGCGCGTGCTCGTGCTTTGCGGCCCTGAAAAAGAAGCAGAAGCAAAAGCAGCAGGTGCCGATTTCGTAGGCCTTGATGAATTTGTAACTAAGATCGAAGGTGGCTGGACAGATATAGATGTGATCATAGCGACACCATCTGTAATGCCTAAAATAGGCCGCCTTGGTAAAGTGTTAGGTCCACGTAACCTGATGCCGAACCCCAAAACAGGTACTGTAACCAACGACGTAGCCGCAGCGGTGAACGACGTAAAAGGTGGTAAAATAGCTTTCAAGATAGACAAAGCCGGTATTATACATGCTTCCATCGGCCGTGTATCTTTTGAGCCAACTAAAATAGCTGAGAACGCGCAGGAGCTTATCAATACGCTGATACGCATGAAGCCCGCAACAGCTAAAGGCATATACCTGAAAGGCATCAGCATGGCATCGACCATGAGCCCGGGTTTGAACATTGATACAAAATCAGTAGGATAAACCCCTGCCCCCAAAGGGGTTTAGGAATGTGACAATAAATTTTTAATCACGCCTTCCGGAATACAACACCTTTCAACAGGAAAGGACGGGAGGGCAAAATTTAACAACATGACACCTGCTCAAAAAACTGAAGCAATAGCAGTTCTGAAAGAGAAATTCTCTCAGTACGAAAATTTTTACATCACCAATACCGAATCACTTACGGTAGCACAGGTGAGCAAGCTGCGTCGCCTCTGCTTCGAAAAGAACGTAGAGATGACAGTGGCTAAGAATACCCTCATCAAAAAGGCACTCGAAAGCCTGAATGATGATAAGTATGCAGGCATTTATGATTCACTGCACGGTGTTACCGCGCTGATGTTCTCTGATTCGCCTAAAGAACCCGCTGTGATACTCAGCTCGTTCCGCAAAGACAGCAAAGGCGAAAAACCTGTGTTGAAAGCGGCACTGATAGGTAGCGACGCATTCGTAGGTGACAACCAGCTGGCTGCACTGAAGAACATCAAGACGAAGAACGAGCTTANNTCGGCGAAGTTATCGGCTTGCTGCAGTCACCCATCAAGCGTGTATTGGCTGCAATGCTGCATCACCACGAAGGTGGCGCTACAGCAGAAGCACCTGCAGCTGCTGAAACTACTGCATCCCCCGAGGCAGCAGCTCCTGAAGCTCCACAGGCTGAGGGACCCGCCGCACCTGAAGCAGCAGCACCTGAGGCGCCGGCAGCAGAATAAACCGGGCCGCAGCCCGCAATGGCAGCATGCCATTGAAAACTGCAAACTAAATTGGCTTCCAAGCTCTCGATAAACAACAACAATTTTTAAACAACATTTTTAAAACATAATAAAATGGCAGACGTTAAATCATTAGCAGAAACACTGGTTGGCCTTACTGTGAAAGAAGTACAGGAACTGGCTGACG
>DDET01000048.1 GCA_002336915.1 Bacteroidetes bacterium UBA1947 | reverse complement strand
TTGAAGAATGGAGTGTGACGTCCACCTTCTTCTTTGCTCAGTACATAAACTTCACCTTTGAACTGTGTGTGCGGAGTGATGCTCTTAGGAGCGCAGATAACCATACCACGACGGATATCTTTCTTTTCAATACCGCGGAGCAGCAGACCTGCGTTATCACCAGCCTGGCCCTGATCAAGCAATTTCTTGAACATTTCCACACCTGTACAAGTAGAAGAAAGTGCTTCTTCGTTGAAACCAACGATTTCCACGTTTTCACCAACTTTAATGATACCACGCTCAATACGACCTGTGGCAACTGTACCACGACCAGTGATCGTGAACACGTCTTCCACAGACATAAGGAAAGGCTGATCGATAGGACGAGGAGGCAGCGGGATATAAGTATCCACAGCTTCCATCAGGTCTTCTACAGCTTTAACCCATTTTGGATCGCCGGCAAGAGCGCCGGTAGCAGAACCCTGGATTATCGGTGTGTTATCACCATCATATTCGTACTTGCTGAGCAATTCACGAATTTCCATTTCAACGAGGTCAAGGATCTCAGGATCATCTACCAGGTCTACTTTGTTCATGAACACAACTACGCGAGGAACGCCTACCTGGCGAGCCAAAAGGATGTGTTCTTTAGTTTGCGGCATCGGTCCATCAGTAGCAGCAACCACGAGTATAGCACCATCCATCTGGGCGGCACCAGTGATCATGTTCTTTACATAGTCGGCGTGGCCCGGACAGTCAACGTGCGCATAGTGGCGGTTGGCTGTTGCGTATTCAACGTGAGCCGTATTGATGGTGATACCACGTTCTTTTTCTTCCGGAGCAGCATCGATCTCATCATATCCTTTCTTCTCCGCCAAACCTTTGTTTGACAGGATTGTTGTTATAGCCGCTGTCAGAGTGGTCTTACCATGGTCAACGTGTCCGATGGTACCAATGTTTACGTGGGGTTTTTCCCGCTTAAAGGTCTCTTTTGCCATTATTATTTTGTTTAAAAACTTTAAATTGTCTTTGTCTAAAAAGTGTGCAAATATAAATTATATTTTAGACTCCAAATAAATTATTTTTCCGAGGCGAAATATTGCTTTCTTCCCTCATCTATTGCCAATGCCGTTACCATGCACAGAAGCGGCATTGCCAGGTAAAACATCCGCTCCAGGAAGCCTGATAAGAGCATGTGTACCAGTATGGCTGCCATAAAAAAGAGCATATACCATTCCATACGCTGCTTTAAAGCCGCTTTAAAACCGGGCACCAGCCACAAGGCCAATAGCGGTGCAATAAGCCATACAGCGGGGTTTGACAGGATATCGTAGACCCCATGGAAGCTGAACAACTTTTGCAGGTTTTCCTCTACATAAGTGAAGTGGTAAACATCGGCGGCCAGGCCGCTGCCGGCCGGGAAACCGGCAAAATGATCGTACAAATACCGGAAACCAAATACCAGTATCCCTGATAAAATGAAGTAAATCAGCAGCTTTGGCTTAGCTATATGGCTGAAAAAAAATATTAGGGGGGCTATAAAAATAAAAGATTCCTTGGCAAAGGGGCCCAGGAAAATGGCCCAAAGGGTAAACTTGCTGTTCTTTTCCCTGATGCCAAGGAGCGCAAGCGCCAGCACTATGCAATACAGCGAATCGACAAGCGCGGCCCCGGCTATGTAGGGCGTCCAGCGGCAGCTCAGCATTACCAGCAGGCCTATTAAGGAGGGTATGGGCGCAATGCCATAATCCTTGCAAAAGCGATAAATGAGTACTCCCCATATAGCCAGTAGTATAGAGTTGACAAGCAGGAAGCTTAGTGCCAAAGAAAAATCACCCTTAAAACCGGCAGGTTGCAACTTCCTGAAGATGGGACCCAATACATGATAGACCGCACTCGCAGCCATAGGCACTATGGGCCTGTAACGGCGCACCGGACTTTGATTGAACCGGAATTGCGCTATGCCCTGGTAGGTCTGGCAGTCGATGCACTCCGATTGGTCGTAATTATCCATCAGGGTAAATGCCGGGCCCTGTATTGCGGCAAAGCAAAAAAGGAAAACGAGGACGTATTCGTGGAGTAATATTTTTTTGAGCCTTTGCACAGTGTTATAAGGGGCAAAAGGTAAAAATAAAAAAGGAATTGAGGAGAAATAAGAGAAAGAAAAAGAGCTGTTGAGCAAGATTGAAAGCCCACCTTCCCGCTTGCCAGCGGGATTGCTCTATCTCAAAATAAGAAAAGGGGAATATTGAAAAATGAAAGGTATTAAAAAGAGCTGTTGAGCAGGATTGAACTGCCGACCTCTTCCTTACCAAGGAAGTGCTCTACCGCTGAGCTACAACAGCTTTAAAAAGAACTTCGGACCTTCCCGCATGCGAGCGGGATACTGTACCGCTGAGTTGCAACAGCTTAAAAGACGGCTGCGCTGAAAAAATAAAATAATGAGCTAAAAACAAGAGCGGGAGACGAGGCTCGAACCCGCGACCTACAGCTTGGAAGGCTGTCGCTCTACCAACTGAGCTACTCCCGCTTGTCAGCAGGCAGTTTGCAGGTGCAGGCTGCAGGTTAAGAATTCTGCATGCTGCAGCTGCGAACTGCTTACTAAAATAATGTGGGCAGTGAAGGGTTCGAACCTCCGTACACGTAAGTGAACAGATTTACAGTCTGTCGCCTTTAACCACTCGGCCAACTGCCCAAAAAAGAGCCACTTGCCGGAGTCGAACCAGCGACCTACTGATTACAAATCAGTTGCTCTACCAACTGAGCTAAAGTGGCTATTGTTTTTTTTCAAAGAACTACTCCCCGAAAAGGGATTGCAAAAGTAGGGAACAAAATGGTTTTTACAAATTTTTTTACGTTGCAATTGAAAAAAGCAAAGTATCTGTCGCATCAGTAAGCCTGCATTGTAAAACAGGCGTTCATATACTTGTTTTTTAACTGAATTTAAGAGCGGCCTGTTTACTGCCTGAAAGCGTTGTATACCAGGGTGTCATTTTCGGAGGTGCTGTCTGCCAGAACGGGATATTGTTTTATGTAGTGCCCATGTATGTAGTTGCCTACAATGTTCACAACGCCTATCCAGGAAACGATCACCAGGTGGCTGGGGCTGGAATATCCATACAGGTCGGTGGAACGGAACTCCATAGGGTCGAACAGGCGTGTAAGCGTATCCTGCATCCTGCAGGGCAGGTTTTGGAAGCCGGGATCGCCGGTAATGCCATTTATAAAGAAAGTAGCGGGGCTCCCGGGATTAGCGGTAATAGTGACGGTGTAGGTATTGCTTGCGTGCAAGGCCGCAGCATGATCGCTGCCTATTACTGAATCGTGGAGCGTCCAGGTGCCGACATACCTGTCGACAGATGCGCTGCCACAATCGGCATCTTCATAGCCTGTAGGGCAGCTGCATATACCCACGTTACAAACGCCGCCGTTCTTACAGACCATGTTCTTACATTTATCGACAGAGGTTATTGTATGCTTATTGCAGGACGTATACACTATGGAAAAGAAAATGGAAAAAGTGATCGTCAATGCTGCCAGGATGTTCTTTTTGTTCTGCATAATATATTTCTATCAATAAAATTAAGCCATTTGTTTGTTCCACATAGTCATTTAAAGGTCAGTTTAACCTTTCTGCGGCAAATGTTACGGTATCTACCTCTACCCTATTCTGCTCATCCAGCACCACCTGCCCTATATACCTGCCGGAAAAAGATGTGCTGCCGGGGTTGTACCCCGAACCCCTCATAATGGCAGTGGTGGTGCTTACCGGCATTGGCGTCATTGCAAACTTCAGCGGATTATATGCATGCGTTACCGGGTCGCGCATGACACACTCCAAGGCTTTATTTTCAACATCGCCCATCAGCCCGTTTATATAAAACCTGTCATATACGCCTTCTTTACAGGTAATAGTGATGGTATAAATATGAGTGGTGCCGCGTTTCGAAGCATCTGAAGAGCCTTCGAAATAATCCTTCATGTTCCATGTACCAACATACCTTGAGGTGGCAAGTGTGCCGCAGTCTTTATCCTCAAGCCCCTCGGGGCACCGACATTCACCCTCATAACAATGAGCGTTGTTTTTGCAGGTAATTGTGATACACTTTGTGTCAATATATGTTGCGGGCTTACCTTTTTTATGGCAAGAAGCTGCAATAACCAGAAGGAATACGGGCAGGATGCTAAATGTGCATGAAGGGTGACGCATGATAGTATTTATAAAAAAAGTATCCTACTCTAAAGCAGGATACTATTGAATTATATGCAGTTATATTTCTTAAAGTTTGGTCATGGTGAAATTAACCGTATCTCTCGGGTTTCCCAATGAATCCTGTAAGGTACGATAGTAGGTGCCTGTGATCTTGAGGTTGGTTGCATCTATCGTGCCTGTGCCACCCTGTATGCTGAAAGCCGGTGCGGTGTTATAAGGGCAGAAATAAGTGCCGAAGGCAATAGTTGTATTACTGGTCAACTGCACAGGAACATCGTAATAGTAATTGTTGTTCAGGAAAGAATCGATGAGAATAGATGTAAGCGTACCACCTTTGTGGATCCTAACAACATAAACCGAATCCTGGCCTATCCTCCAGGGATGGAAACTTCCTTTGATCACTTCAGACACAGACCATTTGCCGGGGTATTTATCTATCCACATAGTAGTACAAAAAGTTGAATCGTAACCGGCAGGGCAACTACATACGCCATGGTAGCAAATACCGCCGTTGGAGCATGCCTTATAATCACATGAGAGGGGGTTTTTCTCATATTTTATGCATGAAACATAGGTCACCGATACGAATGCCAGGATAGCTACTATCGAAGTAAACAGGATATTGTTGTAACGTTTTTTCATCTCAAAAATGATCTTTTATTGGCCAGGTAGAGCAATCCGGGGTATTTACCTATCCAGCAGCAGGTTAAGGGTACTGCCGGCTAAATTAATGCTTAGCCCGGTCTTTTCACAGAGTAAATATAATAAACCTTTTTTTACATTTCATATCATTCGGCTATACTTGTTTTAATTCCGAAGCCAGCTCCTGCAATACCTTTTTGGCATCGCCAAAGAGCATAGAGCTTTTGGGCTTAAAAAACAGGTCGTTTTCTATACCAGCATAGCCTGGTTTCATACTTCTTTTATTTATTATAACATGCTCTGCTTTTTCCACTTCGAGGATCGGCATGCCGTATATAGGGCTGGCCGGGTCGTCTTTGGCCGCAGGGTTCACCACGTCATTGGCACCGAGTATCATTACTACGCTGGTAGTGCTCATCTGGTCGTTAGCGTCTTCCATTTCCAGCAGTTTTTCGTAAGGCACGTCGGCCTCAGCCAGCAATACGTTCATATGCCCGGGCATACGGCCGGCCACAGGGTGTATACCATATACCACTTCTACTCCTTTTTCTTCCAGTATCTTTTCTATTTCGTGGCAGGCATGCTGTGCCTGGGCCACTGCAAGTCCATAGCCCGGTATGATCATCACCTTCTGGGCATATGCAAGCAGCACAGCCGTATCGGCAAGTGATATCTCTTTGAAGTTGCCTTGTTCCTTAGAAGCACCGGCAGGACCTGCCTTAGCACCGCCAAAGGAGCCAATGAGCACATTTTTCAGTGAGCGGTTCATGGCTTTACACATGAGAATGGTGAGGATAGTACCGGCAGAGCCTACCAGGATACCACCCGTAAGCATAACCGGATTATTGTACAGGAAGCCGCNNGGCATATCCGCACCGCCGATGGGCATCACGAACAGTATGCCATACAATGCTGCAGCAGCAAGTATGCCGTAAAACATGCCGGGGGCATCTACAAAGCCACCCACCAGCAATACTGCCATCAGGATGATAGCACCGAACAAGACAAAATTGATCAGCTGGCCGGCAGGTATGGTCCTGTCTTTGATACGCCCATTGAGCTTGCCCCAGGCGATGATACTACCTGCAAACGATACCGTACCGATCATCATACCCAATACTATTATTACCATCATGCCCATGGAGGGCGCTTCGTTGTGGTTGAACTCCACCACCGATATGAGCATGGCGCAGGCACCACCCATACCATTGAAAAGGCTCACCATTTCGGGCATGGCTGTCATCTGCACTTTTTTAGCGGCCATAGTACCTACGACGGTACCTATAATGAGCCCTCCAAATATCCAGGCGTAGTTGTGCAGGTGCTGGCCCTCATGGTTCTTATACAGGAAGATAGTAGCTGCAATGGCTATGATCATGCCCGCGGCTGCTATCAGGTTGCCCTTGCGCGCAGTATCGGGGTGCGACAGCATTTTGAGGCCCAGGATAAAGGTTACCGAGCCAAGAAGGTAACAAAACATCAGGATGGCCTGGCTGCTTATTAGGTCGTTTAGTTGTTCCATTAATACTTAATGAATGTAAAAAATGAATTAAGATTGTTTTTTCTTCTTTTTGCTGAACATCTCGAGCATGCGGTCTGTAACCACAAAACCGCCTACCACGTTAAGTGTTCCCAGTATTACTGCCAGGAAGCCAAGTGAAAGTGCGAGGTAATCATCCTCGGCAGCACCACCCATTACGATGATGGCACCTATTATCACCACGCCATGTATGGCATTGGCACCGCTCATCAGCGGGGTATGCAGTACCGAGGGCACGCGCGATATCACCTCTATGCCCAGGAAAATGGACAGGATAACGATGGTAATAAGCTCATAGTTGGCTACAAAAAAGATAGCTATATCTTCCATTATGATTGCAGATTTTTTATTTAAGATTGAAAAATGCCTTTACAAAAATTACTCATTTTTACCAGCTTATTAAGAAACAACCGTCATCATACTTTGCACTCTCTCGTTCACAATGTTACCCCCGTTGGTAATGCAGGTGCCTTTAACGATGTCATCTTCAAAATTCAATGTCATCTTCCCTTCTTTATCAATGATCAATTTCAGGAAGTTGAGCACGTTCTTGCTATAGAGCTTACTGGCATCAGCTGAGGCAGTTGCCGCCAGTGCCGAGTTGCCTATGATAGATACACCATTGTGCATTACGGTTTTGTTGTTTTCCGTAAGGTCAGTATTGCCACCTGTAACGGATGCAATATCTATGATGATGGAACCGGGACGCATATCCTCAATCATTTGTTTGGTAATGAGGATGGGCGCTTTGCGACCGGGTATCTGTGCTGTAGTTATTATGATATCCGCTTTTTTAGCGTGCTCATGTATCTTATCACGCTGCCTTTTCTGAAAATCTTCGCCTTGCTCTACTGCATAGCCGCCTGCTTTTGAGGCATCGGCAGCACCTTCCACTTCAACGAATTTTGCACCAAGGCTCATTACCTCTTCCTTCACGGCAGGGCGTGTATCGAACACCTCCACCACTGCGCCGAGCCTGCGTGCAGTGGCAATGGCCTGGAGGCCTGCCACACCGGCACCCAGTATCAGCACCTTTGCAGGAGCAATACTGCCTGCAGCTGTCATGAACATGGGAAAGTAACGGCAATACTCGGTGGCTGCCAACAGCACTGCTTTATAGCCGGCAATATTAGCCTGCGAGCTTAGCACGTCCATACTCTGCGCACGTGTGGTACGCGGTATGGTATCGAGACTGAATACGGAATAACCTTTATCGGCCCAGCGCTGCATCAGCTGCGTGTTGAACAGTGGCTGGTATACACCCATTAAAACAGCGCCGCTTTTGGGCTCCGCCTTAATATTATCCGGGCTTATGGTCAGCAGCAAGTCGGCACCGGCGTAAATGTCTCCGGCGCTCTTTATAGATGCACCAACATCGGTATAGGCTTTATCGTTATGAAAAGCGCTGTCGCCCGCACCTTGTTCCACCCACACTTCTGCGTTCATTTTTATAAGAGCAGCGGCAACTTCCGGCACCAGCGACACGCGGGTTTCAGGAGCCTGCTCTTTTAATACACCTATTATCATAGATAAATCAAAATCATTTAAGAAGGCACGTAAAATAGAAGTTTATCGCGATAAATCAAATTCGTGAACAAAAAAATTACGATTCCTGAAACACACTAAAATTCATATGAGCACCCGTATGAAATATTTTTTTATGCATTTTTAATTTCCCCAGCTGTCGTCTTTCATTATCCTTTTGCCTCCCCAACGAATATCAAAAAAAACGGTGCTTAGTTTTTTAGAAACACTAAGGCCTCAACCGTATCTTGCAAGCATTTTACCGTTCCCTTTTTAAAACCTTTTCAATAGCAGGTGAAATGCAATTTTAAAATAAGATCCGGTTCCAACATTTCTTTAGTGCCGCTATTGCTTTTTGCAATAGTGAACACATGGGTGCTCAGTTACAGGCAGGAATGGAATAGTAAGGAATATGCTCAAAGCGATCCCGCAGGCTATTATATCTATGTGCCCGCTACCTTCATTTATCACGACCTGGGGAGGATGGACTTTGCCGCTAAGACCGGCGTTCATGATTATTATCTCTATGAACAAAAAGCCACCGGCAAAAGAACCAACAAATATCCGGCGGGGCTTGCCATATCGGAAACGCCTTTTTTCTTATTAGCGCATGCCTGGTGCCTTACCACACACCGCTACCCTGCCGATGGCTACAGCACTCCCTACGAGGTAACCGGAGCAATATGCGGGATGGCATGGGCGCTGCTGGGCTTGCTTATTTTAAGAAGATTCCTGAGCGAACGCTTCAGCCAACCAGTTGTGGCAACTAGCCTGTTGTGTATCGCCCTTGGTACCAACCTTTACCATTATACAGCATACGACCTGGGCCTGAGCCATTGTTTTACCTTTTTTCTCTTTGCTGCTATATTGTACCTAACCGCCGAATGGCATAAAACTTTTTTGCTAAAGCATATTTTACTTTTAGGGCTTGCCCTGGGACTGGTGCTGATCACAAGACCGACCGACTTTATCATTGTGCTCCTTCCCCTGTTCTGGAATGTATATAGTATACGGAGCCTGAAAGAAAAACTGCTCCTTATCAAAAGATATTTTGCACGAATATTAGCCGGGATAGCGGTAATACTCTTGATAGCCGGCATCCAGATGGCTTATTGGAGATACACCAGCGGCAGCCTGATATATTTTTCTTACCAGGGCGAATATTTTGATTTCCTTCATTCCCGGTTCGTTAAAGGCTTATTCAGCTATCGCAAAGGCTGGTTCATATACACACCTGTCGCGTTTATAGGCATGCTGGGTTTTTACGGTCTTTGGAAAAAGCAAAAACAACTGGTGCCGGCACTCGCTATTTTTTTTATTGTATTTATTTATGTCGTTTTTAGCTGGAAGATGTGGTGGTATGGCTGCAGCTTCGGTTGCCGGCCTTTAATCGAAGGACTGGCCGTCCTGTCGCTCCCGTTTGCCGCCTTTACCGAAGATATACTAAGGCTTCACAAACGCGTATATAAGGCCGGCTATTTTACTCTTATCGCATTCTTCATTGCCCTTAACATATTCCAAAGCTACCAGTATTCTGCTGCAATAATCAGCTGCGATCGCGAAACACGGGCCTCTTACTGGCATGTGTTCGGAAAAACCAAAGTGGACCTGAACGAACTGGAGCAATATCAATTACATGGTAAAGAATACTGGGATGAAAGAGGAAGAATAGTACGCCCATAAAATATTCAAACCGGCATATCTTATGGCGGTTCTTATTCTTTTATCGCTACCTCCATTTTCCCCTGCAAATCCACGGAGCCTGCGGCTACGTTCAAATAACAACATGTCAACCTATCAAGATATCCCCCTACCTTTGCAGCCAAATAAAGTGTTTTCGCGAATTTTTACTTTCTACTAACGACAAATATGGCTAAAGTATCTATAAATATAGCAACCGGGGATATAAAGCAGGAAGAAACCATAGTGGGTATAGACCTTGGCACCACCAATAGCCTGATAGCCATAGTACGCCAGGACGAAAAACAACCCATAGCCCTGCGCGAGATAGACGGCCTTACGCTGGTGCCCTCCATCGTACACTTTGACCAGTATGGCAATGTGACCGTGGGCAATGCAGCAAAAGAACTACTGGTAGCAGAGCCTGAGCGGACAATCTACTCCGTGAAGCGCCTGATGGGCAAATCATATAAGGACCTGAGTGATCATGCGGGCTTCTTTTCCTACAAAGTTATTGATGATGGCAGCGACTCGCTGGTGAAGATACAGGTAGGCGAAAAGTTCTATTCCCCTATCGAACTGTCATCTTACATACTTGCAGAACTGAAGCATAGAGCTGAGCATATTTTAAAGACAAGTATCAGCAAGGCGGTGATAACCGTACCTGCATATTTTAACGATGCACAGCGCCAGGCTACCCGCGATGCGGGCAAGCTGGCCGGGCTGGATGTACTGCGCATAGTGAATGAGCCCACGGCAGCCAGCCTTGCATACGGTATGGGTATAAAGGCCGGCGAGGAAAAAACAATAGCGGTCTATGACCTTGGCGGCGGCACATTTGATGTATCAATATTGAACATTAGCAATGGTATTTTTGAAGTACGCGCTACCAATGGTGATACCTACCTTGGCGGTGATGATATGGACCGGGCGCTTGCGCAACACTGGCAAAAAGAGCTGGGTATAGGCGATGCGGAACTGAGTGCTAATAAATCGCTGTCACAGCAACTACGCATCACAGCCGAAGAAGCGAAGAAGCACCTGAGCGATAACGAGATTTTTGATGGCGATATAAACGGCAAAGCGGTAAAGATCTCACGTGCTGCCTTCAATGAATTGATACAACCACTGGTAGACCGCACCATAACGTCTTGCGGGAATGCCTTGAAAGATGCGGGCCTTACTGCGGCGCAAATAGATGCGGTGGTAATGGTGGGCGGATCAACGCGCGTGCCATTGGTGAAAGACAGTATACGTGCTTTCTTCGGCAAGGAATTGTATGACAGCCTGGACCCGGATGAAGTGGTGGCCCTTGGCGCCGCAGTGCAGGCTGATATACTAGCCGGCAACAATACCGAGATGCTGCTGCTGGACGTTACACCCTTATCCCTTGGCATCGAGACCATGGGCGGGCTTATGGACGTACTGATACCCCGCAACTCCAAAATACCTAACAAGGCCGGCCGCCAGTACACCACACAAAAAGACGGGCAGAGTGGCATGAGGATCTCTGTTTACCAGGGCGAACGGGATCTTGTGCAGGATAACCGCAAACTGGCAGAGTTCAACCTGACCAATATTCCGCCTATGCCGGCGGGACTGCCCAAAGTGGAGGTAAGCTTCCTGATAGATGCTGACGGTATACTAAAAGTAAGTGCTACCGAGCTGCGCAGCGGTACAGCACAAAGTATAGAAGTAACACCTCAATATGGCCTTACCGACGAAGAAGTGGAAAAAATGTTACTCGATTCACTCACGCATGCCAAAGAAGATATAAGCACACGTGCGCTGGTGGAAGCCGCTACCGAAGCACAGCAAATGCTGGATGTAACGGAAAAATTCATCACTAAGAACAAAGAGCTGCTGAGCGAGGAAGAGATAAACATCACCACAAACAGGATGCAGGCCCTGCGCGATGCTATTGATGCGAAAGACAAAGACCGCATACAACATGAGACCGAGCTGCTGAATGATGCCTCGCGCCCTTTTGCTGAGCGTGTAATGGATGCTGCCCTGAAGGATGCAATGAGGGGGAAGAAGGTTATTTAACCAGTTTTACGTTCCGCTAAGATTATACATAAAAAGTAAAGGGCCCCCTCGCCAAAAGGGGCCCTTCGGTATTAGGATGAAAAAGATCCTATTGTTGGGTAGCTGTGTAAACCACATCTACTGCGTAGGTACCTGCAGGATATGACCATCCCGGGGTTGCCTGGTACTGTACTGAGAATGTCTGGTTACCTCCGTAGGTACCGTTGCTCAGCATATTCTGATTTGTTGAAGTAAGGGTAGAGTAAGATGCTGCACTAAAAGGTGCCACTATGCTACCACCTGTGCCATTGGCTGTCACTTCAAGGCCCAGCACTCCACTTACGGGCATTACAGGGGCTGGTACGGTTGTTCCGGTATAAGAAAAATTAGCGTTGCTTGATTTCACGGTCACATTAAAGTTCTTGTTGGACCTTACTTTCAATGCCTGTGCAG
>DDET01000002.1:109339-139559 GCA_002336915.1 Bacteroidetes bacterium UBA1947 | reverse complement strand
ACACCCATTTTACGCAAGCGTTCAAACCGCTCCTGTATACCCGGTTTAATGATATCCTGTAGCTCTACTACACCCAGCACATTATTATTTTCGATCACAACCAACGGCGTACCGCCGTTTGTCGATATCTTGTTTACGTCATTGGTAGTAAGCGTCGGGAACACATTGCCTGCCTTCTCAACCATCTGCCTCATGGAGTCATATGCGCCCTTGCGAATGCGTGTGGTGCCGAAGTCTATTCCGCTGCTGCGCGTTTCCGCTGTGAACTTTATGAACTTAGGATCTTCGATTTGGTAGCTCGCCGGACTAACCCCCGCCAGCTCAATGATCGACTTCCCCTCAGGGGTTTCGTCCGAAAATGAACTTAATACTACGCTCTTAATAAAATGCTTTTCATCAATGCCAGCCGCAGGATAAAAGTGGGTAGCCTTACGGTTACCAATAGTTATGGTGCCGGTCTTGTCCAGCAACAGCGCATCTATATCGCCCGCCGTCTCCACCGCCTTGCCCGATTTAGCTATTACGTTCGCCCTAAGCGCCCTGTCCATACCCGAGATACCGATTGCCGAAAGCAAGCCACCTATTGTAGTTGGTATCAGGCATACAAACAAAGAAATGTAAGCCGACACCGGTATAGGGGTTTTGGCATAGGCGGCAAATGGATGCAGTGTTACACACACTATTATAAAAACAAGCGTAAAGCCTGCAAGCAGGATATTTAATGCTATCTCATTAGGCGTCTTTTGGCGTGTAGCCCCTTCTACCAGCGCGATCATCTTATCCAAAAAGCTCTCACCGGGTTCCGTTGTCACTTTCACCTTTATATGGTCGCTCAGTACTTTTGTACCGCCGGTTACGGATGATTTATCACCACCTGCCTCACGTATCACGGGCGCAGATTCCCCTGTTATAGCCGATTCATCAATGGTTGCTATACCCTCTACTATCTCGCCATCCGTAGGTATGATATCTCCTGTTTCACATACAAACACATCCCCCTTCTTCAATTGCGAAGATGGCACAACATGTATCTCGTTCAGGAAGATCTCTCCCATCACCTGTATCTTCTTCGCTGGTGTCTCCTCACGTGTTTTACGTAACGATGCTGCCTGTGCTTTACCCCTTGCTTCCGCAAGCCCCTCAGCAAAATTTGCGAACAGGAGAGTAAGCAATAATATCAGGAAGATCACAAAATTATAGGTGAATGATCCCTGGTCTGTTGCCCCGGCCAATATCCAGATACAGACCGCCAGCATAATGAACATGCCTATCTCCACCGTGAACATAACCGGGTTACGATACAGTATCTTCGGGTTTAACTTTACGAAAGATTGTTTCAGCGCTTCGCCTACTAGATCCCCCCGGAACAAACCAACATTTTTTTGGCGTCTCATGACTATGTTATTTCTTTTAAAATTTTATTTACTAAACCATTCAGCAATAGGGCCCAAAGCCAGTGCAGGGAAGAATGCCAGCGCTGCTATTATTATTTTAACTGCAAACACCAGTAGTCCAAATGTTCCCGTGTCGGTCTTCAGTGTGCCACCGCTTTCAGGTATAAATTTCTTTTGTGCCAGTATGCCTGCTATCGCTACCGGCCCTATGATGGGCAGGAAGCGCGAGAACAACAGCACAATACCTGCCGTAATATTCCAGAAAGGATTATTATCAGCCAGCCCTTCAAAGCCACTACCATTATTGGCCGATGAAGATGTGTACTGGTATAACATCTCGCTATAGCCGTGGTAACTGGGATTATTAAACCAGCCTGTTGCATTATGCTTACCTGCTGCATCTGCAAACCACCAGCCCATATTAGCATCATGCGCCGCCAGGTAACTGGCAATTGCTGTAAAACTCAGTATCAGGAAGGGGTGCAGCAATGCCACTATCATGGCTATCTTCATTTCCTTGGCTTCTACTTTTTTACCCAAAAATTCAGGCGTACGCCCCACCATCAGCCCGCCAATGAATACTGCGAGAATGACGTAGATAAAGAAGTTCAGGAATCCCACACCGCAACCTCCATAGAACGAGTTGATCATCATGCCTATCATCATGTTCATACCCGATACGGGCATAAAGCTGTCGTGCATACCGTTTACCGATCCTGTTGATATCACCGTAGTAGCAATACTCCAGAAAGCACTGGCATATGATGCGAACCGCACCTCCTTGCCTTCCATATTACCCCCCGGCTGCGATATACCCATCTTCGCTATTTGCGGGTTACCGTTTATCTCAGCCACCATGGTAGGCACCACCAGCAGCAGGAAACCAATGGTCATCACAAACCAGAATACCCAGGCCAGTTTCTTGCGCCTCAGGTAAAAGCCCATAGCAAATACCAGGGCAAAGGGTATCAATATCTGTGCTATCATCTGCACCATATTGGTCAGGTAGTTTGGGTTCTCCAGCGGGTGTGCCGAGTTGGCCCCGTAAAAGCCACCGCCATTTGTGCCCAGGTGCTTTATAGCCACAAAGGCTGCAACAGGTCCCCTGCTCACGTGTACAGTATCGCCTTGCATGGTCGTAATAATGTCCATGCCTTTTGTGGTCATAGGTGTTCCATTGAATACATGCACTGTCGCTATCAGTAAACATATAGGCAGCAAAATGCGGGTACAGCTCTTCAGGAAGTAATTGTAAAAATTACCCAGCTTATCTGTCGTCCTTTCTTTCAGTGCGTTAAACACTATAGCTGCCGCTGCCATACCGGTAGCTGCCGATGTGAACATCATGAACATCAGGCCGAATACCTGCGTGAAATAGGAAACGCCTGTTTCACCGCTATAGTCCTGCAGGTTACAGTTCACCAAAAATGAGATGGCCGTATTAAAGGCCAGGTCGGGTGTTTGCGAGGGGTTATGGTCAGGGTTCCATGGCAGCCAGCTCTGGTTAGTAAGGCAAAACATCAGCCACAGGAACCAGATCATATTGATGGTAAGCAGCGCAACAAGGCTCTGCTTCCAGCTCATTTCCCTGGTAGGGTCTATCCTCGATATCCTGAAGAACAAACGCTCAACGGGGTTCAGCACTGCATCTGTCCACACCTTGTCTCCCGCATACACTTTGGCTATATAGCGCCCCAGTGGCCATGCCAGCAGCAAGGTTGCTACGAACATTACAATAACCCCGAGTAATTCAGTATTCATAAAATTTCCTTTTAAAATTTTTCCGGTTTTACCAATACATACACCATGTACGCGAACACGAGTATGGCAACGACAAGTAATGCTATCATAGAATTATATTTTTTCGAACCAGTCGATCGATTTGAACAATATGGCAAAGCCTATTAAGCCACCTATTATCAATACCGCTGTTATCATGTCTTTTATTTGCTTAGGTTAAACAATATTTTCACTTTTATATACACTATGTAGACCAGGGAGATGGCTGCCAGCCAGGCAAACACTATTACCACTGTCCGCGCTCTATTCCTGCTCATACTCCTCATTAACTACACAACCTGAATATCAATCCCATAAAAAGTACCAGTGCGTATACCAGCATTAGTACGTAGTATGGTTTTACTCTTTTCCACTGCGGCTCCGTACTGGGCGGTTCCGCTGCCTGCTCTTGCGGTTCTTCTTTTTCCTTCCTTCCACTTGCCGCTTGCTCTGTGGCATCATCGCTTTTAAATACCATTGTAAATAAATTTAAATTGCACTTTCTGTTTTATGAGCCTGGTCGTGTATTGTGATGACCCTCGTCATGTAAAGCGCTTTTATTGAATTAACAGCCCGCACGCGATATCTGTTTCACATATACCGAATACAAGTCACCGGGAATGAAACCCAGTATTTTGCTTTGTTCCTCTTTGTCGCAAAAGGGTAGTCTTGAAAATGAATAGACAAATACGTTCTCTATCGCCATCCTCACAATATTATTGCCCCTGTCGTACAGCTTCTCCGCCAGCAGGAAACATTTCCTGACAGCCTTCAAATTATGCTCTTCTATCTTCCGGCATGTATAGTCCAGCAATACCTGCATTTGTCCATACACGGTAGCTTTCTTACTACTGTTCTTCAGTTCTATTGACAGCTCCGGCAACACATCCTCTATATACATCGGCACTTCAAACTGGTTGATCATCATTCGTCTGTTTGCCTGCACATGCCAAATTGAGTGCCAGCTAATGCCGCTTCCAAGCCAATGCCCATAAAGCCTTGAGCACCTTGATTTACAGTCTTTTGGTGGAATTGGCACATCGGCGGGGCATAAAAAAACCTTCTCAAAATGAGAAGGTTTTTATCAAAATGATAAAGGGGCCTTAGCCCTTGAGTCCGTATTCTTCCAGCTTGCGGTACAGGGTGGCAAGGCCTATGCCCAGCAGGCGGGCGGCCTCGGCCTTATTGCCTTTGGTATAGTTCATTACTTTCTGTATGTGCATCTGCTCCACATTCGCCAGTTGGAAGCTGGAGGGTGTATTTGATGCCCCTGCCTGCTGCATATCAAAGGGCAGGCTGTCAATGTTTAGCGTATCGCCATCCTCCAAAATAACCGCCCGTTCCAGTACATTTTTCAGCTCGCGTACATTCCCCTTCCAGTCATTCTGCTTTAGCAGTTCCATTGCCGGGCCGGATATAGCGTGTATTTTCTTGTTGGTCTTTTCCTTATACAGTTCAAGGTAGTGCTGCGCCAGCAGGGGTATATCCATTACCCGCTCGCGCAGGGCGGGCAGCTCTATATTAAATACCGCTATCCTGTAGTAGAGGTCGCTGCGGAAATGGCCTGCCGCTATCTCCTTTTGCAGGTCCTTATTGGTGGCGGCTATTATGCGTATATCTGTCTTCAACTCTTTGGTATCGCCCACATGCATATAAGTGCCGTTCTCCAGCAGGCGCAGCAGCTTCGGCTGCAACTCTATCGACATCTCGCCTATCTCATCCAGGAAGAGGGTACCACCCTTGGCTTCCTCCACCAGTCCCTTCTTGTCTTTATTCGCACCGGTGAATGCTCCTGCCTTATGCCCGAAGAGCTCACTCTCCAGCAGGTCTTTACTAAAGGCGCTGCAATTCAGTGCCACGAAAGCCCGCCCGGCCCTCGAACTGTTAAAGTGTATGGCTTGCGCAAATACCTCTTTACCTGTGCCTGTCTCACCGGTTAACAATACCGCAGCCTCGGTAGGCGCTACTTTTTGCGCAAGCTGTATAGCATTCTTAATAGCGGGACTGCTGCCTATTATTTGCTCAAAGCCAAACCGGCTGTTCAATTGCTGGTCCAGCCTGTTCACTCTTTGTTTTAAGGTCAGCCGTTCAGCTACCAGGCTCAGCAGCGGGATGATCTTATTATTGTCATCACCCTTCACTATATAGTCGAATGCCCCGTTCTTTATGGCCTGCACCCCATCGGGTATATTACCGTAGGCGGTCAGCAGTATCACTTCTATATAGGGGTATTTGTCTTTGATCTCCTTTGTGAAGTCCACCCCGTTGCCATCAGGCAGCTTCACATCACAAAGTACTATATCAATAGGCTGCGTTTCCAGTGCCTTCCTTGCATTGCCTAGAGTCCCCACATCATAGGTCTCATAGCCTTCCAGCGACACTATGCGTTTCAGCAAGCCCCTCAGCTTCTCCTCATCATCTACTATAAGCAGCCTACATTTCATCCTGCAAAATTGGAATAAGTATTTTGTATTTGCAAAGAGCCTTTTACTTACCAATACAAATAGGTTACATACACTTCACTCCCAACACTATCGATTTATAAAATGAATAAAACTAACCAAGCAACTCTTCTATCGCTGGGGGAATATGTTCTTTCCTATGTTGCGCAAACTGATTTGCCAATTTCAAGAGCTTGCAAAACTCTTGCTTAGTGCCGCTTTCTAACTCTTTGACTTTGGTCAGAAAATAAATATAATGCCATCTACCTTCTTCTTCCCATAAAGCATTTCCAAAATTAAGGTTGGGTTCCATATGGACAACTTCGGCACAAAAAATCCTAGGGCTAGGATTTGAAACCTTAATGTTTTTGTCGTACTTATTTTCAAAAAGAAGATAGCGATCTCTAGTTTGAATTGCGTTGTATAAATTCTTCCAACGAGATGATGAGTTTTGAAAACCCCAACATTTGATATCTCCGTTGCATAGAGCTATTATTTGTTGATTATTTATAAAAGGAAAGTCTCGCATCAAGTCAAGTATGATAGGTGGGCTTACCAAATTGCCCAAAGTATTGCCTGTAATGGACTTTTCAATATTTGTTCGACTTCCGTTAGATATGATTAATCCCATAAAATTCGATGTTGTGAGTGAAGTTAACCTATATACATAAATGGCGCAATATAAAATATTGCCCCTTTAGGTTGGAAACCTACTTCCCGATACAGAACTTAGAAAATATATAGTCCAGCTTATCCTCTGTAGTTATCTCCCCGGTTATCTCGCCCAGGTAGTAGAGGCAGCGGCGTATATCCAATGATATTAGGTCGCTGGCTATGTTGTTGTCCATTCCGGCCTTTACATCCTGTAGTGACTTCTGTACTTCCTGCAGGCCCGTAAGGTGGCGCAGGTTGGTAACTATCGCCCCTTCCTGTTTCACCTGCCCAGCTGCCACTATATCATATAGCTGCTGCTTCAGCTCGTGTATGTTCTCTTTGTTCTTTGCCGAGATGTATAATATTGGTGCGTCAATACCGCTGAACTGCTGCTTTGCATATTCCACATTCACAGCATCGGCTTTATTGCCAACCAGCAAATACTTCACCCCGCTCTTATCAAACTCTTCCTTCTGGCCCCTCACAGCAGCGCTTTCACTTTCCGCTACGTCGAACAGGTACACCACTATATCCGCTTTGCTCATGGCATCCCTGCTGCGCTGCACACCTATCTGCTCTATCACATCGGCAGTATGCTCGCGTATACCCGCAGTATCCACTATGCGGAAGAGGATGCCGTTTATGTTCAATGCTTCTTCTATCGTGTCACGTGTAGTGCCCGCTATTTCGCTCACTATCGCGCGCTCCTCGTTCAGCAGTGCATTCAGCAGGGTGCTTTTGCCTGCATTCGGTTTGCCTATTATCGCCACGTTCACACCCTTCTTTATCACATTGCCCAGCGCAAAGGAATCTATTAATTGTTTGGTACGTTCATTCAGCCTGTTGATCAGTTCATACAGCATAGTACGGTCGGCAAACTCCACATCTTCCTGGCTAAAGTCCAGCTCCAGCTCTATCAGTGCGCTGAATTTTATCAACTCCTCCCGCATTTGCCTCAGCTCTTCGCTAAAGCCGCCACGCAGGTTATACATAGCAGCATGGTGGGCTGCACCGCTCTGGCTGGCTATCAGGTCCACCACGGCCTCGGCCTGTGTCAGGTCCATCTTCCCGTTCAGGAAGGCGCGCTGGGTAAATTCTCCCGGTTTGGCCGGCACTGCACCGTTCTTTACACAAAGCTGTATCACCTGCTCCAGCACATATTGCGATCCGTGGCAACTTATCTCCACCACATCCTCGCCCGTATAGCTCTTAGGCCCTTTGAACAGGCTCACTACCACCTCGTCTATTAATACATCCCCATCTGCTATCCTGCCAAAATGTATCGTGTGTGTAGGCTGCCGCAGCAGGTCCTTTCCTTTGAATATCTTATTAGCTATAGCAATAGCATCCTCGCCGCTCAGGCGTATAATGCCTATCGCCCCCTCACCCGGCGGTGTGGCCAGTGCTACTATCGTTTCGTTTATCGAATACATTTCTAAGTCAAAAGTAAAGAACTAATGTGCTAATGTGAAAATATGCAAATATGCCCGCCTAATCATTCGGACATGCAAATGCAATGATCCGTTCATCCAGACAGGCAAAGTCAATAGCAGGGCATATCTTCTGCGGGAGCTTCGTCTATTTCAAGGTTCCCCAAGATTCCTTTAAGCTTCCCTGAAGGTTCTCTCAAGGTTCCCCAAAGTTCCCTCAAGGTTCCCCAAAGTTCCCTCAAGGTTCTCCAAGGTTCCCTGAAGGTTCCCCAAGATTCCCCGGATATTTGGACGTGTTAGTAGGGAAGCACTGAAAATAAAGGAGTTGCTGTTTTCTTTTTCATATGATATGGTCATTTTTATAGGTACTTTGACAATAAGCCACCAAATTCTTCGCAAAGGTAAAACAGGTATCAAAATGTAACAAAAGGAAATATCCACATTTTTGAGAGCGGAGGAACAGGGCGGCGAGCGAAGTAAAAAAGAAGGGCGGAGCAACAGATTGAGGAGTAGCACGAGATGGAATCAGTTCGATAGAAAATTATTAGTTCGCACATTTTCAAATTTGCATATTTTCACATTAAACAATGCGTGTAGTTATACAAAGAGTATCATCAGCAAGTGTCACTATTGAGGGGCATGTTAAGTCCGAAATAGGGATGGGCTTTCTTGTGCTGTTGGGTATAGAGGCCATCGATACTAAAGAGGACGCCGACTGGCTTTGTAAAAAGATCGTGTCCCTCCGCGTCTTCAGCGACGAGGCGGGGCTTATGAATAAGGACATAAAAGAGACAGGCGGCAATATCCTTGTCATCAGCCAGTTCACCCTGCATGCATCCTACAAGAAGGGCAACAGGCCATCCTTCATCCGCGCAGGCCGGCCGGAGCAGGCAGTGCCGCTATATGAATATTTCCTGGAGCAGCTATCGCTGTTGATGGAGCAGGAGGTGAAGAGCGGGACTTTTGGTGCTGATATGAAAGTGGCGCTGGTGAACGATGGCCCTGTAACCATAACTATGGATACCCAAAACAAGGAGTAACTTTATGCAAAATAAGCCCCTTTAGGGGTTTGGGGTTTTATGTTCGACGATACATATTTCATGCGGGAGGCCCTGAGGCTGGCACGAACTGCCTACGAGGCGGGTGAGATACCCGTGGGTGCCATAGTGACCTGGGACAACAAAATAATAGCCCGTGGTTACAACCAGGTGGAACAACTAAACGACAGCACTGCCCATGCCGAGATGATAGCCCTAACGGCTGCCTTCAATCAATTGGGCAGTAAGTACCTGCCCGAGGCTACGGTATACGTCACCGTTGAGCCCTGCCTAATGTGCTGCGGGGCCATGTACTGGTCGAAGGTGAACAGGGTAGTATTTGGTACGCCCGACGTAAAGAACGGCTACAAAAAGACCACAGGCGAGAACTGGCCTTTCCACCCAAAGGCTACATTAACGCAAGGCATACTGGCCGATGAATGCGCCCAACTGATGCGCGATTTTTTTGCCGAAAGGAGATGAGTGATCAAGTCAAAATTGAAAAGTCAAAACACAAAAGTATCCCGACAAATGTATGTATCAGTGGTATAAAACATTAACAACGACCGAGTTGAAAGATGGTGAGATGCGCGAGGCTATGGCCGGTGATAAACAAATATGCCTGCTGAAGCGGAATGATGTGGTGTATGCTTTCCCTGCGCTGTGCCCACACCAAAGCGCAAGGCTGTGCGAAGGCTGGCTGGACCCACGTGGCCATATAGTATGCCCGCTGCACAAATACCACTTCAACCCGGCCAATGGTTACAACAGCAGCGGCGAGGGCTACAAACTAAAAACTTACCCCGTGGAAATAAGGGGTGATGAAATTTTTATAGGAATCCTATCTTAGTATCATGATCATGCAACAGCCATCATATTTAAAACAAGGTTCCACTATCGGCATCACTTGCCCCTCCGGCTACCTGCAGGCGGAGAGGATAAACCATGCCATAGATGTGCTGAACCAATGGGGCTTTAATGTGAAGGTGGGCAAGACCATAGGCCAAGACAAAGGCATTTATTTCTCAGACACCGACGAAGCACGCAGACAAGACCTGCAAAGCATGCTCGATGACCCTGAGCTGGGTGCCATACTTATGGGCCGCGGCGGCTACGGCCTCAGCCGCATTATCGATGCGCTGGACTTTACTGCTTTTACGAACAAGCCCAAATGGATATGCGGCTTTAGCGATGTCACCGTACTGCATAGCCATATACAAAAACAGTTTGGCATAGCAACGTTTCATAGCCCAATGGCAGCAGCGTTTAAGACAGGCACCGAAGATAGTAGCCACATCAGGAGTTTACACAACGCACTCAGAGGTGCAGCCCTGAGCTATGATATACCCACATCTAAATACAATAGGGCGGGCAGTGCAGAGGGCATAATAACGGGGGGGAACCTGACATTGCTTGCCCATCTGAGCGGCTCCGTATCGGACATTAACACCGATGGTAAGATCCTCTTCATAGAAGATACCGGCGAATACTTCTACAATATAGACCGCCTTATACTGAACCTGAAACGCTCCGGCAAGCTGGATAAGCTGGCAGCACTCCTCGTAGGAAGCTTCGACAATATAAAGGAATCGGAGCGTCCCTTCGGGCAAAGTGTAGAAGAAATAATACTGGATAAGGTAAAGAACTATAACTATCCTGTTTGCTTCAACTTCCCTGCCGGCCACGAGGATATCAATTATACCTTATCCTTCGGCATGAAGCATACACTGACCGTTGATGATGCCGGGAGTAAACTGGGACTGCTACGGTAATTAAGATTGCCGTTTGAAAAGACTCAGGCCGCCTTCCAGGTTATAAAGTTCGTTGAAGCCTAAAGGTTCCAGCCTTTGAATAGCTATTGTGCTACGGATTCCCTTCTCGCAGTACAGTACCACAGGTGTATCTGTTGATATTTCCTGTTTGCGGCCCATTAAGTCCCCCAGGGGTATGTGCAGGCCGCCAATATTAAAGGCTTCACGCTCCCATGCCTCGCGCACATCCACCAGCAGGAAAGGCTTGCCTTCCTCCATCCATTTTTTTAATTCGGCGGTGTTCAATTGTTTCATACTGCTGCAAAAGTAAAGCAATTGACTTAAGGCAGGGCGTCGTTCTTTTCAATGATCTCTTCGGCAAGGGCGTCATCATCTATGCCGTCGGGTATAAAGAACAGTACCGGGGGAATAGCAAAACAGGCAAAAGATATGTACACCGAAATGTAGGCCATGGGTATAGCAATAAGATAAATGAGGATACTGAGCCTGTTCTTTATCCTGGCCTTCTTGTTCATCTTCTCCATCTGTATATTCAGCCGCCGGCCGGCACTATACATCATGTGGTGATTGATGGCATAAGTACGCATCATAATAAAAGCAGTGACCGTCATGCCCAAGACGATACCATAAAGCGCCGAGGCATCTGGAAGGAGGGGGTTCTCACCCAGCATAGCGGTAGGGAATGGTATAAGGCTGAGCCAAAACAAAAGGTGCAGGTTAAGCCAAAGCAGCTTTTCATCCACCTTTTCCATCAGGTGATAAATATGGTGATGATTGACCCACATGATGCCGATAATCAGGAAACTGAAAAGGTAGGCTACCAGGTGCGGGCCCAGTTTCTCCATTGAATGCCACACATCGTGGCGCGCATAAGGCGTATTTAAATGGGGAAAGCGGATGGTGAATACCATTATCGTTATGATAATAGATATTACGCCGTCACTAAAGTTCTCTACTCTTTTGGTGGATATATTCATAGCTCCGTCTACACTATTTACGTAAACAAAACTGTGCCCGCATTATACAGATACGAATTATTCAACAGTAAGTGCCTCCCAAAGCATATCCTTCAGCTCATTGATGCCCTGCATCATAACCGATGATATAAAGATGTGCGGCACCCCGGGCGGTAATGTCTTCTCGATCTCCGTTTTCAGTTCATCATCGAGCATGTCGCTCTTACTGATGGCTATGATGATCTTTTTATGCAGCAGCTCAGGATTATACTCCTCCAGCTCATTAAGCAGGATGTGGAACTCTTTGCTGTGATCAGGACTATCTGCAGGTATCAGGAACAGCAATACAGAATTACGTTCTATATGCCTCAGGAAGCGATGGCCCAAACCCTTGCCTTCAGCCGCACCTTCAATGATACCGGGAAGATCGGCCATACAGAACGATTTATTATCGCGGTATGGCACCATACCCAGTTGAGGTATCAGCGTAGTAAAAGCATAGTTGGCTATTTTAGGCTTAGCAGCACTCACTACAGACAGCAAGGTTGATTTACCGGCATTTGGGAAACCTACGAGGCCTACATCGGCAAGGAGCTTCAATTCAAGGTACTTCCATCCTTCACTGCCCATCTCACCCGGCTGCGCGTATTCAGGTGCCTGGTTGGTAGATGATTTGAAATTGGTGTTACCCAATCCGCCGCGCCCGCCTTTCATCCAGATTATTTCCTGGCCGTCCTCCAGCACTTCTGCTTCTACTTCACCTGTCTCTTCATCGCGCGCTATGGTACCAAGCGGTACTTCTATAATGATATCCTCACCATCGTGACCGCTTGAGTTATTTTTATAACCGCCCTGCCCGTCTTCCGCCAGTACGTTCTTATAATAACGCAAGTGCAGCAATGTCCATAGCTGCGCACTACCCCGGAGGATAATATGCCCGCCACGGCCACCGTCCCCACCATCGGGGCCGGCCATTGGATTGAACTTGGTGCGTGCGAAATGTGCGCTGCCCGCGCCGCCCTTACCAGAGCGGCAAAAAACCCGTATATAATCTACAAAATTGCCTTTCTCCACTATGCAGGTAACAAATATTTGTCAATTTCTTTTGAGAGTAACTTGAATGTTTCTTCTATGTTGTGATCCGCCTTAATGCGCTCTACTTTTCCCTGCGCGCCAAAGTATTCTGCTACAGGTGCTGTCTTTGCATGGTATTCTTTTATGCGCTTTGATATTACCTCTTCATTGTCATCACTGCGATCGGATGTAGCAGCGCGGCCAAGCATACGGCGCACCAGCTCATCTTCAGGCACTTCGAGCGATAATACCAGGTGTATCTGTGTGTTCTTAAATTCCAATAGTTTATCGAGTGCTTCGGCCTGTGCCCTTGTGCGCGGGAAGCCGTCAAAGATAATTCCCCTTGTTCCTGGCGACTCGTCGATCTTACCACTTATCATCCCTATCACTACTTCATCAGGCACCAGTAAACCCTGGTCCATATATTTCTGCGCCTCTACACCTAGTGGGGTTTTCCTGCTCACTTCATCGCGCAGCAGGTCGCCGGTTGATATGTGTTGCAGTTTATAGGCCTTCACAATGTTCGCGGACTGGGTACCTTTACCGCTACCCGGAGGGCCAAACAAAATCAAATTAAACATAAATATCTCTAATGGTTACGGGCACAAAAATAGTCATCCCTGTGGATTAGCAATGAAAAGATGGGGAATTGTATTTTATTTTTTATTTAAATGACGTGCTTTAAATGAAATGCAGCGCATTTACCCTATCTATATCATTAATAAAAATACGCCGTCAGTCATATCGGCTGCCTGTGAACAGGATAAGCAGCGAAAGCAAAATCAATCTTATCATAATCTCTCTATTGTAATACACAATTTAAGTTATAAAACTGATGCCAATGATTTTCATCATCGCTTTTTATCCACAGATTATTCAGAATATCTTTAACGCATTGCAAGTTTTTACCAGTACACTATTAACCTTATATCTATAGTTCATCATTAAAAAATTGAGCCGCTTGAATAAACGCATTTTTTGTGCATGATCGTTCTACTTGTCCTCATACAATCGACTAACTTTCGAAAGGATAATAAAATGAGTATGCGCTATAAAAAAGGGGCCGCGAACTTGCTTGTATACGCATCATAAAAAGGCAAAAAATAGACATGTTCCGGCCGAAAAAATTTTTATTTTTTTTGAAAAATTTATTGGTAAAGGGACAAAAAAGTGCTTCTTAAGTCATTTTTATCATCCGGAGCACTAAATGATACAAGCACCGGGTAGTGCGTCAAAAATGTGTTGTGATGAAGCTGTGAATTTTTGTTGTCCTTTGAAAAGTGCTACAGTAAAGCGTTCCAGGCTGTAAAGAAAAAGTCCGGCAGGTGTTGTGAACCGCCGGACTTCTATAAAGGATGGGTTAGTAAGTACAATCCTTACACAATATTAAAAAGAATTTTTTCTACTAAAAAAAATTCTTTGAAATTTTTTTTGAGAATGTTGAAAAGATGTTGACAAGTGTGCCTGCGATAAAATGAAAATGAAGCTTGCAAACCGATAAGAAAATGAAGGAATTGTAGTTGTACCATTGTATAAATAAGATAACATTACTGGGATGAAGGTTCACATGACACTCATTCTTCCGTATTCATTTAATGAAATGCTACCAGTCTTTTTCAGTCTTCACTTGTATGCCTTTAGCTTTTTGCATTTTGTCCTGCAACTTCTTTTCTTCCTGTTGCAGTGCGTTCAACAACTGGTCGGCCTGCTGCTGAGATAATTTGCTGGGCTGTGACTGCGGATGCTGCTGATCTTTATCCTGGTCCTTGTTCTTATCGGGATCGCCTTTATCCTTTTGGTCTTTATTATCCTTGTCTTTGTCCTTATCCTGCTTATCCTTGTCTTTATCCTGTTTGTCTTTGTCCTTCTGGTCTTTTTTATTGTCTTTATCTTTGTCCTTGTTGTTCTTATCCTGGTTCTGCTGCTTCTTCAGCATTTCATTTGCGTAAGAGAGGTTGTATTTGGCGTCAGCGTCCTGTGGATTGTTCCTGAGGGTTTGCTTGTAGGCCTGTATGGCATCCTCCCACTTCTGCTCCTGCATGTAGGTGTTACCTATGTTATAGTTAGCGCCTGCTTTGGCCTCCTTATCCTTTGCTGTCTTTGCAGTGGCGTTGAGCACCTTCCGGGCGGCATCAAATTGTTTTTGCTGGTAGAGGCTATTACCCAGGTTAAACATGCCGGGTATGTAAGTAGGATCCTTGGCCAATGCTTTCTGGTAATCGGTAGCGGCCTCTTTATATTTCTTTTGCTCATACAGCTTATTCCCTTCACGCACATACTTGTTGGTTTGCGCATGTGCACTGCTGTAAACAGTACAAGCAGCAAGGATCAATATATAGCAGCAAGCTTTTCTCATGTAGTACGCGCTTTCACTTTAAGGCTTGCACCGGGCAATAACCATTCGATAAAGAGTATAATGAACCCTGCGAGCAGGAAATACTGAAAATAACTGGTGAAGTCGGTAAACACCACGGAGCCCAAACTTTTTTGTTCCATGCCCGCCATTGCATCTATCAATTTTTCGGCAGCATCGTCTGTATTGCGCAACAATGTATAGCTGCCATGCCCGGTGGCTGCCAGCGACCTTAACTCTTCTTCATTCAGCTTACTTACCACGGGTGCTCCATTCTCGTCCAGCTTTACGGATCTTGTATCTGCATCATAGAGCGTGGTGCCTTGTGGTGAGCCTATACCTATGGTATGTATGGTCACGCCTGCATCAGCCGCTTCTTTCGCTTTGGCAATAGCCTGCTCATCATGGTCTTCTCCATCTGATATGATGACCAGGGACTTGAACTTTCGCTCCTTTTGCGAGAAGGACTGCATGGCCATATCAATGGCATCGCCTATTACAGTACCCTGTGTAGGTACCAGGCCCGGTGTCACGTTGTTCAGCATCATTTTCAGCGCGCTGTAGTCGATGGTGAGCGGCACCTGCAGATATGCCCTGCCTGCAAATACAATGAGGCCTACCCGGTCGTTCTGCATTTTTTCCGTAAGGCGCATTATGAGTTGCTTGGCCCTTGTCAACCTGTCAGGTTGTACGTCATTGGCCAGCATGCTCTTACTCACGTCGAGGGCTATCATCACATCCACTCCCTTACGCTGTACTTTTTCGGTCTTATCCCCGGTCTGCAAATTGGCCCAACCTATACTCAGCAATGCAAATGCTATGCAAAGCAGGATAAACTTCAAAGTACTTCTCCCCTGTACCACGCCACGCATCTGTTCCGATACAAGTTCGGTATCGCCCAGCTTTTTCATTTTGTTCCTTCGCCAATATATAAGCCATAGGAACAAAGCTATGAGCACAGGCACAAGACCAAGAGCGAACAGGTGTGATATGTATTGAAAACGCAACATAATTTTTGTACAACGCAAATTTAATCGCGCAGCAATTTATTTGTTTATTGCAACTTCTTTTTTTCTTTTTTTTAACAGCCTGCGGTAAAACGTTTATAGCTTTAATATTTTATCATATAAGTACCAATATTAGAAAATCACGCTTATCTTAATGTTCTCAAAAGTATGATGATGACTGACCGCAGGAAATTTTTAAGGTTCTCAGTACTTGGCGCCGCTGCAACATTGGTAAGCAAGGATGCCCTGGCTAAGCCGGATTATTACTATGACACAGTAAAAGATGAGCCGATCGTCGTTTCGACCTGGAATTTCGGAGTAGCGGCAAATAAAGCAGCCTGGGATATTTTAAAAGATGGTGGCCATGCCCTGGATGCCGTTGAGACAGGAGTGAAAGTACCTGAAGCCGATCCTAATATAACCAGTGTTGGCTACGGGGCTACTCCCGACCGCGATGGAAAAGTAACCCTTGATGCCTGCATTATGGATGATAAATACCGCTGCGGCTCGGTAATGTGCCTGGAACACGTTATTCATGCCATATCAGTAGCCCGGCTGGTAATGGAAAAAACCCCGCATGTGGTGCTCGCCGGGACGGGGGCGTTTGAGTTCGCCAAAGCGAATGGTTTTAAGAAAGAGAACCTGCTGACACCGGCAACTGAAAAAGCCTGGAAAGAGTGGCTGAAAAAAGGCGACTATCAACCAATGAGAAATGTCGAGAACAAAACACACCATGAAAAAAAAGCGCCTATGCCGGGCAGCAAAACCAATCATGATACTATCGGGATGCTTGCTATGGATGCAAACGGCAACCTGAGCGGCGCCTGCACCACAAGCGGGCTTGCCTACAAAATGCATGGACGCGTAGGCGATTCGCCCATTATAGGTGCAGGCCTTTTTGTCGATAACGAAGTTGGGGCCGCAACCTCAACCGGCGTGGGTGAGGAAGTGATACGTATAGTAGGTTCTCACCTGGTGGTAGAGTTTATGCGTAATGGGTATAGCCCTGCAAGGGCATGCAAGAAGGCCGTGGAGCGCATTATCAAATACAATCCTGAACAGGCTAAAAAAGTACAGGTAGGGTTCCTGGCGATAAACAAACACGGGGAGTATGGTGCCTATGCCCTGCAGCCGGGCTTCACCTACGCGATAAAAACCGGGGACACTGAAACGATCCTCAATTCACCTAGTATTTATTGACAAGAATATGCCCCGCTCTTTCCTGCTGGAGATATGTGCATTTAATGTGGCCTCCTGCATCGTTGCAGAACGGGCGGGCGCGGGGCGTATAGAATTATGTGCGGAGGCGCCCCTTGGGGGCACTACACCGAGCCTTGAAACCATCCGCCAGGCTAAGGAGCAGGTTTCGATACCGATATACCCCATGATACGGCCCAGGGGTGGCGACTTCTTATATAGCCGTGAAGAAATTGGGATCATGAAACAGGATATCGCGTCATGCTGGGCATTGGGCTGCGAGGGTATTGCAACCGGCGTGCAGTTGCCGGACGGCAGCATAGATACAGAGCTGCTGAAACGTATCGTAGAGTGGGCATACCCTATGAAGGTAACATGCCACAGGGTTTTCGACCGGACACCAGACCCCTTTAAGGCACTGGAAGATGTGATTGCATGCGGCTGCGAGCGCATACTTACTTCCGGGCAAAAAAATACGGCCATTGAAGCTACATCACTGATTGCAGAGCTGGTAGATGCCGGCGGCGGCAGGATCATCATTATGCCGGGAAGCGGCGTCCGTTCTTCCAACATCAGGCAACTCGTGTCTGAAACTCATGCTTTCGAATTCCATACGTCAGCACGCATCGCCGGTGAAATGGCAGATGAAGAGGATATCCGCAAAACGATGGCCGCATTCCAATAGCCCGGGTATAAAAAAAACTGTCCCGCCTTGCAGCGGGACAGTAGTGTTTCATTTTATAGAATATAGAGGCAGGCTTATTTTGTTACTTTGAAAATAACGTTGCCTTCAGTTGTGTTCACATGCAGCATATAGATGCCTTTGCTTAATGATGCAACAGGTATAGTCATTGCATCTTTTTCGCCGAACGTGTGTGTGTATACTACAGTACCATTCATTGCAGCAAGCGTTACACTCCTGGCACCGGCAATATTGTTGATACCCGTTACAGTTACTTTATCGATAGCAGGTGTTGGGAAAGCTACAGCATTTTGCAGTGCTGCAGGCACATTACCAACAGACAAAAGAAGGTGACCTTCAAACAGGTGGCTATGCTCCTGGAATTCGATATTGGTAACAGACTGGTGAGCAGCATCAAGTACGATAGTCATTGCAGGATTAGTTTTACCCATTACATCACCAAACAGTTTGTAAGTGCCTAAAGCAAGGTTAGGAAAACTGAAATGACCTGCTGCATCAGAATAAGTATAAGCAACAGGAACGTTAGCTGCATTGGTAAGTATCAGTATCCTGTGGTTAAGCGGATCGCCAACAGCAGTTGATTTGTTTGCACCCAGTGATACATCACCGCCTATGAAAGCAGGGCCACCGGGGTTAACACCGGCTATCAGGTCAATATCCACATTTGTAAGTGGCAGTGGGTTAGGCAACAGAGTTGCAGCAAACCACTTTATAGCAGAAGTGTAATAAGTAGGCAGGTAACCTGCGTAGTTTGCATTAGCAGGTAATAAGGCGGCTTTAACCATCAGGCCATCACCGGCATTACCGGGGATGTTGAAGCTATAGTAACCCTGGGCATCAGTTGGAACGCTATCAATAGCGGTCAGGGTAGTGTCCAGAGCAATTGAATCGATATCCATCCTTACCAGGTAAACTTCAGCATCGTTCTGTGCTACTGAGTTTGCAGAGATAACACCATGTATATCTGTAGCAACAGGAGCAGGGACGCATATCGTGAAATCGTGCGTGATCGCGGGATTGTTGTTATACATAACTGTATCGTTCACCCATGAGTTGTTACAGTCATAAAGACCAATGTTCACAACTTGCTGAAAGTCAGGAGTACCTGTGGCAAAAGAGACAGTATAATTACCGTTGGCATCGGTTACGTCATAGCCATCATATTGGGGGCTATTCAGGACAAAAGTATCGGTATGAACATATACTGTTTTGCCGGCAACGGGCATGCTGTTAACATCTGTAACAGTACCGCTAACCGACCACTGCGCAAAAACCGCAGAGCAAGAGAGCGTTAACAAAAGTGCTAAAAAGGAGAGTTTTTTCATAAAATGTGTGTTTGGTTTTAATTGGAAAAGGTAAAGATTTAAGAAAAAAAGTTGATCGTATATATTGACGAGGTATTAGGTCGTTTCGTTAGTGGTCTTTTTTGAAAACATTAAAATTGCTTATCAACATCCTCACCACCACATGATCTTTTAAAAGGCTGCCCCGCAATGAAGGGGCAGTCCCGTTCAACTAGTAGTATATAGAGGCCGGCTTATTTAGAAACTTTAAAAATAACGTTGCCCTCAGCAGTGTTTACCTGTAACACATATATCCCTCTGCTTAGTGAAGCCAAAGGAACTGTTATGGTTTCAGTTTCGGTAAAATTATGTGCGTACACGATGCTGCCATTCATGGCGGTAAGTGTTACATTCCTGGTGCCCGTTACATTGTCAATGCCAGTCACAGTTATTTTGTCCGTAGCAGGATTAGGGAAAATAGCGGCATTTTGAAGTGCTGCGGGCAGTTTACTCACAGATGTTGCAATAGTAATGAAATGCCCATCGAAGAGGTGGCTGTGCTCCTGGAATTCTATATTGTTAACAGACAGGTGTGCGGCATCAAGCGTTACGCTCAGGGGGGGATTGCTTTTGGCCATTACATCACCAAATAGTTTGTAAGTACCCAAAGGCAAATTGCTAAAGCTAAAATGCCCGGAGGCGTTGGAATAAGTATAAGCAACCGCCTGGTTGTTCATATTGGTAAGGATCAGAATCCTGTGGTTTAATGGATCGCCCACCGCTGTTGATTTATTAGCGCCCTGGGCTACGTTACCGCCTATAAATGCCGGGCCACCCGGGTTAACACCTGCTGTCAGCTGGATGTTAATACCGGTATTAGGCAATGGGTTGGGCAGGCTGGTGGCTCCGCCCCACACTATGGAAGAAGTATAATAAGTAGGCAGGTAACTTGTATAGTTAGCGTTAGCAGGTAAGAGAGCTGCTTTTACCTTCAGGTAACTGTTAGCTACATTTGGTATGGCAAAAGTATAGTGGCCTACGCTATCTGTAATAGTGCTGTCGATGGCTGTAAGCGTGGTGTCGAGTGTAAAAGAATCTATTGCCAGCTCTATCAGGTAAACCTGCGCATCAGGTTCGCCTGTTACCGGGTTTGCCGCCGTTATGGTACCTTCTATACTGGTGGGCGGTGGAGGAACAGCGGCGCAGATAACAAAGTTCTGAGTGATATCATAGCCTACGTAAGTTGGTGTATCAACTACCATTACGTTATTACAATCGTACAGGCTGACGTTAACCGGGGCGCCTATGTAGGGAGAGTCAGCTGCAAAGAATACCATATAGTCCCCGTTGGCATCAGTAGTCGCCTGGCCGAAGAAGCCCGGGTAATTTGGAATAGAATCCACAGATACATATACCGTCTTACCAACAACCGGCTGGCTGTTCATATCGGATACGTTGCCACTCACCGCCCACTGGGGAAAGGCCGCTGAACCGAAAAGCATTAAGAAGACTAAAAAGCAGAGGTGTTTCATGTTCTTTATTTGTTAATAGTACCGTTTTGTTAGTATAAGACTATTGGCGGTATTTTTGGGGTGTTTTCGTTAGTATTTATTCTGATATTATTTGCTTTTGAACAATTTATAACCTGCACTTATCCTGAAATAAGGCTGAGTGTAAATACCCCGTACATCCTTATTTGGCACGTAGTTCATATTCGAGAGGTTCTGCTGCATCGATACATCGAGCATATACCTGTCCTTAATGGTATAGGAGAAGCCTAGCATGTAGCCAATATTCAGCTTCATTGAGCTGGCGCTCTGGTAATCAGCATTGCTGTATTTAATGTATGATATACCGCCGTATTGAAACACACTATTAGGATCGGGCATAACAGGTTCGGGACTACCGACATTGAAGCTATCCTTATAAGAATAAACTCCGTTGGTTGAGTATGTCTGCCTGTCTTCCTTGACCTGGATAACCGAATTACTGTAGTCAAATACTACGCCACCGTAAAAAGCGAAATTTTGATTTGCATTGTATTTAAATAATACCGGGATCTCTATTTCCGTGTAAGATTTTGTATCGATGTGGTGGTTTATTACAATAGAGTCATGCTTCTCCGAATAAGTGACCCTGCGGATGTACATAGGATTCGGGTGGTTCGTGTCAATAGTTTGTACGTAAATTGCAGGTGGAGTAGAAAATGGCTGGCTTGTTACATTGTAGTAGTTCTCCTGAGCGCCAAGGTTACTTGTGTGCCCATTGCGTGCATATTTAAATGCAGGCTGTATCATCACGCCCAGTTTGCCCACACTATATTCTACGTAAGGTGCTATCACATACTTGTTAGCGGCAAAATGTTGGAAACCCAGCTCGTAGCCGAGTTTAAAACCGGTCTCGAACATTGGAGTTCTATGCATGGCCTTACTCTTGTGCGCTGCATTTTTAGCTACCAGGTTATCTATGAATTCGGGGGTAGAAACCGGTTTAGTGTTGGCCTTAGTACCGCTATTTGCAGCAGGATTTACAGGCTGCCCTTTGTTGCTATTGGCAGTTGGTTTGATTCCTGATTGCGGGGCATTATTGCTCGCGACGGGACTATTACCAGCTGCAGGCTGCGTATTGTTTGCGGCAGTGCTATTCTGCTGCTGACTGTTTTTAGCCTGCGTACCATTGGCATTTTCATTGTTGCCACTATTTGCCAGGGCAGTAAAAGCCTTGTTTCCTTTTATAGCATCTGCGGCAGTACCATTACCTCCTACATTGCTATTCTTATGCGCTGCCACCGTATTAGTTTTTAGTCCGTCAGCATCCAGGCTCCTTGTATTGGCAGGCTCTGAACTGCTGGGGATATTATTTTTTGAGTTGCGGGCAATTTGCCTGCCGCTTTCGCTTTTTAAACTATTTTGGGCGTATTCTTCCTTCCTGGCAGCATATGGTTGTATGTTGCTCTTATGCAGGCTGTTGCTTATTGGGGGCTTAGGTTGTTTCGATGTATTAGCGCTTGCTATCGTGTGAGCTTTGTTAAGCGCAAGCGACTGAACCGTTTTAGCAGTGCTTGTTATTTTGTGCGCTGCTGCTGTTTTTTGATTTGCAGCAACTACTGTGGTATTGCGAGCAGATGATGCTACACGTGCCTGTGAGTTGTTTGAAGCACTTGCGGTTTTATGAGCTGCTGCTGTATTTTGATTTGCAGTGACCACTGTGGTATTGTTAGCAGATGGTGCTACACGTGCCTGTGAGTTGTTTGAAGCACTTGCAGTTTTATGTGCCGCTGCTGTATTTTGATTTGCAGTAACTACTGTAGTATTGTTAGCGGATGATTTTGGAAGAGCATATGCATTCTTTACCGCAGCCGCAGTTGCATGTCCCGGTGTACCATTTTGATTCGCCGCGGCTATCCCTGTGTTGCCGGCAGCCGTCTTGACATTAGGTTGCGTATTATTCGAAGTGCTTGCCGTTTTGTGCCCTGCTGCTGTGTTCGAATTTGCAGCAGTTGCCTGGTCACCGTTAGCAGATTGCTTGTTCGCAGCCATGTTGTGATCTGCTGCTTGTGCTTGCGCAGTATTGGGATTTGCATTTGCGCCGCGCCCGGTCATTGCCGGACTAGTGTTCGTATTTGCAGCAAGAAGACTACCATTTGTATTGGTGGCGCTTTCAGGTGTTCCGCTCTGGTTTTGTATGGCTTGTTCCTGTGTTGTATTTGCAGCTGCTATCGAATTTCCATTTGCCTGATCACCTTCGTTCGCAGTTCCATTTACAACAGTATTTGTCTGCTCGTTGCCGGCTACAGCATTGCCGGTATTGAGAACTTCATTATTTTGGTTATGCTGCGCATTACCTGCTGCCACCTGTTCTGCGGCAGTTTGCTTTGCGTCGCTTGCTTCCATCAATTTCCTGCCTGAGAAGTACACAAGTACCACCAGTGCTGATAGGATCACGCCGTATCTCAACCACTTATAGTAGGATACTACGTTGCCGGGAGTAACTGTGCTGTCCAGTTTTTGCTCCAGGTTTTTCCAAACGAAGGATGGGGGAGCCTCGTTATGGCTTCCCATCTTCTCGCGGAAAAGGTCATCAATATGTTTCTGTTCAGGCATCACTTACTTTATTAGTGAGTTTATTTTTTCTTTCAGGTTTTTGCGGGCCATGTTAAGGTACCACCTGCTGTTATTTTCAGTTATGTTTAATACTTGTCCTATTTCTTTATGCGGCATGCTTTCAAACACATGCAGGTTAAAAACTGCCTTTTGCACTTCAGGCAGCCCATGTATGAGCTGCACCAGTTCTTTGTATGCCAAACCATCTACCGCACTGCTATCTATGAACGCATTGTAATCCTGCAATTCACCACTTACCACCTGCTTATCTTTCACATACTTCCGGATGTGGTCTGTAACCGTGTTAATGGTTATACGCCTCATCCAGCCCTCAAATGCTCCTTCAAATGAATATTGGTCCAGCTTCGTGAATATCTTCAGAAAAACGTCGTTCAATATTTCCCCGGCTGCCTGTTCATTATATTCATACCGCTTTACGATGGCATATATCATAGGCGAATACTTGTCGTATAACTTCTTTTGGGCCAACCTGTTCTGCGCAATACAGTCCTTCACAAGGGTGGCAAGCTCTGCCCACTCCCCTGTTTCCCGGTAGGTATTTCCTGTGATGTTATATTGTTCAGTCAACTCAACCAATAGATTTACGCCATTTATTACAGGGTTCTATCCTTATTGTAAGACGAAACATACATACAATACGTTAGAGGATGAATGAATATAAAAATATATAATGTCAAAAGTATGCAAAATTATTATGCGAGCCACACGTTATATTTGCTTTTATATTTGATCACCTATTGAAAGGTAACCCATAAATGACTTCCAGCATTAAATTAAGCAACATACGAGTCTTTTCCCTGCTTTGGATAGTCATTTTTGCTTTATACCTGCCTGCAGCAAAAGCGGGCTTTGTGCTGGATTTTACAGGCTGGCTGGACCAGGTGAAGAATCATAGCTTCGCGGAATACATAAATAGAACTAATTTTCATGTAAAGAGCCTCTACCAGTTCACCCAGCTGGTTACTTACGCATTTTACTTAATGTTTGGCAGCAATGCCTGGCTTTGGCACTTACTGTTCGTGAGCCTGCAGGCGCTAAACGGGTTCTTGCTTTGGCGTTTTTGTTCCTTACTTCTTCAAGATTCCGGGGTGGAAAATGGAAAATTCATTTCATTGGCCGGGACTCTACTGTTCAGTACCTGCCCACATATATCCGAAGTTGTGGTATGGGAACCCTCTTTTCATTACCTGCAGGGTCTTCTGATACTATTGATCATCCTCTCATGCGTACAAAGCTTTTTCCGGGCCCAACGGTCGGTATATGTGTGGACCGTCCTCATTGTCTACGCTCTTTCCCTGTTCTCCCTTGAATATTTTTACCTCACGCCGGTATTTGTTTTGCTGCTGACCTTATACTACCGAGGCACCCTCAAATATGATAAAAAGATAGCAAAGCAGGTGTTGCTATATGTCATTTTACCTTTCATCATACTGCTTGTTGGCAGGATCATCCTGTTTCGGGTATTATACCACGATTGGGTGTCACGCATTGGCAGCGGAACCTTTAACACCGCAATTCATGACTACCTTGTAAAACCACCAAAGTATTTCTTCCATATTGTGCTTCTGGGCAGGTTCTTTTCGTTTGAAACGCGCCAAAAAGTTTATGCCTTCTGCGAATCGGCAAAAGGCCTTGCTGTTTTCTATACGCCGTTCCTGCTGATCTGCGCTTATGTGCTTTTCCGTTACAGGAAGCTCAGCAACAAAGCCAAAGCCACATTTTTCATCTTTTTGTTCGCCATACTGGCCATTGCACTGGTGATGCCTATGGACTTGCCGAGCATACAGTTAGTAGTTCTGGACCGCTATGCTTATATGCTTAACGCCTTTGTGTATATGCTCATGGCATTGCTGATCAGTTATATACCCGGCAAATACACTGCCATCTCTGTAATAGGTATTGTCGGCCTCATCAATATCCGCTATACCATACAGGTAAACCGGTACTGGATGAAAGGCGCCCGCATTGATAACAACCTCTTATATACTTACCAGCCTGCCGAGGACAAAATAACCATCCTGCTGAACCTGCCTGAAAGCATGCATGGGGTGCCCATGATGCAGGCTACCGGTGAGGGAGAATTTAAACTGATGCACAACCTGCTGCTGCCTGAAAAAATTAACGGTGTGGTGCTTGATGCAGCATCTTTCAATATGGAAGCCCCCGGCAACGGTGCACATGTAACTGTACTAAACGATTCCATGGTGAACATCACCCTGAATGAATGGGGCACATGGTGGTGGTATAACGGTCTGGGCGCCGTGGACCGTGAAAATGAATACTACAAAGCTCACTTCCCGGATGCACACTGGTACGAGCTGACGCTCAGGAAACCTGCATCCCAATACCGTCTTTTATTTCAAACAGGTGGTGTATGGAAGACCGTGGACTGGAGTAAAAAAAATGTGGAGCAGTACTAAATTTCAAGGCTCGCATCGCCGCCCACAGGGTAGCCTACACAGGTAAGCACCAGTCCTTTTTCAAGATCCCTCTCAGTGAGCACCTCGTTTACCGACATCCAAACTTTGCCTTGCTTACAAACTACAGCGCAGCTACCGCAACGGCCGGCCTCACAGCTATAGGGTATCTGGATGCCCTTTTTCTTTGCTGCCTGTAAAATGGTTTCGGGGTACCTACATTCCAGCTCATATACATCCTCATTCATTTTAAGGACTACCAGGTGCGCTTCTTTATCCGGTGGTTCAGCCTTTTTCACCGGTATGGAGATATCAAAATTCTCTTTCTTGATCTGTTGCGCACTTATTCCATATTCCTCCAGTGCCAGTATCACCATGCGCATATAGTCAAATGGCCCGCAGGTGTAGAACAGCATTTTGTCTTTAGCCGTCACAGCGTATTCGTCTATTAATTGGGGGAGCAATGCCTTATTCAATCTTGCCCGTGACAGGGCAAATGCGCTGCTATACAAAAATTCTATCTTCAGCCTGCCGGGGAATGCTGCTAACAGTTCTTGCAATTCCTTATAAAATACCACATGCTCTTGCACCCTGTTGCTGTAGAGCAACACTGCCCGCTTATCCGCATGATCGCGTAACAAAGATTTCAACATGGAAAAAACGGGGACTATACCAATACCTGCTGCAATGAAAAAGATCTGCTCATATGCCGCTACCTCACCCGTAATTGCAAATAAGCCCGCCGCACCCGTGGTGTACAGCACATCTCCCGGTTTTGCGCTATCTATAAGATATCGGGTAAATACCCCATTGTCTATCCTCTTTACGGTGATAGACAGAGGCTCATCCAGTCCAGGACTACTTGAGATAGAGAAGGATCTACGCTCTTCTTTATGATGATGCTGGAAAACAAAAGTGAGAAACTGCCCGGCTTTGTATTCAATAGCTTTTCCATCAAGCGGCTCAAGCATAAACGTCTTTACTCCTGCAGCCTCTTCTTTTATTGCGAGTATTCTTAGGGGATGGTATAAATTATTTGCAGGCACATTAAATTGGATCATTCTGAATTGAGCTATGTGATTTATTCCAGCACCCCTTCCTTTATCTCCCTCCACAATGCCCTGTAGCATGTAGCCGCATAGCCCGATGGAGCAAACTTTTCAACAGGTGCACGATGTACGCCCATCTTCTCTACGTCCGAAAGATTTGGTATATAGTATTCAAAGAAGCGCTTGTCTTTATATAGTTGATGCATCACTTCGTTGTGCATATTCTTACGTATATCGGCCATCGTAAAGAAGCACATCAGCTTATCCAGCTCTGCCTTGTCCTGGAAGTAGGTCTTAACCAATTCGTAGGTACGTACCGAGAGTGTAGTAGGTATCACCGGCATCAATACTGCATCGGATGCAAAGAAGATATTGTCGGCCAATAATGAGAAACCCGGGGGACAATCGATGAACACAAAATCATATTGACCATCAAGGCCCCGCAGCAGGTTCCTTAGTTGCTTCTTCGATGCATTGTTTTCATCCAGTATGATATCCATTTTCCGTACCGAGTGATCGGCGGGTATAATATCCAGACCTTCATATTCCGTGCTGCAAATAGCATCCTGTAAAGGGTGCCCGTGCTCTATTATTTTTTTGATGCTGGTCTTTGCATTAGGCTCCGACTTGTAATAAAAACTGGCGGCGCCCTGGGGATCCAAGTCCCATATCAGGGTCTTGTAACCATCTTTGGCAGCCATATATGCAAAGTTGACGCAGGATGCAGTCTTGCCAACACCACCTTTCAGGTTATACAACGAAGCTACGAACATACATACCGGGGATTATTTGAACAGGGCAATAAAGCTAATAAATTCTCCCTGTTTTTACAATGATTATTGTTCCTTATCAGCCTCATTCCCGGCTATTTTCCCCCCGATATTGAACAGGCGATAGGCCATATCCACACCTGCATCCTCCGAGCGACGGGTACTGTACAGGCAGGTCTGGCGGGGCACTACATAATTGCCTTCTTTGTCCAGCACATAATACTCTATACGCCTCTTTTCCCCCTGCCCTTTAAATATCATGTATGCCGATAGGGAAGGGATAGCGCTGTTAGTTACCCAGTTGATGCTGCATGCCTTCAGGCGGCTCACAACTTTGTTGTCCACATCGCCACTCACCTGCAGTTGCATATTGGGCTCCAGTCCGCTGTTGGGCACCAGTTGTGGATATTCAAGGCACAGGCGGTACATCCAGCTATTATAAGCCGTTTTGTCTTTACGTTCCCTTGCGCACTCAGCCTCGGCTTCATACACTCTTGCTATGAACAGCTTTTCGTATTGCCGGTCTATATCCGGGTTTTGCAATATCTCATCCAGTGTTTTCCTTGCCTCGGTATAGTTACCCTGCTTCATTTGCAGCTTGGCTATGAAGAGTTGAAAATACTTGCGGATGTATTTACGGTTGTCCGTGGCAGCTTCCTTCTTAAACCTGTCCAGGAAGAACTGGGTGCTGAAGTCTTTTATCAGGTACCATATCTCGTCCCAGCTCACGGTGCTTTCTGTCGAGAATAGCTTATATATCACCCTGTCGCGCTCGGGATTCTGTGCAAACTGGTTGATGATCAGGAATTGCTGCATGTATTTTTGCCCCAGCAGTTTCGACATATTGCTCAGCACCACCGGGTTATACCACCAGTTCTTATTTTCAAATTCCTGCCTTTGCCACCTTGCCTCCAGGTTCATCAGTTTGTCCAGCTGTACGCTGAAGTCATATATGCTTTGCCCCAGCGTGGTACCTATGTGCACTTCTTTAAATTCCGCCGCCTTGTTGATATATCGTTCGGCCTCTCTTATTTGGCCATCATAATACATGCAGCGGGCCAGGCCAATGTTATACCAGCCAAAGCCCGGTGTAGAGCCATTTGCCAGTATCATGTCCTTGCTCAACTCTATACCGCTCTTGGGTTGTCCCTTATATATATCCAGTATCGAGGTGTAATAGGCCCATTCCTGCAGGCGCTTGTCACCGCTCTCTTGCGCCGATGCTTGTTTGTATTCTTTCTCCGCCTCCCTGAAATCACCACATATAGCCCTGAAGGTTGCAAAGTTGTTATGCGGGAACACGGGCGTGTTTCGCATCAGGTTGAAATAGTGCATCGCGGAGTCTATATTGAACGAATAACTATAGAGTATGCACTTGTAGTGATATACAGATAGCTTGTCTCCTTTTTCATAACCCGGCTGAAAGATGTGCGCGTTCAGGACCATATCACGGTTTATCTTTCTCATCTGCGAGTCCAGGTAACGGTTGGCCAGTTGCTCGTTCTCGTCTATCGAGTTTTTTAGGAACTTGTACTTATCGTGTGTATAAAAGCGGTTACGATGCACTGTCCAACCCAGGAAGTTGTAGGCATCCATAAAATACTCCCGCTGGAAATTCCATTTTAATACCCTGCGCAGCAGCGTATACACTTTGTCCGGCTCTTCCATATTGCTGTAGCAATGCATCAGGTACATCGCTATCATGGTATAGTCTATCTGGAATTTATAGGCCGGGTAATAGGTCATCAACTCCGCCGTGCGCGTACCAAGCTGCTTCCTGTAGTCGCGCTCTATCTGGCGGAGCGCAGTCTCCAGCGGGGTAACAGCATTTTTATAACCCAGGAAATCGGCCGCATGGTAGTACTTATAAGCCCCTTCATACAGCCAGCCCACGTAGTAGGTGCTGTCGATCCTTATGAACTCCCGCGATCTTGGTAGTGCATCCTCGCTGTTGGTGGATACACCCATGCGCTTGGCATCTACCTCATACCGCTCCGACATTTTTGATGCAGGGTGCACCTGTGTGGGCTGTAATATTTGTGGCTGCGCCTGTTGTGCCTGCTGCGTATCCTGTGCATATGCATTACTGCCGCAAAGCAGGAGCAATGCTGCAACGATAAAATTGATCAGTTTCTTCCGGCTACAACACATTTGCCTTTCCTGTTTCCTTCTTGCTTTTAGTAGAGTTTCAGCTTGGCCAGCCTATCGGTCTCTTTATTAATAATGCCCTCCAGTGCTTTCTGGCGGCCTTCTTTGTTCCGGTATATCAGGCGGTGGTCCAGCACAGCATAGGCAATGTCTTTCACATCGTCTTCTATCACAAATGTGCGGCCCTTTACCAGCGCATAGGCACGCAGGCACCTCAGGAAGGCGATACCACTACGCGTTGACGCACCCAGTGTAATATCCTGGTGTTCGCGCGTGCCGCGTATTATATGGCTCACGCCCTGTACTATCTCGTCGTGCACATATACCTGCTTTGCCTGTTCCTGCAGGCCCAGCAGTTCATTCATGCTCAGCACCTGCTCCATCTGCACCAGGTTCTTTGCTATATCCAGGTATTCACGGTATATATTCAGTTCTGTCTGTTCATCTACATAGCCAAAGATGATCTTCATCGAGAAACGGTCCAGCTGTGCTGCAGGCAGCGGGTAGGTGCCTTCCATTTCTATCGGGTTCTGCGTGGCTATAGTGAAGAACACTTTCTCCAGCATCAATGTGGTATCGCCCACCGTTATTTGCTGCTCCGCCATGGCTTCCAGCAGGGCACTCTGCACTTT
>DDET01000002.1:0-109298 GCA_002336915.1 Bacteroidetes bacterium UBA1947 | reverse complement strand
GCAGCAGGTCGGGGGTGAACTGGATACGCTTGAAGAGTACATGATCATTGCCCATCTCACCGCTTATACATTGCGCCAGCGTTCTTGCCAACACAGTTTTACCGGTACCGGGATTGTCCTCCATCAGGATATGCCCTCCCGCCAGCAGGCAGGTCACTACCAGTTCTATTTTATCACGTTTACCGCGTATTACTCTTTCTACCTGGTCTATTAAGTTCCTGATCGATTCTGTTGCGTCTTGTTTGCTCTCCTTATTCCCCTCACTATCGGGGTACTGTAGATTCTGCTCTTCCGAAACGTTTTCCATCATTGGATATAAACTTTATACAATTTTAATGATTTATAAATTGGCTGATGCACGGATGCTGATAATTTTTTGTGAAAAGTACTATATTCATGTATTGACCTGCATTCTTAAGATGAAAAAAGCAATTTACTCCATAATATTCGTAACATTTTTTTCAGCCTGCGGTAATTCAGGCAACCGGGGTACTAATTCCAATAATCATGCCCCCATTAGCAAACTCGCTACCCTTGGCTGGATAACAGGCGAGTGGTATATGGATAGCCCCGAAGGGCGCTTGCTGGAGGTATGGCAAAAGGTGTCCGATACGCTGCTCAGCGGCTACAGTATTATGCTGTCGGGTAAGGGCGATACCCTTTTCTCCGAAACAATGAAGCTGGTACAGCGCAGGGACACGCTCTGGTACATCCCTACAGTAAGCGATCAGAATAATGGGCAGGAAGTACCGTTTAAAGAAAAAGCATATTCTGCATCCGAAGTAATTTTTGAAAACCCCATGCACGATTTCCCCCAGCGTATCATTTACCGTAAAGGGTCCGACTCCACTTTGTTCGCCCGCATAGAGGGCAAAAAGGCTGGAGCAGAAAAAGGTGAAGACTTCCCATACAAACGCCTTAAATAAAATTAATAGATCGAGGAAATCTTTTTCTAATCCTTTAATCGTGTTTCAGTTCCTTTACGGATCGCTCTCAACTTAGCAAGGTAGTATATCAGTGGCGTGAGCAGGAGTAATGCTTCCCATATAGTAGCGGGCCAGCCGGGCCTGCCAAACTCTTTGTACGACAGCCTTACCGTCTCACCCATTTCTATAGTGCAGGCTATAAGCACCATCAGCTTCACACGCAATAAGGTTCTTGTCGATGAGCGGTAATGCATTTCGGCCAGTCGGGGATCTTCATAATTCACACGCACCGGGCCTTTGCTGAGCAACGTAATGGCAAAGTACAGGAAGATACCTATAGAGGGCAAAACGAAGAAATACGCCTTGCTCATAAAGTCATCTCCATCACCCAGCGCATTGATGTGCAATGGTATGGTGTCCGGCAGTAGTATATAGCCAAGGTTGCACCCGAGGAAAAGCAATATAAGCAGCAGGATGCAGGTGCGTTCCATCAATGTTTCCACCCGCCCCTGCATTATCCATATTTCCTGTGTGCGTTCGTCCCACATACGCCATAGCTTTTATGATCACTTGCTCTGCAGCCTTATTACAGGTACTATCATTTCTTCCAGCGATATACCTCCATGCTGAAAAGTATTCTTGTAATAATTTACGTAGTGATTATAATTATTGGGGTAACATAAAAATACATCCTCTTTCGCAAAAATAAAGGTAGAGCTCACATTTGGCCTCGGCAGCCCTGCGTCTTTCGGGTCGCGGAATGCAAGTACATCCTTCTCTTCATACTGCAGGTTACGGCCATGCTTGTAGCGCAGGTTGGTAGTAGTATGCCTGTCGCCCACGCATTTGCTCGGGCGCTTTACTCTCGTGGTCCCATGATCAGTGGTGATGAACAGCTGTATGTCCTTATCAGCTATTTTACGCAGTGCCCTGAACAGGGGCGAGTGCTCAAACCAGCTAAGTGTAAGTGAGCGGTACGATACTTCGTCACCTGCCAGCTCCTTAAGTACTTCCATTTCAGTACGTGCGTGCGATAGCATATCCACGAAGTTGTACACCACAACGGTCAGGTCGTTATTCAGGTAGTTGTGTATATTGTCTTCAAAGCTCTTGCCGTCCTCATTGTTGGTTATCTTCACGTACTGCCATTTCAGGCCATCCAGTTTCAGGTTCTTCAGCTGGTTGCGCATAAAGGTCTCCTCATGCAGGTTTTTCCCACCTTCTTCATCGTCATTCTTCCACTCGTTAGGGAATTTGGCCTCTATATCTATCGGCAGCATGCCTGCGAATAGTGCATTGCGGCAATACTGCGTAGCAGTAGGCAATATGCTGTAGAATGTATCCTCGTCTACGGTCTTAAAAAACTCGTTCAGGGTTGGTTGTATCACTTTCCACTGGTCATACCTCAGGTTGTCTATTACCACCAGGAACGATGACTTTCCTTTTTCAAGGAAGGGTGCCACTTTCTCTTTTATCACCTGGTGCGATGATAGCGGGGCTGATAGCGGGTCCTTTATCCATTTAGCGTAGTTCTTCACTATGTACTTGCTGAACTCTGTATTGGCCTCGGCCTTTTGTGCCTGCAGCACTTCTATCATCTCGTCACTATCGCTGCGCGCCATTTCCAGCTCCCAGTATACCAGCTTCTTGTATAGCTCCTTCCACTCTTCATGGTTGGGGTTCGAGCTCAGGGCCATGAACAGGTTGCGGAATTCCTGCTGGTATGCGCTCGTTGTCTTTTCAGATACCAGCCTTTTAGTGTCTATTATCTTCTTCAGCGACAGCAAAACCTGGTTGGGGTTCACCGGCTTTATCAGGTAGTCGGTTATTTGTGCGCCAATGGCTTCTTCCATTATGTATTCAGCCTCGTTCTTCGTCACCATTACCACCGGCAGTTGCGGGTAGGTCTCTTTTATTTTAGCCAGCGTCTCAAGGCCGGTCATGCCGGGCATACTCTCGTCCAGCAGCACTACGTCCATCACTTTATCCTTTAGCAGCTCCAGTGCATCATATCCATTGGTCAATGGGGTTACTTCATATCCCTTATTTGTCAAAAACAATATCTGCGATTTCATCGAATCTATCTCATCGTCTACCCATAATATTTCACCTTGTGTGCTCATAATTCTGATTTCTGGTTTTAATACAACTTACGTGAATAAAATTAAATATACATCATCATATGTTGATGGCGGTTCTATTTAACGCAAGTTTGGCAACTATAGTTTATGCATTGTTAAGTATTCCGCAAAAATTGTGGTGAACGTATTATCACCTTGTTAATAAATATCCTTTTGGTCAACAGCCGCGTACTTTCTACATTTGGACTTACAACTAATCATAAAAGAATGATGCCCCCGGTTACCGTTCGTCCTGCCCTGCCATCCGATTGCCAACGCATGCTGGAACTGGTGCGCGAGCTGGCCATTTACGAAAAAGCCCCCGATGAGGTAAATATTACCCTTGAGCACTTTAGCGAAAGCGGTTTTGGGCAAAACCCTGTTTGGTGGGCCATAGTTGCCGAGGCCGAGGGGCAGGTGCTTGCATTTGCCCTCTGGTACGTCCGTTTCTCCACCTGGAAAGGCCAGAAAATGTACCTGGAGGATATATTGGTTACCGAGGCATGGCGTGGCAAAGGTATCGGCACTTTACTAATGGACGAATTGATCCGGATAGCAAAGGAAAAAGGATTTACCGGCATTAGCTGGCAGGTTTTGGAATGGAACGAACCCGCTGTAAACTTCTACAAACGATATAATGCCCTTTTCGATGGCGAATGGCTGAATGCTACGATGTATTTTCCGGAAAATGACAGTTAAATGTCGTTGTCGCATTGTATCAAAATCGTATAAATCGTATTTTTAATATACGCAACTTTCCTAAAATGCTATCATGAACAAACATTTCACATTACTACTTCTGCTTCTCTCTCCGCTATTGCTCGCAGGGCAAACTGTCCCGCAATGGCAATGGGCAGGGCTCGGTAAAGCCTCAGCTGAGAGCTATACGAACGATATATGCACAGATCTTGCAGGCAACGTATATGTAACCGGTTTTTTTCAGGATAGCCTGGTTTTCCCATACGATACATTTGTGAGCAAAGGCGGGAAAGATTTTTTCCTGGCAAAATATAGCAGCACAGGCCAGTTCTTGTGGGCAAAATGCGGCGGCGGCATATGGACCGACCAGGGTACGGGCCTTGCTACTGATAAATATGGGAACGTTTACGTCGGTAGCTCATTTGAAGACACAGCAATTTTTGGGGCTGATACGTTTAGGACCAAAGGCTGGTCGGACATCGTACTTACTAAGTATGACAGCAGCGGCAACCGCATTTGGGCCAAAACATGGGGCAGTATTTATCCGGACGATGGCATCAAAATATTTATAGACAAGAATAGCAATATCTTTCTTACGGGCATGTTCGCAGGCGATGGCGCCTCTCCTCCTTCCTATGGCACTATTGACTTTGACAACCTAACGCTGACTAGTAGCGGAGGAGGGGATATATTTATTGTAAAGCTTGATAGCAATGCCACGGTAAAATGGGCCAAACATGCAGGTGGAAAATTTGGGGATGGACCAAGTGACATTGCAGTAGACGGACAGGGCTACATTTACATTACGGGATATTTTGACGCCCCTTGGGCCGACTTTGCTAACAAGAGAATATACTCGAAGGTTGGGCCCTTCAATGATATGTTCGTTGCCCAATATGATAGCACAGGCTACCCACTTTGGGTTAAAGGTGCTGGAGGAGATTACCCCACCGCAGGAGCTGCCTTGGCAGTTGATGCTTCGGGCAACAGCTATGTAACTGGTACTGGGTTAGCAACAAATACTAAATTCGACAACAACATTGTCCTATCTGGTGCGGGGTCTTTTATCGCCAAATACAATTTTTCAGGCAATCTTCTTTGGGCTCAGAGAATTCAGACAGTGGGTACGGGTTTTAGTTCTGACATTGTCCTGGATGCTGAAAACAACTTTTACACAACAGGGTACTTTATCAACATGCTGATCTATAACAATGATACGCTATCTACTCCAGGCGATAATGTTTTCGTTGTTAAATACAATAGCAATGGTGATCCTATTTGGGCAAAAGAGCCGGGCGGGGTAGGTTCACGCGGCTCAGCCATTGCCCTTGATAACAGCGGCAATATACTAGTGGGTGGCACCGCCTCCGCTTCGGGAACTTTTTTTGGCCCTTCTTACATACATCCGGATATCACTGGCATACTGACCGCAAAACTCAATAGCACAACAGATGTACAAAACATCCATTCCGCACCTGCCCAGATAGTTGTCTACCCCGACCCCGCTAACGATATCCTGCACGTCGTTTCCAATGGCAGCGGATACAATAACCTGTGGCTATATGATCTGCTTGGGCACATTGTCTACGAACAGGCTTCAATACAAAAGGAAACTTTGCTGGATGTAAGGAAGTTGGCTACTGGATTCTATTATCTGACCCTTTCAGGCAAGGCAAATTCTGTAACTCAAAAAATAATTATTCAGCATTAGCTTATGCCTAAGTATTGGTTGGTAAAAAAGTTGATGGCTGAAGGAAGGCAATAGTGAATTTCTAATCCCCACTTGCATCATGGTTCATATAACCGGGGCAGCGGTACACCTTTAGCTGGAAGGATACATTGACCATGAACATCATGTACTGGTCGCGTGTACTGGTATTGCCTCTTTGTTTGCCGGCCCTGCCCAATGGGTCATTAGGCGTCACTTCCAGCGAGCGGTCCTGCAGGTAATAAGCGGCCGGTTGCTTGAACTGTGGGTCTTTTGCAAAATATTTTGAGCCTACATAATAGGAACTCACATCGTCAATATAATCGGTAAGTGTCAGCCTGTCCGCGATCTCGAAACCCACGTTCATACCGGGTCGCATCCACCATTTTATACCTGCACCTACCGGGAAGCAAACACTCACAGGACTATACTTATGTGAGTCGAAACCCGCATTTTGCCCCTCTGTGCCTAGTGGCCGCAGGTAATATCTTTTCCCCTGGTAAGATGTATAAGGGTTGTAATAGAACACACCCACACCACCGGTTAAGTATGGGGTAAATCGGTTATTAAAATCGCCTGTAGCGAATTTCACAAAATTGAACTCAGCCTGTACTGCAAATTCACCAATATCACTCTTGAAGTTCAGGTTGCGCTTGCGCTCATATGGGTCGGTCGACCATTTATCGTCATAGCCTACTTTGGTATAGTTCAGCGTGGTCTTCAGGGCAATGTAAGGGTTCAGGTGAAAACGAATAAATACACCACCCGCCGGGCGCACATATTTGAAACCATAACTCGTGTTCAGGTCGCCAAAATATTCAGAGCCGCCCAGGGAAAGCCCGTACTCCTTGCCACTATAGAAATACTGGCCGGAAGCCTGCTGGCTCGCCGTGAATGCGAAAAACACTAATAATATGATGGTTATCTTCCTCATAGACACCTTGGTTCCATGTAACGGCAAATGTACTTTTTTATTGTTTTAGTTCCTTCTGTCAATACCCCAATATAGTTTTTGGCGTATGGTCTTCAGGAAATTATGTTCATCCGGCCGCACCAATGATATGGTAAATTTCTCTCTTTTTACGGCCAGCTGCACCCCGCTGGTTATCGTTTCCGTACGCGAGTCAAGGGTACATAAAAACTGTTCCGTTCTGCCCTCCACCTCAAATGATATCACATTGTCATCCGGCACCACTATCGAGCGGGTATTCAGGTTATGCGGTGCAACTGGTGTTATCACAAAGCTCGAGGTCTGCGGGAATACTACCGGCCCGTTACAGCTAAGCGAGTAACCCGTTGATCCTGTGGGTGTTGCCACTATCAGCCCATCGGCCCAATAGGTATTCAAAAATTCCCCGTTCAGGTAAGTATGTATCTTGATCATGGATGACGAATCCTTGCGGTGAATGGTAAACTCATTCAATGCAAAAGGTGAGCCATCAAACAAGGGTATGCTGCTATCAAGGTGCAGTAAGGTCCTCTTTTCCAAGGTATAAGACCCTCTCACCAGCGATATGATCGCCGCATCTACTTCTTCCTCGGGTATCGCAGCAAGGAAACCCAGCCTCCCCAGGTTCACGCCTATGAGGGGTATATTGCTATTGCCCACAAAGCAAACCGTATCCAGCAATGTACCATCCCCACCCAGGCTAAAGAGCATATCCGTATTAGCGGGCAGGTCCTTTTTCCCGGTGAACAGCCTCGGGGTGCTTTCTAACTGTATATGCGGAGCTATCCTTTCGTAGAAATCCTTAAAAAAGACCATCTGCAGGTTATGGTCTTTGAGCATCTGTACTATATGTTTCAGCACAGGTATATCCTGTTCTTCAAACGTACGGTTATATAAAGCTACAAGCATGAGGCCGGTGGTTGGCTTAAATTCCGCATAAAAGTAACTCATTTTCCTGCATTTGGCTTCCCTCAGCCCGCTGACGGATATCAGCTTAGCCTTTATACCTATATCGGCCTAAAGTCGTAACTTCAATTTATCAGATAACCCGTATGCGTTTACGTATCATATTCTTATTGGCGTGCTCCTGCTTGTTCCTTTACCTGTTCAACTCCTGTAAGCATAAACCTTTCCCCGGTCCCGGTATCGCCGACGGCAATTTTCCTGATAGCATTGCCAACATATTTGTAGCTAAATGCGCTACGGTCGGTTGCCATGATGGCTCAGGCTACATAAATGCCGATCATCTCCGCCTTGATTCATGGGACAACCTGTTCAAAGGTGCTTCGCATGGCGCAGTGGTGATACCTTTCAACACTACTTACAGCTCTTTGCTCTATTTCATCAATACCGACTCTTCCAAAGGCATAGTCTCGCACCCTACAATGCCCTACAACGGCACTCCGCTTTCAGCCGACGAATATAATAGCATCAGGAACTGGATAGCAAATGGTGCCCCCGATAGGAATGGCAACATTCCCTTTGCTTCAAACCCCGATACCCGTCAAAAAATATACATTACCCAGCAGGGCTGCGACCAGATGGCAGTGATAGATGGAGCATCGGGCATTATGATGCGTCTCTTCCCTATAGGCGGCGATGTCAATCAAACAGAAAGCCCGCATTGCGTACGCGTAACCGACGATGGAAAATTTGCCTATGTCGCCTTCGCTAACGGCAACTATGTTCAAAAGATAGATACCCGCACCGACACCATAGTGCAAACCATCTCTCTTGGCGATGGCACAGGGGGCATCATCAGCATCAGCCCCGATGGACAAAAAAATCTCGTCAGCGATTTCCTGGGCAACGAGCTGTGGAATGTCGACTTTAGTACCGGAACACCACAAAGAATAGGTAAAAATGTTTTCCTGAACCCGCACGGGGTCGCAACTACACCCAACTGGGACACCTTTTACGTAACTGCCCAGAAGGGCAATGTGATCTACAGGTACGTAGCCAATAAACCTGTACTGAAAATTCCCCTCGACACTACACAACCAACCGTCGACGGCACTGCCGGCCTGTATTCCGATCCGCACGAGATCATCATGACCCCCGATCATTCCAAGTTCTTTGTTACCTGCCAGAATACCAACCAGCTAAGGGTACTCGATGCACATACCTATAAAGTACTGGCCGTTTTATCGGTAGGCGGCACTCCTCAGGAACTGGCTCTCTCTACTACTACTGAGCAGGTATTTGTTACCTGCATGGAAGACGCTGCTAACCCCACACCTGGCAGCAAAGGCTCAGTTTATGTGTTCAACTACAACACACTGCAACAGGTTGGCGCACCCCTTTACGGCGATTTCTATGAACCGCATGGCATCACTATCGACGAACAAATGGGACGTATCTACGTGGTAAGCGCTAATATTAATATCCCTGTTCCCCCGCATCACGTAACCGTATGCGGTTCAAGCCTGGGCTGGTACACTATCTACGATCTGTACACCTTAAAACCGGTCAACAACATTCGTTACGAAACCTCCAACGCACCTTACTCCGCGGCTGCAAGGTTCAGATGACCGCAATAATGTCGTAATTTCACCCTATCGACCAGGCCATGCGCAGTTCTATTATAGTGATATGCTTTTTCTTCCTTGTTTCCCTTTGCATTCTCTACTCCTGCAAGCACAAGCCTTTTCCTGCACCCGCCCTCATTGATAATTACCCCGACAGCATTGCTGCTATTTTCGTTACCAAATGCGCTACCACAGGTTGCCACGATGCCTCCGGCGCTATCAATGCAGGCCGCCTCTGCCTCGACTCCTGGGACAACCTCTTCAAAGGATCATCACATGGCGCGGTGGTCATACCCTTCAGTACCGACTTTAGCTCATTGCTCTACTTCATCAATACCGACTCTGCACGTGGTACTGTCTCCTTACCAACCATGCCCTACAATGGCACACCACTTTCGGCAACAGAGTACAACACCATCAAAAATTGGATCGCTGCCGGTGCACCGGATAAGAACGGCAACATACCCTTCGCCTCCGATCCCGACACCCGCCAAAAAATATACATCACCCAGCAGGGCTGCGACCTGGTACAGGTAATAGATGGCAAATCAAAGCTCACCATGCGCATGTTCCCTATCGGCATGATGGGCTATACGGAATCACCCCACTGCATACGCATCACCCCGGATGGAAAGTATGGATTCCTGGGCTTCACATCAGGCAGCTACGCACAAAAAATAGACACTCGTACCGACACAGTAATAGCAAGCGTGAACATGCAGGGCGGTTCAGGTGGCATCCTCAGCATCAGCCCCGATGCACAAAAAATAATGATGGTCGACTTCAACACCGCGCATTTATTCTCCGTCGATTTCGGAAGCATGCAGGCCACACCCCTTAACCCCGGCAACCTCATATACCCCCATGGCATAGTCGCCACGCCAAGCTGGGATACCTTCTACATTACTCCTCAATACGGCAACGCCCTCTACCGTTACACTCCCGGGAAATTGCCGCCGCTTATAAAAATACCGCTCGACACTGCTTTCACCGCAGTAGATAATACCTCGCAGATATATTCCGATCCGCACGAAGTGATCATGACGCCCGATCATTCAAAGATCTTTGTCTCCTGCGAATTTTCAGATACGGTCCGGGTGCTGGGCGCATATACGTATAAGGTACTAGCTGCAATACGCGTAGGGCACAAACCGCAGGAGTTTGCAATAGCCCCATCCAAGCATCAAATATTCGTAAGCTGTATGGAAGATGCGGCAAACCCAAATCCCGGCTGCAAGGGCTCTGTATATACCATCGACTATAACACGCTGCAACTGGTAGGCGCGCCCATCTATGGCGACTTCTACCAACCCCATGGCCTCGCAGTAGATGAACAGAATAATACACTCTACATTGTAAGCAGCAACCTCACCCAGGACGGGCCCGCACCGCACCATGCTACCAAGTGCACCGGCAACCCCGGCTGGTACAGCGTCTACAACCTTACTACACTACAACCGCTCAATAACATCCGCTACGAATCCACCATCGCCCCCTACTCCGCCGATACAAGGTTCAAACAGTAATCCTCAAATCAACCAATCAACTAGGCAACTAATCAACTAAATTTGCCCCATGCTCACAGTCTCCCTCCACGGTATCAGCATTCATGCACCCATCGGTTTGTACCCCGAAGAACTGGTCAATGGTAACGACTTCGAAATAGACGTGGATATTTATGTGCCGGTTAATGATGCACAGCCATGGCCCTTTGTGGACTATGCAATCATACAAAGCACTGTAGCCCTGGAATTCACGCAGCCCGGTGAGATCATCGAGACCTTTGCCCAAAACATACACCGCTCACTGAAGGAGCAAGTACCCTTTGCGGAGAAGATCAAAGTGGTCATCCGCAAGCTGCGGCCCATGCTGCCGGGAAATGTGCAGTACTCGCAGATCTCTTACGAGGGGTGATCTACGCCATCAGTAATTTCTCCAGCGCGTTATCATAAGCCTCTTTCCAGTCGGCTATATAGCCCCATGTTTCGTGGTCTATTTTTATTTCGCCGTCGGCGTTAACGGTGCCTATTTTGGTGCAGGGCGTTCCTTTCAATTCTGCCTCGAACATGGCATGTATCGCGGGGTTCACACTCACTACTACGCGGCTTTGTGCCTCGCCAAACAGGTAGGCATCTTTGCGGATGCTCTTATCTGTATCTATGGTAAAGCCATGGCCATCGCTGCTCATAGCGCTTTCCAATAGTGTAGTGAACAAACCACCTTCCGAAATATCATGTGCGGAGTTGATCAGCTTTTCGCTGATCAGGCGCATTACATTATCCTGCAGTGTTGCTTCCTCGTCCATCTCGAAATGCGGAGCGGGACTGTGTGTAACACCACATATATGGTGCAGGTATTCGCTGCAGTTTATGTCGTTGCGGTTTACGCCGAGAACATAGATGTAGTCACCTGCATGTTTAAAGTTCAGGCTCATTTTTTGGTCCAGCGTGTCCAGTACGCCCACCATACCTATTGTTGGGGTTGGGTACACGGGGCCGTCTTCGCTTTGGTTGTAGAAGCTCACGTTACCACCTGTTACAGGGGTGCCCAGCTTCAGGCAGGCCGTGCTCATACCCTTTAGTGCGTACACAAACTGGTAGTACACTTCCGGGTTATATGGGTTGCCAAAGTTCAGGCAGTTGGTAATAGCTACAGGTACACCGCCGCTGCATACTATATTACGTGCAGCTTCGCTCACGGCTATCATACCGCCCTTGTAAGGATCGGCCCACACGTAGCGGCTGTTGCAATCGGTTGTTACAGCAAGGCCCTTGGGGCTGTCATGCACCCTTACCACCGCAGCATCGCTGGGGGCATTGGTATGCGTATTGCCCGTCATTACCATGCTGTCGTACTGCTCCCATATCCAGCGCTTGCTGGCTATGTTTGGTAGCTGCACCAGTTGGTAAGCCACATCGCGCAGGTCGGCAGGTATGGCTATATTGTCCGGGTTGAATTTCTTGATCTCTTCAAAATATTTAGGCTCGCTGTATTCCCTTTCATACACCGGTGCACCGCCGCCCAGCACCAGGCTTTCCGCAGGCACATCGGCTATCAGCTCACCATTCATGTAGTACTTCAGGTTCTTGTCTTTCGTCACCTCGCCTATCTGCACGCAGTGTATGTCCCATTTGTCAAATATCTTTTGCACCTCGTGCTCGCGGCCTTTTATTACCACTATCAGCATGCGCTCCTGGCTTTCGCTCAGCAACATTTCCCATGGCTTCATATTGGCCTGGCGTGTGGGCACCTTGTCCAGGTGTATGATCATGCCATGCTCGCCCTTGGCGCTCATTTCGCTGGTGCTGCAGGTAATGCCCGCCGCGCCCATATCCTGCATGCCTATCAGGGCACCCGTAGGTATCATCTCCAGGCAGGCCTCTAATAGTTTCTTTTCTTCAAAGGGATCGCCTACCTGCACTGCGGGCAGTTGCTCCGCGCTGTTCTCACTAATATCTGCCGATGCAAACGACGCACCGCCTATACCATCCTTACCTGTGGAGGCACCTACTATAAACACCGGGTTGCCCTCGCCGTGCGATGTGGCGCTCACCGTTTGCCCCACCTTCACCACGCCCACGCTCATAGCGTTAACGAGTGGATTGGTCTGGTAGCAGCTTTCATAATATACCTCGCCCGCTACCGTGGGTACGCCAAAGCAATTGCCGTAATGGCCTATGCCTTTTACTATACCCTTCAGCAGGTGCTTGGTCTTGGGGTTATCCATCTTGCCGAAGCGCAATGAATTGAGCGAGGCTATAGGCCTTGCCCCCATGGTAAATATATCGCGGTGTATACCGCCCACACCCGTGGCCGCGCCCTGGAAGGGCTCGATAGCTGATGGGTGGTTATGGCTTTCTATCTTGAACACGCAACCCAGTCCATCACCTATATCCACCAGGCCGGCGTTCTCCTCACCTGCTTTTACCAGCAGGCGCTCCCCATCGCGGGGCAGGGTCTTCAGCCATTTTATGGAGTTCTTGTAGCTGCAGTGCTCGCTCCACATTACGGAGTACATGGCTACTTCATTAAAATTTGGGGTGCGACCGAGGACTTCTTTTATCTTCTCGAATTCTTCTTCGCGTAGGCCCAGTTTCATGGCCTGCTCGAGTGTTGCTTGCATGCTGCAAAAGTAGTTTTTTTTTTGACCTCACCCCCGGCCCCTCTCCATAAATGGAGAGGGGGGACGTGATACATTATAGTTTGCCTTTATTTTTTAATGACTTTTTGAACTCAACCCAGTCTCTTTTGGGCTCTTCCTTACGTGCGGTGGCAACAATGACATCCAGCATGTCCTCGAGCTTTTCACTGCTTTTCTCGCCTTGTTTAATATTATTCTTCTTTTTCATTTTACCCATTTTCCCTCAAAATTTATTTTCTCACTTTTTTATTGATTATCAATGCTTTAGTATCAACTTGTTTCCCAAAAATTTCCCATTTCTTTCTCATTTCTTTCCCACTTTATACTCAGGTCATATACCCACCTTTCTTAATTTTTGGCGGACAAAGCAAGATACGAAATTGAGGGAGGGGCTTCCAAATAAGGATATCCACATTTTGGGCTTATGTGAGGGTAGGCAAAAGAAACACAACGCAGCAAGGCGGATTCTGGCACCAATGGGCAAAGGCTAAGTTGTTAAAATCATTAATTATGCATATAAAAATCAAAAAAAATCATATTTTTAAATGCAAAAACATCCATTAATGGATCCGACTATTAACTATGATAGCATTTTGCAGCCAATGAGGTTCAAGGAAGAGCCTCATAACCCTGATGTCGAACAAGGTTTTAGTAGCGACAAGTCACGGGTAATTTTCTCAAGTTCTTTCCGTAGACTACAGCAAAAGGCTCAAGTTTTTGGGCTTGAAACTAATTCAACTGTAAGAAGTAGACTGACTCATACACTTGAAGTTGCTAATACAGGAAGTTTAATAGCAAAAAAAGTTGCGGCATCGTTAATAGCATCTGGCCACATGCAAGAAAAACTCCGTGTACCATTTATAGATATTGCTGAAACTTGTTGCCTTTTACATGACATTGGAAACCCTCCGTTTGGACACTTCGGTGAAGCCGCCATTAAGAAATGGTTTTCAACATTTGCAAAGTCTACATTACTTCATTCCACTCAAATGGATTTTGATGGGTTCAGTATCGTTAAGCTCCTAAATGATTTTGCTTATTTTGATGGCAATCCTCAGGGAATTAGAATCATTTTACATCTTCAAGATATACCAGACCACTACGAGGGAAATGGCTTAAATTTAACTTACTCTCAAATATTATCGTGCGTTAAGTATAACTGTGATCCGAGTAGTGAAAAAATCAAAAGCGGTAAATATAAAAAACCAGGTTATTTTCATTCTGAGCAGCAAAAGGTGAAACATATTAAAAATCATTTAGGCTGGCAAGAACGTTTCCCGATTACGTTTATTATGGAAGCTGCTGATGATATTTCCTACTGTTTAAGCGATATAGAAGATGGGATAGAAAAGGGGATAATCAGCCCAAAATTTTTCTTTGGCGAGTTGTTAAAGTACTGGGAAGATAAACAATTTGAATTATTAGGGATAAATGTGAATGCACTTGAGACTAAGTTCGATTTCTATAAATTCAAAATTGCCGTTACTAGAAGCCTAATTCAGATTGCTTCAGACTCGTATATAGGAAATCAGAGCCGAATTAAAGCTGGCGATATAGATGACTTATTCGACACCGTAATACCAGTGAAATCGTTGCTAAAGGCGTTAAAAATATTTGCGAGAACACATCTTTTTCGATCGAAGGAGGCGGAAAACATAGAACTTGCGGGATATCGTGTTATTTCTTGCCTTATGGCATTTTTAAAGCCCCTATTAGAATTGCCGTATGCTAACTTCAATGCTTTGGTGGACGCGAAAAACGATATTAACATTTTAAGTGGAAAAAATCTTGACGTGGAATGGAGATTATATAATAGATTGCCAAGAAAACATTTAGACGCTTACGATTTTGCTGTGAAAAACCTGCCAAAAAATGATGAGTTTTCATTCATGGAATGGTATTTTAGAGCACACTTGTTAGTTGATTATATTTCTGGAATGACCGATAATTACGCGTTGGAAACCTATCATTTACTTAATGGCACTAAGATTCAATAAAGAAATTACAAGCGAGCTTCCCAGCTTATTGACACAATTTGAGTGTCTAAAAAGCTATGCACTTAAGAACATTACTTTTACGTTCTCAGTTTATAAAAATGGTATCCCCGGAAAACACAAATCTGATTATAGGAATATTTTATATATAAAAGGTGTAGCAGACGAACAAGAGTTTAGATCTTCTTTAGTTAGTTTGATATCTGAAGTACCGGAGGGGCATGAACTGGCGTTTAATTCTCACATTATTATTAATAGCAAACATTATCATATACCTCTTGTTGATTTTAGTAATAAGCAATTTACAAACGATTTTAAGAAAAAAATAACTGAATTTGTTAATATTAAAGGTGGAACTCTGAATATATTTCGAAGTGGGCGTTCTTTCCACGGATATCACGACCTATTGTTGTCAGAACCAGACTGGTACCACTATATTGCTGACTTACTTTTCTTAAACAGCTCAATTAATAGTCCAAGAGGTCGGCTCCCCAAGTTAATGCTTCCCAAAGCTTGGTACTTAGTCGATATGTTTTGGATAGCCCATTCCCTTAAGCAACATTTTTCGGCATTGAGACTAACATGCAATACAAAAGCTTATATACATAAACCCACCTTTCACAGTAAGATTACTTCTAATCATTTTGAGCCCAAGACTCCAAGAACTTAGTCTTTAACTTGAACACGCTTGGAATGTGGCTATCAAGGATTATCGCCCAATGCCAAAAGATCATAGTGATAGCGATTTCTCTATTGTTGAAAAAATTGAATGACAGACTTTGTTGGAAATTATATGACCTTATCGAACTCCACATAGAATCCGGAAATCTTTGATAACATTACAGGATAGTTCATACCTTAAAAACCATAGCAAATAAGCATCTCGCAATACTTATTTTCTTTGTATTTAATAGTTGGTGGGTATTGGGGAGTATTGCCTATGTTCTTTCTTTCGTACTCTTCTCGACCTCTATTATCTTTAATCTCCATGTCTAGTAACCCTGATTGATAAAGGTCGATTTTACCATTGTCAGGCACATCATTCAATTTATCACTATAGTATTCTTTTTCTTCAGAATTTAGTTTGGGGTCTAATGATCTGAGGTTGCCAATGTAAACCTTATCAATAATGTGTGCGAGATAAAGAAAATCGTTATAGTGTATGTTCTCATTGATCACTGCGGCATACAATTTGCCAAGAATTGTAGCTTTATCATAATCGTCAAGTCGGTCAATTATGAATAGTAATTTCTCGCCAGTCTTTTCAAATCCCTCTTTTTCAATTTTTTCCACAAATGCTGTTCTCTTGGTTTTAGATATATCTTTTAGTTCAAACAAAAATCTTAGTATTTTTTTGTAACTGAAAAAATTCCCTAAACTGCCAATTAGTTTAATCCCCTTATATACCAATCCTAACATAGGTATATCTTTCAGGAAATCATCTGAAATAAATTGGTCAAGACTAGCTTCTAGCATGTCAATATCAATCTCAATGAGTTCATCAGATGATATTACATCAACTAAGTCAATTCCATTTCCCTGATCTTTCATAGTAAAAATTGGTTTATCCTCTTGCTCTTTTTGTAGGGGCAAAAGCTTCCTCAGTTTTAGGTGGATTTTTAGTGCCCCATATCTTTTTGGATACTCCTTGATAAAATATTTTGCTTATCGTGTCCCCTAGATTGGCTAAGTGTTTTGGTTTAATTAATTCATCGGCATCAAGATATTTTTGAATGTAGCTATTCAGAAATTCCCGTATTTCTTTCATAGTTTCGTTAAAAGCGTCAAATGACTTTTTATACTGCTCATTCTCAAGGTTCTTTTTAAATTTATCTGTTAGTTTTTCCGTCAGTTGTAAGGTAATCTTAATTACATCATCAGATAATTGGGCAACATAATTTTGCAACTGTTCTTCTTTACTAATTTCGACGTCAGGATTAATCATTTCTAGATAATTTTTCTTTAGCCAATTTTCCAGTCCATCAACCTGGGCAACACATTCTGTATAAGTTTTGGCTCTTAGGTCATGCATAAATGTATTACGCACTTCCATAAATTTTTGATACTTAGTTTGGGTTTTTGCATCTAAAGCGCCAATATCAATTAGCAGATTTACTTTGTAATAAAATGAGATGCCATTTTTACCAAGTGATTTAGATTTATCTGTATCATCAATATCTAGCAACTGACTTAAAAAGGCGGTAATAAAGCTTTCAACCAATAATGCAGCTCGTAGCATAGGCAAGCGGTTATCTAGGTCCAACAATTCTATTTTGTCTGGCACACTCTAAAAATAATAATAAATCGCCTATAACTAGATTATTCGCCATAATTCAATTTGCGATTTTCTTCATCACCAGTCCCCGTCAGTAACGAGGGCTTTAAGACACAGCATTTGCAAGATCATATACATGCGAAAGGGGGGCGCCATTACTGGTGTTCTTAACCACCAACCGAAGTGCTTGTGAAATGTGGATGTCCAAATCTGGAAACCGCTTGTTAATAATGGTACACGAGAAAGTCAGCTGCATGAAACCCTCCCAATCAATTCCTCCAGCAGCCCCACCTGCGCAGGATTGATCTTTTGCTTTGCCTCCTCTATGCTGAACCATTCCGCTTTATCCACTTCAGGAAAATCGGCGAATCTACCCGACCTGGGCGGCCACTCCATGCTAAAGGTATTTGAGCTGCAGGCAGCGGCATCAATATCCGTCTCCACTGCCCATGCCAGTACCTCCTTGCCGCCTTTTTGTACTATGGCTGCCAGTGCTATAAAGTTACCTTCAGGTTCATGCCCGGTCTCTTCTTTTAATTCTCTTTTTGCGGCGGCAAGTGGCTCTTCATCATCTGCATATTCGCCTTTGGGTATGGTCCAGGCACCAAGGTCCTTTTTGGCAAAGTAAGGTCCGCCGGGGTGTACCAGCAGCACCTGCAATTTACCATCCGCCCTGCGGTAAGCCAGTATGCCCGCGCTCTTTTTAGCCATTCATTTAAGGTAAGAAAAAACTTTCAGTGCAATCCTCAATCCCAGGCAATATTATGGATAAGCTCATCTTCTGTTTCCAATAGGCCAAGTGTTTTGACCCTGGCTTTAAGGTCGCCTTTGAGGTCAACCGTTTTCTTGCCGGTTGTTACCTGTATGCCGATGCCCCGCGAATCGTCTTCACTATACCATTCGTCGTATACATGGTATTTCACCCCATTATGGGTGAATGTCAAGCTATATAGATCCATTGCAGCATTTTGCTTGCCGCCACCCCTATGGTAACCGTAATAGCTGAATAGTTTTCCCGAGCTTTTGTCAAGTGTTGCAGGGTAGCTTAGCTCTACACTATCGGCTGTACCAAAACGGTAGGCAAGGTACTTACCGGATTTTTCTTTGCAAACTACAGCCATCTTTTTACCTCTTGCCAGCCGGAAGCCGAAAATCACCTCCTCATTGTTGTTCAGCAGTTTGCCGAAAGACAATTCTTGTTTCTGTGCATTTGCAGAAAAGAATGACGTGCACAGAATTGTAACAATAAGCAGGCGCATTGTTTAGCGGTTTTCTCAAAGGTAGGTTCAACCCTCGCATAAACAATTATGGCTTTATGTCATTTTATCCACAATACCACCACCATTCCCCATTGGTCCTCGTTTGCAAGGAGGAGGACTGTTTACTTATTTAGAACGCCTTTTTATTAGTAAATTGCTGTAGCATCTTTTATTAAGCATACCATATGTTCCGACGCTACGCACCGCATCCATGGAGTGAATATGTACTGATGGCCAAATGCATTTTGGCAGCGCTTGTGATACTTACTATCATCCTGCTATTTCTGTTTAAGGTCTATGGCAAGCGGAGTGAGTAAACAGCTGCAGGTTACCTGCATCAGAAGTGATTCGAGGCGGTTAAAAAAGATGGTCCAGGGCGTCATTGGCCCGGAATCTTAATATTATTTAAGGTCTTTGCTCACGGAAGTACTCATTAATGCCCATGCCACCAGCAAGGGCTGGAAGAACAATCTTGCGAACCTCTTCTTATCAGTATCAAGGCTAAAGGCGGAGCGGTGTTGGGTATACTGGGAAATATTGCCGGGGAACACGGCCGTGAAAAAGCCAGCGGCTATCCTGCCCACAGTTTCTTTATGTCGCTTGCCTGTAAGAGCCAGTGCCGAGCCCAAAGCTATCTCAGCAATGCCCGAATAGACTACGGTATCATCTTTCTTAAGGGGTACCCAATCCGGCACTTGCGCACGGAAATCCTTTCGGGAAAATGTCAGGTGGCTGATGCCGGCAAATATCAAACCCGCTCCCAGTAATATTCTTGCAATGTCCTTCCCGGTTTCCTTTTTCACGACATACTGTTTTAGTAAAGTAGTGATGTTACAAATACTATTCCACCAGGCTTTGCCATCAGCTATTTAACGCCAACATACCTGATCACATCAGACATGCCCGTATGATAAGTACCCTCCTCAATGTGCAGCCTCAGGGTCTCCAGCATTTCGGTGTGCAGGGCTTTAAGACTGTCTGCAAGTATCTCTTCGGTATAAAGCATAGATACATCTTTCGGTCCACCGGTGTCGTTGTTGAGCTGCGCCGGGTTGTACGCTTCGAGGATGAGCCTGCCGCCCGGCTTCAACCAGCTTAGCACTTTCGCGAGTAGTATAGCGCGCGGCTCGGGGGGCAGGTGCGCAAATATGAGCGCCACGGCATCGGCACTGTTAGCGGGATAATCCACCTCCGCTGCATCTGCAATGTCATAGCTGATGGTCACGCCTTTCTTAGCAGCCAGTTGCAGGGCCTTTTTCTGCCCTTCAGTACTTTGATCGAAGGCGCTGACCGTCCAGCCTTGTGTGGCGGCGTATACACCGTTACGGCCTTCCCCATCGCATGGCAGGATGATGTGGCCGGGCTTTAGCTTTTGCAGCTGCCCGGCAAAAAATGTATTCGGTGCCTCGCCATAAATATATTCCGATGCGCTGTAGCGTTCATCCCAAAAATTTGCTTGCATATGTTGCGTATTGTGCAGCAAAGGTAAGAATTGATAAGATGACAGTTAAACTTTGACTGAAGTGAAATATATTGCAGTGGTCATGAAAGGCGCCATAAATATGTTCTTTGCGCTTGTGCTGTTCAGCAGCCTGGCTGCACGCGCGCAGAAGAACAATGACGCCATAGCCCACAGGCTGAAGGCTTTTTATACTTACTACATACGCGATAATGCCGGCCCCATACATACCTTCAGTAAGGATACCATGCGGAAATACTGCAGCGCTGCCTTCCTTAATAAATTAAAACATGCAGACTATATCGGCAGCGATCCCGTAGTGCACTTCCAGGATTTTGATACTGCATGGATCAGCACCCTCAGAGTGAACAGGTTAAGTGCCGGCAATACCAAAAAGTACCAGGCCTGCTTCCTATACGATGGTTCCGATCACTGTATTACCCTATACCTGGTGAAAGAACAGGGGCAATGGAAGATCAATAAAACATGCAACGGGGGCGAGTGCTATTAGCAAAAAGTCCGAACTTTGACGGATGCAAACCGCCTTCAGCATCAAAAGGATCTACGATGAACCATTGAAAAAAGATGGCTATCGTGTTCTTGTCGACAGGTTATGGCCCAGGGGCATGAAGAAAGAAGACGCCAAAATAGATGAGTGGGCGAAGGCGCTGGCGCCATCACCTGAACTCAGAACATGGTTCGGCCACGAGCCTGAAAAATGGAAAGAATTTCAGAAAGAATATAAAGCCGAACTGAAAAAAAATAAAGAGATCAAGCCCTTCATTGACCGACATAAGGGCAAGAAGCACATAACATTATTGTACGCTGCCAAAGACGTGGAACATACCCATGCTATTGTCTTAAAAAATATCCTGGAGCAGGCAACAAAATAAATTGGCCCGTGATAAAGACCTATTGTGCTTTGGCAGCCATTGCATCCCGCTGTTGCTGCTTGGCCATAATGTCCGGCAGATAGCTGGCAGTCTCTTTTTGCAGTGTCTCTTCTGTCATATCCAGTGCATGAGGGTCTTTTGCCAGTTGTAGCCATGGCCTGGGGCTGCCAAAGGGATATGTGCCAAATACTACAACAGGTGTGCCATGTGCCTTTATATCGTCAGTGCCTTTTATGATCCACTGGTCGGCCCAGTTGTACAGGTACTTAGCATCGCTTTCCAGCAGGCGCAGGCATGAGTGCGATGCGGGGTAGCCCGGCAGCGCATATTGATGAAAGCCTATGCCTTCTTTATTCTGTATATTAAAGTTCCATTTCAACTCCCACTCGTCATTGAATGTGCTCCTGGTCTCTTCAGCTTTCCAGTTGGTATAGAAGATGCCTGTGGGGGTCGGGTCTTTTTTCCGGCCCATGCTGGTAGGGCCTGAAAGCACCAGGTATCCATTCTCGTAAGCGGCAAAGTATTGCGCCGGGTACGAAAAGAAAATGATCTTGTGCACACCGTTAAGAAACTTGAGCGAAGCGGGATAAGGGCTATAACTGTTCAGCTCACCACTCATATCGGCCGGTACTATGAGCGTATCGCGCCTAGTGATGTTAGCAGAGTCCACCCTGTTCACCGCAAAGAGTACGCTTTGCTGTGCAGGAGTGAAATATTTGTCTATGTGCCGTATGGTATCTTTGGCCGTCAGCAGGCGGTAGCTTGTGCTGAGGGGAGTATAAACCTTCGCAGGTGCTTTAGGCTCTTCCTCCTTAGCTGCTTTTACATTTTTTACCTCGCTGCCGGTCTTGTTCGTGCTGGTTTCCGTGCATTGTGCAAACAGCAGGATGGCTGCAAGGGCGCAATATGATCTTATCATAAACCTACTGTATTAAATTCCGTGCCAGTGTTGCCATGAAAACAAAGAAGCAAGCCTTTCGGCTTGCTCTGTATATATATATAACCCCAAAGGTAAGCGGCATATTTACTCCACTATAAACTTTCCGCTTACTGCCTGATCTGCCTGCCCGCTGAGCCTGTAGAAATATATGCCTGATGGATATTCGCTCTTGCTGATTGTAATACTGCTGTTATTGCTCACATTTTGTGAGTGCATCAAAGTACCGGTGATACTGTAAATATTTACCATACCCTGCGTTGCAAGCCCGCTAATGTTTAAAGAGCTATTGCCGGTAACGGGGTTAGGATATATGCGTACAGATGCTTTAGCTGTTTCGATACGGCCTACTTCAAGTGCATCGTTCACACAATCTGTGGCAGAATAAAGCGGGTTGTGATACATCCACACACCATTTTGCTTGAAGCAGATGATATTGTCCGCACAGTCGCAGGTGGGCTGCATTAATGCAGAGCCCAGCAAACCACCGAGGGAAGCATTACCCATGCCCTCAACCCATGAGCCATAAAGCCAGAAGTTGCCATTAAATGTTCGGAAATTGATCCGCCTGTGATAATTTCCTGATATGTCTATTGAATCAACGCTATACACAATACCGGCACTGCTGGAGTCATAGTCTACCGTATCGCCGGGCTGCACCGAGAAATCGTAGAGCATACGCTCCTGGTGCATAGCAAAGTCGTAGTAGAACACATGCTTCATGCTATCCTCGCGCATGCCACCAATACATTCATTTGCTTCAAACACCGTATCAACAGAACGAAATAGTTTGTGATAACTGAAGTTATTGAGCAGGGTATCCTCTGTGGTCAGGCCATAGCAATGATAAGTTGGTGTTGTGTCGCCCTGGCCTTCTCTTTGTGTCCAAATAGCATTGGATGAAGGGAAGGGGATGTAATTCTGAGCCCGGGCAGTTGTAATGGCCGCTAAAAGCAATAGGCCGGTATAGATTTTTTTCATTTTCAACAATTTTAAATCCTTTCTAATAAAATAAAGCCCTTGTAATGAGTGCTTACCTTGTTTGACGTAATATTAGGAAGAAACGTTAGAGGAAAAATTGTTAAAAAAGTTAAAAGCCACGGCCCGGCTGGCTTAGACCTGTTTTGGGTAAGCCTTCTTGAAGTTTCTTACATATCTTAAGATAAAAAGGTGAAATTAGTACGAGTCCATTGTGCTTACATTAACATTAAAATGACTACTTTTGCTCTTAATAATAATTTGTGTAGACAAATAAGCGCAATGTTTTTTCTTTCTTTCCACTTCCTCTTCCTGGTCGTATGTAGTGGGCTTGTAAAAAATCAGTTTTCCGCATTTTCTATTTCGTTTTATTAAGTTGACCCAATACAAATTGATCTTTATGGTAATGCTGATTTTTTTTATACTGTTATGGTATTTTTCCTTGTTTTTCCAAACATTCTTCCAGCACAGGTATGCTGCGCACGGGGCTTTTAAAATGAGCAAACGCACCGAAAAGATATTTTTTATACTTACTTATATAGCACAAGGCTCCTCTTACCTGAGCCCCAGGGCGTATGCGGTGATGCACCGTATGCACCACGCCTATACCGATACCGAACTTGATCCGCACTCACCTACTTATTCGAAGAATATGTTCGACATGATGTGGCGTACCCGTATATTCTACAACCGTATATTTAATAATACCATGGAAGTGGAGGAGCGCTTTGTGAAGAACGTGCCCGATTGGCCTGTTTTTGAGCGCTGGGCAAATTCTTCCTTGTCGAGGCTATTGTGGGTGGGCGTTTATGTTATCTTCTTTGCTGTGTTCGCTACCTCTATCTGGTGGTGGTTGTTGCTGCCTATAGTAATAGCAATGGGCCCTGTACATGGTATCGTTATCAACTGGTTCGCACACAAGTATGGCTACACTAACTATAAACAAAAAAATACCTCTCAAAACCTGCTGCATGTGGATATACTGATGCTGGGTGAGTCTTACCATAACAACCATCACAAGCATCCTTCTTCGGTGAACTTCGGTACCAAGTGGCATGAGTTCGACCCGGTTTACCCGGTTATCCGCTTCCTGGCATGGCTGCATATTATCAAGCTTACCAAACCGGTACTGGTATATTCAGCCGACTAAGGCAATGCTGCACCACTCCCATATTTTGTAACCTATTTCGCATCAGGTTTGCGACCCGATTGCTTAAAGCTTGCATTACCTGCCCGCGATGGTACCGTTATGGTATATCATATAAACTATACTCGCTTCAGCCAGCCGGTCACACTCATACGGGGCCTGGTAGCCGCCCGCACCTCATGCTCCATCTCGTTGCTTTGAAAGAAAACGGCCTTGCGGATAGCCGGCTCGATCTTTTGCGCACCGCCGTTTTGATATACTACCAACTCCCCTCCATCCGTAACCAGCCAGTCGTCATTCAGGTAAGAAACAAGGGAGTATTTACGGTCGCTGTCATTCCTGAACTGATCCTTATGGCGTTTATAGAAGCTACCGGTCTCATAAAAGGCATAATGAAATTCACATGCGTTGATACCGGTGTAGCAGGTACTGTTGAGGTGGTCTATTAGCTGGTCCACCATATCCAGGAACTCCATCTGCCCGGCATTGCGGTTCTTTTTATCCAGCCAATATATTTTATCGCCCCGTAGCTTTTGCAGGGGATCCGATACGACTGCATTCCCTATACCCGCCAGGTGCATCTCGCCATCAGCGTGCAACTGCTGAAGGTTTTTCTGTAGCAAGAGCGCCAGTGGTGCAGCCAGGAAAACATCTGAAATACCTATCTTATTTGTAATAAACCCTTCTATCAACTCCTCAAACTGCGCAGTCATGTGGCGGTGAAGGTACATTCAAATGACTGTTAAACACCACTAAAAATATGGCCCCGCGGCAGCAGGGCCGTTATGGTCTTTTATACAGCAGGCGCTAATGAGCGTTTCCCGTATCAGCTGTATTATCATCCTTTTTTTGTGCTTTTCTATGTTCTTCTTCAAGATCATATTCCAGCTCAGGATCGGTCGAGGCCATCTGTATCGTCTTTACTTTCTCTTCGATCTCTTCGTGATGCTCCTGCAGGTAGGCCAGTTTTTTCCGCCCATACGAGGCACGGGTAATGATCACAAACAGCACCGGCACAATAAAGATGGCTATTGAGGTAGCGGCAACCATACCGCCCAATACAGTAAAGCCAATAGTTTTCCGCGCAACTGCGCCCGCACCGCTGGCAAATACCAGCGGCATAACACCCAGTATAAATGCCAGCGAGGTCATAATAATGGGCCGCAAACGAAGGCTCACTGCTTCCAGGGTAGCTTTTATTACTTCTTCCCCATGGTCCACACGCTCTTTGGCAAATTCAACGATGAGTATCGCGTTCTTTGCGGCAAGGCCAATAAGCGTGATAAGCCCTATCTGGGCGTACACATTGTTAGTAATCTTAGGCAGTAATATCAAGGTAACAATAGCACCAAATGCACCCACAGGCAATGCCAGCATTACCGACAAAGGCACTGACCAGCTCTCATACAGTGCTGCAAGGAACAGGAACACGAATATGATAGAGAGCGCGAAAATGTAAACAGTTTGCGAGCCTGATTGTATCTCCTGGTAGCTAAGGCCTGAGAACTCATAACCATATCCCTGTGGCAGTGTTTCCGCAGCCACCTCTTTCAACACTTCCAGCGCCTGCCCGCTGCTGTAACCGGGAGCGGGGGAACCATTTACCTCTGCAGAGCGGAATATATTGAAGTGGGATATCAAGGGTGCGGTTTCAGTTGGTTCATACTTTATCAAAGTACTCAGCGGCAGCATATCGCCCGACTGGTTCCTTACATAGTATTTGTCCATATCACTGATCATCTTGCGATAAGATGTATCGGCCTGTGCCACTACGTGAAAATTCCTGTTGTATAGTGTTATATCGTTGATGTACAGGCTACCCATATAAGTTTGTATGGTAGTAAATACATCGGAGATAGATACGCCCAGCTTCTTGCATTTTTCCCTGTCCACCGTAACATTGTAACTGGGTGTGTGTGCTGAGTAGAACGTAAATGCACTGGCTATCTCCGGGCGCTTATTTAATGCCCCGACAAATTTCTTTACTACGCCCTCAAAGGCCTTTACATCATCCTTGGTTTCACGCTGCTCAACCTGGATACTGAAGCCTGCCGTCTGCCCGATGCCGGGAATGGGCGGCGGCGGAATAACGACTATGCTGGCACCTTTTATACCTGCCTTGGCAAACCCTTTCTGAAACTCTGCTATTATGCCCGGTACCTGCTCGCTCTCCTTTTTACGCTCGTCCCATGGCTTTAACTGGCAGAAGATAGTACCGCTGTTGGACTTTGAAGAAAATGTAACAACGTTCAATCCACCCAGTGCCGCGTAATGTCCCACGCCGGGTGTTTGGCCCACCACCTCCATTATCTTATGTAACACTTCTATAGAACGGCTGGTAGAGGAGGCCTCGGGCAGCTCGTAAGTTATGTACATACGGCCGTCATCCTCGCTGGGTATAAAGCCTGTGGGCTTTTGCCTGAAAAGCAAGATGGTGCCTACGCAGATACAAATGAGTATAATAATAACAAGCCTCGATGCCTTGATACTACGTTTTACACCGTGAGTATACTTCGCGGTAATTTTTGCAAACCAGGTATTGAATTTGAAGAAGAACTTATTAAGACCATGCGATTGTTCACCGATATGCGAGGGCTTCAATAACAGCGTGCATAAGGCCGGCGTTAAAGACAATGCCACGAAAGCAGATAAGATAACTGATATAGCGATAGTAATAGCGAACTGCTGGTACAACCTGCCCACTATGCCGGGTATAAAACCAACCGGCACAAATACTGCCGCGAGTATAAGCGCAATAGCCACGACCGGGCCCGATATATCCTGCATGGCATGATAGGTAGCCTCCTTTGCCGACATCTTCTTCTCATCCATGTAATGCTGCACGGCCTCTACCACCACTATCGCATCATCCACCACTATACCGATGGCCAATACAAAACCGAACATGGTAAGTGTATTGATGGTGAAACCAAGCGGAATAAAAAAGATGAAAGTACCGATTACGGATACCGGTATCGCGAGAATGGGAATAAGCGTTGCGCGCCAGTTCTGCAGAAAAAGGAACACTACCAGTGTCACCAGCAAGAGTGCGATGATCAGTGTTTCCACCACTTCGTGTATGGACACCTTCACAACAGTAACCGACTCAAAAGGAACTTTGTAATCAAGATCGGGCGGGAACGACTTTTTTAAGTCATCCATTGCTGCGTAAACACCTTCGGCCGTTTCCAGCGCATTGCTACCCGGCGCCTGGTATATCAGCAGGTACGATGCCCGCTTGCCATCTACGAAAGAGTTGCTGGCATAAGAAAATTTACCCAGCTCTATCCTTGCTACATCTTTCAGGTACACCAGGGAACCATCATCGGGCCTGGTCTTAACAATTATCTTTTCAAAGTCCTCTGTTTTGTTCAGGCGTCCGTTTACCAGCAGGCCATATTCAAAAGCCTGTGTTGTTTGCTGTGGTGGCATGCCTATCGCACCGGCCGCCACCTGCACGTTCTGTTCTTGCAGGGCTGCAGTTACGTCGCCGGCAGTGAGTCCGTATTCAGCAAGCTTGTCCGGCTTCAGCCATACACGCATACTAAAATCATCTGCGCGTATGAAAACATCGCCTACGCCCTTTACGCGCAGCAGCCTGTCGCGCACATAGATATTCGTATAGTTGTCCAGGAAGGTAATGTTATGCGTTCCATTAGGCGCATACATCGCTACCAGCATCAATATACTGGGGTTACGCTTGCGTACGGTAAGCCCCAGTCTTTTTACCACATCCGGCAGCTGCGGGGTAGCTATGCTCACACGGTTTTGCACATCAAGAGTAGCCACATCTATATTGGTGCCTACCTTGAACGTCACGTTCATGGTCATGCGCCCATCGGAGGTACTGTTGCTTTGCAGGTACTCCATTCCCGGTGAGCCGTTCACCTGTGCTTCCACCGGCGTAGCAATAGTTTGCTCCACTGTTTGCGCATCAGCACCTGTGTACTGCCCCGTAACTTGCACCACGGGTGGCGTTATCTCAGGGTATTGCCCTACCGACAGGTTCATGATACATATAGTACCTACCAGCAGCAGTACGATGGAAATAACAATTGCCGTTATCGGCCTTTTGATAAATGTATTTGCGATCATCTAATTATCTTATTCCCCGGGTTTAATGCTTTGCGGCGGCTGGCGGCCCTGTAGTAACCACCGAACCGTCGTGCAACTTTTGTATGCCTTCTACTATAATGTGCTCGCCGGGCTCAATGCCGGACTTGATTATTATCTTATCGTTTATGGCCTGGCCCGGCATCACTTTTTTCTGTACCGCTACCAATGCTTTGCCATTGTTTTTTGGCTCTTTAGGGTCATTTATGGTCGTGTCGCGGGTTACAAAAACAAAGTATTCGCCCATCTGTTCGGTTACAGCCTTGCCGGGTATCACAATTTGCTCAGCGCCTTCCTGGCTGCGCACGCGCACTATGCAACTCATACCAACGCGCAGATTCTTTTGAGGATCCGGAAAAGACAGCCTGATCTTTATAGTGCCCGTTTGCGGATCTACGGCGCGGTCCACAACAGTAATTTTGCCAGGATAGTTGTATAGGCTGTTATCGGGCATTAATAGTGTGAACAAAGAGTCGCCGGCAGGTATATTCTCATTCTGTATTTTTAAAAAGCGGCCTATCTGTTTTTCGCCAATCACAAAATCAACGGCAACAGGATCATCGGTGGAAACCGTATTTAACAATGTCTGCCCGGCCGTAACCAGGGTACCCATTTTCACCTGCGACAATCCTATTAGTCCGTCGAAAGGAGCGGTGATCACCGAGTACTTAAGGTCCGTCTGCGCTTTTACCATGTCAGCCTTTGCGCTCGCTACCTGCGATTTGGCATTTTGCAGGTCGGTCATGGCATGGTCCAGCACCTGCCTGGCTATCGCATCCTGTTTGTTCAGGTATATATACCTGTCGGCATCTTTTTGAGCTTTGTCTTCGTTGGCCCTGGCCACCTGCAGGTTTGCCTGCGCCTGCGAGTAGGTTGCAGCATATTTACTGCGGTCTATTTCGTACAGCTTTTGCCCTTTACGCACATGGTCACCTTCTTTAAAGAATATACCTGTTATATAGCCGCCCAGCTCTGCCCGCAGTTCCACCTGGCTAAGTGCCACCACCGTGCCGGGGTACTGCTCGTAATATACAGCAGGCTGTCGTTCCACTTCCTGTATGTTAACAGGTACCGGGCCTGTAGCTTGCCCGCCTGTCCTGGGCTTATCGCCGCATGAGCACAAAACAATGCCCACTAAAACAAAGCCTGCTACACAAAGAAATTTATTGCCGTTATTTAAAATAGTCATGTTTAAATATTTGTCGGGATATCACCCATTGCTTTTTGCAGGTCTATCTTGGCCTGTAATAATTGGAAAAGTGCGTTCAGGTAATTTATCTCGGAGGTACGCAGGTCTGCTTCCGCAGTTATTACTTCCAGGTACTGCTTAATGCCTTCCCTGTATTGCAGTTTTATTATGTCGTATACCTCCCTTGCAGTGCTCACATTTTCCTGCATGGTCTTGAAATCGGTCAGGTTATTCTTATAATTGGCAAGCGCCTGTTTGTACTCTGCATAGATGCCCAGCTTCAGGTTCACTTCATCCCATCCCTGCCTTTGCTCCTGCAATTTCGAGCGGCGTATATTCTCTACTCGTTTAAATCCCTGGAAGATGGGGAATGATAGAGTAACACCGAACAGTGAATAGGGATAGGCCTTATCGAACATGGTGGAAAAATTATCGTTCTCGAATTCAGGCACATAATTATAGAATGCAGAGAGGGAGGGCAAAAAACCTGTAGCATAGTAAGCCGTTGTGGTATGCTGTATTTGCATTGCAGTTTGCAATTGTTCGTACTCTATCCTCTTGCTGTATTGCAGCACCTCGGTAGTATCATAAAATATTTCCTGCATCATCTGGCTGGTGTCATAGGCCACGGTAAAGTTCCGTTCTTGCGGATAGCCCATCAGCAGTTTCAGGTTCGCATACTTTACATGTATGTTTTCACCCGTATTTTTTAGTTCTGCGGCCGAATTGTTGAGGGCTATAGTTGCGCGCTTGTAATCTACCTTATCTACTATACCTGCCACATACTGGCTGTAAGCATCCCTCAGGTTTTTCCCCAGTCTTGCAGTATCCTCGGCCAATACGGACACTTGTGCCTCTGTAAGCAGCACATCATAAAATGCCTTGCTCACATTTGCAACCAGGTCTATCTTAACGCTCTCCGTATTTTGCTTAGTTCCTTTTATATATAAAGGTGCTGCATTTGCCGCGAACAGTACATCATTGCTGAATATGGTTTGGGTAGCACCAAACTGCGGCAACAGGGTATTGTACAGGCCGGTCTTAACAGCCGTTTTAGGCCCCGTAGGGTTCTGGGTATTGGGTATAAAGGAAGTAGGCAGCTGAAAATAATGTTGATAATTGGCATTTAAGCCTGCCTGTGGCAACCAGCCGGATAGATTGATGAGATTGGTGGTCCGTGCTATTTTTTCGTCGATGGCCGATTGCTTTAATGCCGGCTGGTTAGTCATGGCGTATTGCAGGCACTGCACCAGGTTTAATCTTCCCGTTGTATCTGCGGGGGCTTGTGCCTTGCTCAGTAATGGAATATAGCATAAAAATAAAACTCGTAAAAAGCGTGAAGGTGATAACATATTGGCTTGCAGAATAGTTAACTCACAAAAGACATCGGGGCCTTGATGTAGTTTAAGAGAGTGCAAAGATATTTTACGCCGGCCTATTTAGATGTACGTACATTATTGTTTTTATTGATTGCGAGTGCCAGTTCATTTTAATGAAGGTAAATCGCCATAGATAACTGTTTGAGCAAGGTTGTAATGTATTTTTTAAACAGGCCTTCATTAGCCCTTCGGACGGTTAAGGCAGAGCCGTTACTCAATAAAATAAGGACTGTTGTTTGGGAAATGTATCGGGCCTAAAAAGATAAAATCTTGGGTAACAGTATGTTTTTATTTATATATTTTCTCAGAATTATAGCATTTCAATGAAATCCGATGGTTATTTATCGAATTTATCATTATCTTTGCAGTCCGAAAAAGTGTCGTTTATATAAAATTTTGATGCAATGTCACATTTAACAGCTGAAAAGAAAGCAAACATTTTTAAAACATTTGGTAGCGCAGAACAGAACACCGGTTCTATAGAAGCGCAGATAGCAGCGCTTACAGAGCGTATCAACCACATTTCAAACCACCTGAAGACCAATAAAAAAGATTTTTCTTCAAATCGCGGGTTAATGCAAATGGTAGGTCGTCGTAAACGCCTGCTGCAGTATCTCAGCCATACAAATCTTACTTCTTACCGCGCCCTGCTCGAAAAACTGGGCCTCCGTAAGTAAGCCATTCATTTTGCTATTCCCAACTACATAGTTGGGAATAGTTTTTTTACAACATATTTAAATATTATTTTATGATTCCAAACCCAATATCCGTTTCCTACAAACTGGATGACGGTCGCGAGATATCCATAGAAACGGGCAAAATGGCCCGCCAGGCCGATGGCTCGGTTGTGGTACGCATGGGTAACTGTATGATATTGGCTACCGTTGTAGCTAATACGGAGCCGAAACCAGGCCAATCTTTCTTCCCGCTCAGCGTTGATTACCAGGAAAAGTTTGCATCTGCAGGCCGCATCCCCGGTTCATTCTTTAAGCGTGAAGCACGCCTTAACGATTACGAAATACTTATATCGCGCCTTATAGACCGCGCTTTACGTCCTTTGTTCCCTGATGATTACCTGTGTGAAGTGCAGGTACTGGTTACCCTTATTTCATCTGATCCCGAGATCATGCCCGATACACTGGCATGCCTCGCTGCATCTGCTGCACTTGCAGTGTCCGATGTGCCGATACAGGAGATCATATCCGAAGTACGTGTTGCCCGCATCAATGGCGAATTCGTAGTAAACCCTACCCGCAGCCAGGCTGTGGATGCTGACATCAACATTATAGTAGCTGCTACCGACAAGAACATCATGATGGTGGAAGGTGAAGGTAAAGAGTGCGATGAAGCAGGTTTATTGAAAGCTATTGAAATAGGCCATGCGGCTATACACAGGCAGGTGAAACTGCAGGAAGAACTGCGTGACAAAGTAGGGGTTAAAGGCAAACGTGAATATACCAAGCCTTACACCAATCCTGAACTGGAAGCACAGATAGAAGCATACGGCAAAGACAAAATATACGCAGTAGCAAAAGGCGCATTGCCTAAGCATGAGCGTGGTGATGCTTTCAAAGCTATCAAAACGGAATACCTCGCGCAGTTCACAGAAGAAAACCCGCTAAAGCCTGAAGATGCTGCACTGGTTAGCATGTACTTCCACGATCTGGAAAAGAAGATCATCCGCAATATGATGCTCGATGAGCGTGTGCGCCTGGATGGCCGCAAGCTGGACGAAGTGCGTGTGCTGACAATGGAAACAGACCTCCTGCCTTCACCACACGGTTCTGCACTGTTTACACGTGGCGAAACACAGTCGCTTACCACCGTAACACTGGGTACCACACAAGATGAGCTGCTGCTGGAAACTGCGCAGACATCCGACTACATGAAATTCATACTGCATTATAACTTCCCGCCATTCTCAACAGGCGAGATCAAGATGATGCGAGGCCCCGGCCGTCGCGAAGTAGGCCATGGTAATCTTGCCATGCGCTCACTGAAGCAGATGATGCCAAAAGACGATTACCCATACACTGTACGTGTAGTATCAGATATACTTGAATCGAACGGTTCTTCATCTATGGCTACCGTATGTGCCGGTTCACTGGCGCTTATGGATGCAGGTGTACCAATGCCTAAGCACGTAAGTGGTGTGGCAATGGGCCTTATCTCGGGCGAGAACAACAAGTTCGCTATCCTTACCGATATCCTTGGCGATGAAGATCACCTGGGTGATATGGACTTTAAGGTTACCGGCACACGCGATGGTATCTGCGGCATCCAGATGGATATCAAAGTAGATGGACTCAGCATGGAAGTGATGATGCAGGCACTGGAGCAGGCACGTAAAGGCCGCCTCCACATACTGGAAGCTATGTACCAATGCATGCCAAGCTACCGCGCGGAACTGAAACCACACGCACCACGCATCGAGCAACTGAACATTGACCGTGAATTCATAGGCGCTGTGATAGGCCCGGGTGGTAAAGTGATACAGGAGATACAGCGTGAGACAGGCACTACCATCAATATCGAAGAAGTTGGTGAGCAGGGCCTTATCAAAGTATTTGCTGCCAATAAAGAGAACATTGACAAAGCAATGGCCTGGATAAAGGGCATCGTGCTGGTACCCGAGATAGGTGCTGAATATGAAGGTACCGTGAAGAGCATTATGCCCTTCGGTGCATTCGTAGAGTTCCTGCCCGGCAAGCAAGGTTTGCTGCACATATCCGAAGTTAGCTGGAAGCGCCTCGACTCACTGGAAGGTGTATTGAAGGAAGGCGATAAGATAAAAATTAAGCTGGTAGGTACAGACCCTAAAACGGGCAAACTGCGCCTGAGCCGCAAAGTGCTTACGCCAAAGCCTGAAGGTTATGTAGAACCTGAAAAGCGCGAACGCAGCGACCGTGGTGATCGCGGAGACCGTGGCGACCGCCGCAGTGGTGGTGATCGTGGCGACCGTCGTGATCGTGGCGACCGTAAAGAAGGTGGAGAGCGCCGTCATGGTGGCGACCGCCCTAAGCAGGAGCACAACGAGAACAGCGGTGAGCAACAGGTAAAAGAACAAGTACAACCACAACAGGAAGCTAGCAGCGCCAGTGATGATGCTGACCTGGCCCTGTAAGGATTGCTTATAACATTGATGAAAGGATCGCACGTTGTGCGATCCTTTTCTTATTTACAACCTGTCATCCTAAGCGATAGCGAAGGAACTGCCGGGAAGTGATTCTGAAGATGCGGACATATTCTATTGCAGTTGCATGCTGGACGAACTATGTCACAACGTCGCTAAATTATCAGCACCGGGATTGCTATTTGGCGGTTCCTTCGCTGTCGCTCAGGATGCCACATCTTTTAATATTTATCCTTATTTTCGACATACAAAATTCCTTGTATGCCTGCTCTTAAAAAGCTACTGGTCTTATGCATGCTGCCATCTGCGAGTATCTATGCGCAGGAATATACTATGGCAGCAATAAAAGCCAAAGCCGATAAGGCATTACACAGCCTGGTGAATGAGCAGATATTCAGTCACTGCACCATGAATAAGCATGGATACTTTAGCTACAAAGACAGCAAGGGCGAAGTGCAATGGGCAGAGCTGCAAGATGCACAGGCAGCTAAGGGAACACCCCTCAAAACGGGTGTGTATTACACGCTCGATTATAAATACCCCCAATGCCACCTGTACGATAGTATCTCCGGCAGGATATTCCTGGAGTTCAATGCCAAATGGGAACTGACCAATACGCCCGACCTTAATTTCATACCTGAATTCGTGATGAAGAATGAGCCCTGCCATTTTATATCAAAGCAGGAGGCCATGCAGATCGCTACCAGTAACAATAAGAAAGTAGACCCGCATACACAGGCAGGTATAAATTACAGCGATAGCGGCAGGCTCTTCACCTGGCACCTCTTCCACATCCCTTCCGAAGAAGAAAGAGCGGCTAACACATTGACCTTGGAAGAAGCACGTTCCACACCACAAAAATCGTTCAAGGAAGCAATGTCCTCGGATATTTTCATCAATGCCGAAACAGGTGAGCTGCTTGACCCTAAAACATATTTCAACACCCGCAGGCATACAACCATCACACGCGTGAGTGAAGACTAAAATTGGAACAGGTCTTCGTACACCTTCATCACATTTGCAGCACATAGCTTGGGGGCAAATTTCTGTGCATGCAGTATACCCCTGCTGCTCATTTGCAATCTTAGCGAATCATCAACAGATACTTGAAGGATAGCCTCAGCCAGCTCATCCACACTTGTGGGGTCAATATACAGCGCAGCATTGCCACCCGTTTCGGGCAGGCAGGATGTATTGGATGTGATGATGGGCAGCCTGCTCCACAGCGCTTCAAGCACGGGCAGGCCAAAGCCTTCATAAATAGAAGGATAGAGCAACATATCAGCGGCCTGGTAGATGGCCGGGAAGTCGCGCGAGTTTTTAAAATCAGGCTCTTTAGCCTCCGGGCGCTCCTCGAGGAATATCACCCTGTCTTCCATCTGCTGCTCTTTAAGGTAGGCTTTCACCTCGGCAGCATACTTGTTATTGCCGGAGCCTATTACCACAAGTGGCGTATCAAGCCGGTCCTTCAATGCATTCAATGCCTTACATACATTCAGCAGGTTCTTACGCTCTATTATGGAACCCACATTCAAAAAGTATTTCTCAGGCAGGCGGTATTTTGCTTTTATTATCTCGCGTTCCTCCTCGGTGGTCACCCGCTCGTAGATACTGTCGCAGGACTGGTAGCAGACCGTTATCTTCTCCTCCGGCACCTTGTACATGTTGATAAGGTCCTCGCGGGTCTTATTGCTGATGGCTATTACGCGGTCGGCATTGGCACAGGCATTCTTGAATTTGCCCCGGTACATCTGCACATCCAGTGGCTTGTACTGTTCCGGAAAGTACTCAAATATCAGGTCGTGCATGGTCACTACCGACTTAATGCCCGTATGCTGTATGCCTATCGGTATCTCGTGGCTAAGACCGTGGTATAATTGTATGCCTCGTTTTTTCAGGTCTTCTTTCACCCAGTTGCTCCGCCATACCGATGGGAACATCTTATCAATGCCGGAAGGCGTAACCACATGCATATTCGGGATCTTCGGCAGCTTGTAGTTATCCGTCAGCTTTGGCGCCATCAGGTAATACTCATGCTGTGGGAAATCCTGCGCAAAGCGGTCAAAGAGCACACGGCTGTAGTTACCCAGCCCCGTGGTATTCTGAAAAGCTCTCTTTGCATCGAAGGCAATACGCATCAGCAAGTTTTATTGGACCCTAAAAATAGCAATTAATTAAAGCACTTATAACGAAGATCATCTTTATGGCCCTATATGTTTCGTAATTTTATGAAGGATATATTTAGCATGCGGATATGAATAAGGAGAAGGCGATGGAAATATTGAACAGTAAGCTGGATGATGTAGCAGATGCCGCCGCATTGATAGCCCCCGGTTTCGATGAAGAGTCGATACATGCATTCCGTGTGGCGGTGAAGAAATTACGTGCCTTCCTGCGCCTGATGGAAAGCGTGAAGGGACAATCCAAAATGGAACTCGGCAAGAAGCTCAAGCGGCTCTACGATATAACCGGGGAGATACGGAACGCACAGCTGGAAAGCAAGAAAATAACAAAGCAAAAGGCAGCCCTGCCGGGCTATGTACAAAAACTGGAGGAGATCATCAGCCTCAATAAGGTTGCATGGCAGCAACATTACAAAGCAGCTACTATCAAAAACTTTGCTAAAAAGCTGAATGGTAAAGAGATACATAAGATCGGCTCGAGAGCTTTTGTATGTTTCCTGAAAGAGCATATCAAAGTACTGGAGGATATTGCGGATAGCAGCCCCGATGATGAGCAGATACACACAGGCCGCAAGAGCGTGAAAGATATGCTGTACAACACAAAGCTTGCCGAAAAGTACTGGCCCAAAGCTTATGCTAAAATTGCCCACCTGCCACTCAGCAAACTCGATCATTTATCCGATCTGCTGGGCGATTATAATGATGAGCGCCTGGTACTGGAAAGCCAATTATCCTATTTGCCGCTGGTGAAAAAAGCGCAGGAAAAGAAAGCACTCAGTACATTAAGCAACAAGGAACATAAGCTCAAAGAAGCGCACAAACAAGTACTGCTGAAAGAGCTGAAAAGATTTGTAACCGCAGCCGCACTTAAATAATTACTCTTCCACTTCTTCCTCTTCTTCTTCCTGCAGGGCGTCGGCAGTTTGGCCGGCAGCTTTGCGCATGGCTAGTTTTTGTGCAGGTGTAGGTGCCTGTACCCATGAGTTATCGTAAGGCTTAAAGATGGGTGAGTGTATCACTGCATTGGCAGTTGTCTTGCCATCCATATATTCAGCCAGTATCTTAAATGCTTTGGGGTTCTCTTTCTTAAAGATCAGCAATGCCGCATTGGCGCCTGCTTTCACGGCTATCGGCACACCACCGCCCAGCTCGGCCCAATGGCCACCCAGCAGCAGGTTCTTCACCGGTGTCTGGTAGTGGGCTACCTTGCCCTGCATATTCTCACGACCGGGTTTAGCGCCCATCATGCTGCCGTTCCTGTTGCCGGTATAGCGCCAGTGTGTTACAGGTGTAGCCACGTCGTAGAACAGTATGTGCGAGCGCAGGCCCGGGGCTATCTTGTCTTCTACCCTTTTTAGTATGATCTCGGCCAGCTCGTTCTTCAATTTTTTATAAGCCTCGTTACGCACATAGTTGCCTTCCGCATCCGTGCTTGTCTGCCAGTTGTTCTGGTAGTCCATAAAGGCAGGCATATAGATGGTAAGCGTACCGCAACCCTCAGGCGCCAGCGATTTATCCCTGAGCGAAGGGGCCAGTATACTTATCTCGCTGTTCATAGGGTCGCCACTGCTGTGCTGGCCGCGCGGCACATTCTCGCTGGCCATGTGCACGAACTCCTCGTTAAAGCCCAGCTCTTCGGTCGGGCAGTCGAGCGCTATAGATAAAGTGACTGAAGAACTGTATAGCTCAGCGCCCTTCAATGTCTTTTTCAGCTTGGCAGGCACTACATGTTCCGGCAGCATTTTCTCGTATAGCGTTTCCACATCGCAGGCTGCTATTACGTACTTGCTCTTCACGTTGTATTCTGTGCCCCTGCATTCAAAGCGCACACCGGTAGCAGTATCGCCATCCAGCAGTATCTCTTTTACCTTGCACTTAAAGTACAGGTCGTTCTTATAGTACTCTATGATGTGCTGCATCCATTCCGGTATCACCTGGCTGCCACCTTTGGGCGGGCTCTGGAAGTCGCCATAGTAGGCCCAGCCTATAGGCACCAGGCAGGATAACAGCTCCGTATCCGAGGCAAATACCTTTTGCAGATCGTCCTCTTTAAAAAATTTGTTGAGGCCTTTCTTTATGCCCTTCTCGCCACTGTAGGTAATGTAGGGTATGAATGGTATAGCAAATTTGAGCAAGTTTATTTTGTTCCGCATCTTTTCGAAGAAGGTCATTGTTTCTTCGGTACGGAAGATGTTGCTGAAGTTATCGAATGACTTACCCAGCTTTTTTGCTGCTTTGAAGAAGCGTATCAGTCCTTCCTTTTCGTGCGGGAACTCCTTTATCCACTGGTCGCGCAGCTCATCGGGGTTGTTGGTAAGCAGGTAGTCGAAGGTATCGCCCTTGTAGCGGCGTATGCGCTTTTGCGAAATAGCATTGGGGTGATCAGAACCCAGTATCTCAAATATCTTATGCGCCATACCACCGGGTGCACACTGGTTTAGCCAATGTATCGCCGTATCAAAACGGAACTCCTTGCGACGGAAACCCGCAAGATAGCCACCTGCATGCGGCTCTTTCTCCAGCACACATACACTGTAGCCCGCCTTGCTGAGTAAGGCAGCAGCTGTAAGGCCGCCAACGCCGGCCCCTATGACAACAATGTCATACTCCGGTTTTAGATCTATTTTCTGCATACAAGGGGTAAAAGGGGGAAATAAATAAAGCGTAAGATCCCACCAGCCTGCAAGGTACGTATCAATCTGTATTTATTTCCTTTTGGCGCAGCATGTATTTGCCAAATACATCAAATTCTATATTCACTTCCGTATCCTTATCAATGTGCTGGAAGTTGGTGTGGGTATATGTATAAGGAATAATTGTTACGGTAAAACTATCTTTCATCACGTTAAATACCGTCAGGCTAACACCATTGATGCAGATGGAGCCTTTCTCTATGACAAGGCCTGCGAATTGCGCCGGGAAGCGGAAGCTGAATAGCCAGCTACCCTCCAGTTCCTTCCTTTCGGTGCATATGGCCGTGCTGTCCACATGGCCCTGTACAAAATGCCCGTCCAGTCTGTCGCCTACCTTTAGTGAGCGCTCTATATTCACCATAGTCCCTTCCGTCCAATGGCCCAGGTTGGTCTTGCGCAGGGTCTCGTCCACAGCGGTTACCCGGTATTCATTGCCCGCTATCTCCACCACCGTAAGGCATACACCATTATGCGCTACCGACTGGTCCACCCTCAGCTCGGGCGTAATGCTGCATTCCACCCAGAAGTCGATATTGGAACCGGAGCGCAGCACCTTTTTTATGGTGCCCATGGTCTCTATAATGCCTGTGAACATGTGCCTTAGAGCTTGGTGGCCGTGCCGCGATGAATATTGATGCCTGTATCACTCGCCACCAAAAACTCTATCTGCAGCAGGCTGCTGTCTTTCATATTCTGTATAATATACCCGCTTATGGTATCTGTGTTGCTGCATAGCGGCTGGCCATTCTCAATGGTGCTATCCAGTTGTGCGCGATAAAACCTGTCGGCAGTAAGTTTGAGGCTGTCATATGGGCCGCAAAAGCCTGTTATGCCAAGCTTGGTTTTGCCCAGCGGGTACACATGCAGCGTGTACAGTTTAGAGAACAGGTACTGGCCATCACTGAAATATACAGAATCGTTGAAGGTATAGGCGCTGGCAAAAACCTCGGTGGGATAGTAGCAGGTGCTGTTATCGGGTGTGCCGGGGAAGTTCCAGTTGTAGTTCACCGCATCGGGGTCGTTGCAATAAAGACGGCTAAGGCGGGGATCGGTACCGGGATTGTCGGTTGTTGCCTTTTTCATGCAGGAAACAAGCAGGCAGCTTAATATGAATATGGATAATATATATCGCATGGTATCTTTCAATGGCAATATACTATAACGTGCCGATAGCTAACAAAATTATTTGGTTTGGGGGATTTAACCGCATTTAATTCTACGGCATACCGTATGCCCACCATTTCCGATTTCCGGTTAAAAATACATTTCCGGTTTTTGGTAGGCGATTTTGCTGAAAGGCTTTGTGGTATTGCCGTATGACGTTTTGGTATCATTTCTGGTTTTTTCCGGTTTTATCTTTTATCGACACTTATCGGCTCTTGTTTAANNCCAAAGAAAAAATATTCACAATCTCTATGTCTTTTCAAAGGTGTTCATGAGATCGCTGCGCTAAGTTCAAGGCTCTTGGAAAGAAAGCTAAAAATTGAGGTCCAGGCCTAAAAGGAAAAATAAGTTCGAGCTTCGAATATTTCCTGATTTCAGCAAGACTTTTATGCGTCCTCACTTCTGTAAACTTCAGTAGACGGTTTTCCTTTCTTAACGCCCTGAACCTCAATTTTATCTCGTATCATAATGTCTTTTCATTTGACTCGATGAGAGAAGTTCTTAACGCTTTCTTTCCCAATGCCGGTCTTGGGCTAGGCAAATGCCCGATTGCGTTTGTATAATCACCCTCCCGCTGAAGGGCGGGACGGGCTGTCTCGCTCCTTTTTACTCGCAACATATCTATTTGAACTATCCACCCCTCTTCATTCGTTTCATTAATAATTTTTCAATGGTACTCATGAAATCGCTGCGCTAAGTTGAAAATAAAGAGGGGAGTTTTCGAAAATGCCCGAATCGGGCATAAAATAAAAATCGGGCATTTCCTAACAATGTTAGGTGGTGGAAAGGTTTGCCAGGCATGTCATATGATGATAAAAGTAGCATGCCCGATTTGTGCCCGACCATCCGGTGGGCAGGCCCGAATCGGACATTCGATGCCCGACAGTTTCGGACATCGGGCATTTTGGATGATAGTTTGACCTGATGTTTTTGTTCTGTCATAAGTAATGGTTTATTGTTTAAAAATATGTGCCCAGAAACCCGGTTCTTGAAGGAAAAAGCCAAGCAACCCGTAAAGTTCCGAAGATGTTTTGAGCGGTGCAAATTGAAGTTTTATGATACCCTTTTGGAAGGTTATGATACCCCTTTACGGAGGGTATCATACTCCTATTTTTGGGGTTAAGATGTTGATAATGAGCTGTTGGTATAATGACATGGAAAAAGGTAAAAAATGTGATCGGCGCGAGGCTTGTTGGTGAAGAACACCAACAAGGGCGGGCAAAAGCAAGAAAGCAATGTCAAAATCATTCAGCCGCATCTCAATCAATGCCATTGCAAATGGAGTATTATCAGGAAATTGGCTTTGAAGCGAACGGACATCCCCCTGCCCCTCCCGAAGAAAAGCGGGAGTGTCGCTTCAGCCTAGGCCCAAAGGCGTCCGCACAAGGGGAACTTTCGATTGTTTGAAAATTTTGTTCAAATAATATATTTGCTTACCTTTGCCATCCCAAAGACGTAAAAGGGGGTATATAATATGCTGATAATAGATTCAAAAGATTGCGAAAACATAGATAAGGCGCTTAAGAAGTACAAGAAGAAATACGAGAAAGCCCGTATCCTGAACCAGCTTCGCGACCGCCAGTCTTTCACAAAGCCTTCAATAAGGCGCCGTACCCAGGTACTGAAAGCTGTGTACCGTCAACAACTTGCTAACGGCAAGTTCGAAGATTAATACTTTAACAAAGTAATTTCAAAATATACTTGTGCCTGCTGTTGTAATTTAGTAAATTTACAATAGCAGGCATCTATGTTTGAGCAAAGGGCTACGGACTTTATACAATACCTAAGATTTGAGAAGCGCTATTCCCGGCATACCCTGGTAGCTTATCAAAACGATCTGCTACAATTTTCCACATATATAGAGGGGCAGTTTAATATAAAGGAGATCCCCGAGATCGCCCTGTTCCATATACGCAGCTGGCTGGCCTCACTGAAGGACGCAGGCCAAACAGCCCGCAGCATTAACCGCAAAATATCGGGGCTCAGCTCCTTTTACAAATACCTGCTAAAGCAGCAGGTAGTGGAAAAGAACATTGTGCGCCAGCTGCATGCCCTGAAGCTGCCGGAGCGCCTGCCCATATACCTGAAGGAGACAGAAACCGTAAAACTGCTGGAAGAGCTGCAGTTCGACGAAGGCTTCAAGGGCTTCACCGACCGCATGATATGCGAGCTGCTGTACCAGACAGGCATGCGCCGCAACGAGCTGCTGCAACTAAAAGAAAAAGATATAGAATGGAGCCTGAACCAGCTACGCATATTGGGGAAGGGCAATAAGGAGCGGCTGGTGCCGGTGAGCCCCATGCTGCAGCAGAGCATGAAAGAATACATAGCAGAGAAAAAGAAGGCCGGCTATGACCGCGATCATTTGCTGGTGCTGGAAAGCGGGCAACCTTTGTATGCAGGCTATATATACAGGGTGGTAAACAGGTACCTGAATGACAGCACTACCCTGAAAAAGAAGAGCCCCCACGTTTTGCGGCACACTTTTGCTACACATTTACTGAACAACGGCGCTAATATACAAGCGATCAAGGACCTGCTGGGCCACAGCAGCCTTGCGGCAACGCAGGTATATACGCACAATAATATTGACAAACTAAAAGAGATTCATAAACTAAATCACCCGCGAGGGTAGATCATTTCTTCACTTAAAATCAGAGCAATTATGAACGTGCAAATCCAATCGGTGCATTTCGACGCAGACAGCAAATTGATCGAACATGTAAAGACAAAAGTGGAAAAGCTGAAGACCTTTCACGACCATATAATAGGCGTGGAAGTGTACCTGAAGCTGGACAACGTAGTGCACCAGGTAAAGGATAAGGTTGCGGAAATAAAAGTGTATGTACCCAGACACTCATTTTTTGTAAAACACCAGAGCAAAGCATTTGAAGAATCATTCGATGCGGCTTTCAGCTCACTGGTGACACAAGTAAAACGCCAGAAGGAAAAAGTAATGGCATAAATGCCATAGCAAATAAAAGGCCCCCGCGTAAACCGGGGGCCTTTTATTTTGGCGCTGCTATTGGCGCTAAGGCCTGAAAAGCTTAATTTGCAGTTAATATAATCATCACCTGATACAACGATATGGCGAAGCTATTTTTACCGGCCTTGTGCGCCACAGTACTATTCTTTTCCTCATGCAGCAACAAGATGAGTTCGGACGATCCCCTGCCCGAGACATTCGATCCATCGGTATTCGTGGGCAGCCAGAACCAGATAGTATATGCGCTGGACCCCACGAACGGAAAGAAGCACTGGGAATATGCACTGAATGCCAATTTGAAATCGACACCACTTTTATTCAACAGCTTTCTATACCTACCTGCGCAGGACGGCTACATACATAAAATGGACCCCAAACGCGGCAAGCTGGTGAGCAAGATAAGCATAGGGGCAGCCCTTACGTCGACCCCGATAGGAGATGGCAACCTGGTGTATATAATAGCAGACAATGGGATCTTATACGCCATCCGGGCATCGGACGACGGGATACAGTGGCAATTCAACACCAATAATACCGTGGCCAGCAGCGTAGATGCCTTTACCTCATCACCTGCAATAAGCGGCAGCAATATAATATTCGGCAGTACGGACGGCAAAGTGTATGCCGTAGACAAAGCAAACGGAACACAAGTGTGGGCTTATGATGCCGGGACCGGGCACAAATTCTCATCTTCGCCGGCTGTAAGCGGCGGCCATATTTATATAGGCAATGAAGATAACAACCTGTATGCACTGCATACGGACGGTACATTTGAATGGAAGTTTACAACAGGCGGCAGTATCAAGAGCTCGCCCATAGCCTATGCGGGCAGCATCCTGGTGGGCAGCGACGACTACAAATTATACTGCGTGGACAGTTCTTCAGGACTGGTGCGCTGGGCCTTCCCTACAGGAGAAAGGGTGATCTCATCGCCATACGCCAGCGGGCAGGTGATATACGTAGGCAGTTACGACGATTCGCTCTACGCAATACGCATACACGACGGCAGCCGCAAATGGGCCTTCCCGACAGGGGGCACCCTGCGCTCATCGCCACTGGTGTACAATGGCGTAGTGTACTTTGGCAGCGTTGATAAATTCCTGTATGCAATAGATACTGCTAACGGCTTTATACGCTGGGAGCAGAACATAAATGGCTCGATAGAGAGCTCGCCCGTGATAGACGACCTGAGCGGCAAGAGCTATAATGCTACGATAAGCGGCCTATCTGTCGATTAAAAACAGGCGTTAAGAAATAAAAAAATAGGAGCTCCCGGTTAAACCGGGGGCTTTTTATATACATATTTACTAACATAAAATCTATCCGCCCCGGTCTGTGGCAGCCATTAGTTTCCTATCTTTAGTATGCTAAAATTTTACCCGCAGCAATGCTGTATGCCATTGTAGATATTGAAACGACAGGGAGTTATGCCGCAGGAAATGGTATCACGGAGATAGCCATTGTGATACACGATGGTGATAAAGTCATTAACTTTTATGAAACGCTGGTAAACCCCCAGCAGCCTATACCGATATTCATACAATCGCTCACCGGCATTACCGAAAGGATGGTGGAAAATGCACCGTTGTTCGACGAAGTGGCGGCACATGTGCATGAACTGCTGCAGGACAAGATCTTCGTGGCGCATAATGTGAACTTCGACTACTCCTTTGTAAAACACCACCTGGACCAGAGAGGCTACGAGCTGAACCTGAAAAGGCTGTGCACTGTGCGGCTGGCCAGGAAGATAATACCGGGGCTGAATGGTTATAGCCTGAGCAAGCTTACTCATCAATTGAATATCAACCTGGCCAATCACCACCGGGCAGGGGGCGATGCACTGGCCACTGCCGAACTGTTCAAGATGCTGCTGGAGCGGGATAATAATAAGGTAATAGCCGGTATGCTGAAGGGACGCAACCGCGAACAATACCTGCCACCCCACCTGCCCGTAGAAGACCTGGACAACCTGCCAAGGGTGCCGGGTGTTTATTATTTCTACGATATAAAAGGCAAGATCATTTACGTGGGCAAGGCTGTGAACATCTTTAAACGTGTAAAGAGCCATTTCTCCAACAATAAGGCATCCAAACAGAAACAGGATTTCCTGAGGGAGATACACCGCATAAGCTATAAGGAATGTGCTACCGACCTGATGGCGCATATACTGGAGAGTGCAGAGATACGCAGGCTATGGCCGGTGTTCAATCGCAGCCAGCGGGGATACCTGCCGCGCTTCGGCTTATTCGTGTTCGAGGACAGGCAGGGTTTTAAGCGCTTTGCGATAGAGAAAAACAAGCAGCATTTCAAACCACTATATACTTTTAACTCGCTGAACGAAGGGCATAGCTGGCTCAGGCAACTGATAAAGGAATTCGGCCTATGCTCGAGGTTGTGCCACATAGCTACCGTATGCAATGAAGAGATGCCCGCTGAAAGCTGCAAGGATGGCTGCGCCGCGAATGACGGCCATGAACGCTATAATGAACGGGTGGAATCGGCAATACTGTGGATAGATGAACAGCTGCCTACCTTCGCTCTTGTTGATAAGGGCATGGATGATAACGAGGAGAGCTGTATATTGATAAAGGGCGGCAACTTCTACGGCATGGGCTACATCAATGACCGGCTTAGCCTGAAGAATATAGACCTGCTGGAAAAACAGTTGGAGCCATTGCAGGACAATGACTATATCCGTAATTTGGTTTACAAGCATGCGGCTGCGTACCCGGAGAAGTGCGTTTCTTTCTAAGTCAAAGGTTAAAAGTCAAAACCAAAAAGTTGGATTACGTGGGCTGAGATTGTGTTAAGTCCCACCGCGAAATTGTTCAACCCCGTTGGGGTTGCGAAGTGTTGCCGTTTCTGTTACCCCCGGATTTCATCCGGGGCTATTGACATTAAATCCCGCCGGGATTTTCCCACATTTTAAAGACATGTCAAAATAGATGAGCTTCAGTTCCCTGATGCTTTTGAGTGCTCTATCGAGAGAACAAAAGGTAAAGAAATTCCCGCTGGGATTTCCTTGGTTTAAAAGTTGATCGCGAGCGGATATGTCGTCCCTATGGGACTTGTGTTGTTGTAATTGGCTTCGTCTTTCTACCGATATTTTGTCCCGGGGGACATGAGCGGATAATGGTTTGCGCTAAAGCCATTTTTGTCTGGCTATTTATCTCCGACCTGAAGGTCGGGGCAATCCATACGCGGGGTGCAATGCTGTCGGCATCGCTATAGTGTTGCCAGTGTTTTTCTATAAACGTGGGATGCCGTTGGCATCTTTATGCGACGGTTCATTGTTACTGTGCGAGCCAGTATTTGCGGAGCAGCCATTCTGCAACTGCGAAGGCGAGGATCAGGAAGAAGAACCATTTCCAGTCGACGAGGGGAACGGTCTCAACATTTGTTTCAATAACGGGCTTGATGTTTTCGTTGTGTGCAATGCTATCATATAGCGCGCCTACATTTTGAGCGGGGACTAAAGCACCTTTGTATTTCTTAGCAATGCCGTAGAGTAATGGATAATCGGCACCTGTTTCCATTAATTCCAGCGGAACACTTTCAATCACGAAACTGCCGGATGAATTGTATTCCTTGCCATTGTATGTGCAATGTGCATTGTAGGTATAAGAACCGCCTGCCCATACGCCTATATTCAGCCTGTAGCCGGTACCTGCACGCTCGAAAGTGAAGTTCTGCTTTTTGCCTGAGCTATCGGTGATCACCAACTGTACATCGGAGGTATTTACCTGTTCGTTGTTGGCATTCAGCAAGTAGGCATTTAGCGTTACTGCTTCCTGGTCGCTCCAAACATGTTTGGGCATCGCCACCTGGAAAGGACGCTCGTTCGCATTGGCAGAGAGGAAGGAGATAGTTTGACGAATACATTCATCTATCACGGTATGATTGCTGAAATTGCGGTACTCATATACGCGCCAACGCCAGAGGCCTTCGCCGGCAGTGAATGCCACGGGTGTATTACCCTGCTGTAAAAACCATAGTGGCGCACCGTTGCCATTGCGCTGTGTAAATAAAACGCTTGCATTGGGGGGAGACTGTATAAAGCCCAGCGGCACACCGAGCGGTGGCATCTTGTCGAATACCGATTGCATGTTGGCTGGGAGCAAGAACAAACTAAAGCCGGTATTGTAAACCGGCAACACATCATGCAATGGAGCGGAGCTCAGTTCAAGATTACCAAGGGAGTGTATTTGAGACAGGGCCGATTCGTTGGTACGGCTGCTGAGTATGTACCATATAGGCTTCTTTACAGACTGGAGCTGTTTTAAGACAGCCGTATTTTGCGATGGCAGGCCGTGCAATATGATGACCTGGTAATTCTCAAGCGAAGCAGGAAGATTATCGCCGGTAACAGAGGTGAGCTTGTAATTTTCCATACCTGCCAGCGCTTCTTTTATTGCATTCACATCGGGGTGTGGCGCGGCGGCGGCGAGGAGGATATTTCTTTTCTCTTCGGTTACCTCTACAAAGATATCGCGGCGGTTATTTGCGGTATTCTTTTCGCCTTCGGCAAGCGGGATGCTAACCGAATAGTGGTGCATACCGGGCTTGTCGGCCTTTACGGTAAAGGACACAGATTTGTCGTAGCGATCTGAGTTGATATTTAACGGTGAGGTGGCCAGTGTGCTGCCTCCTTCCTGTAAGCTTACATTATTGCTGTAGCCATTGCACAGCGCAGCAACCACATCGGCACGTATCTCGAACTGGCTGTTAAGCGATACGATGGTATTGGAATAGAGCTGCGTGATGCGCAGGTCTTTTTGAATATTGCTATCGCCGAGGGCTACGGTGTAGATGGAGTTGTGTAAAGAAAGCTGCTGGTAGAGGGGATTAATGCCCTGGTTGAAACGGCCGTCGGTGGCAAGGATAACTGCCCCGAGGTTTTGCAGGCCGTAAAACTCTTGCGCGCGAGCTAATGCGGCTGCTATATCGGTCGCGTTCTGTTTGTAGGCAAATGCACTATCGGTTTGCACAGTGCCGCCAAAGCCCCAGGTAACAACCTTGTACTTCTCCGAAAGTCTATCGATGAGGCTTTGTACATTTTTATGGTAGCTGGCAGAGTCCTTGCCTAAAGCCACCGCGATGGACCTCGAATTATCCTGCAGGAAAAGGACGATGGGTTTTTCTGTTTCGTTGCGGGTGATGGTGAGTGCCGGTGCCAATAATAAGAGCAGGGAAAGCAATACCACTATGCCTCTTAACAATGCCGTAAGCCAGGGATAAGGTACCGCACGCCTTACATCGGCACGGTACACCCAATAGCCGGCAGCGGCTGCTAAGAGTATTGCTATTGTCCAGAGGAGAAATTGCATTAAGGCAGCAATCTAAATAAATTTTCAAAAAGGGCGTGACAATAAAAGGCTAAAACCTATATATCTTTCATTGAGATATACAATGCCGTCAGGCATCTTTAACCTTTGCAACAACGAGCGGGTCATTGCCTTTTTTATTTTCCTTGTAAGGCAGTACGTACTCCTCGTAGAATTGCTTTTTGGAGTCGCGGTAGAAACTTACGCCACCTATCATGCTGAGCAGCTTAACGTAACACCAGGCCAGATCAAGCTGGTGTGGCAGGAAACCACTGCGGGCACTGCGTGGGAACAGGTGATGGTTATTATGCCACTCGCCGGCTACGTAACCGGGCCAAAGTTGGTTGATAGACATATCGTCCCAGTTAAAGTCGGTGCCTTCTTTACGTTTGTCCTTGCCCTTGCCGTGGCCTTCGAAGTTAAAGGTGCGCACACCTACGGCCCAGAAGAAAGCGCTGCCAAAAAGTGTGACTGCCAGTGCATGGCCACCTATCAGGTAAAACGCGCCGTACCAGAAAGCCCAGTTGAGCACCCAGTGTATCAAGGTCCTCGCAGGGTTGGCTATGGAGCCCCATTTAAGATATTGGGCGTACGTATTAGGTTTAAGACCCGTGTGCAATACCAGGTTGACACAACGCTGGTAATCGTCAGGGGAAAGGTCTTTGGCTATTGGCTGGTGATTCACGTCAGCCAGGAAGCAGTAGAGGAAACCTGCGTTGGCATTGTAGGGATCGCCGGGCTGGTCGGACTTGGCATGGTGTACCTGGTGCGAAACGATGTAGGTCTCTTCGGGTACTACTTTGATGGTGAGGTTCTGGGTAATAAAACGCCAGAAACTATTGCGGAACTTAAATGCCCGGTGGGTGCCATAGCGGTGATACCAAACGGTACCATGTGAGCCCATGATGATCATGCTATAAACAAAGCCTGCAAGAAATAACCACCAGCTGAAGAATTTGAAAATGAACAGCAGGAAGAATGGCAGCAGGCACAAAACCTGGAACCAGCTAAAAACCGACAACCAACGTTTGCGGTCGGCAAAAATGTTGAGTCTTGTAAAAAACTCTTTTAATATCTGCTTTGAGGTTGGCTTAATTAAATTCCCTTCCTCATCTTGCCAACCATAAGACGGCGGCTGCAACACATGATCTAAAAATGCCATTAATTCTCTATTAAATTTTTATTAAGGCCTACAAGATACAAAAATATATGGGCATTGATGGAATATTAACAACATATATAGTTATGTGAAAATTAGTATTGCGATAGGCATATAAATACTTGCAATAATCATAGCAGGTAGAAATCTGTTATTTGCGCAAAATTTAAAGAAATACATGGCACTGAACAATGCACTTATAGCAGAACTAAAACATGAAGCAGTAAACACCCGCAAAATGCTGGAACGTGTACCGGCGGAACATTTTGGCTGGAGGCCTCATGAAAAATCGATGAGCCTGGAAAGGATAGCCAGCCACCTGGCTGAGATACCCACATGGATAAATATGAGCGTGGACCAGGACGAAGTGGACTTTGCGACGTGGAAACGCGAGCCTTTTACACCGGGCAGTACGCAGGAAATAGTGGCACTTTTTGATAAGAACCTGGAAGCGGCAGTGAAAAGCCTGGAAGCGGCAAGCGATGAAAAGCTGCATGAAACATGGAAGCTGCGTAACGGCGAGCATGTTTTCTATGAGCTGCCTAAAACAGTTATAGTACGCAATTTTGCATTGAACCATACCGTGCACCACAGGGGGCAGCTGAGTGTGTACCTGCGATTGCTGGACGTACCTGTACCGGGTATGTATGGGCCGAGTGCAGATGAGAAGTAGCATTTTCTCCTAATTCCATATACCGTTCATTTCTGTCAGCACAATGGGTTTGCCATCGGTGATCACGATCGTGTGTTCGTGCTGGGCCATAAAGCCGCCCCTGTTACCTACCATCGTCCAGCCATCCTGAAGGGTGGTGGCGAGGGTAGAACTGGTGGAGATGAATGTTTCAATAGCTACTACGGAGTTCTTCCTGAAGCGGGTATAATTAAACCGGTCGCGGTAATTTGCGATCTCCAAAGGCTCTTCATGAAGGCTTCTGCCAACGCCGTGGCCGGTCAGATTTTTGATGACCTTGTAGCCCCGCTTTTTCGATTCGGTTTCTATCAGCTGGCCAATGTCGGCAATGCGCACACCGCCTTTTATATTATTGATGGCTTTCTGCAGGATGGCCTTCGATGCATCGACCAGTTGCTGATGGTGATGAATGTCCTCACCCAACACAAATGATCCGCCATTGTCCGACCAAAACCCATCCAGTTCTGCAGAGACATCTATATTAATAAGGTCGCCTTCTTTAAGGATGGTTTGATGAGAAGGAATACCATGGCAAAATTCGTTGTTGACGCTAATGCATGTCCAGCCGGGAAACCCATAGGTCAAGTAAGGCGCCGACTTTGCCCCCAGCGAATTAAGTACTTGTGCACCATATTCATCCAGTTGTTTGGTGGTCATTCCGGGCGCCGCATATTGGCTCATTTGCTTCAGTGTCAAAGCAACGGCTTCGCTGGCCCTTTTCATACCTTCCAGTTCAGATTCTTTCGTAATAGACATTTTGCGTTGTTGTCAGGGATAATTTAATAACGGACGGCCCCTTTTACCGGGAATGTCCGCGGCGCAATTTAAGGAATTGAATTTTGTGTTTAGGCTGATAACACTCTTATCATCTCCAGCATATCGTTGCTCATGATGCTGTGCTCTTTTACGGCATCTTTAAAGGGGGTGTAGGCTAGCTTGTTGTTCACAATGCCGATCATAACCTGCGTTTTGTTCTCCTTTAGTGCCATCACTGCCGCATGGCCAAGGCGGCTGGCCAGTACACGGTCGGAGCAGGAAGGTGAGCCGCCGCGCTGGATGTGGCCCAGTACACAGGTACGGGTATCGAGCATGGGGAAACGCTCCTGTATTTTGGCAAAAACTTCTTTGGCGCCACCAAAATCATCGCCCTCGGCAACTACCAGTATATGAACTGTTTTCTTTCGGCGTTCGTCCTGGTCTATGCGGTCGAGGACCTGGTTTATATGAGTGGCCTGTTCGGGTATGAGTATATCTTCCGCACCGCAGGCAATGCCGCTGTTCAATGCTATATAGCCGGCATCGCGGCCCATTACTTCTATTACAAAGAGCCGATCGTGCGCCTCAGCAGTATCGCGTATCTTATCTATTGCTTCCACGGCAGTATTTACTGCAGTATCAAAGCCGATGGTAAAGTCGGTACCTGCAAGGTCTTTATCGATAGTGCCGGGTAAACCTACTGCAGGTATGGTGTAGTTCTCGAAGAATTTTACCGCTCCGCGAAATGTGCCATCGCCACCTATAAGCACAAGGGCTTCTATACCGTGCTTTTGTACCTGCTCGTATGCCTTTTTCATACCCGCATCGGTCATGAATTCTTTGCTGCGGGCTGTTTTGAGAATAGTGCCTCCGCGCTGTATGATGTTGGAAACATCAGTGGTTTGCATGCGGTAGATATCCCCTTCGATCATGCCCTGGTAGCCGCGGCGGATCCCGTACACTTCGATATCATGGTAAACGGCGGTGCGCACTACTGCACGTATGGCAGCATTCATGCCCGGGCTGTCGCCACCGGAGGTAAGTATGCCAATTTTTTTAAGCGGGATGTCCATAAATTAAAATGAAAATTACAGAAACTGTGCCAGCATATCAAGGCAAAAGCCCTCAGCGGGCTTTATATTCCTGTTAAATAAAAAAAACAGGGCTATAAAAATAGCCCCGTCCTAGCACCTCAATGATTTATTACCTTCTCCAACTCATCATTGGGAAGATTTGAGGTGCGCATCACCGCGTCTTTATCATAGAAAGTCACTTTGCCTGTATTTACATCGTACATAGCAGGTACAAGACCTATGTTACCATTCATTACCTGTTCTTTTATGATAGGGCTCAGCTCCATTATTTGCCGTACTGAGTTCTTTACGTTCAGCATGGCCACTTTATTTACGAACTGGGCATTGTTACCGGTCCTGTTGCCGATAACAGTGTGCTCAGCCTCAACTGCCGGTTGTATTTTATGCAGCAAGGTTGTAAGATGGCCCAATTCCACATTATCGCAGGCCCCTTTTATGGCCCCGCAACCTGTATGGCCCAGCACCAATATCAGTTTTGAGCCGGCCACCGCCGTGGCATACTCGAGCGAGCCGAGTATGTGCTGTGTTATTACATTGCCCGCTATGCGGATGCTGAATATATCGCCCAGGCCCTGGTCAAAGACAAGCTCTGATGAGGTGCGTGAATCCATGCAACTCAATATAGCAGCAAAAGGTTGTTGGCCGTCTTTTGTTTCATTTACCATTTTCAGGAGATCATGGTTCTCCTTCAGGTTATTTATAAAGCGGAAGTTGCCCTCCTTTAAAAGCTGTAGCGCCAGCTGGGGTGTAACATCTCCCGGAACACCGTTTACTTTTCGTTTCAAATACATACTCCCCTGTTTTTATAGTGAACGTTTATTACCCGCATCCCTCGACAATTGCTGCAGAAGGTCTTTATGACCGCCTGAGGATCGTTTTGGCACTTCGTCTGTATGCATAAGACCATAAATGATCTCCTTCTCGGAGACTGCTTTCGGCACTTTGTAAGACTCCTTGAACCCTACAAGCGACACTTTTATATTCTTGCCGGGTGCTGTATAATCGTGAAACTCCCTTATTGTGTCCAGCACATCGAAGTCGATATATTCAGTTAACACCGCATCAATAATGAGGCTGGTATTGGGTGGAATATTTTCGAGCGTTTCTTTGATACTGGCTTTGTTGAGGAAAGATACTTCCTGTGCCAGGGTCAGTTTCACCAGGTCGCCATTGCTGTAAGTATTCCTCATGAAATAATAAGGGATACGCATATTCTGGCGCAGGATATAGAAGATGCTGATGAGCAATCCTATGCCTACCCCTTTCAGCAGGTCAAGCGATACAACGGCTATGAGCGTAGCTATAAAAGGTACGAACTGTGTCCAGCCGCCCTGCCACATATGCTTAAAGATAGCGGGCCGGCATAGCTTGTAGCCGGTGAATATGAGTATTGCAGCGAGCGAGGCTTTAGGTATCAGGTTGAGCACCACAGGAATACTGGCCACACAAATCAGCAGCAGCACACCGTGGATAATAGTTGACATCTTGCTGCGCGCACCTGCGTTGATATTAGCTGATGTACGCACGATCACCGAAGTGATGGGCAACCCGCCCACAAGCCCGCTGATGATATTACCTATACCCTGCGCTTTAAGTTCGCGGTTGGGAGGAGTATAGCGCTTTTGAGGATCCAGTTTATCGGCGGCTTCCACACATAGTAAAGTCTCGATTGAGGCTACTATTGCGATCACTACCCCTGTTTCCCATACTTTGATATTCTTAAAACCTGCAAAATCGGGGAAAGTGAACTGGCCTACAAACTCCGATACGGAGCTTGCGACAGGCAAGCTTACAAGATGCGAACTATCCAGGTACATTCCCGGAGCCAGCGCTTTGAATGTTTGGTTTATGATAACTCCAAGAGCCACTACGATGAGCCCGGCAGGCAGCATCTTCACTTTTTTGAACCATTTTGTTTGCCATAGCATCAGTATACCGATACCGGTTACTGCGATGACTATGGCCGCGGGCTGTACATGATGAAGAGACGTGCCGATAAAATTGAAGACGATACCATCGTCGGCATCAAACATTTTTGCGGCATTGTTCTTAGCATAGCCTACCGCATCGGGCACCTGTTTAATGATGATGGTGAGGCCTATACCTGCCAGCATACCTTCTATTACGCTGGATGGGATGAAATTGGCAATACCGCCTGCTTTCAAAAAGCCTAGTAGTAACTGTACTACACCTGCAATTATTACAGAACAGAGAAAAATACTGAACACATCGAGCTCGCCCAGAGCCACCAGGACGATGGCAGTAAGGCCGGCGGCAGGGCCGGAGACGCTTAAGTGGGAGCCACTGAAAAAACCGATGACTATACCACCTATTATACCTGCTACAATACCAGAAAATAATGGTGCGTGTGAAGCCTGCGCTATGCCGAGGCATAGCGGCAATGCTATGAGAAAGACTATAAGCCCTGCGACAAAGTCTCTTTTATAATTTGTGAAAAATGATGTTTTTTGTTGCATAAATACATTTTGAGATCATTAGAGCGTGAAGTGCAAAACATGAATATCATTGAATTGCGATCACATGAACGGCGATCGGCCAAAACTCCGGAAGACACTGGAAATTTTGCCTGTATTAGCAACGATTGGGAGGCGGCGTCAGGATATCGGCCACGTAATTGTCGGGTAAATTTTCAGCCGCGTGTAACGAGACTGTAACTTTCTGTTCAATAGAGATCAACAGGTCGGCCTGTGAATATGAAGTGTACAACTTGTAGTCATCGGATTTTTTTTCCTTAACTGCATTATTGTCTGAACTCCAGTCATGCACCTCTTCTGTATTCTGCGCTTTACTTAATAGCTTACCCAGCTGCTTCACAGGCAGCACCTGGAAGGAGAAGACGAGTAAACATATTATAGCAATAAAGTGCTTCATTCCGGCAAATTAACGATAAAGAAACGTGATTACGAAAATCTAATCGGCAAAGAAAATGTTAAACCCCTGAAACCCACAGTGCAGGATGCTTTGCCGTATGTTTTTTTTCTGAGTACTTTTGCGGTATTTTACATGCGTTATGGCTTACCTGAAATATCTGTTCTGCTTTTTGACGCTTACCTGTGCTATTGGCAAACTGGATGCCCAGCCCCAGGCATGGGCATCGCCGGAGGTGGAATCGATGTACAATGATGCCCGGAACTATATGAGCAGCGGCAATCTTGCACAAGCGATAGCTATTTACCAGCAGGCCATACAGTTGGCCCCCGGGCAACTGGTGCTGCACCGAGAGCTGGGCAGAGCCTATTACATGATGGGCAACTATGACGAGGCAAAGAAAGTACTGGAACCCATAATAAGCAGTGGCGATGCCGATGAACAAACCTACCAGGCCATGGCCGCATGCCTTGCCCTGTCGGGCGATAAGAAAAAGGCAAAGTCGATGCTGCAGAAGGGCATAGCCCGTTACCCGCACTCCGGGCTGCTATTCCATGATATGGGCAAGCTATATGATGACGAGGACGAAACGGTATACGCACTCGAAACATGGCTGGACGGCATACAGGCCGACCCAACTTACCATGTGAACTATTACGAGGCTGCCCGTACTTATATGAATACCAATAAGACCGTGTGGGCTATCATATATGGCGAAGAATTTGTGAATATAGAGCGTCAGACGCCCCGGGCAGACGAGACAAAGCAAATGCTGATAGAGGCTTATAAAAAACTATACAGCGATATAGCCGCAGGTGATGACATGCCTAAATATAAGAACAATAAGGGTACCAATGCCAATATTGTTTCATTTGAAGAGGCAGTTCGCAGTACCTACCTAAAGCTATCACCTGTGGTGAGTGATGGCATCAGTGCAGAGAGCCTTGCCATGCTTAGGGCACGTTTTTCAATAGAATGGTCATACAGGTACGCATCGCAATACCCATTTACGCTTTTTACATATTATGACATGATGTTGCGTAACGGTTATTTTGACATATATAACGAGTGGCTATTCGGCAAGGCTGAAAGCCCGCAACAATATGAATCATGGAATACCTTCCACGCCGGGGATATACCGAAATACGAAACCTGGGCGCAAGAGCATATTATGAAACCGGCAGACGGCGAGTTTTATAATGACAAGCAGGTAGACGGAATCTTCGGGAAAAAGAGGAAAAAATAATATAAACGTTAAAATCCGGAGGGCAATTCATCTTTGCCCGCAAAAGCACTACTTTTGCCCCTATAATCATTCATATCCTTTTTTATATATCATGATATATTACAGCAGGGCATTTGCCTTTAAGCCGTTGACTCTTATCCTCATGCTGGTGATGGCTTTCAGTGCCCCCTTATTTTCCTATGCCCAGGCACCCCAAAGTGCCGATAAAGTGCTGGCAATAGTAGGCCGCAACAAGATCATACTGCAATCGGAACTGGAGCAGCAGGCCGCATCAGAAAAGATGCAAAACCCGGACTTTAGTGATGGTCAAAAATGCTCATTACTCCAGCAAATGATCATGCAAAAGCTGCTGGTGGAGCAGGCCGAGCGTGACAGCGTTTATGTGACGGATGAAGAAGTAGAAGGCCAGTTGGATAACCGCCTGCGCTATTTTATACACGTATACGGATCGAAGGAAAAACTGGAGGAGGCTATTGGCAAAACAGTTTACCAACTGAAAGAAGACAAACGTGATGATATTAAGGAATACATGCTGGCAGAAAAAGTGAGAACCACGCTAATACAAAATGTGAAGATCACGCCCGGTGAAGTGCGTACTTTCTTTGACAAAATACCAATAGACAGCCTGCCTTTCTTCCCTGCATCGGTAGAGGTAGGCCAAATAGTTGTAGACCCGCCTACCACGCAGGAAATGAATGACTATGCCAAAGGTAAGGCGGAAGACATACGGAAAGAGATAATGAGCGGCAGCAAGACCTTTGAGACCGCTGCTACATTTTATAGCGAGGACCCGGGCAGTAAAGATAATGCCGGTGACCTGGGCCTTGTAGGCCGTAATGATATGGTAGCACCCTTTTCAGCAGCTGCGTTTAAGCTGCAGGATGGTGAAATATCGCAGGTGGTAAAAACAACATTCGGGTACCATATTATACAAATGGTAAAACGGCAGGGCGACCAGGCCCACTTAAGGCATATACTTATACGCCCACAGATAACATCGGGGGATATAAAGAAGGCATTGAACAAATTGGATAGCGTAAGGTCTGAGTTGGTATCCAACAAAATAACCTTCCCTGAAGCGGTGGGTAAATACGCTACCGATGAGAGCTCAAAACGTACCGGCGGCATGGTGGTTAACCCAACTACCGGCAGTACACAAATAGATATAAGCGTACTTGATCCGGGCACTGCATTAATGATCGACAGCCTGAAGCCCGGAGATTTTTCGCAGCCGCAAGTATTTAAAACTGAAACCGGCGAACAAAGTTGCCGTATTGTATACCTTAAGAGCCGTACGGAACCACATAAGGCTAACCTGAAAGAAGACTACAGTAAGATACAAGAAGTGGCCCTGGAACAGAAAAAAGCACAGAAACTGCAGGAGTGGCTACGCGAGAAACTGCCTACCTATTACATAAAAATAGCCCCCGAATACCAGGCCTGCAATGATTTTAAGGACTGGAAGATGGCAACAAACGACCAATAAAAGAAATTATAAAGCACCCGCAGACGGGTGCTTTTCTTTTATAGTTTTTGGCGGTTAACCGTTTTACCTATAATTTAAGGGTTTCGTAATTAACTGATATGCTCAAAGCCTTAAGGCGGTTTGCTTCCACACGCACTCCTAAATTTTACTTTCTTAACAAGGCCATGGATGGCAAGGAGTTCAATATCCTTGACATAGGCGCCGGTAACCACTCGCCTTCAAAAACCACGGCACTGTTCCCGGGTTGTAACTATTACGGCCTGGACCTTAATAAGGATTACAACTACAACGAGGCAGATAGCAAGGCTTTGAAGGGTTTCTATGAAAAAGATCTTACCCAACTGGACCTGGACGATATACCAAATGACTTTTTCGACTTTATTATGATGGCCCATATCATTGAGCACCTGCATAATGGTGATAAGGTATTGGAATTGCTATCGAAAAAGTTGAAAAAGGGTGGCTATATCTATATTGAATACCCGGGTAAAAAAAGCACTAAGCTACCATCGATGCATGGTACGCTGAACTTTTATGATGATCCTACCCATGCGCGCATTTATTCTGTACAAGAGTTAAGCATGTTATTGAAAGGCCTTGGCTTCAGGGTGCTGTCATCCGGCATGAGGCGCAGCTGGTATTATATCTTCGCGATCCCTTTTAACGTGGTTAGCTATAAGCTGAGGGGCAAGAAAATAATAGGCCCGCTGTTCTGGGACCTGTTGGGCTTTGCGGAGTATGTATATGCAATTAAAGAAAAATAATCTATTATCTTTAGTGCCTAATTTAACTCTATGAGATACACTCTATTAATTGTCCTGTCATGCCTTGTTATGAACGGCATTGCCCAAACCAATTATCCTAATGGCGTGAGCGGTTGCCTTGCGCGCTGGAATTTTACAAGCAGCGGCCCAATTACCTCGCTGCCCGATGTGAGCGGCAATAATCACAACGGTACTGCCACAAGCCTTATTGCCTCCAATGGTTTCAGGAACCTGGCTAATAAGGCCATGACCTTTAATGGTACAAGCAGTTATGCCCTTGTACCGCACGATCCTGTTCTTAACCCATCGCAAATAACTATCATTGCTCTGGTAAAACTCAATGGCTTTTACAATGGCAATTGCCAGGGAAATAATATTATTTACAAATCTTATGCTTATTACAACAATCCCGGCTGCTGGGCCATGCAAATAGAGGAAAACGATAACAATTGCTCCACTTTTTCCCCAGGCTATGAGCAGCTCGAATTTGCCGGACCGGCCTCCCCGCCTTATACATTCGCCCAGGCAAATTTTATTACGACGAATAACTGGTATTTTTTGGCCATCAGCTATGATGGTAATGCAATTAAACGTTACCAGGTAATAATGGATCCCAATAACTATGCAGGCACTACCAGTCCTATATCTACAGATATTTTGGGCACGGCACTGGGCAGCAATACTTACGATGTGCGGATAGGAGCTACTCAAAATCCGCCCTTCCCTTATTGGTTCAATGGCGACATGGACGAAGTAGCGTTGTTCAACAGGGTGCTTTCCGACAGCGAGATACATGCTGTCTATACCTACCTCTGGGGCCAGCTGACGGTAGATGTATCAAACACTACCATTTTATGTGATTCCGTATCCGTTAACTATACAGTTTACAACCCGGACATTTTCCAGGGCAATAATGTGTTCACTGCACAGCTTTCAGATGCGTCGGGGAGTTTTGCATCGCCTGTCACTATTGGTTCTGTTACGTCAGTTACCTCGGGAACTATAGCTTGCACCATCCCCGGGACAGCACAAGGAACCGGCTATCGCATACGTGTAGTGGCGAGCAACTCGGCCTTTACCTCTCCCGATAATGGCAGCGATATCACCATCTACCCTGTGGCGAATATGCACCCAAACATCCTCCAAAGCGGGATGACCCTGAGCCTGCCTTTAAACTACAGCACATACCAGTGGTTTCATAATAACAGCCCGATCAGTCCGGGCGGCACCAATGCTACCTATACTGCAACACAAGCCGGAAGTTATTTTGTACGCATCACCAATGACAACGGCTGTGTAGGGTACTCAGACACCATATACATATGGGCTGCCGGCGTGCAGAACACAAATAGTACTCCTGCAACGATCAAGGTGTATCCTAACCCGGCCAAGAATATGCTGAACCTTTCCTACAGCAATATTACCGATGGCCGCATAGAGATCATGGACATGACCGGCAGAACACTGATGAGTAAAAAGCTGGGCAGCACCATTGATATCAGCAAGCTGGCAAATGGGGTATATATGTACCGTGTTTACGAAGGTGACATCAGCATCTTAAATGGCAAGCTTATTAAAGAATAGGACACAAACTTTTTTATTAATAAAGGGACAGCATTGCTGTCCCTTTTAATTTGTACCTGTTGGATTAATTAACTCAACAGGAAGTCAATATCTTCTCTTGTAAGACGTTTCAGTATGGCGTTGTCATCGCTCACCAGCTCGCTGGCAAGGGCACGCTTGCGCTCCTGCAGCTGCAGCATTTTCTCTTCGATGGTATCCTTACATATCAAGCGGTAGGCAAAGATGTTCTTGGTCTGGCCTATACGGTGAGTACGGTCAATGGCTTGCTGCTCAACAGCGGGGTTCCACCATGGATCTACTATGTATACGTAGTCGGCTGCCGTAAGGTTGAGGCCTATACCACCTGCTTTAAGCGATATAAGGAACACGCGGCAGGTATCATTGTTCTGGAATTCCTGTATGGCCTTTTCACGTTCTGTAGCAGTGGTGCTACCATCGAAGTAAACATAGGGAATGCCTTTATCCTCCAGGTCTTTCCTGATGAGTGCCAGCATGCCGAGGAACTGTGAGAACACGAGTGCTTTGTGATTGCCCACGTTCTCTGTGATCTCACGCGTCAGTTCATCCATCTTTATTGAATGGTTGGGGAACTTCTGCTCTTCATTGAGTATGGCCGGTGAATCGCATATCTGGCGCAGCTTGGTAAGGCCTTGCAGTATGTGCATTTGCGAGCGCTCGATACCCTGCTCGTCTATCATGCCCAGTATCTTAGACCTGTAGATGTTGCGATAGGCATCATATACTTTGCGCTGCTCATCGCCCATTTCGCAATACAGGATGGTCTCTGTCTTTTCAGGCAGGTCTTTGGCCACCTGTTCTTTGGTGCGGCGCAGCAGGAAGGGATAAGTAAGCTTGCGCAATTGCTGCTTTACTTCATCTTCCTGGAATTTATCAATAGGTGTGGCAAATTCATTCATAAAAAACTCCCTGCTACCCAGCATGCCGGGGTTGAGGAAGTTCATCTGCGCATAGAGGTCAAAGGTATTGTTCTGCACGGGTGTACCGCTCAGGGCCAGCCTGTTTTTCGCATTGAGCAGCAAAGAGGCCTTAGCTACCTGCGACTGCGGATTTTTTATTGACTGCGATTCATCAAGGACCACATGATCGAACAAAACGTCTTTGAACATTTTGATATCGCTACGCATGGTACCATAAGTGGTAATGATGATATCGAAATTATCAAAGGCCTTCGGGCTGGCGTTACGCTTGGGGCCGTGGTGTATAAAATGCCTGAGGACGGGGGTGAATTTCCTTATTTCATTTTCCCAGTTATAAACCAAGGTAGTAGGGCATACCACCAGGAACTTAGCACCGGGGTTATCATTGAGGTAATGGAGGAAGTAAGCCAGTGCCTGAACGGTTTTACCAAGACCCATATCATCGGCCAGTATGCCACCCCAGCCCGCTTCCTTCAGGAATACAAGCCACTGGAAACCGGCTACCTGGTACGGGCGCAGCTCCGCTTTTAATTGTGATGGCGGCATTACATGACTAAAATCGCTGGATATGATGCTTGCCAGGCGTTTCTTTTTCTCCTCCAGTTCCTGCTGCAGGCCTTCCTCACTGACTTCGGCAAGCAACTCGTCCAGCACGCTGAAGTGGACCTTCTTGAGGCGCAGGCTATTGCCCCTGCTCTCGCCCATCTTCACGAGCAGGCCGTATTTCTTCAGCCAGTCTTCGGGCAGCAGGCCGATAGAGCCGTCGCCCAGCTTCACGAAATTAAGGCGCTGTGCCAGTGCTTTTTTAATATCAGGTATGGTTATTACCTGGTCGCCAAAGGCTATCTCCACAGAAGCATCGAACCAATCGATGCCGCTGCTTACCTGTACCCTTGTTTCGGGGCGATTGGTATTGATGCGCAGGTTCTTCAAGCCTTCGAAGCCGAACATCTCCACCTTCCATTCCTTCATTATGTCCGTAAAACGGAAGAACCAGTTATTATTCAGAACTGATGTGCCCGGCAGGTAGAAGAAGTGGTTCTGCAGGTTGTGCTGCATATCGGTATGCAGGTTGCGCAAGAGGGCTGTGAATTCCTTTTCCGCATCCTCATTACGCTTCACGATCTTCACTACCCCATCCAGCGGCTGTATCACATCGCCAAAGAAGCCCCATTTGATCTCAACACCGTTATATGCAAAGGCGGGCTGCAAGATCATCATTTGCTCGCGTTCCTGCAGGTATAAGCGGTACGTGGGTTTTACTTCATCCACGTGCTCTACGAGTGCATCATCAAAGTCGACCTGCACTGTATTGCTCCACTTCATCACTTTGCTTTCCAGGAAGGCAGGCCATTCGGCAGCCGGGATGCTTATTTTCCCATCGGGCAAGAACTGCTCTACAAGTCGCACTTCGGCTATGTTACCGAGGGCATATAGTTGATAGTCTTGCAAAAGCAGGCCATCGTTCAGCATTTTTACTTCGCTGTGCGGAACTACAGCATTATCAATGAACCAATCGAGAGAAATGACATAATCCTTCTTGCCCTTTTTTACCTTCAGCTGCGGGTGTGCCGACTTATCCATGAACTCGATAGCCTGCAGCTTCGATGAGGATATCTGCTTGCCGTTGGTATTTAAAAAGCACAACTGGTAAGGCCCATACCTGTGCAGCAGCTTCTGGTATTTAGGTAACAGGAATTCCCATACCTGCTCTTTTATTTCTTCGGCAGGTTGTTCTTTCAGTACATCTTCGTAACCATCAATGAAATCCCCGAACGGGAGATTTTTCTTCAGGTATTTTACTATTTCTTCGGGCGTGAATTTCCTGATGACCGGTATCAAATCCCTGTCGCCCTCGCGGAACTGCATGGGGTTTACATACTGCAAAAGATCAGGCCTTTCAATGCCATCTATGAAACGTGTGCCGTCCTCGTCGGTGACACCGGCGACCAGCAATATGTCTACAAAGGGATAACGTTTGACATTAGTGTCTATAACGATGCCCAGCCTTTTTTCATCTTTTTTTACAACAGGCGCTGCTTCAACAAGCTCTCTTTCGACAGGAGCTGCAGCAGCAACCGGTTCCGGTAGGGGTACGTTTACTTTCTTTATGGTTGGGTCCAGCACGCGGAGGAAAGGCTTGCCGTTCTCGTACGTGAAGGTGAACTTATTAGTGAGGTCATCGTTAAGCGAATAGCCATACATGCGCAGCAGCTTGTTCTTCTGCTCATCCCAGTCGCGCATGGACTGGAAATACGAGGCACCGTATGTTCGCATCACCTGTATGAACAGGGTGGCCTTGTGCACGCATATGGGGTGCTCTTTATCATCGCAGCCACAAGACGTGTCAAAATAACGTTCATCGTTCTGCCGCAGCACTACTTTAAATGTATGATCGCCATCTGGCACTTCTGCCTCAATACGGTCGCCCTTGCCTGTGGTTATTATTGCCCTGCCTGCCCTTGCCCATTCCTGGGCAGTTTCCATTGTATCGGGCGATGCAAATACGGCCAGCATCTGCATGCTCACCTGGCGCATACGCACTATGGTGTGCTTTTGGTCGTAGCTGATATCTGTATTCTCAAAGAAGCCGCTCTGCAGTATGTCGTTAAGCTGGAATAGCGCCGCCACTTCGTGGCGGCATATGTCGCCCAGGTTATAAGGGCACTGGCAGCGCACTGATAAGCCCTTAGGCTGCAGGTACTTAGCTATGGTAACCGTGTAATAATTCTGGTACAGGTCGTTACGCACGCGGAAGCGCACCTGCTCAAGCAGGTGGTCCACATCGAGCATCTGTACCCCGGAGGTATAGAAAATTTTCTTACCCCGGCGTATTACTTCCTCAGTTCCGTGATTGTAAACGTGTTTTAACAGTGGTGGTAGCGACATTCCTTAAAAAAAAGCAAGCTACAAAGGTAACGAAAAAATCCCGCCGTGGCTTTGTTTTTATCATAGTATAAATAGTTAAAAGTAATTACTGACCTTTCGATCGCTGATGGGCTTCGGCCTATCCGTAACCCCATCCCGGCCTTTCCCTGAAGTAGGAAGGAGACTGATTTCCGATTTCCGGTTTATTTTTCATTTCCGGTTTTTGTTCGGGTGATCTGCTGTAGGTATTGCTGGCATTATCGTATAACGTTTCGGTATCATTTCTGGTTTTTTCCGGTTTTGGCCTCACCCAACGTCTCCAAGGGGAGGAGGTACAGGGTTTGGTGGTTAATAAATGATTTTGGGTGACTGATTTTGCCCCTGCAATTCTAGTTGGCTTTTCGACAACCATCTTGCCGAGGTCGCTATTCAGCCTGTTACTTTCTTTTGTCTTGATACAAAAGAAAGTAACCAAAGAAAAAATCAAGGCTTCTGGAAAGAAAGCTAAAAATTGAGGCTCAGACCTAAAAGGAAAAATAAGTTCAAACTTCGAATATCTCTTGATTTCAGCAGGACTTTTATGCGTCCGCGGTACTTTAAGCTTCAGTAGACGGTTTTCCTTTCTTAACGGCCTGACCCTCAATTTTATCTCGTATCATAATGTCTTTTCAATTGACTCGATGAGAGAAGTTCTTAACGCTTTCTTTCCAAATGCCGGTTGCAGAAGGAAATTTATTTTCATGCCCGATCGGGCATGCAAATAAAATCGGGCATTTCCTAACAGTGTTAGGTGCCGGAAAGGCCTTTACAGCTTATCATATAATGATAAAAGTAGCGTGCCCGATTTGTGCCCGACTATCCCGGCGGGCAAGCCCGAATCGGACATTTGATGCCCGGTCCGGGCATTCTGAATGGTTGCGTAATAGAATGTTCTTGCTCTTTCATAAGTAGTGGTTTATTGTTTAGATAACGTGTTCCCAGTTGCCGTTTTCTAATGAAAACACCGGGCAAACTGTAAAGTTCCTAAGAGGTTTTGAGAAGCGCAAATCGAAGTTTTATGATACCCTTCCAGAAGGTTATCATACCCCTCAGCGGAGGGTATCATACCCATATTTTAATTCAAAAGTCAAAATTAAAAATTCAAAAATTGCTGGGGGTGTTGGGATTGTAGATGAGTATAGGTAATTGTTATATGAAAAGTATTTTGGGTGGTTTTTGAGTGAATTGCAGTTACAAACTGCAATTATTTTTAACCACAAGTCACAGACTTGCGGTAGCGGGGGAAATCGGAACCGCATTATTAAAAAATCCCGCCGTGGCGGGATTTAAGCATTTAAAAATATGTTAACCGACCTTAAAGGAATAAGCTGAATATCGCGTAAACAATAGCTGCCATTAGTCCGCTTACGGGGATGGTTAATATCCATGCCCAAAGCAGGTTGACGGTAACGCCCCAGCGCACTGCCGATAGGCGCTTGGTTGCACCTACGCCTATTATGGAGCCGGTAATGGTGTGGGTGGTACTTACGGGTATCTTCAATTGCTCTGTAACGAAGAGGGTTATTGCACCCGCAGTTTCGGCCGCTACTCCTTCAAATGGTGTAACCTTTGTGATACGGGTACCCATGGTTTTTATGATCTTCCAGCCGCCGCTCATGGTACCTAGTGCTATTGCCGTGTAGCAGGCCATAGGCACCCATACGGGCATCTGTTCAAATTTTTCTATCTGGTGGCCTGCTATCAGGGCTGCGGTGATGATACCCATTACCTTCTGTGCGTCGTTGCCACCATGGCCTAAGCTAAAAGCAGCGGACGAAACAAGCTGCAGCCTTTTGAACCAGGCCGTGGAGCGGGCCATATTGAGGCTGCTGAGGAAGAGGGTAAATACCGCCATTATTATTACGATAAGTGACAGCAATATCCATTTAAAATTCTCTCCAAAAAATATCAATTCCAGTGCGCGCGATTCAAACTTAGTCTTGTATGTTGTGTGTATATTCTGTGTCTGGTCTTTTCTCGATAAGAGGAAGGAAATACTGTCCCTGCTTGAATACTTTAAAAGCGCCGCATCGAGCTCCTTATCTGTATTAACGACGATATTATCGATCTGCAAGATCACGTCGCCTTTCTTTATACCCATCTTTTGGGCGGGTGAGTTATAGACAATTTCATTTACCGCGATACCCTTACCCGATTCTGCAGGTGCTGATTTCAAACCGATTATCCTGGATGTATCCGTTATGATCACTACGGAGAGGGTAAAAATTATGGCCAGTATGATACCGACCGAGACCAGCTTGGGCAGTATGCTTTTCCGGAAGGCGTTGATGAACCAGACCGATATGAGAAAGGCAATGAGCATGCCTATCAGCGGTGCGAGTATTATAAAGCTAACGGTCTTTATGACCGGCTCGGGGTTCACGGAATCAAAGCCGGCATGCGCAATAGCTGCACCTGCGAAACCGCCTATCAAGGTATGCGAAGAACTGGAAGGGATACCGAACCACCATGTGAGCAGGTTCCAGCTAATAGCCGCTACAAGACCTGAGATAATAACCGGTAAAGTAATGACATCGGCTTTTACCGTTTTGGCGATCGTATTGGCAACGCCATGATCTTTGAAAATGAAAAAGGCTGCAAAGTTGAACAGGGCGGCCCAGAGCACCGCCTGGAAAGGCGTTAGTACCTTGGTAGATACTACGGTTGCAATGGAATTGGCAGCATCGTGAAAGCCATTAATATAATCAAATATCAATGCCAAGACTATAATGACTATCAGCAGGGGCGTCATGTTATATCCGGAATGTGTTTAGGCGTATTTAATAATAATGGACTCTACAACATTTGCAGCATCTTCGCACTTATCGGTCACTATCTCCAGTTCCTGGTAGAGGTCTTTCTTTTTGATCAGCTCTATCGGGTCGGAGCAGTAAGCAAAAAGTTTGGACATAGCCTCATCGAAAATATCATCTGCTTCGTTCTCCAGGCTGTTGATAAGTACACATGCATCTGTTATGGCGCGCAGGTCCTTCATATCGCGCAGGCGCATTATTGCAGTATTCAAGGCTACTATGCAGCGCTGAATCACATCGGCAAATAAACGTACTGTGTCGTCTACATCATGGATATAGTAATTGGTCAGTCTTTTGGCTGAACCCCAGATATAATCGGCTATGTCATCGAGCGAGGTAGTAAGAGCGTGTATATCTTCGCGATCGAATGGGGTGATGAAATTGCTACCCAGCTCTATAAAAATGCGGTGGGTGACCTCGTCGTTCTTGTGCTCCAGGTCTTCCAGCATTTTGAGCATCTGTGTGCGCTTGTCGATGTCTTTTTCATCGAGCGCAGCTACAAATATGTCGCCCATCTGCATAAGGTTGCCGGTCACTTCTTCGAACAGGCTATAGAAAACCCTGTCCTTAGGCATGAAAAACTTGATAAACGAACCGAAAGCCATAGAAATAATTTTTTTATTTGATTTCTGCGGCAAAAATATCCTGCTTTAGCCGCTCTAACTAATCTTAACGAAAAGATAATAATTTCTTAACCTTGAGATAATAATTTTTATTTAATGAATTCAAAAACAAAGCCAGCAAGCGCTTATGTATTTAAAATACATTTTCTAAGTTCTGAATAAATCGCCTTGCCTGCAAGTGCCTGGTGTCATTAAATGATTAAATAATTGTCAGAGATGCTACGCCAGCCGCACACGTGGGTCGAGCCAGCCGTAGAGCATATCTGTCAGCAGGTTGACGAGGATAAAGATAAAGGCGGTGAGTAGTACAGCGCCCATAACAAGGGGAAAGTCAAACTTGTCGAGGGCGTCGACCGTTAGTTTGCCCACGCCTTTCCATCCGAAAATGTATTCTACGAAAAAGGAACCAGCCAGCAGCTCAGCCAGCCAGCCGGAGATGGCAGTGATGACGGGATTCAGGGCATTGGGCAGGGCATGGCGAAAGATGACCTTTGTAGTGGACAGGCCTTTAGCATATGCGGTACGGATATAATCCTGTGAGAGCACATCGAGCAGGGCACTGCGTGTAAGCTGTGTAATGATTGCGAGGGGCCGGATGCCTAAGGCAAGGGCAGGTAGCAGCAGATTTTTCAGGGCAAGGTGCCTGCCTGTAAAGGGATCGTACTCCCAAAGGCTGCCGGTCATGTTCAGCCCTGTGACACTGTGCAGCAGATATCCGAATACATAAGCGATAAGCAAACCCGCAAAGAATGAGGGCATTGATATACCTGCAACGCTGGCTGCAATAGCTGAGGTATCGAGCCAGGTACCCTTTTTTAAAGCCGCAAGTATGCCCAGCAATATGCCGAGTATGGTTGCAATGGTCATGGCGGCCAGTGCGAGGATGATGGTACCGGGCAAGGCTTCGGCCAATACGATATTTACTTCCCGCTTGGTATTGTAAGAGCGGCCCATGTAGGGCCATTTCAGGACGAGGCATTTTGTGGTACTGACCGGGAACAAACGTAGGTAGCTGTACTTCTTTTGAGCTATGTTGTCCCTATCGTTGATGCTTAGTGGTAAGAGATCGTTTATGTACAGGAGGTAGCGGGTAAAGAGGGGCTTATCGAGGTTTAGCTCGTGGCGCACGTTCTTTAGCGTTGTTATATCGCTGCGCTGCCCTATAGTAAGGCGTGCGGGATCACCGGGCAATACATTAAAAAGAAAAAATACCAGCGTCACCACTCCCCATAGCACCAGCAGGCTGTACCGTATGCGCCGTGCCAGGAAGCGCAGCACTATTTCCAGTTTAGTTTGCCATTGTCCATAGATATACTCTTAGGATAATCGCGGTAGCTCCACTTGCCCATGATGGTGCCGTTCTTTATCAGCATCAGGCCGGGATTGCTACGCATGGCGGTTTTGCTTACGGTGCCATCGAATTGATAGAAAGGTATCATGTCGAGGCCCTGCTTTTTCTGGTAAGCCAATGCTTCGTCCTTAGGCGAGGAGCATAATACATAAGTAGGGATATCAAATTTTTCAGCAGCAGGTATCAGTGCCCTTATCCTGTCCATGTTATCGGTGCGGGCATCGCGGGCATCTTTTACAAAGAAGAGGAATACGTATCCGGGCGTGGTAACTATATTTTGCGTCTGGTCATTACCATCATAATCAGAGATTACGAAATCTTTTATGTCCGCCTCTGCATTACCTACGCGCACCTGCTTAACTGTACGGTCCACAAATTTCCAGGTAGAGTCCTGCCAGGGGTAGTTCTGTTCGTTGAATTCCTTTTTAACGCCATCCTTTTCGTAGATCATTACCGAAACGAAGCTATCGGTAACTATGCCGGGGCCGGTTGGAGCTTTCATTTTTTCGGGGATATTATTGCCTACTTTGTATGCAAGGCAGTCGTAGTAAGGAAGGTGTTCCAAAGCCCACCATTGTATACCGAAGGAAAGGAATATCACGATCACCATGATAGAGGTGCCAACGTACTTGCCAAAGAGCGGCATAACACGCTTACGATATGCGAACAATATTATTGCGAAGGCCAGGAGAATCACATCTTTCCAGAAGGTCTGGGTATTGCTTATTTTGATACAGGCACCGAAACAGCCGCACTCCTTTACCTTATCCGTAAACAAGGCATAGGCAGTAAGGAAGGTGAACAGCATATTGAGCAAAAGCAGCAGCACTGAAAAAGCCCTGAATGCATAGCCCAGCAGCACGGCCACACCGGCTATTATCTCAAAGGCTATCATGGTTATGGAGAAGACAAAAGCAAAGGGCTCCATGAAGTTCATATGCAGCACTTCAAAGAATTCTTTCATTTTATATACCAATCCCAGGGGATCATTGGCTTTCACCAGGCCCGAGAAAATGAACAGGCAGCCTACAATAACTCGTAATAACCAAAGGATATATTTCATTGTCTTTCGTTTTGAATTTTGAATTATTCACCCATTTTTATCAGCGCAAATATGCCGTAGTTGATAATATCGCTAAAATTCGCTTCCATTCCTTCCGACACAATTGTTTGGCCGTCATTGGCCAGTATTTGTTTTATCCGGAGCAGCTTGACGAGTATCAGGTCCACAAAAGACTCCTGCGACATATCCCGCCATGCTTCGCCATAGTCGTGGTTCTTTTGCAGCATCAGGTCCTCTACCTCCTTAGCCTTTTGCTCATATATGGCCTGGGCTTCTTCCACGCCTAATTCAGTTTTTGCATCATCCTTTATCGAGGCCTGGATCAAGGCTATAATTCCATAGTTGACTATGCCGATAAACTCGCTCTCTATGCTATCTTCAATTTTCTGGTTCCCTGTTTCCTGTATCTGGCGGATACGGCAGGCTTTGATGTATATTTGATCTACAATGGATATGGTACGCAATACACGCCAGGATGTCCCGTAGTCTTTCGCCTTTTTTACGTACAGGTCTTTGCACCTGTTGACGATAGACTGGTATTGTTGTAGCGTGTGGTTCATCCGGGCTGTTGTGTTGCTGCTAATGGTATCCTGCATTTTATTTACAAGCAATGAATTTCAAAAATACACTTTTACCCATACAAACCACGCTGCAAAGTAAAGGCAGGCTGCTGGATATATCGCAACCCGTTGTAATGGGTATCCTTAATGCCACGCCTGATAGTTTTTACAATAAAGGACAGGACAGCGATGCAGAAAGTTTGCTGCGAAATGCTGAGAAAATGTTAAATGATGGCGCGGCAATACTGGACATAGGTGGAGTAAGCACAAAACCGGGGGCTGCGTTGATCAGTGCCGATGAAGAACTAAGCCGGTTACTGCCGGCCTTCGAGGCCATACATAATCGTTTTCCCGATGCGTGGCTATCAGTGGATACGTATAATGCTGTTACGGCAAAAGAGGCTGTGGCAGCCGGGGCTTCAATCATCAATGATGTAAGCGCTGGCAGGTTTGATGAGTCTATGCTGCGAATCGTGGCCTCGCTGCAAGTGCCCTACATAGCCATGCATATGCAGGGGACACCCGAAACCATGCAACAAAACCCGGAATATGGAGATGCAGTAACAGAGGTCCGCAATTATTTACAAGACACCTGTACACAATGCAGTAATGCCGGTATAGCAGACGTTATCATTGATCCCGGCTTTGGCTTTGGCAAGACTGTAGAACATAATTTTCAGTTGCTGAATGCCCTGCATACTTTCAGGATATTGGGGAAGCCTGTACTTGCAGGTATCTCCAGGAAATCGATGGTGTGTAAGCCGCTGCATGTAAATCCCGAACATGCACTTAACGGAACGACAGCGCTGCATATGGCAGCATTGCAGCAGGGAGCAAGTATCTTAAGGGTACATGATGTAAAAGAAGCGATGCAGGTGATAAAGCTCTGGGAACGGTTTTAAGAACAATTTGATTTTTCAATTTAAAGCATCGGGTGCCTTACAAACTCCTTATTCCTGTCGAATAAATAACGGTAGGTGGTCAATATCCTGCTGCGGTATGTGCCCAGGTTCTCGGCGATATTTATCATCTTGGGGTTAAAATCTCCTATCCACTGCATCTCGTAGTCCACATACTTTGCTTCCTTCTGTATCACCTTGGCTCCTTCAATGATCACATAACCGTCCACGCCCTTTCCCTGGAATTCGGGTATGATACCAAATACCAAGCCCACAAAACGATCGCATTTACCGAAGGCTTTCAGGTAGAGAAAATATAATTTCTGCAACAGGCCGAACTTCCCGTTAAGGTGCTTGAAATATTGGTTCAGGTCGGGCAGGTTCACCCACATAGCTATCGGCTCGTCCTTATAATAAGCAAACCAGCTAATGCTCTCATCTATCACCGGTTTCATGGATTTAAACATTTTCTGCACAGTCCGTTCTTCCAGCGTTTTGCCACCACCATGGCCTGCCCATGCTTTATTGTAGATGTATGTGAAATCTTTGGCGAACTGCTGTATATCCTTTTTTGCAAGGTGCTTTATACTGTAGTGGCCCTCCGCCTCTATCTCGGCATGGCGGTGATAAAATTTGTCATCGAGCCTATTCTTCACTTTCAGGGCAAAGCAAATTTGATGGAAGTAGGTTTTGAAGCCATAGTTTTCAAACAAGTCTTTATAGTAAGGTGGTGCATAGCTCATGCCGTATAGGGGTTCATAAAAACCTTCCACTACAAGTCCCCACCATTTGTCGCGTTCGCCAAAATTGATAGGACCGTCCATAGCCTCCATTCCACGTTCCAGCAGCCATTGTTTACAATGGTCGAACATAAAGTTGGCAGCCTGCTGGTCATTGATGCATTCAAAAAAACCCGTGCCTCCTGTTGGTTGTTCCTGCTTGTATTTCTTATTGGTAAATGCTGCTATGCGCCCGATGGGGTTATTGCTATCATCCATCAATATCCAACGCAGGCATTCACCCTGCTTGAAGAATTTATTTTTCTGCGGGTCAAAAACTTCTTCTATATCCTTATCAAGCGGGCGTATCCAGTTGGGGTCATGCTTATGCAAACCCACGGGTATCTCGAGGAATAGCTTTTTATCTGCTTCAGTCTTTACTTCATGCATCCGCATAATACGCATCAATATTTCGGGCAGGAAAGATAGGGAAAATCATGTGGAAGTCTTTCGACAATGGCTGTACTATATTCCATTTCCATATATTTACAGGAATGGACAGCAGCATTTTCACCGATAAAGCAAAAGCCCCTGCCACGGATGACCTTAAGAAGGCCCTAGGCAGTTTATATAGCTCATGGGCCGGCCTGGTCGACTTTGTGATACAACGACACCCTGTTGCAGTAGAGGAATGGAACTATTCTAAGTCGGGCTGGAACTGCCGCATCAAGGATAAAAAGCGGGCTCTTGTTTATTTAATGCCCGGCAGTAAACAGTTCCGGGTATCATTTGTACTGGGCGAAAAAGCTACGCAAAAGGTGCTGGCAGCTGATATCTCGGCTGAGCTAAAGAATATTATCGAAGCTTCTCCCGTTTACGCCGAAGGAAGAGGCATAAGGATATTGGTAAGCAACAAAAACACAATGGCTGATATTGAAAAACTGGCGGAAATAAAGCTATCCTCCTAGTATTTACTTCCTGTAGTGAATGACACAGCCGACGGACTTTGTATCTTTTACTGCGACCTCTTTGCCTGCCAGCAATGCGTCCACTGCATTTTCAACAAATTTGCTTTTTACCTTCGCCGGTTCTGCGCCGTTATCATCTATACCACCATCGTATTTTACTATCCAATTCCCTCTTTCTTTCCAGATCACAAAAGCATGAGGCGTTTTCGCTGCGCCAAAATTTCTTCCTACTATCTGCAAAGGATCATACAGGTAAGGAAAACTGTATTTTCCTTCTTTGGCTTTTTTAACCATTTCAGGATAGGCATCCTCATCATACACAGTAGTGTCAACCGAACTAATTGCAATTAACGGCACACCCACACCTTTATATTTTTTGTCCAGGGCATTCAATCTTTCGGGATAGCGCTTTGCAAATGGACAATGATTGCAAGTGAAGACAACGATAAAGCCTTTGGCTGCAGGGTAGCTGGCAAGTGATACCATTTTCCCATTTACATTCCTTAGCTTAAAATCATTTACAGCCTTACCGTAAAGGATCTCCTTTTGCGCAAAGCCTTGTAAGGATAACAGGCACAATATCAGCCATATTACATATCTCATTGCTTCACGAATTTTTGGAGGCTTATTTTACCCTGCATATCCTGCACATGCACAAGGTATATACCGCTGGCCAGCGCAGATATATCTATACCCTTGCCCGCTTGTGGCATCGGGTACTTCAGGAGTGTTTTGCCACGCATGTCTATTATGTCGAGCTCATATATCCTGCTATCGTCCTTCATTCGTACATACAGCAGACCTTCCGCGGGATTCGGATGAACATCCAGGCCAAGGCTTGTTTTATTTATTTCTCCCACTGCCATTGGTGTGCAGCCTACGGTAAACTGCCCCATCATACCGGCATCTTCATGAAAAGCGATATGGCAGTGATACATGTATGGATAAAGTGAATCGCAATAGTCCTCAAATTTTGCAATGAATTTTGCAGTACCGTTCGAGGGTACCCAGATTATATCCTTCCAGCCTTGCTCGTAAGCCGGTGCCGGTGAGCCATTCCTGTCTATTATATGCACCTCGACATCATGAATATGGAAGGGATGTGCAACATTCGTGGTGTTGTTCAAGGTCCATATCTCGGTTGCACCGAGGTCCACGTTCTTATTGATGGTGTTCATCACGAAAGGCGTGTTATCTATCAGGCTGCTGCCGGGTGGGTATTGCGGGCCATTCACTGTATTAAAGCTCAGGCTACGGTTCACGGTAGCAGTAGCCGTATTCCAGAATGCATTTGTTGTCAATGTGGCCGGTATGCTTGTAACAGGATTTGCTGTCTGCGGCCCTACGTTCAAATGCAATATCATAAAATCGCGCTGGCCCAAATTGTTTTGAAACTCAGGTACGGGGAAATTTACTGGCTCTCCACCCGGTATGGCATTGGTGAAGGTGGAATTATACGCCATGATATCATAGCTCTGCCCGTTTTGCCCGGTAAAGTTTGCCACCATCTCGATCCTTTCGCCGGGCCCCATAATATACCTTGTTACACCAACAGCAGTATCCAGCAATCCGCCATCGCTGCCAATTATGTGAAATGTTCTGTTATCACTAAAACCTACGTTGTAGAATCGTTCGGTGGATACATTCAGCAACCTGAAACGCACCATCTGCGCAGGCACGGTGTACTGCGCATGAATTGTAAAGTTCGTGGTCATTGTATCACCATAGTGCGATAGTACCAACTGGTTGCTTGCATCAAATCTCCTGTCCGTAAGTATCAGCGGTATATCATCAACTCCATAAGTCCTTGGGAGTGCAAGTGCGGACTCTATATTGTCCCTCACGATGATCAGGCCGCCGAGCCCCATGTTTATCTGCTCTTCGGTCATGGTATGCATATGCGGGTGGTACCAGTACATGGCAGCATTATTGGTCACCTTCCAATAGGGATTCCAGGTAGTGTTAGGTGGTATGGTCTGGTGCGGGCCACCATCCATTACTGCAGGCAGATGAAAGCCATGCCAGTGTATGGTGGTCGTATCAGCCAGGTTATTGGTCACATGCATGTGCACGGTATCTCCCTGCCTGAAGATCAAGGTGGGTCCCCAAACGCTGCCATTGATTCCCCCCGTAATGGTTTGCTGGCCCGGCAGAATTTGCCTGAAGGTATCTTTTATACTAAGGTTGAAATTGGTGCCGGACAAGGTATCCGGTATCCATAGCGTATTATACTGGGCATCAGCCTTACAGCTCACGAAGAGCGCAACGAGCAATGCATACCTAACTATTCTTTGCATAAAATTGGTTTTGTGGATTCCTGATAATTAAGACGCTAAGGGGAAAGTAATCCTTTTTATATTTATTTATAAAATGTTTCATCTACCGCATAATAAGCTATAGAACTAATCGTTATGTAATTGCACCACAAATCACAAGACTTTGGAAAATATAAGCTCTGCTCCTGCCTGGAGCACTGGCCGGAAAATGGTGTTCCGTTTTTCGTTCATCTACTTTTTCATCTATTCCTTCTTCAATTTTGTTGATCTCACCGGTCTTTGGAGCCCGCTTATAACCTGGCTTGGCAGGCAAATGCATTTGTTCAAAGCGATCCCTGCGTTGCCCAATGGCAGCGGCGATACTACTTACAATTACCTTCAGTTGCTCTGCTACCTGGCTATTGCATTGGTCTTTGGCCTTGTTTGGTCGCTGCTCGACCGCAAGCGGCCCAACTATAACAAGCTGCAATACTGGTTTTTCGTGATGCTGCGTTATGTGCTGGGCTTCTTCATGATCGTGTACGGATTTGCGAAGATCTTTAAATCACAGTTTCCCTTCCCCTACTCGCTCCGCCTGCTTGAGCCGATAGGACAGCAGTCACCCATGGGCCTCGCCTGGACATTTATGGGTTATTCCACTGCCTTCAATTTATTTACCGGCTTTGCCGAGGCCATAGGCGGCCTGCTGCTCATGTTCCGGCGCACTAGCACCTTTGGTGCATTATTCAGTATGACGGTGCTCAGCAATATCGTTGCAATGAACTTTTGTTATGATATCCCTGTAAAGTTACTCTCTGTGCACCTGTTGCTGATGGCCATTATCATTGCATCGCCCGAAGCCAAACGGCTTATTGATTTCTTCTTTTTGAACAAAAGCGTTCCTGCAGCCTCTTACTATAGCCCGGTGTACGGTAAAAAATGGCTGCGCATCTCAAGGGTAACACTCAAGGTCATTATTGTCTTTGGCCTCACGGGACTTATGACTTACCAAGGCATTACCGAGGCGGATGAATATGGCGATTATGCCCCGAAATCGCCCATGCAGGGCATTTATACGGTTGAACAATATGTACGTGGTACCGACACGATTCCACCGCTACTTACTGACAGCAGCCGCTGGCGGTACTTTATTATCGATGATAAGGAATACGCTTCTGTAAAAACCATGAGCGATAAGGTCATTTACTACGAGCTTAAACTGGATACTGCTAAAAGGACCATGCAATTGAAAAATGAGGAGGAGGCCGGGAACAGTACACTATCTTATATTAAAGCGGATACCAACCATATTGTGTTAAGCGGCTTGCTACTTAAAGACAGTGTGTATATCAAACTCAAAAAGAAGGATAAAAACGATTTCCGTTTGGTGAGCAGGGGATTCCATTGGATAAACGAGTACCCTTATAACAGGTGAAAACACGGTACCGGCGCGTCTTTATCATACTTTTCGGCGCTTTTGGTAAGAAAGGAGGGAGCAGACGGTACCGTTAAAAAACGGTTGTGTACATGATATATCATGCCTATTTTGGAGCCACCTAACACATGACAAAATGGAAAAACACAAGGGAGAGAACAACGTACCCGGTGCGCAGAGCACACAAGTTGCAAAGGTTATAAAACAACAAAAGCCCGCAGTACCTAAAGTGCGAAGGTCGTTCAAAAACTTGCCCGTCCACGTCAGGCAGACATTTATAGAGATGTTCTGCAGCCCCCTTTCATAGCCGGTGTTTTCGGCAATGCCTGCCCGGGTTTAGTTTTTACGGAACATTTGAATTATTTTTCATCCCTAAAACAAATTTCCAGTGATGAGACCCGTAAAATTGGCTTTATTGCCATTGCTGCTTTTTATTGCCTTTGCAGCGTCCGCACAAAACGCTTATGAGTGGAAGGAAGCAAGCGCTGCAGGTTATAAGTACAAATATGTATCTAATGACCCCATGCAGGCACGCTTCTATACTTTGAAGAACGGGCTGACGGTAATACTTAGCCCCACCAGCAAGGAGCCCCGTATGCAGGCTTTTATCGCCGTAAAAGCGGGTAGCAAGACCGATCCCGCCGAACATACCGGCCTGGCGCACTACCTGGAGCATATGATGTTCAAGGGCACACAGCACTATGGCTCGCTCAATTGGGCCAGGGAAAAACCTCTGTTGGATGTCATTGACGGACTATATGAAGAATACAACCACACTACCGATGATGCAAAACGTAAGGAAATATACCATCGTATAGATTCGGTATCGGGCCTGGCATCAAAAAATGCAATTGCCAACGAATATGACAAGATGATGAGCGATATGGGGGCACAGGGTACTAATGCCTTTACCTCATTTGAACAAACAGTTTATACAGAAGACATCCCATCAAATGCAGTAGATAAGTTCCTGAAGGTGCAGTCCGACAGGTTCACAGATCCCGTATTCCGTATCTTCCATACAGAGCTGGAAGCAGTATATGAAGAGAAAAACCGCACATTGGATAATGACAACAGGAAGGTTAACGAATTGATGCTCGCCAACCTGTACCTGAAGCATAACTATGGCAAACAAACTACGATCGGTACCATAGAGCATTTGAAAAATCCATCCATGCTCGAAATAAAAAAATACTTCCACAATTACTATGTGCCCAACAACATGGGCATCATCATTTCGGGCGACTTTAACCCCGATGTAATGATCAAAAAGGTAGACAAGAGCTTCTCAGGACTAAAACCCAAGGCAGTAACGAAATACACTTTTGAAGAAGAAGACCCCATTACATCGCCTATTAAGAAAGAGGTATTCGGCCCCGATGCCGAGTTTGTCAGTATAGGGTTCCGTATGCCTGGTATACACTCAAAAGACCAGCTGCTTGCTGACATAGTAGGCCAGGTGCTTACCAATGGCAAAGCGGGCCTTATAGATCTTGACCTGGTAAAGAAACAATTGCTCCTCCGCGCATTTGCGGGTACTGACATACTGATAGACCATGGCTACATGATCTTGCAGGGCTGGCCTACTATGGGCCAGAGCCTGGGCGATGTGAAAACACTGATGCTGGGTGAGATAGATAAACTGAAAGCCGGCAAATTTGACGACGACCTGCTGGTTTCTATTGTCAATAACCAGAAGAAATTCAAAATGTACCAGGTTGAAAATTACAACACACGTGCTTCTATGCTCATGGGTGCCTTCACCGGCGAGGAAGACTGGCGCAACGATGTAGCGTATACCGACATGCTCTCCAAACTTACTAAGCAGGATATCGTTGATTTTGCCAATAAATATTTTAGCGACAATTATGTGGTCGTTTACAAACGCAAGGGCGAAGACAAGAATGTTGTAAAGGTGCAGAAGCCACCAATCACGCCCGTGGAAACAAACCCAAGTGCACGCTCTCCTTTTGTAAAAGCAGTAGCAGCTATGCCAATAGCTCCGCTGAAGCCTGTTTGGATAGACTATAGCAAGGACATGCAAAAAGGTAATGTGGGTGCTGCCGAGGTACTGTATGTTCAGAACAAAGAAAACGGATTGTTCCGCCTTACTTACCGCTACAACATGGGAACATGGAACAATAAAAAACTGGGGGTAGCCGCACAATACCTGCAATACCTGGGCACTGCCGATAAAACTGCCGAGGATATCACAAAAGAATTTTACAAGCTGGCATGCGGTTTTAGCGTGAACGCAGGCAATGAATACACGACAATTACCATCGACGGCCTGCAGGAGAACTTTGATAAAGCGGTCGCACTGTTCGAAGACCTGCTGAATAATTGCCAGGCCGACGACAAAGCGCTCGATGCCCTGAAAGCCCGTATCACCAAAGCAAGGTCTGATGCAAAAAGCAATAAAGGCACCATCATGCAGGGTCTTGTTAACTATGCAAGGTATGGCGCTAACAATCCGTTCAACAACGTTTTGACCAACGAGGAGCTGAATGCACTTACCGGCGATAAGCTGGTAAGTTCTTTACATCGCCTCAACAACTACGAGCATAAGATCATCTATTATGGCCCTGCATCGTTACAGGACATGACGGCTTCTGTCTCAGGCATCCATAAGATACCTGCCCAATTCAAACCCGCCCGGGAAGCCAAGGTATTCACTTTCACTACCCAGGATGCCAATAAAGTACTCTTTGCCGATTACGATATGGTGCAGAGCGAAATTCGCTGGGTACGCAATATTCCGGGTTATGAACCTACCAAGCAACCTGTTATCGACATGTTCAATAATTACTTTGGTGGTGGCATGGGCGCTATTGTATTTCAAACCATTAGGGAAAGCAAGGCACTGGCATATTCTACAAGTGCCTATTATATCACCCCCGACAAAAAAGAAGATCCGTACTACATTTCGGGTTATGTGGGATGCCAGGCCGATAAGTTCAATGAGTCTATAGTAGCCATGAACGAATTGCTCAACACGCTGCCCCACCTGGAGAACAATTTGTCGACTGCACGCTCTGCCCTTAAAAAGGAAATTGAGACCGATCGTATTACCAAGGATGGCATCATCTACAATTACCTGGCTGCACAACGCAAAGGCCTCAACGAGGACCTCCGCAAAAGGATATATGAAAATGCCGATAAGCTTAATTACGACGACCTGAAGAAATTCCATACAGACAATATGTCCGGTAAGCCCTATACTTATTGCATAGTAGCGTCCGAGAAAAAGGTGAAAGAAGAGGATATGAAAAAATACGGAGCGGTGCAAAAACTAACGCTGGAAGAAATATTCGGGTACTAATAGCAAATTACCTTGTTTAAAAAAAGGCGCTCCTGTACCGGGGCGCCTTTTTTAGCTTTTTCAACGCAAGCTTGGCATGGTTTTTCAACCTTGGCAGTAAAACATACCATTTATGAAACAAACAATTAAGTTACGAATGCTTGCCATTCTTGTGTTACTGGGTTCTGTTGCGGGCTTAAGCTCTTGTAAGAAAAATGACCCAAATACTAATCCCAATGACAAGGCCACTGTAAATATGCACCTTACTGACGGGCCATCTGCATATGACCATGTATACCTGGACATCCAGCAGGTAGAGGTTACCATGTCCGGCAGCAGTGCCGTTACGCTTGCTCCTGTCAGGGCCGGTATTTATGATATTATGCAATTTAGGAACGGGCTCGATACCCTCTTACTGAGGACCACGATCTCGGCCGGTACTATTTCCCAGATAAGGCTGATCCTGGGCAACAATAATTCGGTTGTTGTAAACGGCAATTCTTATGCCTTAACCACCCCTTCTGCACAGGAAAGCGGTGTAAAGCTCAATTTAAACCAGACCTTTGTGGCCAACGGTTCTTATGACATTTGGCTCGATTTCGATGCAGGTAAATCTATAGTAGTTACAGGTAACGGCACTTACAAGCTTAAGCCGGTTATAAGGGCCTACAGTGCTACAACAAATGGCCGTATAAAAGGTTATGTGCTTCCTCTTAATGCAGTAGCAACTGTATATGCTATCAATGGCACAGACACACTGAGTGCTATACCAAATGCAGCAGATGGCTTTTTTGCCATCAGTGGCGCAGTTGCAGGCACATATACATTGTGGGTAAACCCGGGTATCCTTGGCTTACAGGCCTATACTCAAACTAACATACAGGTTACTTACGGAACCGAGATAAATTTGGGTACTATAACGCTACTTCCTTAGTACAGGGCACATTATATTTCAAAAGCGGCATCATTATGAATGATGCCGCTTTTTTTATGCTTAAAATATTTTCTACTCCTCGTCTTTTTTCTCGTTTGGGGCCGGCTCACTCGCTTTAATAGAATGCAGCTTAAACAGCAGTTCATTGTACGGCAGGGCCAGCAATTCTTCCAGCTTAAACTCACCAAGGTCATAATGGTTGTCTTCTATCAGCTGTAGCTTCTTCAAATATTCCTGGTCTACAGGTTCTTCTTTCGGTGCCTTTGATATCAGGTGTTTGCCTTTAAAGGCTACATTCTTCTTAGGTATTCTTTTTCTCATCGTGGTAAAGGTAAGCCTATCCTGCGAGAAATCATTAAATTTACCCCTGCGTACATCATACATTACGATAATTTAATGCGGGAAAAGAAAGACTTGAGAATACAAATGCTGGCCCAAAGGGACGCATTGGATATTGTGTTTAAAACACGTCTTGATATAGCCCTCTGTGCAAAATTGGAGCAACTGATCGAATTGCGCGGGGCCAGGGTTGTACATGCCTACCTGCCCATGGGTTCCGAAATAGACATCTACCCCTTGCTCGAAAAGCTGTTGAGTGTGGGCATCACAGTTGTAACACCCAAATCACTAAAAGGCCGTAAGCTAAAGAACCTCGCCCTGCATTCACTGCAGGAACTGGAAGAGGGCATCTTCGGCACCAAACATCCCGCCCACGACGAAGAGTATACCGGGCCTATCGATCTTTTCATCGTCCCGGGCCTCGCCTTCGACAAAATGAATTATCGCCTTGGCTACGGTGCAGGTTACTATGATAACTTCTTATCCACGCAACCGGGCTACAAAGCAGGAATTTGCTATCCCTTTCAACTCCTGGAAGAACTGCCGACGGAAGCGCACGATGTGCCTATGGATAAGGTCATTGACTAGCTTTTTTCTCTTTCAGAGATAAAAACAAAAAAAGAGCAGCCCCGAAAGGCTGCTCTACCACTCAACACTAAAACCAAACCTATTCTTTTATGAAATTTGCAACTGAGCTATTATCCTGTCCGTAAAAACGAACGTTGTAGTAACCCGGAGCGAGATCAGCAATAGAGATGCTATTGTTGTTAATGTTCGAAACTGATTTTACCATCCTGCCCGATACATCATAGATCGCAGCACCTGTTAAAGAAACAGTGCTTGTGAAATTCAATGTATTAACAGCGGGGTTAGGATATATTGTAACAGTTGTTTTTGTATTTGCTATTTTACCAACTTCAAGGTTAGCATGGTTATCAGCTACCGTGAAGGGGCTCAAAGAAGTAACATTGCTACGCGTAGTTGTGAACAAGCCATTAAGTGCTACAGTTGATGGATTTGTTGCAAGAACATCCCATGCACCTGCTGTATAATGGGATACATAGGCATTCAACCTGTCAAAACCATTTACTTCCATAGCCGAGCTCCACATCATCTGCAGGTTCAGGTTAAGACCTGTAGCTACAGAACTGGATATAAACCATGTTGCATCAACCAGTGACCTTGAAGTAGCGATATTATCGCCGCTGGTACCGTTACTATATACTACATCTTTCACCATTACGCTGATGTCGCTGTTTGCAGATGTTGCATTTGCAACAACTACTGCAGGTGCATAATTAGCCATTGTACCTACCTGGAAGGTATCAGCACTGCTGGCTACAAGGTGCATAACCAGGTTACCGCCGTTGCTTGTGATCACATAGCTGCCTGCTGTACCACCGGTAACATTACCTGTTGCGGCAATTGTAAGGTCGTTAGTACCCACATCTATCCTGCCTGAAACAAGCGCCAGCGTATCGTTCACGATAAGGTCAGTACCTAAGTTTACAGTACTTGTATTATTGCTCATGTTTATGGTCAGGCCATTCAGTGTTTTGCCTGTGGTAGCGAAACGTATGCCACCTGAAAAAGAATTAGCAGCAATAATAGAAAGATTAGATGCTGACGTTGCATTGATAACACCTGTACCTGATGCTGCGAAATCACCATTGCCTATGAAAGACAGGTTATGGTTATTCATGGTAAGTATACCTGTACCCAGGGTCATTGTACCATTTACATTCAGGTCGGAACCCAGGTTTACTGTACTTGCAGCGGTACCCATGTTAAGACTAAGATTATTAATGGTGTTAGCACCTGCATTGAACCTCAGTCCGCCGCTTATGCTGTTTGCAGCATTTACAGATATGTTTGAAGCAAGCGTAGAGCTGATGTTACCAAGGCCAGAAGGTGAAAAATCACCCGTAGCACCAAAAGATAAGTTGTAACCGTTCAACACCAGGTTACCCGATGTAAGCGTAAGCAAACCATTGATGTTCAAGCCACCCGAAAGTGTAAGAGCACCTGATGTAAGGTCAACATTTACATTATGTAGTCCTGTACCGCTCAGTTCCACACCTGCTACTGCAGTTGCGCCAAGGTAAGTTACGTGGTAGGTATTGGTAAGGCCTATTGTACCCGTACCGCTAATAGCTATTGTGCCGCCGTTCATTACAATAGTAGCGTTGTTAGCCATGGTTACGTTACCTGCTGCAATACTAAAAGCGCCGGTACTTACATTAAGACTATTGCCTACGGTAATATTTGCAGCGCTGCCTATAGTGGCTATCGTTGTGCTCAATTTCTGCACCGTTAAGTTACCTGTGTAGTTAAACCCTGTTACAAGTGCCAGTGCCATGCTGTCTATGGTCATTACACCGTTACCTGCCAGCGTACCGCCTGTAAGTATCAATGTGCTTGGGTTAACGCCTGATGTAAGCGCACCATTCACGATCAACTGGGAAGTAGTGTTGAAGGTTTGATCGGTAGTAAGCGTTACCGTAAGTCCTGCAGGTATAGTTACCACATCTGCCGTAGAGATCGCAGCAGGAGCTATACCACCCCATGTTGCACCGTTATTAAAATTGCCCGACATAACCGCTGTATAATTAAGCGCGCTTGCCGACATTGTGAAAATGGGTAGGGCTATCGCGACCAGTGCCATCCTCCTCGAAACTAAACTGTAGAATTTTTTCATACCAACCACTAAGCAAAACCTATGCCTGATATTTATTTTCCATTAAAGTTTTGAGAATTGTATATCAATAAAATAGAGCGTGACGTATTAAAATATGCGTACTGCCCTGCCCCTTACCCTCTTGACTTGCAGGCCTAAGCTTTATTAAAATGCATGTTGATAACAGATGTGAAAGAACAGTGACAAAGCGGGCATTTCACTAAACACTATGGGGTAATCAAAGCCCCAAAAAATGTGGATATCTTGATTTTGAAACCCCTTATTGGCGCGCGTACCTTTGCAAAATCGTAATACAAGTTTGTATATTAGGAGTAGATAAATAAACAGGATGCAACATGCTGGTCAAAGTTTTCGGTAGCGCGGTATATGGGGTAGATGCGATCACTATCACAATGGAGGTGGACACACCCGGGGGGCAAACAGCCTACTTTATAGTAGGCCTGCCCGATAATGCAGTAAAAGAAAGTATAGAGCGCATCCTCAGCGCCCTGAAAAATATAGGCTACGAACGGCCGCGTACCAAGATATTGGTGAACATGGCCCCGGCTGATATAAAAAAAGCAGGCAGCGCTTATGATCTCCCGATAGCCATCGGGATGCTGGCGGCAACAGGCCAGCTACCTGCGGAGGAGTTGAAAGACTACATCATCATGGGTGAGCTTTCCCTCGACGGAACTTTGGCACCCATTAAAGGAGCACTGCCCATAGCTATTCAAGCCAGGGCGGAAAAATTCAAAGGCATATTGCTGCCTAAACAGAATGCACGCGAGGCAGCACTGGTAAATAACATAGATGTATACGGTATAGAGCACATCAGCGAGGTAATAGGCTTTTTCAACGGCACAGGCTGCATACAGCCTGTAAAAGTGAATACAAGGGAAGAGTTCTTCGATGCCCAGAGCCATTTCGATGTCGACTTTAATGACGTAAAAGGACAGGAGAATGTAAAACGGGCCCTGGAGATCGCTGCAGCGGGCGGGCATAACGCGATAATGATAGGCCCTCCCGGCGCAGGTAAAACCATGCTGGCAAAGCGCCTTCCTACTATTTTGCCGCCACTCTCATTACATGAAGCACTGGAAACAACCAAGATTCACTCGGTAGCAGGCAAGCTACCCGTTAATACTTCGCTCATCGCGCAGCGGCCATTCCGCTCGCCACACCATACGGTGAGTGATGCGGCTTTAGTAGGCGGAGGCGGCATACCCCAACCCGGCGAGATATCACTCGCACATAACGGTGTGCTCTTCCTGGATGAGCTGCCCGAATTCAAACGCACCGTGCTCGAGGTAATGCGCCAGCCAATGGAAGAGCGGCGCGTAACCATATCGCGCGCCAAAGTAAGCATGGAGTTCCCGGCCAGTTTTATGCTCATAGCCTCTATGAACCCCTGCCCCTGTGGTTATTTTAATCACCCGGAGAAGGAATGCACCTGTTCACCGGTTATGGTGCAGCGATACCTGAATAAGATAAGCGGCCCATTATTAGATCGCATAGACCTGCATGTTGAAGTAACACCCGTTGCATTCAGCGAGCTATCTGCAGAAAAAACATCAGAGCCGAGCACGAATGTGCGTGAGCGCGTTATCAAAGCCCGCGATATACAGTCAAAGCGTTTCGAGGCCCACCCCGGCATATATAGCAATGCACAGATGAGCAGCAAGTTGCTGAAAGAGATCTGCGTTATCAGCAGCATTGGCCAGAACTTGCTGAAGACCGCTATGGATAAACTAAACCTAAGCGCCCGCGCCTACGACCGCATACTTAAAGTATCCCGCACCATAGCGGACCTGGAAGACAGCGAAGACATAAAACCCCAGCATCTTGCAGAAGCTATACAATACAGGAGTTTGGATAGAGAGGGTTGGGGAGGGTAAATCGATAATGTATGACTGGAACGATTGGAAAAATAATCAGTGTATCTTTTTTAGGGGTACTTATATTTCTTATCGTAAAAGAGATATGCATATCAACTACCTGATTCGTTGAAGTGGCTCGGTTATTATTTAGAATAAATCCCTCTCTTCCTTATATTTAAATATCAAAACTCCACAATGGCAAAGGGAAATAATCTATTCTTAGGCATCTCAGAACCCGCAATAGTTGACGAATACATGTCAACGCTTAAACACCCTATGCTGGGTACTATTGCCTACCTGCGCAAGTTCATTCTGTCCATCGATAAAAATATCGGCGAGGGGATATATTGGAACGCACCCACCTTTTATTACACCGGCAAAATGAAACCCTTTGAACCCAAAGAATACAAGCGGTACATTGCAAGCTTTGTGTTCAACCGGCAAGACTGTGTTCGCATGGTGTTCCTTACCGGGTCCAAACTTGATGACAATGCAGGCCTCTTCGAAGGAGATTTTAAAGACCAGAGAAAGCTGGTGGTCTTTAAAAGCATGGAAGATGTAAGAGCTAAAGAAAAAGAATTAAAAAAAGCAATAAAGAAATGGATAAGCATGGTTGAATAGTTCCCCGATGGGCGCAAGTCTTTTCGACTTATGTCCCGGGAAGCTACACCATGGTCGGTGTTTACCAACAATTATCTTTAAATCAACAGAGGCTAAATGAGTACCACAGAAAACAAGAAAGATATTCCCACCAAACCATTTGCCTCTGCAAGTGCCTGGGAGAAATGGCTTGCTGCCAATCATGCAAAGTCAGATGGTATCTGGCTGCGCATTTTTAACAAAGAGTCGGATAAAAAAACCGTTACATATGCCGAAGCGCTCGACGAAGCACTCTGTTATGGTTGGATAGACGGGCAAAAGAAGAAATTTGACGCTGATTCCTGGGTCCAGAAATTCACACCGCGCCGGGCAAGAAGTATATGGTCGAAACGTAACATCGAACACATTGAACGCCTAACGAAGGAAAAGAGAATGAAAGCCGCCGGATTGACGGCCTTTGAAGATGCAAAGAAAGACGGGCGACTGGCAGCCGCCTATGATTCACCTTCCAATTCGACGCTGCCTGCTGATTTGCTTAAACTCCTTGAAAAAAACAAAAAGGCAAAAGCTTTTTTCGACTCGCTGAATAAAACCAACAAATATGCGATCACCTGGCGGCTCCAGACCGCCAAAAAACCGGAGACCCGCGAAAAGCGAATGAACATTATCCTGGAAATGCTGGCTAAAGGCGAAAAATTTCATTAGGTTGTCCTACCGATGAAACACGTCACCCATAAAAAGCCAGCCAAGCAAGGCCAGCAAAAGGCAAAGCAGCCCGGCAATGAATACCCGCCAGCCATTCTTCCATAACTTTGCATGCAGTGGCTCCTGCCTAAATATCCTGGAAAGAATGACCATAAGGCCCCCAATGGGAGTACCCCAGCCACCAAAAAAAAGCACTATTAGGAATACGGTGAACATCGCTTCCCTAAATTATGCTTTAATCTCCTGTTTTTTTAATTCTTTCCGCTCTTGCTGGTGTACCTCGCAATATGCCTGCACCTAAGACGCTAAAATAAATTTTCCTTATTTTCACAAAAAACAAAAAAACATGATCAAAAACCTATTAGGAACTTGTTTGTTAGTCTTCAGCGTATTATTTGCATGCACAGCCTCGGCGCAAGACCAGGCTGCTAAAGACGAAAAAATATTGAAAGATTATTTTGCCAAGAATCACATTAAGGCTACCAGGACCGCCTCAGGCCTGTACTACACGATCGACAAAAAGGGAACAGGCCCGAACGCCAAACCCGGCCAGAGTGTAAACATGAACTACCTCGGCCGCTTCCTCGACGGCAACAGGTTCGACGGCAATGTAGATGAAAAATACCAGCCCGTAGCAGGCCGGTCTGTGTTAACCTTTACACTCGGCATGCACCAGGTAATAAGCGGCTGGGATGAAGGCATTCAACTGTTGAACCAGGGTTGCCGCGCTACCCTCTACCTGCCATCTGCACTGGCCTACGGCCCTGCAGGCAGGCCCAGCATTCCACCAAATGCAATATTGATGTTCAATGTTGAGCTCGTGTCGATGAATTAATGGTATTGAAGCCATAAAAAAGAGCAGAGGCCCGATCGGGCCTCTGCTCTTTTTATACATATCTATTTCTGAAAAAACATCTTTGCGGCTATCAGCACCAACAGGCCTGCAAATGCTTTTCTCATTATCCCCTGCGGAATAGTCAATGCCAGTTTCGAGCCAAAGTAACCGCCTATCATAAATGCTATGGCAATAATAAGTGCATACTTAATATTCACGTAACCGGCTTTATAATAATTGAATGCGGCCAGCAGGCCGATAGGTGGCAGCATTACCGCAACCGTAGTACCCTGTGCCATCCGTTGGTCCATCGCAAGGAACATTACCATGGCGGGTATCATGATGATTCCTCCGCCGAGGCCTACCATGCCGCCCAGCACGCCCGCCACAAGGCCTATAAGCACGAGAATTATGATAGTGTTTACGCCCATTACAATTTAGTTTCTTTCAGCAGGGTTTGCTCATCTATAATGCCTTCATGCTTCCACACGAGCTTGCCATCTTTGTATAGTTCCAAATAGGGAATGCCTTCGATACTCTTTTGTTGCATCAGTTCCTTATTTGCATCCGCATCTATCTTTACTAATGACAGCTTGTCTTTCTTCTTTTGCACAAGGCTGTCTAGCATCGGGGCCATTTTTTTACAGGGCAGGCACCAGCTAGCGTTATAGTCAACCAACACATACTGCTTGCCCGCTACCAGCTTATCCAGTTCTGCCAGCGACATACCTGCAGGCCTTTTGCTTTCATTCCCGGCAACAACCGGCTTCCCGGCGGCATTCCATTTCATAATGCCGCCTTTCATATTGTACACTTCTGTAAAACCCTTGTTACGCATTACATCAGCGGCTGATGAACTTCGTCCGCCCGATAGGCAGTACACGAATACGGGCTTGGTTTTGTCCAGCTTCCCTATTCGTTCATTGAAGTCCTCCCCGTTAAAGTCAATGTTGCTGGCATTTTTCAAATGGCCTTCCGCATACTCTCCCGGCGTTCGCACATCTACCAATTGCGCGGCAGGTGTCGCTGCAAGTTTTTGCTCATATTCATCTACCTGCAGCGTCTTATTTATTTGCTGGGCATTAGAAGGCACTGCATCCTGGCAGGCAGCCAGGTACAGGAACGACGAAAATAATAGTATGGAATATATAGCCCTCATAAAGATGGTATGGTACTTTTAACCAGCACCTGCGGTTTAAAAATGATCTTCGAATTTATAGAATTTGTTATCAGGCAGTTTTGTTCCGCTTTCTGCAGCACCTTTTCCGCCCGATCTTTGTCGTGGTCAGTAGCCACTGTAACTACGGGGCTCAATGTTACCTCGCTCATCAGGTACTTACCATCCACCATTTCCAGCCTGCCCGATGCTTTTGATTCAAAATGCACAAAATCCAATTTCGAATTTTCAGCTATCGCCAAAAAGGTGGTCATCAGGCAGCTATTCACTGCCGCGGTAAACAAATGTTCCGGAGACCATATGCCTGCCATCCCCTTGGGGAATTCCGGCGGTGTAGCTACCTCTATCATTTCTGCTATCCCCGGCGCAGTCATTTCACCCTTCCTGTCTGCGGTCCAGCTCACAGCTACTTCGTAATCATGTGTTACTCCCATTTTATCCTTTGTTTGCGTGTTGTTCTATTATTTGCTTCAATTGCTTTGCCGGCACCACCCCCGATTGACGCCATAGTACAGCACCCCCTTTAAACAATATCAGGGTAGGTACACCCGATATCTGGTAGGCATTTGCAGCAGCGGGATTTTTATCTACATCCACCTTTACAATGGTAGCAGTATCGCCGATGCTTTTCTTCAATTCTTCCAGTATTGGTGCCATCATTTTACAGGGCCCGCACCATTCCGCCGAAAAATCGACCAGTACGGGTTTACCGGCATTTATTATCTCCGAAAATGTCTTCGCTGCCATATTTTTTATTTTACTTCTTCATATTCTATGTCTTGTATTTTGCTATTTACCTTCTTTGCAGGCGGTGAATAGCATGCGGCTGCCCCGCAGCAGCCCGTACCCGTTATGGCCTGGTAGAGGAAAAATGCACTAAACAGTGAGATAAATATATCCATCTGCATTACTGCCTGCACGCCAAGCCAAAGGCCTATGGCAAGCCGCACTATACGCATCAGGTCCCAGTTGGTAAGCAATCGTTCTTTTAGTGCGCTCATTTTTCATATTTTTTCAGGTTCATCCAGCTGCCGCCATTATGCACCTCGGCAAAACCGTTGGACTTAAGTATACTTTTTGCAGATCCGCTCCGCATACCCGATGCACAGCATGTGATGATCGGCTTGTCTTTCTTCAATTTAGCCATCTGCATGGGCAGTGAATTCAAAGGCATATTTACCGATCCCTTTATGTGCCCCGAAGCATATTCCGCCGGCGTCCGTACATCCATGATCATCGCCCCATTTGCGATTAGTGCGCCTATATCAGCTTTAGGCTCGCTCTTGAATAAATTTTTTATAAACTGCAGCATAAATTTTTTTTAGTTGTTACAATGATAATTTACATCCAGCCATGATCCGCCATCTACACAATCCACCCCATATTGCCTTAGCAACATGGTGGCCTGGTGGCTCCTTATCCCCGATGCACAGCAAAAAATGATGTTCTTTTTCTCCTTTATCTCCTCTATTTGATTAGGCAATTCATTCAGCGGGATATTAATACTCCCTGCTACATTTCCGCCTTCAAATTCAGCCGGGGTCCTCACGTCTATTATCGTGGCGTTCCCGGCGGCAATTGCTTCTTTTATGGTTTTCATTTCGCTTTCTTTGTTTTCTTATCTTTTTTAAAAATGCTTAATAAAAGCACGCCCATCACCGCACCGTACAAACTACTGTTCAAAGGCTTCGAAGTGATCATGCAAGTGCCCGATGCACAACCCACGTAATACCAATAGCACCATCCGGCTATTGCCCCGGCTACAAGGCCCGCTATTTCAAGTTTATATTTCAATATTGATCTGACCATTATGCTAATGTTGATCCCATTACAAAACGTTCTGCCGGTATAGCCGATTCTTTAAGTGCCGTAAAGCCTCCCTCTATGTTTACGAGCTTATCATAGCCTCTCGATCTCAAAATAGAAGCGGCAACAACCGAGCGGTAACCGCCTGCGCAATGCAGGTAAAATACCCGGTCCTTTGGAAAAGATGCCATGTTATCATTGATATAGTCCAGTGGGATATTATGCGCACCTTTCATGTGCCCGGCACTATATTCGCCCGGCCTTCTCACATCTACTACATACACATCCGGATTCAATAGATAAACCCTCGCAAACTCAAAAACCGACATGGATTCAATATAATCAGTTGCTTTACCCGCCTGTTGCCATGCTTCAAATCCGCCATCCAGGTAGCCCAGCACATTATCATATCCCACACGGGCCATGCGTATCACCGTTTCCTTCTCACGTCCCGGTTCTGTCACCAGCAATATCTGCTGTTTAATATCCGGTATCAATGCACCCACCCATGGCGCAAAATTTCCGTCCACACCTATATTGATGCTGTTGGGTATGAAGGCTTTCACAAAATGCTCCGGGTTGCGCGTATCCAGTACCAGTACATCGCCTTCATTTGCGGCAGCTTCAAACGCTTTCACTGATAAGGGCCGTGTTCCTCGTTTCAGTACCTCATTTATGCTGTCGTAACCTTCTTTGTTCATTTTTACATTCATGGGGAAATAAGCCGGCGGTGGTAACAAACCTGCGGTCACTTCTTCCACAAACTCATATTTCGCCATATCGGTCCGCAAGGCATAGTTCATCCTCTTTTGTGCACCCATGGTCGAGATCGTTTCCTTCGACATATTCTTGCCACAGGCCGATCCCTGCCCATGTGCAGGATAAACGATAACATCATCTGCCAACGGCATTATCTTGTTCCTCAAAGAGTCATACAGCAGGCTCGCCAGTTCCTCCTTAGTCATATTGGCTGCCTTTTGCGCCAGGTCAGGCCGGCCCACATCACCAATGAATAAGGTATCTCCTGAGAATAGCGCATAGTCCTTTCCCTGCTTATCCTTCAGCAGGAAACAGGAAGACTCCAATGTGTGCCCGGGAGTATGCAACAGCTGTATGCTCACGTCCCCCAGTTTAAATATCTCGCCATCTGCCGCCACATAGGCATTAAAAGCAGGCTCAGCTGTAGGCCCATAAACGATCATCGCTCCTGTTGCCTTGGCCAGGTCCAGGTGGCCCGACACAAAATCGGCATGAAAATGTGTTTCAAATATGTACTTGATCTTCACCCCGTCTTTCATCGCCCTGTTCAGGTAGGGTTGTATTTCCCTTAGCGGGTCAATTATGGCGGCTTCCCCGTTCGATGTTATATAATACGCGCCCTGTGCAAGGCATCCTGTATAGATCTGTTCGATGTTCATTTGAACTGAATTAAAAAAATTAGAAAAAATTGCTTGTGAACCTTGCGTTTATCCTTTTACTGCCTTCTCCTTTTTGCGCGTACTGATGCCAAAGGGCAGGTACAAAGGACAAAAACTAATAAAACTGGTGAGGATAAAAATGGCGGAGAGTACCAGCAACACTATAGCGAGCACCCCGCCAATATTGCCTGTGGCATACAGTGCGATAATAACAATGGCCACCAGTATACGAAAGATCCGGTCGAATGTTCCCATGTTCTTTTTCATAAAATGCTGTTTATTTTATGATGTAAAACTACACACTGGCAGGAAGGCGCTTGGTGACACATGTCACACGCGCTGTGCATAAACAGATGATCTGCATCATCAGTCCACCAATATTTCTATGGTATTCCGGCCCATGCGCACCAGGCCTTTGTCCTCCATCGTTCGCAGTAGCCTGCTGATAACCTCGCGCTGGGTGTGTAGTTCATCGGCTATTTGCTGATGTGTAATATAGAGTGCCTTTGTATTTACTGCTTTTGCTCGTTCACGCAAATAGTGCAGTAGCAGCTTATCCATATTACTGAAGGCTATAAGGTCTATTACCTGCATCAGCTCGGCAAAGCGTGTGCTATACGTGCTGTTCACGTAGGTTTTCCACTCGGGGTATTTAAACCACTCCTCTACCATCCCCACCGGTATCTGCAGTACCTCCGTTTCATCCTCCGCTATAGCCTTCACCATACTCTTTTTGCCGGCCTGGCAGCAGCTTATGGCCATGGAGCATATCTGCCCCGGGTACAGGTGGTACAGGAATATTTCTTTCCCTTCATCGTTCTCCCTTACTATGCGCAGTGCTCCTTTTTGCACTATAGGCACAAACACAATATCAGCACCGGGCGCTATCAATACACTGCCCTTATCCACCGTCTTTACACGGCAATACTTTTTTATCTCCTCCAGCAACGCCGGGTCTGTAAAAATGCTATCGGTCATTGTCGGTTCTGCCATTGTTCACAATAACGCGAAAATAAATGAACTGTCCTGCAGATTTAATGACTTGCGTCACCGTCAAAAACGATCTTAAACACCGATCTCTGTCATTTTTATCCCCAAAAGGACCTAGGGCCATTGTGTATATCATTTCTAAAAATGTATTTTTATAAGCACCCAATACCCGCAAGGCTATGACACAACAATTAGGCGGCAAGAGCAGCTTTTTATCTTGTCTTGTTATTATTTCGGTCTTCTGCGCTTCATGCGCACCCAAGATCCGTTCTTTTATTGTTACCCCCGTAACCATTAGCGGCAACGATACCGTTCGTGTCAACTGGGACGTGAGCGGCCATCCTACTTTATTAGTACATCCCAAAACGGTAGGCAGCAGTTCCGATAGCACCACGGCCAAATACCTTGAGTTTACCCTCGTAGCCGAAAAAGGCGGCAAGGAAGCCAAACGCATGGTACAGGTAATAGAACTGCCCGAAGCCAGTACAGACAGTGTAGTATGCCGCACCGATCTGCACGGCGACACGCTGGTAGCCGCCTGTATGAAGAATTTTGTGCGCTGGGGTGATAAATTCAGGCTTTCATACATACGCTCCGGCTCCGGCAGGCCACTCGTAGTATTGCACGATGGCAAAATAGCGCCGCTCGATAAAAACGGCACACCATCAAAAGCGCTAAGCGGATCACCTGTAAATGGCAAATGGGAAATAAGGTCCTTACTTACCGCTGCCGAAAAAGCAGACATGAACACCGCCCCCGAAAAATTATCAGTGATCATTTCCGTACAATACAAAACTCCTTAAGGCTATGATAAGTGTACACGAGAAAGTAAAAACCATAGTGCTGGTTATGTTCGAAAATCGCTCCTTCGATCATATGCTCGGGCACCTTAGCCTTGAAGGAATTAAACCGAACATCGATGGTCTCAGGGAACCGCTCACGCAGTATGAGAACCTGTACCAGGGCGATGTGTACAACCCTTACAAGATAGATGTGGACAGCGCACTGCCCTTTGATATTCCACATGAATGGGACTATGTAGCCATGCAAATGGCCAAATCCAATGTCACGCAGAAGTTCACCATGTCGGGCTTTGTAGAGGCATATGCCAAAGCAACTCAAATGAACCCCAATCCGCAAACAGAGCCTATGGGCTACTTCCCATCCGGCATGGTGCCCGTTACAAGCTTCCTCGCACAAAACTATTGCGCCTGCGATCGTTGGTTCTCTGCTCTGCCCACCAGCACCCAGCCCAACCGCACCATGGCATTTTGCGGTGAGTCGCCCATATTCGATACCAAAACGCGTATTACTCATACCGCCGATAGCATATTCGCCTGGATGGAGCGCAACAACATACGCTGGCGCAACTACCACGACGGCTTCTCATTCTTCGCACTCTACGATAACATGTGGAAGTATGTACTGGGCAATAACTTCAAAGACTACGAGCACCTCTACCTTGATATGAAAAGCCCTGTGTCAGCTAATGACCCGCAGGTAATAATCGTAGAGCCCACCTATGCAGATGCACCTCACATAGGCTCCGACAGGCCCAACGACAACCATGCACCATTGGCCATTGGCTGGGGCGAGGAGTTCTTAAGACGCACTTACGAAGCAGTTATTGCCAATAAAGAACGCTGGGGCAATACTGTAATGGTGGTGTACTATGATGAGCATGGTGGCTTCAACGATCATGTACCACCGCCGTTGATACCATATACCACCGTGGGAGATAATCCCCACACTTTTGCCAGTTTAGGCCCAAGAATACCGGGCATTATCGTTTCTCCCTTTACCAGTGGGGGCTCCATATGTCACGATGTGCTCGACCATACTTCCGTTCTGCAGTTCCTCGCCGAGGTATTTACACCCGGCCACCCCTATTCAGCATCCGTGAACAACAGGAAGAACGCAGGCATCAACAGCATATCGGCCGCACTTACAAACGAAAACCCTGCGCCTCCGCCACTGCCCCCTACGCAGGCCATCAATGTAGTATCGGCGCTTGGGCACAGCATAGCCACAGCACCCGAAGGCGGAATGGCCACCTCCTTCGAGCTGGCAGCCAATCAAATGCTCGATACACATACAGAAGAAATGAAAGAAAAGTACCCCGAGCTTTTCCAGTGGCGCGATGCTACTCAAAATGCAAGGACATAGCGGCAATTCTTGCCAGGTTAAAGGCTGATCAAAAAGTGCAAGAAAATGATCACTTTATCCTATAAAAGCCACCAGTAATACCCGAACTTTATGGCAGCAATTTATTACTGACCATTGAAAAATTTATCCATGAGAACCCTGCTTACCTTTATTCTTGTTGTCGTATTTACCCTTGCAAAAGGGCAGAACAATTTTCATAAACTGTATACAGTCTCCGGCGCTACCCAATGCAGCCGTATTGCAATGACCAGCACCGGGCATGGAAACGCTGTATTGGCGTACCATTACACAACCGGGGCTAATGCATACATCGGTATCCAAAACGTCGATACAAGCGGCAGTATGCTTTGGGCAAAATCCTGCCAGCTACCCACAGCCTCCTATGTACCGATTACCATGGCCGGCACCCCGGATAGCGGCGCTGTTCTTGCACTGGAGGATACGCTCCTGATGTCAGGCATACAGCTCCTGAAGATCAGCAAGTCAGGAAATATACAATGGGCGAAATACCTCTCCGCTACTCATTTTTCAATTTACCCAATACCTCTTGTCGTTAGCAGTGATGGCAATATATTCATTTCCAATACTAATCACGATTCATTGTCGCTCACAAAAATAAATACATCTGGAAATATCATCTGGAGTAAAACCTATCACGTTCCCTTCAGTAGCGGCTTGAAACCAAGCGCCATTGTCACTAACAGCACATCCATTTACATGGGGGGTTACGAGCTCAATTCCTATTCGGCATACCTTGTCAAAACAGATACCGCAGGTAATATTCTTTGGCAGCGTAATGGTTTTGCCATAAGCGCCTATCTCAATTTGACACCCGCCCCTTCCGGCGATGGAATTATCGTAGGTACCACAAACGTCCTCACTACAAAGATCGGGCTGCTTGATGGCGCAGGAACGGTAAGCTGGGACACTGGTATAGATTTAAGAAGTCCGAAAATGATACGAATCAATAGTAACAGTATTGCGCTTTGTACAGTAGATAGCAATATTATTAGGACGGTGATAATAGATACCCTTGGCACAATACAACATAGAATATCTTATCACGACTCCCTGGCCAGCGATGATATTGCTATTGCCGCCATTCCCAACCAGGGCTTTTGGATAAGCAGCGTCAACAGTAATAAGATTTGGTTGATGAAAGCAGATGTGCTGGGCAACACGAGCTGCTACGCTCAACCCTTCGTAATAACTACCCAACCGGATAGCTTCTTCACCGGGTCTTTGTCACTTTCGGCAACCCCGCCGGCCGCCGCTTTCTCAGATATTGTGCTCACGGCCCAAAATATCAACGTAACTGATTCCACCATATGCGGCAACCTGGGTGTTGCCACCATCAGCCCCGCTAGTCTCCTTGTTTTCCCAAATCCTGTAACTGATAAGCTCACGATCGCGAATACTACAGGCAATATTACAGTCACTGATGTTCTGGGAAAGTTCATTTTTCAAAACAGCATCCAGGGCGAAACAACAATAAATACATCCACCTGGCAGCAGGGGCTTTATTTCATTCGGGTATTGGATGCTAAGGGCCTTATCAATACCTGCAAGGTAATGAAGCTGTAATTCCATAGCCGGAACTGTACTTACCCAAAATAGGTAAAGTGTATCTGTATTCAACCGCACATTTATATAAAATTTGCAGTTGATACCTGCTATATGAATGAACATTGGATAAAACACCCCACCACCTTACATGGCAAAATTGTTGATCTGCTACCACTGGAAGAAAGTCATTTCGATGAACTGCTCGCCGCCGCTTCCGATAAAAGAATATGGAAGTTCTATACCGGCGACTGGTCAGTACCTAAACGCTTCATAGAGATATACAACGGCTCTTTAGCACTCAGAAACGAAGGCAAAGAATATCCTTTCATTATTTTTCATAAGCCAACTCAAAAGATAATAGGCTCCACCCGATACCTTGACATCGTCCCCTACGACAAACGCCTGGAAATAGGTGGCACATGGCTAATGCCCAAGTATTGGGCAACCGCAATAAACTTCGATTGCAAACTGGCTTTGCTTACGCATTGCTTCGAAACACTGGGTACAAACAGGGTACAATTAAAAACACAGCACAATAATATGCGCTCAAGAAAAGCCATTGAAAAAATAGGCGGCATCTATGAAGGAGTGCTGCGCCAGCATATGCTTAAAGATGACGGCACATTCCGCAGTTCTGCATATTTCAGTATCCTTGTCGAAGAATGGTCAGCCGCAAAAGCAAACCTGGAACAATCACTGTTCAATAAAATGAATGCACAAAAGATTGAATAGCTGCCTTCTTTGCTCCCGGCAGCATAAAGCTTCTTAACTTCGTATAAATGTACCTCATGCCGCAACTTTTCACACCACTCAAAATAAAGGGAATAGAATTCAGGAACCGTATCGTAGTATCGCCCATGTGCCAATACTCAAGCACAGATGGCTTTGCTAACGATTGGCATTTTGTGCACCTCGGCAGCAGGGCAGTAGGTGGTGCGGCATTGATCTTTACCGAGGCCACTGCTGTATCCCCCGAAGGCCGCATCTCCCCACACGATCTGGGTATTTGGAAAGACGAGCACATCGAAATGTTGCAAAAGATCACCGGCTTCATCCACGAACATGGTTCCATAGCAGGAATGCAACTAGCCCATGCAGGCCGCAAAGCCAGCAAAACAGAACCCTGGAATAACGACAAGCTGATACCCATAGAAGAAGGCGGCTGGAAGACAGTAGCACCAAGCCCCATCCCTTTTTCAGAAAGCAGTGATGTGCCCGAAGAGTTGAGTATAGACGAGATACAAAAAATAATTGCCGACTTTAAGGCCGCAACATTAAGGGCAATAAAAGCAGGCTTTAAGGTAATAGAGATACACGGCGCGCATGGCTACCTCATTAATGAATTTCTCTCCCCGCTCAGCAATAAACGCACTGATGAGTATGGTGGCAGCTTCGAAAACCGCATACGCTTCCTGCTGGAGATAATTGCGGCCATACGCAGCGTGTGGACTGAAGAACGTCCATTGTTTCTCCGCATCTCCGCCAGCGACTGGACCGATGGCGGCTGGACGATAGAAGACTCAATAGAACTTGGGAAAATTGTAAAAGAAAAAGGCATTGACCTTATAGATTGTTCATCAGGTGGCGTTGCAAGCGGTGTAAAAATTCCTGCTGCACCCAATTATCAAGTTCCATTTTCCGAGGCAGTACGCAAAGGCTCCGGCATACTTACAGGGACAGTAGGCATCATTGTAAAGTCCGATCAGGCTGAAGCAATATTAGCAGAAGGCAAAGCTGATATGATATTCATGGCCCGGGAAATGCTCCGCGATCCCTACTTCCCCCTCCGCGCCGCAAAAGAACTTGGCTACGACATAAAATGGCCCCTCCAATACGAAAGGGCTAAAAGAAAATAACATTAATTTTTATGGAAGCTATGCGCCTGATCAAGGATATTTAGCTTCTGCTGCTCAGTGATAGCATTGACAGAAATAAGCCAGTTAAGTTGATCTATGAATACAGTTAAGGGGTAAAGTTCCCTTTCGTTTAATATCTGTTGTTTATATTTTTCACGCATTTTTTTATGCAAGCTTGCCACAAATGCACTTACTTGCTCTGCATCGGGTATATTGCCAAAAAGAGTTAATTGCTTTTGCCCGCCTTTAAGAACCAGATATTCTTTCTTCCTGTTACGCCACATGACATATATCTTGTAGCCAAAAAATGATAGGCCCAAAATCGAGCAAATTATGTTTTGCCTGATTGAATGTGTAACAATGGCGTATGCCGTTATATAAACCGATGCGGCTATTCCGCAAATAGGCGTGATGAGTTTACGCCAATCAGTACGTTCCGCTTTTCTTTCGATCTCAAATCCCAATTGTTCATAACGCACCTTATATTCCCAAAGCTCTTTAAGATCAGCAGTTTTTACTACCAGGCAATCCTCTTCAAGTACAAATTCTTTCTTCTGCCACAAGTGTTGTTGAGATAATTTCACGGGCTTGTTCATATCTTGAAGAGGCTTAAAGATTAGTTTAATTGTTCGAGAAATGGGCGCGTGGTTGCCTTAGATATTCTTCTTTTTCATCTGCAGTTATTGCATTTATTGATACCAGCCAATTCATCCTTTGTTTTAACAATGGCAAAGGCGTTTCAGCCCTTTTGCTTAGCACATTATATCTATAGATTTTCCGCATTCTTTCATGTATTTCATTAATGAATGCATCAGTTGATGCTTTGTCTGGTTTATTGCTAAAGAGTTCAAGTGTTGTGTTACCTCCTGCAAGATAAATATATTCATTAACCTGGCTATCCCAGCCCATATAAGTAACATATGCCAGGAAGAGAAAACCGGCTGTGATAAAATAAAAGCTGATGTTTGTTAGGCCGGGTTCTCCATAAATAAGACCATGCAGCATTATTACGCCAAACATCACGGCCAATAATAAGGTAACAAGCGGAGCGTACTTGTTTTTGCGATCTGTTTTCTTTATAAGTTCAAATCCTAAATCGTCATAGCGAACAAAATATGCTAGCTTTTCCCCTTCCTTGGTGCTTTTTACCTCGATGCCTGATTCCGCAAGGATAAACTCCTTCTTTTCAGTGACCTTCTTTTGGTATAGTGTATTGATGTGCTCCATTATGTATCACATAGCTAATGATGATAGGTTATGATCTCGCCCTCATTATCTATTTTGACCTTCACCGGGAAACGCCTCGCCCGTATCTGCGTGGCGAACCATCTCCTGTTCTCCAACACAACTATGAACAGGCCATTATTATCGCCGGCAACAGCAAAATCATCCCTCGGCTTCTGCCTGCTGAATAGGGTCACACTTGTTTTGATTTTTATTTCCTTGCACAGTTGCGCCACGTTTTGCGCCACAAGGCCTATCTCGCTCACATTCAGTATGCAGGACGCATCAAAGGTCTCATTGCTCTCGGTCTTATTGTCAAAGCGGGCTATGAGCTCTACTATGTTGCCGTTGTTGTCATAAAAATAGATGGAGCTGGCATTCCATGCTGCAAAGTCCGCTATCACAGAGCCCTTATCAAACTGCACCAGTTCCAGCTTCCCATCCGCCCATTCAATAGCTTCTTCCAGCAGGTTATTCGGTATCTCGAACGCAAAATGATAAACAGGATTCTTGACGTCTGTCTTCTTAAAGGTCAGGAAAGAGCTGCCTATCTTTAGTTTTAGGTCTTTAGCACTCTTAGACTCCACTTTAAAACCCATCGTTCCGGCATAGAACTTTTCCGTGCCCTCCAGGTCTGCCGACAATAACTCAACTTCCGTGATCTTCATAATTGCTCAATTTAAATTTCCTAGCTAAACCACTGTACTTTCTCACTTATCTCTTATTTTACTCGTTGAGTCTCTGGTACAGGACTCAACGACATCAAGGCACCGAAGCCTAATTAACGGAACCACTGTACTTTTTCTGAAACCTCTTTATTCCTTTTCCCTTCGCGCGCAGGTTCATCGGTATAGCCCATGTAAAATATGCCCATCACATGGTCATGTTCTCCCAGTCCCAGGTGTTCCTTTAGCGCATTACTATGCGCCATACCTCCGGTATTCCACATTACCGCAAGGCCCATAGCCTCAGCACCCAGCAATATATTCTCAATGGCTGCCGATGTTGCTGCTACTTCCTCTATCGCCGGTATCTTAGGGTTCTCACCACGTTTCATAACCGCCACTATCAGGTGCGATGCCATATCCACGTTATGCTCCAGTTTTTCTTTTGTTTCTTCTTTTCTTTTGTCTTCCGGTGTATTGGCCCAATACAGGTCTGCATGTGTTTTGCCAAAATTCTTCAGGCCCTCTCCCGTATACACAAAAAAGTACCAGGGCTCAGTGCGCCCGTGTGTAGGTGCCCAGTTGGCCAGCTCCAGCAGTTCATTGATCTGCTCATCAGGTATTTTCTCTCCATTCATTGCAGCAGGCTTGCTGGTACGCCTGCTTTTGATAATATTGGCTAATTGTTCAAAGGCCGTATTTGTTGTCATGTTGCAAATGTATGTGATTTGGATTTCCCCTTAATATCAATTCATATTATAACTTAATTAGCCCAATTTGGACGTCTCAATATCCACCCAACACAAGCCCGAAGGGCTTAAATGTGAATAGCCCCGGATGAAATCCGGGGTAATAGACGCCTCATCTCGCGCAACCCCGGAGGGGTTGAACAACACAACACTCCACTTTTATCCTTGCACTTTTCAGGGTATCTTTGCGCACGCATAAACATATTGTTTTGAACGATATCCATCATTACGACATCATCATAGTAGGCGGCGGTATAGTAGGCCTTGCATCAGCCTACAAGCTCAATTTAAAATACCCCAACAAAAAGATACTGGTTTTAGAAAAGGAAAAAGAAGTTGCCGCCCATCAAACCGGTCACAACTCAGGTGTCATACACTCCGGCATCTACTACAAACCGGGCTCCTACAAAGCAAAGAACTGTGTCGACGGCCGTCGCGAACTGGTAGCCTTCGCCAAAGAACATAAAATAAGCCACGACATATGCGGCAAGGTCATCGTAGCCACCAAAGAGAGCGAGCTGGCCCACATGAACAAGGTTTTCAACAATGGCATAGCAAACGATGTGGAAGGTATAGAGCTGATAGATGCTAAGAAGATAAAAGAGATAGAACCTTTCTGCACGGGCATACAAGGCATATGGGTACCCTGCACAGGCATCATTGACTATGCCGAGGTAACACGCAAATATGTGGAGCTCATCAATAATAAATTCACCGGCAGCAAAGTATTGACAGATCACGAGGTAACAGCCTTTGAAAAGCACGATGGTTATACCGATGTAATAACGCCCAAAGGCACCTTCCGCGGCACATATATCATTACCTGCGCCGGTCTTCAGTCCGACAGGATAGCAAAGAAAGAAGGCATTAAGAACGACACTACCATAGTTGGCTTCCGTGGTGATTATTTTGATCTCTCCGAAAAAGGCCTGCACAAAGTAAGGAACCTCATTTACCCTGTACCCAATCCTAAATTCCCTTTCCTCGGCGTCCACTTTACCCGCATGATACATGGCGGCACAGAGTGCGGTCCCAATGCGGTCTTCGTCTTCAAGCGGGAGGGCTATGGCAAAACAGATTTTTCGCTACGCGATACGCTGGAAGCCTTTTCATTCGGCGGCACCTGGAAGTTCTTTGCCAAACACTGGCGCTTCGGACTCGATGAATATCGCCGTGCATTCTCAAAGCGCCTGTTCTTACAGCGTCTTCGCGCATTGATACCAACACTCGAAATGGACGATCTCGTTCCCGGCAGGGCTGGTGTACGTGCCATGCTCCTGGCGCAGGAAGGTGAAATGATCGACGACTTCAAAATAGAAAGCAGTGGTAATGCCATACACATACTCAATGCCCCCTCGCCCGCTGCCACAGCCTCACTCGCAGTAGGCAACGAAGTAGAAAAGATGGCCACCAAACATTTCAATCTCAATTAGCGTCAGCACGGCTCCAAGCGGTCAGACGCGTTAAAGGAGGAACGATCAGGAAAGTATATCCTCCAAATGATGTATCATATGTGTCACATAATCCGTGATCACAAACGAAAAGGTGAATGGCTCATGCTCCCCTATATAACAAGTAACACCCAGCTTACTTGGGTCCACATGCAGTATCACATTGGCCAGTTGCCTGTTATATGCATACCATAGGTCTATTAATTCCGCCGCAGGTACATCCTGGTAATGCTGCCTGCTCACATAAAAGTCCTGCTCATACCCATGCGTTCGGAAAGTGTCATCTACCATCTGCGCCCGCACAAACCTTAAATGATTATTAGCGGCACTGTCTATCAAATGTCCCAATATTTCCTTCTTACTCCACACAGTAGCCACAGGCTTCGCATCCCAGGCCTCCTGCGAAATATTGGCAAACCGTTCTTTTGCATCATTAATAGTCTGCAGCAGCTTTCCTGATGTTTCTTGTAAAATATGGTCCATACGCTTACTTTTTACGATTATAATGTATCAGCCAGTTTTGCTTCCATGTCTTTCCTTCATCGGCACTCCCTTCCCAGCGCCAGTCGAAGCTATCTTTTTTAATATTGTAGTACACCATGCGGTTCACTGTTCTCTTACCGTTTAATGTAAACGGCTCGGTATACAGCGCCATCTCTCCGTTCTCAAATACACCCGCCAGTGCTATATATCCACCCCTATTGTCCACCCATGTTTGCTGCCATTTTTTGATCATCGGGTTGTACATCGACCAGCTCTCACCTCTGTAGTTCGTCGAGGGGTCGTCAAAGTGTTCATGAGTTAAACAGCCATCCATTTCCCTCGTCACATGATTGCTGGCATGTACTGTATCACTATGCGTAAGGTCCCATTCACCCAACCAGAAATCGAACTGGCTGCATTCGGGTGCCATGCAAGGTTTGCGTGGTGGGGTGTTTTGTGCTTCAGCCACATTGAATGTTATTAGCAATAGAACGAGGAAAAAGGCTGCTTTCATATATGCTGGTGTTTATCTTTTTATACTCCGGGCCTGCACTTCCTCCGCTGTCAGCCCAAACATCGGTGGTGTTTTTACATCCAGCAAGTTCAGGTAAATATACAGCTCGCCCCTATGGTGTATCTCGTGTTCTGTCATAGCCCTCAGCCATTTCCAGGTAGTGATCGGCGCGCCCGCTGGCGTGCTACATTTCTTTTGCAGATCAGCATCCCTAAGCTTCCCAAATATTTCCATCGACTGCCGATGCATCTCATTGAAGAAAGCTATCACATCATCATACTCATTCGCCAGCTCCTTACCGCAACCATTATAACTACTCGGCTTACCCTGTACATTCTCCGCAAACATATACCGTTCCAGCGCTGCTATATGCCTCAGCATATCAGCAATCGTATACTTACCCTCCTTATAGGCCCAGTCCATTTTATCCCGCGGAATAACGGCTATTAAACGATTCGTACGCTCACGCAATCGTTCGTAATAATCAAGAAAAGGCTGGACGGTGTGAAACTCCATATAGAAAAGTCTGGTACAAATTTGCTTCAGATTCCCTTGTCAAAGTAAGTACAGATTTCTATTTTTAATGCAGTACAATTAGGCCCGGCTGGCAAGTGCGCTCTTGTAAGCTGCCAAACACCTATCCCGCGCAGCCTTATGCTCCACCATAGGCAGGGGATAAACAAGCTTATCATATTCCGGCACCCATTTTCGTATATATTCCTGCTTCGGATCAAACTTTTCCGCCTGCAGTTGCGGATTGAACACCCTGAAGTACGGCGCCGCATCACAGCCACTGCCTGCTGCCCATTGCCAGCCGCCGTTGTTTGCCGCCAGGTCATAGTCCATCAGCTTTTGCGCAAAGTACGCCTCACCCCATCTCCAGTCTATAAGCAGGTCTTTACACAGGAAACTTGCCACTATCATTCTTACGCGGTTGTGCATATACCCTGTCCCATTCAGTTCCCTCATTCCCGCATCCACTATCGGGTAGCCTGTCTCACCCTTGCACCATTTTTCAAACTCAGCTTCATTATTCCGCCACTGCATATTATCATACTCCTTCTTAAAACTGCCGTTCACTACATAGGGAAAATGCCAAAGGATCATTTGGTAAAATTCCCGCCACACCAGCTCATTCAACAATTGCCCGTTCAGCTCCTTAGCCTCCGCCACCAGCTTGCGAATACTGATCGTCCCAAACCGCAGATGCACACTCAGCCTCGTAGTACCCCGCACCGCAGGAAAGTTCCGCGTCTCATCATAGTGCACAGCAATATTTCCATCCAGCCCTGGCGCAGCAGCATCATAAGTAACTTCCTTAAAGCCCAACACCTCAAGCTTCGGGATATCAATAGGTTCCTGCTTTAAAAAGTTATTGTAATATTTCTGCGTAGGATAAGACTTTAAATAAAACTCATTCAGCTTCTCCTTCCACTTCCTGCTATATGGAGTGTACACGGTATACGGCGCGCCATTATCCTTCAGCACCTCACCCTTCTCGAATATCACCTGGTCTTTGTAAGTATGAAAGTCTATTCCCTTATCTTTTAGATATGCCGCTATGGCTCTGTCCCGCTCCTGTGCATAAGGCTCATAATCATGATTGGTATACACTGCCTCTATAGTATACGTTTCGGCCAATTGCTTAAAGCAGTCCATGGGCTCGCCATGCAGCACGCACAGGCTGCTGCCCATCCGCACTAATTGCTCCTGTATGTCTGCTAGTGTATCATGTATAAAGGCCACACGCTTATCGCTCTTATCTTCAAGGTCGTTCAGGATGTTGGTATCAAAGATGAAGATGGGCAGCACCCTCTTACCTGAGCGCAGGGCATGGTATAAGCCCGCATTATCATAAAGCCGCAGGTCGCGACGAAACCAAAAAATAGAAACAGGTGTTTGCATGCTCTTATAACAGTATGGGCGCTGGAAAGGTTTATCCACCCCAAATAATAAACGAGCGGCAGGTATGTCCTGCCGCTCGTTCTATAAAAAAATTATACTTCGGTTCTTAACCTACGTATCTGTCTTTATTGTTCTTCAGTATATCATCCAGTGAAGCCCTGCGTTTTACCTCAAGGTTGTTCAGTTGGTTACCTTTTCTGCGATTCATTTGCTGAACTACAAAATATACTACAAGGCCCACAGCAAATGCAATTATCAATACCATTCTACAAAGTTACGAAAATCCACCATAAAAAATGTTAATAATATATGATAAGCGTCATCGGCTATCATTTATCCAGCAGTTCGCTTATAGCAGTCACCATCTCCACCCTGGTTATAGGCACGCCCTTTATCTTGTTATATCCCCTGGCATCTACAAAAAACTGGTCGCGGATGATCTTGATCAGCTGGCCATTGTTCAGCTCCGGTATCAGTACGTGCTTATAGTTCCTCAGCATCTCGCCCAGGTTGCGGGGAAAGGGCCTCAGGTAGCGCAGGTGAGCATGTGCCACGCTCTTGCCTTGTGCCTGTAGCTCCATTGCCGCACTCTTTATTGATCCGTAGGTGGAGCCCCAGCCCAGCACCAGCACATCGCCCTTTTCAGGACCGCTGTCCAATGTCTGGAGTGGTATATAATCTGCTATTTTATCCACCTTCGCCTGCCTTGTCTTCACCATATGTTGATGGTTATCAGCGTCATAGCTTATGTTTCCGGTTATGTCTTCTTTCTCCAGCCCACCTATCCGGTGTTCCAGTCCTGCTGTACCCGGCACAGCCCATGGGCGTACCAGCTTTTCGTCTCTCTTATATGGCAGGAAGGTCTCCTCACCTTCATCCAGGCCTTTCTTAAATTTCACTTCTATAGTCGGCAGGTCCGCACTCTTGGGGAAATGCCATGGCTCGGCTCCATTGGCTATATAACCGTCACTTAGCAGTATAACCGGTGTCATATGCTGCACCGCTATGCGGACTGCTTCATATACCGCATCAAAGCAGTCCGCCGGCATGCTCGATGCGATCACCGGCATCGGGCACTCCCCATTGCGACCGTAATATGCCTGCAGCAGGTCGCTCTGCTCTGTTTTGGTGGGCAGGCCTGTCGATGGGCCGCCGCGCTGTATGTTTATGATCAGTAAGGGTATCTCCAGCATCACTGCCAGTCCCATTGCTTCAGTCTTCAGTGCCATTCCGGGGCCCGATGTGGTGGTAACACCCAGGCTGCCACCATAGGCAGCACCTATAGCCGCACTTATACCTGCTATCTCATCCTCGGCCTGGAAGGTGCGGATGTTAAAGTTCTTGTATCGCGCCAGCTCGTGCAAAATGTCCGATGCAGGGGTAATGGGGTATGTGCCCAAAAAGATCGGTAATCCCGCCTTCTGCGAAGCAGCTATCAGTCCATATGCCAGTGCTGTATTACCGGTTATCCCGCGGTAAGTACCCGCAGGCAGTTTCGCCTTGGCCACTTCGTAGCGATTGGTAAATGCCTCCACTGTATCGCCATAGTTATAGCCCGCCTGCAGGCTCCTGATATTGCTTTCCAGTATCTCCGGCTTCTTGCCGAACTTATCGTGCAGGAAGGAGAGCGTGCTTTGCAGGTTCCTGTTGTATAGCCAGTAAAGGAAGCCCAGTACGAACATGTTCTTCGCCCTGTCCTTTTCCTTCGTGCCCAGTGTAATATCCTTCAGCGCCTCGCGGGTCAGCTTGGTAACGTCTATTTTATGCAGCTCGTAGCCCACCAGGCTGCCGTCCTCTATGGGGTTCACACCATCGGGGTAGTTGGCCAGCCTCAGGTTCTTACTGTCGAAGCCGTCTGTATTGGCTATAATGATGCCCCCGGGCTTCAGCGTCTTCAGGTTCACCTTCAGGGCAGCGGCGTTCATCGCCACCAGCACATCGCAGTTATCACCGGGTGTGTATATCTGGTTGCTGGAAAAGTGTAACTGGTAGCCGCTCACGCCGGGCACAGTGCCTAAGGGGGCGCGTATCTCCGCCGGGAAATCGGGGAAGGTAGAAAGGTCATTACCTATCAGCGCCGTGTTATTGGTGAACTGGCTGCCCGTAAGCTGCATACCATCACCACTGTCACCCGCAAATTTTATAACAACATCTTCAACAACCTGTACTGGAACCATATTCTAAGTCAAAATTCAAAAGTGAAAAGCCAAAAGCGACGAGATTCTTAGCCCCCTTGCTTTTTGCAGCGCAAAGGTAGGCAATTTGCGCGGGAGCATGGGATGATATTAGTTAATAAGGGTATAAATAAATACATCGCGCGCCATGCTCATCCCGCACAAAGTCCTAAAGGTGTGAATTATATAAGCATTCGCTCAAATCGTGTAAGGGCTCACGGGCCAAATAGGCCGAACTTTAGGCTAAGGACAGGCACCACATTTCGCGAGGATAAATGCAGGGTTCCCCTATCCCGATCGCCATTGATCAACACATTTATAATAAGTGCCCATTATGCAACATAAACTACCCTTTACTTTCGCCAACAAGTCCTGCTCCTGTGATGTCTACCTCGATATCACTCCCGATTCGCGCTTTGTATTTATCGCCCTGCTCAACCCCGAACTGGTTGACAAGTTCGGCACCTATGTAACCATAGAGACCGATTTTGAGCAGTGCCTTCCGAGGGCAGACGATTACGATGAGCTGGTGGAACTAAGGCAGGCTGTATTTAACTCGGTCAAAATACTTCCTGAGTTCATTGCGGCAAAGGAAAGCACTTTTGTTGCTGCATAAACAAGCCTGGTTCAGTGGCTTGATTTTGTAGCTTGATTTCATGATGATACAAAAATTACACTATGGATACGAAGAAACTGGAGGAACAACCAAACGAGGAAGGCCAGATAGACAAAGGCAAAGCGCAAATCATTGTGGAGCTTATAGAATATGAGGAGAACGAAGTAGTAAGCAAGTCCATCATGAAGAAGACCACCGGCTCTATCAATGCCATGTCTTTTGATACCGGCGAGGGGCTTAACGAAAAGGTCTCTCCTTTCGATACCTACCTCCAGATCATAGATGGCTCTGCTATTATTTCTGTAAATGGTAAAGCCAGCAAACTGCATATAGGCGAGGGCATCCTCATACCTGCACATGCCTCCAGCCATGTTGAACCCAATGGCCGATTTAAGCTCTTGCTCACTGTTATTAAGAGCGGTTATGAGGATTGATGGCAAACGCATTACAGGCATCAGAAATAATTACTGACTTTACGATCTGAGATGGGATCACCGCCCATAGTATATAAGCGTTCGCGAATGTTGCCGGGGAGATCCCAGTATTCTTTGCTTTTATATGGCGGAATGAGTTTTAGTTGGCCATCGTTGTCGCGATAGGTGATGCCGGGGATGTGAACCCCTGCCCCTAAAGGGGATATTGGAGGATCGGGCTGATTTCCGATTTCCGGTTCATTTTCTATTTCCGGTTTTTTGAGCGGTGGTTCGCCGGAAGGGGCGTGGATATTGTCGTATGACGTTATCGTTTCATTTCTGGTCGTTTCTGGTTTTGCTTCAGGCTTGTCTTCTTCGATGGAGCAGAAAGTGGAGTTGTCATCCTGTTTTGCCTCAGCCCGGCCCTCTCCAAAGGAGAGGGAGATGTTGTCGTTATCATCGGGAGTGTCCGGCGCG
>DDET01000061.1 GCA_002336915.1 Bacteroidetes bacterium UBA1947 | reverse complement strand
TTCAGGCTGCATGTACGTAGTGGTATATTCTGTTTCACCAGGTCCAGCAGTTCCCTCACCCGTACCACGCTGGTAAACGGCCCTAAATATTCAGACCCATCCCGTATCAGACGCCTGGTGAGAAATACTCTCGGGAAAGGCTCCTTCTTGATCACTACATACGGGTAGGTCTTATCATCCTTAAGCTCAATGTTGAACCTTGGCTGGTAGTGCTTTATCAGCGAGTTTTCCAGCAGGAAGGCATCATGTTCATTATTGGTTACCGTGTAATCAATATGGTGTATAAGCGTTACAAGGCGGCGTGTCTTATAATTATCCAGCGTTTTATTGAAGTAGGAACTCACGCGCTTACGCAGGTCCTTCGCTTTGCCTACATATAGCAGTTCATTCCCTTCACTGTAATATTTATAACAACCGGGCTGGTGCGGAATGGATGATATTACTACACTAAATTCTTCTCTCGTCATTTACCGCTTCAGGTGTTTTACATAAAAAAGTACTCTATCCGCACCTGGTTCTTATCGCCTGTGGCAAGTGCATCAAATTCCTGTATCTGTATCACTGATAACGGAGCATAATATAGCTTCTGGATAATATCCTTAGTACCACTTCTCCGCTCCGTCTCAATGTATATATGCCTTATCTTATTGTTCTCCTGCATGGCCGATATCTGCAGCTTGCGTGTGAACAAGGTATCGTCCTTTGCTTCATAATAGAAGTTACGGGTATCAGTACTTTCATCAAGGAACATGTTGAACTCGTAATGCCCCAGGTATTTGGGATTACTGATGTCTGTCTGAAAAAATCTTTTAAAAATATCGCCCCACTCCAGTGTCATAGCATTTGTATACACGCTATCGGACTTGCCATTTCTCGTAGTTACCCTGATGATAGAATACGGTTGCCCCAAATAAGTATTCCATTGGTCTTTCACAAATTGATTAATAGAAAAATAAGTGCCTTTTTCGCCATTGTCTTGCTGCGCTTCCGGTTTTGCTTTCGGTTTGCAGCCCGACACAACAAAAAGGGCAATAATGGGTAATAAAATGGCTCTTAAAGACATGAGTTGCTGTTCTTAAGCCGTAAAATTAGGAAAGATGCACTAAAGCAGGCAATTTTTTGTGCCCATCAGTTCAATTGCGGGCTTAGGGGCATATTAGCAAGATAGGCATACTCGCTGCCCAGTGTTTTTATGGCCTCTTTCCACACATCCTTGGGCGATGTTTCAAAAAGCAGTTGCGGCTGCAGGTCTGCTATTATCCATGAGCCTTCTTCCATCTCTTTTTCTAACTGCCCCGGCGACCAGCCTGAATAACCGACAAAAAGCCTCAATGTAGCCGCGTCCATGGTTCCGGAAACTACGATATCCTGCAGGGCCTCATACGATCCGCCCCAGTACACGCCCCGCGATATTTCGTTCCCACCCAGTTCTACAGGCATCCTGTGCAGCATATGCAAGGTATCCATCTGTACCGGTCCGCCCTGGTATATGCTCAGGCCGGGGGTATTAAGGTCCGGCAGCAAGTCGCCCAATGTCAATTCTGTGGATCTGTTCAGTATAAACCCAATAGTGCCTTCTTCGCCATGCTCACAAAGCAAAATGACCGACCGGGCAAAATTAGGATCGCTGAGAAATGGCTCGGCGATCAACAACCTGCCAACAGCAAGGTTTAGCTCATTTTTCGGCTTCTTGAGATTTATAAAATCCATCAGTACTTAAATTTAATAGTTTTCTCATTTATTCACAAATAAAAAATGTACCATAAATTATAATTACCCTCTTTTTTTAACATAAGGTGCCACAATACGTACATATCCACTATTTATCCTGCTGATTTACAAAATGGTTTACTTTTATGCCCGCTTCGGCTTTTAAGACAACCAATGCAGTTACACTACAATTTATTGCTCCTCATCATCACCTTGGCAGGCGGTAGCATCCCTCTTTGGTTAAAGAAGGCTAATGAAAAGAACATGCACTACCTGCTGGCATTTTCAGGCTCCTTTTTGCTCAGTATTACCTTCCTGCACCTGCTTCCGGAAACATTTACAGATCTTCCGGCCCGGGCCGGCTACCTGTTATTGGCCGGTTTTTTTATCCAGTTGATCATTCAAAGGTTCACCCATGGTGCCGAGCACGGCCATACCCATCTCGATGAGCACCATATTCCCCTTACATCCATATTATTGGGGCTTTCCTTACACGCATTTATGGAAGGCATGCCACTGGGTTTTGTATACCATATTAAAGGCACTACTCCATCCCTTTACATGGCTGTTGCCGCGCATAAATTGCCCGAGGCTATGCTGGTCACCAGCCTTGTGCTCCATACCCGCGGCCGTAATACCGCTATAGCTGTTTTGTTCCTTTTCGCGCTTATCACGCCGGCCGCCAGTGCCTTGGCAGGCTTTGCCGGTGAGCACTATGGCGCTATACAAAGGGCCCTTATGCTGCTGGTGCCCGTGGTTGCAGGCTCTTTCATCCATATTGCCACTACCATATTCTTCGAAAGCGGCACGCGCCTGCACAGCATGAACCGCCGCAAAACCCTTGCGATACTGACAGGGGTAGCCCTGGGCCTGCTTACCTTAATGATCGAATAACTATCTTTATAAAATGATGAAAGCCATTCGCCTGTTTTGCATCACCTTGCTTGCCGTCCTTACTACTTTCATTAGTAAGGCGCAGCAAAAAGTGCAAAATAATAAGTCGCTGCTATGGCGCATCAGCGGTAAGGATATGAAAACATCATCCTACCTTTTCGGCACCATCCACCTTATTTGCCCCTCCGATTATGTGTGGACCGACAAAATGAAGGAATGCCTGAAAAAAAGCAAAGAGGTCTGCTTCGAGATGGATATGGACGACCCCAGTGTAATGATGAAGGCCGCCACAGGGCTGATGGACAATAGCGGCAAGACACTGGAAGACTATTTTACGCCAGAACAGTACAAGCTCGTGGAGGCCTACGTCCGTGACACCCTCGGCATGAACATATCGCTCTTTCGGAATATGAAACCCGCCGCCCTTCAAAGCATGTTCACTACCAAAACCAGCGACTGCGACAACCCCATCTCATACGAAGAGAAAATAATGGCCCAGGCCAAAAAAGAAAAGAAAGAAATACAAGGCCTCGAACAGCCCGAAGAACAAATAGAACTCTTCGACAACCTCCCTGCCGATACGGTAATAAAGGAAATAATGGATGTGGTAACGGGTAAAGAAAAGGACAACGGGGAATATAGGAACCTGGTGAGCGCATACAAACGGCAAGACCTCCCCGCACTTTATAAATTAATAAACAATTCCGGTGAATCTCCCATCGACCTCGCAGGCTTCCTGGACGACAGGAACAAAAAGTGGATAGAGCGCATGGAAGATAAAATGGACCAGAAATCTGTCTTCTTCGCAGTTGGTGCCGGTCATCTATATGGCGACAATGGTGTAATAAACCTCCTCCGGAAAGAAGGTTACAAGGTCGTACCCATTAGGTAAGTATCGCTGCTACCTCATCTTCTTCATATCAGGTCTGCCTGCCCCCCCTTTCACGGCCTTTGAACACCTAATCATTGCGGATTATTAAAACAATTTTTCCGCATTTTGAAAGTGCATCATCGCAATATGCAATTCTTTTGCAGCTCGCGATCCAATTAAACATGAAGAAATATTATACTATAGCAGTCTTGTGTACGCTAAGTTCGCTTGCTAACGCGCAGTACAGGACGCCGGCACAGCAACAAATATTAACAAATGAGGACTCACTGGCCAGTGGTGCCATATCATTTAAGAAAACCGTCATTTCCGGTTATGGCAGTGCTTCCTACCAGCACGATTTCAATTTCCAGCATTCGGTGGCTACGCTCGACAGGGCCGTGCTTTTTGTAGGCCATAGGTTCAATGATAAGATATCATTCTTTTCGGAGCTGGAGATCGAGAATGCAATTGTGGCCGGTGATAAGCCCGATGGCGAAATAGCTATGGAGCAGGCTTTCCTCAAATTCAGCTTTAGTCCCCGTCATTATATCGTCGCCGGCTTGTTTATCCCCCGCATTGGCATATTGAACGAAAATCACTTGCCCGTTAATTTTAACGGCGTAGAACGCCCCCTTGTGGAGCAGATGGTCATACCTGCTACATGGCGGGAACTGGGTATTGGTTTCTATGGTTCGCTGAACAGCGCCCCGCTTAATTACTGTGTGTCTCTGGTCAATGGATTGAATTCCGAAGGCTTCGAACATGGTACGGGCATTCGCGGTGGCCGGGCAGAAGGAGGATTGGCATCGGCTAACAATCTTGCCCTTACTGCAGCAGTACAGTACAATGTCGGCAATTTCAAGCTCCAGGCGTCTGGCTACATGGGTGGCACCGTCGGGCTTGGCCATCGCGGTGCCGACAGCCTTGGCTTAAACAGCGGAGCATTTGGCACTCCCGTATACCTCGGCGAAGCAGATGTGCAGTACGCTGCTAAAGGTATCTCGGCAAAAGTATTAGGCACATACATAAGCTACCCGGAAGCCAATACAGTAAACAAAGCCTATGACCACAATATAGCAAGCAACATGTATGGTGCATATGCGGAACTAGGCTATGATCTGCTTTATTCTATGCACAAACAACACCAGCTGGTGCTTTTCGCCCGTTACGAGCTGATGGACCTCAACGCATCTATACCTTCCGAAAGTGCTATTACAGACGGTACCTTAAAGCAATCGCATTTAATAGCGGGCTTTAGCTACCTGCCGATCCCCAACGTGGTAATAAAAGCCGACGTGCGCCTTGCCAACACAGGCGATGCAAATCCCGCATTGGTTATCAACCCTGCGCCCAATGCATTGCCATATAAGAACAGCAACACTTTCCTGAACATTGGTATCGGCTACTCATTCTAATGGAACGCAGGAAATTCATAAAAACCGGTTGTTCGTTTTGCCTGCTGGGTGCAGCAGGTATGTTGCTGCCCATGCTGGAGAGCTGCGGAACCGTGCAGAAAACTGCTGTGTTCAAAACAGAGGCAAAAAATAATAAGATAGATGTCCCCTTGTCTTTATTCGAGACCGGCAAGATACATTTTGTACGGGCCAAAGGCCAGATGTATGATATAGCAGTACAGCAACACGAAGATAAAACTTATAGCGCCATACTGATGCGCTGCACGCATATGGACAACCAGTTGACCGCAAGTGGCAATGGTTACCGCTGCAGCCTGCACGGAAGCGAATTTGATAGCGAAGGCAATGTAAAAAAAGGACCTGCTGAACAAGCACTCAAAAAATATACAGTAACAGTAGAAAAAGAAAACCTGGTCATAACACTTTAAAATTCCGGATCAACATGAATAAACTAATAGTCACATTCCTGGCTGCAACGATCTTGTTCACAGCCTGCAAGAAAAAAGATGATACAAAGACGACAGAAGTGCCATTTACCGAAATGGAACAGACCGTTTTAAATGACTTTACAAATAAGGTTGCTGTCCCGGGCTATAGCGATCTGCAAAGCAAAGCTGATATACTGTACACATCGCTCAATGAACTGAACACCAATACCAGCGAAGACAAGCTCACCGCTGCCCGTGCTGCATGGAAAGACCTTCGCACCACATGGGAACAATGTGAAGGTTTTCTTTTTGGCCCGGTAGAAGATAACGACTACGATCCTAATATGGATACGTGGCCTACAGACTATCATCAAATGGACTCCTTACTGGCGAGTGCAAATAGCCTCACGGTTAGCGATGTGCAGGGTTTCACTTTATCCCTCCGTGGCTTCCACCCTATTGAGTACATCATCTTTGGAGTAGGTGGTACGCGCACAGCGGCTTCTATTACCGCACGTCAGAAATTGTATATGATAAGCCTCGCCACCGACCTGAAAACCACCTGCAATGCATTGTATGATAGCTGGGTGGGCACAGGTAAGTTTAGTGAAAAAGTAACTAAGGCAGGCAATGGCAGTGACAAGTACGCAAAAAGGCAGGAAGTATACCTGGCTATAGTAGGTGCTATGGCAGGAATTTGCGGAGAGGTAGCAGAAGGCAAAATGCTGGAGCCATTTGGCGCTAATATATCCTTTGCCGATTCAAACATCGTTGAGTCGCCGTACTCGGGCAATTCTGCTGTGGACTTTAAGAACAACGTAGTAGGCCTCAAAAATGTATACATGGGCAAGAGCGAAGGCAAAGGTCTGAGCTATCTTGTTGCCTCAAAAAACAAAGACCTTGATAACAGGATACAAGCACAAATAAATGCAGCAATAAACTCCTTCAACAATATCACCCTGCCATACGGCCAGGCTATCTTCAGCCAGCGTACACAGGTACAGGCCACAATGGACGCATTGGGCACTTTAAAAACCACCCTGGAGGGAGACCTTACCACTTTTGTACAACAATATATTACGGACTAAATTTTCAGAAAATTGAGGAGCAGGAAGTTACCGGTCATCATTTGTATACTCGCAGTTGTTACCATGTGCAGCATGTGCCGCAAGGCACAGACCTTTACTGAAGAAGGCTATGATAGCCGCCTCAGTGGAGGGCTGGCTACTGTATTTGATGCAAGCTCCAAAGCCTTCACACATGAGCTGAACGGCCTGTCAGGCAATGATCTCGCGGCTCATGAGCTGGGTGATGTGGGCTTCGAGCAGACATTTGTATCCGCACCGGCACCCGTATTCGGAGGCCTCGGTCCCATATTCAACAATGTATCTTGTGTATCCTGCCATCATAACGATGGTAAGGGCACGCCAACTGCCGGCACCGCAACCTCATCCTTATTGTTCCGCATCAGCAATGGCATGCGCGATGAGCACGGTGGGCCGCAAGGCATGGATGGCTACGGCGGGCAGATACAGGACCAGGGGCTTTTTGGCATACAGGCCGAGGCCAATATGGATATAAGTTATGTGGAGTCCCCATTTACATATCCCGATGGCTCAACGGTAAACCTGAGAAGGCCCTTCTATACCATGAAGAATGCCTACAAGGCCATGGCAGGCACTTACTATCTATCGCCTCGTCTCGCCCCACCTGTTTTCGGACTGGGACTGCTGGAGAATATACCCGAAAGCACGCTCCTGTCCTTCGAAGACCCTGCCGATCGCGATGGCGATGGTATTAAGGGTCATGCAAACTATGTTTTCAACCCGCAAACCAACCGGAAAGAAATAGGACGCTTCGGGCTCAAGGCAAACACATCCACCATTAAAGTACAGGTGGCTACAGCCTACCAGCAGGACATGGGTGTAACCAGCATGATACGCACACACGAAGCATCATGGGGACAGCCGCAAAGTATCGGGATAAGCGCTGATAAATATGACCTGCCCGACAGTACATTGAATGCTGTTGCCTTTTATGTAAAGACATTGGCTGTACCTGCCAGGCGCGATGTAGCGGATATAGAAGTAAAAAGAGGAGAAGCTGTTTTTGCCCAGCTGAACTGCGGCGGCTGTCATAGAACTGCTATACGCACCGGCCTGGATATCGCAGTACCCGCACTCTCAAACCAGCGCATTAACCCATATACCGACCTGCTGCTGCACGATATGGGCGATGGTCTCGCAGATGGATATGACGACTACCTGGCCAACGGAAAAGAATGGCGCACTGCACCATTATGGGGCATCGGGCTTTTCGAAAAAACCAATGGCACTCCTTACTACCTGCACGATGGCCGCGCAAGAACAATTGAAGAAGCGATCCTGTGGCACGGTGGCGAAGCCGAAAACGCAAAGACAAATTTTACCAAACTAACTAAGACAGACCGCCAGGCAGTTATCAAATTCTTAAGGTCTCTTTAGTTGTCTCTTTTTTTCCTGTCATCCTGAGCGGTAGCGAACTTAGCAAAGCGATCTCATGAGCGATAGCGAATAACTAAGGAACCGCCGGGAAGCGAACGATTGTTGATGACTGGAACCCAATGCTTCAAACAGTCATATACAACCACTGTTATGCTGGGCCCGATCGAACCACTGTCATGGTGAGCCCTGTCGAACCATGACATGCCGAGACTAGCACTACACCAGATCAGGGCCTCCCAATCTGTCATCCTGAGCGATAGCGAAGGAACCGCCGGGAAGTAGACTAGTGTCGATAATTAGCAATGAAGCTATCTCTCACAAAATTCATCAGGGTTTAAGCCTCTTATCGAGAGCTTAAACCCTGGTGAACAACATACCCTAATATTTTTAAAACAGGTCCATACCCAGCAGCAAGCTGCTCTGCCGGTACATATCGCTTCCGCCATGCACCATGCCATCTACTTTATCACTGGTGAAGTAACCGAAAGATAATTGATAACCTACGCTGATTCGACTGGTAATATAGTATTTCACACCTGCACCGGCGTTCAGGCTCATATAATCTCCCGTGTTCACGCAATGCATTTTCATGTGGTCCAGCACCCTGTTCACAGCCACACCCGCAAACACATAGGGCCTGAAGCGGTTATTTTCTTTCAACAAATAACCGTTAGCAAATTTGTACCTGCCCGATACACCCAAAGAAACAAAACGGGAATTTAGATTGCCTAAGCCTACCCGGCCAACACAGCCATCGCAGCGGTCAGCATCATCTACCGGGGTATTGGCCACATCTGCCGGCTGGCAATAACCGAAATCGCCGGCCGAACCGAAAGCAGAAACATCGAACGAACGGCTGAGGTAATAAGAGGCATTGAACACAAAAGCCCCGCGCCACACATCATTTTTAGGATTGCTGATCTTAAAGCCGTCACCAAGGTCGCCCTTGTATTTCTGTGGTCCGCCGCCTACCGATAGGCCCAGGCGATGTTCTTTCGATTGTCCGGATGCTGCTGCAGTACCGAGCATGAGGAGAAGAGTGCATAAGTAGTTTCTCATTGCATTTCAATTTTTATGGTTAAACAAAAAGTAAAACAAAATTGTACACAGGGTCCGGTCAATACCTGCAAGAGAATGCAATGACCAATTATTCACATAGCCATCTTGATTATATCAAATGCCGTACCAAATAATAAAATCTTGTTAAAATTTGTTTTGTGATGTTTCCATTTCGTCTGGGTCCACCGGAAAATGTGGATATCATTATTTGGATTCGCCTCGTTAACGAGCGTACCTTGCCAAATGCCGGTGCATTTTCGCATCATTGCATTGAGCACTGAGTCTCGGCTGCATTTAGAAGTTCTTTGACATATTGTTGATCCCATTGGGACTGCAAAAACGCTTGTCATCCTGGGCGATAGCGAAGGAACTGCCGGGACTATGCTCCTTGCTGATGGATTGATATGGAGTCAAAGGATAGTGGCAGCATAGTCAATTCATAGTCATTGCAGGGTTGATCATTGTCCGGCATATTGAAGATAATTCATGGTAGCAGCATAGTCAATGGATAGTCATTGCCAGGATTACGAAACAATAACACACTATGGTCATACCATAGTCGATCTATAGTCAATGGTTGGTCAAAAAAGACCTCTTTAGAAACCAAATGAGCTTAGACAAGTAGAATCAAATCGGAAGTCAATCGGCAAAAACCGGAAGCGATATTCACATTAGGTAACCAATGCAACACATTGACAATCAGAAAACAATCTGAAAAAATGTTGATAACGCACTTCCGATTCTAATTTTTCTCAAAACCGGAAATAGCAGCTTATTGGGCCTGTTCCTCAAGTATGGCAGCCAGTGCGCTGCTTGTGAGCGGCTTATTGAGGAACTGCTTGATAGAATGGTAATTCTTCACCCGGTTCAGGTCGTTCTCATTGATGGAAGAGGAAAGCATGTACACGTTATAGCCGCCTACTATTTCTGCCGGCAATTGTTCAAAAGCCTCTATAAATTCAAAGCCGTTCATTACAGGCATTTGGATATCCAGCAAAACCGTTGTCTTTGCATCTGCTGGAGGAGGGGTCTCTTTAATATGCTCCAGCGCAGTAGCAGCATTAGTGAAAGATTTGATATCGCCTGCTTTACCCGTATTACGGATTATCTTGTCAGCAATAAAACAATCCAGCTTGCTGTCATCAATTATAATAAAGTTTAGCGTGTCCGGCGTCATACTGCAGTTTATTTTGTAGGTATTGTTACTTTGAAGGTACTGCCTTCATTCAGTTTGGTATCCACGGTAATTTCGCCGTTCAGTTTACCGATGGCATCTTTTACATTATACAGCCCGAACCCGGAACCCATTTCTTCGGAAGTAGCCCTGTAAAACATGTTAAATATTTTATTAACATTCGCCTCATCTATACCAATGCCATTATCCTGCACAGTGATGTGAGCCGTACTGTTGCTTACCTTGATATCCAGCTTTACATATTTATTATCTATGCTTCTACGCTGGTACTTAAACGAATTGGACAGCAAATTATTGAGTATGATCCTTAAAGACATCTCATCCGACCTGAAATTCTCTTGCTGGTCAACACTTATTTCGAATGCTATCTTATTAGTTTTTCCTGTAATATCGTAAATGTCTTTGAGATCTTTAACTATCTCGTCAAATTTAATATCGGTGATCTTCATCTGCCCACGATTCAGGTTGTAGTAATCGTGTATGCTTTGTATGAAGGTATCCAGCTTCTGCACACTCTTATCCATCATGCCCAGCATCTCCTTGATATCGGCTATATCATCTATACCCTGCGCTATATCTATGGCGCCAAGGATACTGAGCAAAGGGCCGCGCATATCATGCGTTACACTGTAGGCAAACTTGTCCAGCTCATCATAGGCTTTCTGCAGCTCCCGGTTCTTAATGCCCAGCATCGAGTTGGTGAGGTAATACTGGTTGGCCTGGTCTATCGCAGTCTTAATGTCAGTATCAGTCCAGGGCTTCTTTACATAGCGGTATATGTTACCAAGGTTAATGGCATCGATCACCGACTCAATGTCCGTGTAACCGGTAATTAATATCCTTACAGGGCTTGGGTACTTATCGCGTATATCGCCAAAGAACTGTACACCGGTCTTATCAGGCATTCGCTGGTCGGACAGAATAACACGTATGTCCGGCTGTTGCTCCAGGTGGGCAAGCGCTTCCGTAACATTCACAGCGATAAAGATGGTATAGTCGAACCTGAAAGATGCTTTAAACCCATGCAGGTTATTCACTTCATCGTCTATGTACAGTATTTTTATTTTCTCTGTCTTATCCAATGGCCGAATTATTTACTAAAACTAATGCATTATTGGAATTTCCAAAACAAATTCTGTCCCTTCGCCCAAAGTAGAATTAACCTTTATCTGTCCGTTATGCTTATTTATGGTGTTCCAGGCTATGGACAAACCAAGGCCTGTACCCTCTCCCACGTCTTTAGTAGTGAAGAATGGCTCGAATAGCTTTTTCTTGGTATGCTCATCCATACCGGTACCATTGTCCGATATACTTATATATACCATTTTATCATCAGCCCAGGTTTTAAGCGTCATTCTGCCCAGGTCGTCTTCAGGATGGTGCTTGGCAATAGCGTGTATGGCATTGCTCATGATATTGAGGAATACCTGGTTCAGCTTACCCGGATAGCACTCGACAAGTGGTATCTCGCCATATTCCTTAATGACCTTTATCTTGGTACCAAGCAGGTTATTAACCAGTACCATAGTTGCCTCAAGGCCCTCGTTAAGGTCTGCTTTCTTAAGGTCGTCCTCATCAAGACGGGAAAATATGCGCAAGCCCTTTACTATTTCAGCTGTGCGTGAGGCACCCTCATTTATTCCGTTAAGCAGGTGGTCTATCTCGGTCTTCAGGTAATCAAAGTCTATCTCGGTCTTATACTCGCTTATCTGCTTCAGTTTTTCAGCAGTAGCTATTTCGGACATACCTACACCTTCGATAGTATTGAGCGCATCAATGAGTATGTCCACATCGCGCTTAAGCGGCTTGATGTTGGAGGTAACGAAGTTGATAGGATTATTGATCTCATGCGCTATACCGGCGGTCAACTGGCCCAGCGATGCCATTTTCTCTGATTCTACCAGTTGCGATTCGGCTTCTTTAAGATCGGTCATGGCCTGGTTGAGGTCATCATTGGCAGCACGCAATTCCACAGTACGCTCGTTCACTTTTTGTTCCAGCAAGACGTTCTGTTCGCGTATCATACGCTCATTTATCTGTGCCTGCCTGAGTGCCTCCGCCTGCGATTCTTCCTTCTCTTTTTTGAAGATGTTTATCTTATCGGCCAGGGCGAATGACAGCAATGTGACCTCCAATGCCGTACCTATAAAGAAAGTATAGTTTGTATAATTGTTGTACGGAAGCACATTAAGATTGCGCATCACAAACAATATCATGCCGATGATAAAGATGATCCAGGCGGCGAGGAAGAACTTGGCCGGCCTGTAGTTCTTTACTGATAAATACCCTGCAGTGGAAAGACCTGTAATTACAGCGCCAAGACCTGAAATATCTATGAACCTTGAACTGATATTGTCGTTGCCTGCGAGGCGAATAAAAGGTGCAGTAGCGTATAGCAGCATCACGAAGATGGCAACCTTGTCGAGCCTCGGTGCACTCTTAGCTGTATTCAGGAACGAACGCATAAAGGACAGGGCAAATACGCCTGCCAACGCCGGGAAAGTGATGTACAAAAAGTTGAATGATGCCGGACTGCCGGGAAACAGGTACTTGTAAGCATAACCCGTGATAGTGACCTGTGCCAAACCTATGAACAGGATATACAGCACATAATAGAGATAGCTCCTGTCTTTGGTGGAGAGATAGACAAAGAAGTTGTACAGCATCATTACGAGCAGTATGCCCATAAGGATACCATATATAACATCCTTAGTGCTCTTGTCTTCGGATATGGACTGCGGGTTGCCGAGTATCAGCGGTGTAAGCAGTTGCTCCGAGCTCTTTATTTTGAGTATGTATTCCCCAACCGAGTCTTTAACAAGGTCGATATCAAAAACGAAGTCGGGATCCTTGTACTTTCTTTTATTGAACTCCTGCGCCGCGCCCATGGCCTGGAGCAATACGATGTCATTGCCTTCTACCCTATACAGGTTGCAGGTATCAACCAGCGCATATTCCAGGTCTAAAAAAAGACGGTTGTATTTTGTCTTGTTCTGAATGGAGAACTTTATCCAGTAAGTAGAGGAAGATATATCGAAATTAGGCGCCTTGTCTTTGCTCTTATAAAAAGCCTGCGAACTTACCGCCTCCCCGAGACTGTATCTATTAAGACTATCGTTAAGGATAAATACCTGGTCGCCAATAAGAATCCTGCCGCCATCATATATAATGGGCTGAGCAAAAGAGTAGCTGGATATGCCGGTTAAGAATACCAGTAAGATGATGATCTTACTGAAGGAGTTGCGCATTACTCTTTTAAGTGGTTCGGTTAACACGTATATCAAAGTATGTTTGAAGTTCGCCTTTTGGTCCTCTTTCTACAGAAGTCTGAACAGGATTGTTCCTTAAGTTTAAAATCACCTCGCGTTCCTGTTCGTTAGCCAAGGGTAAATTTATAACATCTTTAATAATAAGTGCAGTCGCTATCAAATCTTCTTTGGGATAATAGAAGGTACCATTGTTTCCCAGCTCGCGAAGTATCTCGAAGCCTACCTTCTGGCTGTTGCGTAGCGTGGCTGGGGAACAGAGCCCCATCAGGTATTTTAATCCAAGAAGTGGTGTAATGGCGATGGCAACCCTGCCGAGGAACATGCTCCCGATCCCGTAACCTGCAACTTCTTTTGAGTTCCAAAGGCCACAGAACTCTGCAACGTTGTAGTTGCCTATCTGGTCCACGTAGTCATATATGCGCTTGTCAAGCAGGGCTATGGCACCTTCCAGGGGCATCTTAAGCTCCTCGGAGCGTATCTGCACCCGGCAGCCACCAAAAACACGTTCATGGTCCTCAGATTCGGCAATAATAACATAGGTATACGGGTCGAACTTCCAGTCGGCATGAGCGGAAGTAACCTTTGTGACGCCATAAGCCTCAAGAACCCGCCTATGACCGTCAATATACTGGTCACACCCGCCGGGATCATCGACAGCCCTAAATACCCTAAATTTCGCTATCATCCTTTTAATAATCTGTAAACAACATTTCTTCTACGGGTTTTCTCAATGCTTTCGGACCTGTTTTAGGTACACAGGCCAGTTTGAACAGGAAAACCTCAGCTAGTCCCTCTCTTACCCTGAACAGCTGCTTGAAACGTTCACGCAAAATCTTTAATTCCTCAATATTATCAGTTGATATGCTATTGTCGTTATTACCCTGGCTTATACGCGGGAAAAAATATAGGGGTGAGATGAGCGGGTGCAAAGCAAGCCCGTGTTTTTCGGCGGCCAGCCACATACGCTCATAGGAACGGCCACCTGCAACGTATTGTTCTGCAGATACATGAGGCATTGTAATTAAACCTATTGCAGAAGAAGGCATGACGGTACCTATGGTAGCCATTTCCATCAGTTTACCACCTTTCAGCTTTCTTACAAAATCAATAACGTCGTAGTCTTTGAGTATTTGCATGGCAGCCAATTGTGGCTTTGCAAGGCCTAATGTATAAATGTCAATGCCATCGCGGGTCGCCTCCGCATCTTCAGGGCGCCAGCGCATTTCGCGATGTACGAAATCATAATGGCCTTCGGGGTGCATGAAGCGCATGCGGTCGCAAGCGGCAATGACCTTGCCTGCTTCCAGTATTTCCCCGGGGGTTGTGAGCCAGCGAAGCTCAGCACCCTGGACAGTTTCCGCTACGCTTTTTAAGTCTTCCAATACAGTTGGCTCGATCTCTGTCCGGGGGCCAAGATTACGATTGGTGGTACGGCTATAGATAAAATCGGCAAGCTCATTATGAATATGCGGCTCAGCATTGGCCGAACCCGTGTCGGAGAAACGCAATGATGCTACCAATGGTGAACTTTCACCAAGTGGAAAGAGGTCAAGCGCCACTTCAACCGACTGTTTTTGTGCTTCCAACACCAGGTTCTCAATCACCGCACCGAATGTGAGATAAGATGCAATGTTCTTATAATCGCCAAAAGAAAAGGACCGGTAACTATCGTGGAAGAGGTAAAGAATGCCATCGTGATAATACCATTTCCATGGCTGATCGTTACCGGTAGACGGCGCTGCCATTGCAGCATTTAATATAGCGGATAACTGCTCATTAGTTAGTGTAATCGTGTTCGCTCCCCTTTCGAACTGAGTATCTTTAAGTATGCTTTTTATAGCGTCTTTAGTCAAGGGTTGGTAAGGATTAGGACGTGCTATTGATTGCGCGCCTTTTTCTTTTCCACCAACGATCTCTTCGATGTCGACATAATACCTGCCTGAGTCATTGAACAAGCCTAAGAGCAGCCTGCGCGAAACATCGGCGGCTACAGCACCTCCGAGTACTACGGAGGATGCAAGCTGTGGCCAGGTAGATATGGTCATGCCTATCTCGAGCATGGAAGCGCGGCCCCGCATGGAGCCATTGCCCGCGTTAGTCAGCTTTAAAACTATAGGTATCTTCTGTTCGGGAGACAGCGTTGCAACTATCTTAGGATCGAGCCCCTCTGCTAGTCCGTGCAACAAAGGCCTTTGTGGCTCAAGGTCAAAACGCTCTACATCCAACATGCCCCTGTCGCTGGTATCCATTAACACAGGTATCCTCAGGTCACGAGCTTTTTCTCTTGCGAGCAGCTTGATGTCCAGGCTGTCACATTCGTCTACCAGCAGGTCGAGCTTACCACCCTCCTGCAGGAAGGCCTCAATATTGGACTCGGTTATTCCCTCATCGTAACATACTACATTAAGAAAAGGGTCTATCTCCGCAATTTCACGCGCAGCGATAACAACCTTCTTCTGTCCTATATTATGCACGCCGCTGCGAATGCGATTGATATTGCTGAGATCAAGCGTATCAAAATCAGCAAGCCTTAGCTCTCCGCAATCTCTTTCCATTGCCATGGTGAGCGCGATGGACTGGCCAACAGACAAGCCGATAATGCCCACCTTTTTGGTGCCTAATATCGCTTGTTCTTCATCAGTAATTTTATACTTGTTGCGGTTTGTGCGAAGCTCGATAAATTCATCCTTATCGAGCAAATGAACCATGTTATGGTTCCAGGGGTAATAAATCCATACGCCATACTGTTGCAGGGTCTTCCCTGCCAGTTGTGCCTCTATTAGAGAAGCGTATTCTTCTTCCTTTATTTTGCGGGAAGGGTAACGGCATTTGATGAGTTCTTTGAGCTGCGACAGAATATCATCGCAGATGTTAATGCCGCTTACAGAATTTGTTATTTCCTTATAGCTATTCCAATCTTCATCTACATCCAGGCGGAAGAACAGCGGCCTGAATGTAGCCCTGTCCATGGTTACATCCATTAAAGTCTTATATAAATCCATTAACCCATTTATTTCTGATTACCTGTTACTCCAAATGGGGCTAAACTAATCTGCACATGAATATACTAAAAAACCAGAAATTTGTTATCTTGCAGTAAGAATATTTTCACGCAAAAGTACAGGATATTTTATTCAGCAATGCCGAATGAAAAAATAAATATACTATACGTTGATGATGAGATAAATAATCTTATCTCTTTCAAAGCTACTTTTCGCGTTAAGTATAACGTGTTTACAGCGATAAGCGGTGAGGAGGCAATAAAGCTGCTGGAAACGCAGGAAATGAACGTGATCATTACAGACCAGCGTATGCCTAATATGACGGGCGTTGAATTCCTTGAATCTATATTGGAAAAATACCCCGACCCAATGCGGGTACTGCTAACGGGCTATGCAGACATGAATGCTGTTATTGATGCGGTGAATAAAGGAAAAATATTTCACTACCTCACCAAACCATGGAATGAGGAAGAGCTTGACATGACCATCAAAAGGGCCTACGAGATATTTAAGCAACGAATAGAAATAAGAGAGCTTAACAGTAATTTAATAATAAGCAACGAACAGCTTGAGTTTTTATTAAGGCAGAAATTGCTTTCTTAAAAAAATGACACCTGCTTGTCACATCATCCATTCTTCGGTTTCAACGAGTTCTTTTTGAATGAGATGCTCCCATTTTTTTTGCTGTGCTGTATTCTGGCCATGCTCGGTCTCAGCTTCATACTGAGCCTGACGGGCTTTGCAGGCATCCCCTATCTCGCGATAGGCTTCCGCAAGAACCGAATTGAGATTATAGACATTAACCGTAAGACTATTAAACCTGTCGCGTAGTTTGCGGGTGTAAATCTCGCAAAGATCAAAGTGGCCTTGCTCATGTTCCAATACCTGTGCTGTACGCTCATCGGGCAGAACCCAGGACATATCTTTTCGGAAACTGTTACGGACGAGTATCTGAACTTTATTAGATAATGTAACTGAATTTGTTTCAAAACTAAATCCGCAGTAAGACACTGCCACAGTTTCTTGTTCGCCGACAGGTATATTTATCCTACCCCGAAAATCATCCCATGTTAGTTTGCGCTCCTTGGTCCAGGCAAATTCTTTTTCGTATTTATGTACGTTGTCGGCCCTGTATAAAATGGCGCTAACCCTACAACACTCGTTTTTGCCGTCTACTATTTTTTCGGTGATTTTTATGATATTTGCATTCTGCTCCAGTGCTTTTTTCTTAAGCGTTTGCATCACTTCAAAATAAGAATAGCTTACCTTGAACGAGGTACTGTCCACCTCTACATCCTGCAGTTCTGTAGCTCCCCTGGGCAAAGGGTCATTCGGATCAAGTATGATGATATTCCTTTCTTCCGGCTGAGGTTTAATGACATTACCCGCCTGTGCCGTAATAAAAGGCACACAAAATGCTACGGCAAGAGCTATTATGGCTTTACTATATATTTTGGGCATCAAAAAAATAAATTACCAGGTGCTTTTTCCTGCCGGAGCAGGATATATAAAGTTACGGCAAAAATACATACAAAAACAAAGCATTATAAAGAAAATGAATAAATAAAAGATATTTAATCCATGTACGCCGGAATATGATTACAGGCTATTTTTACAGGATAAAGCAGCCGAGGACAAGGTAAATGAGCAAAATAAGTGTAGTAATCATAACGCTGAACGAAGAAAAAAATATAGACCGCTGCCTGCGGTCATTGAAAGATGTTGCGGACGAGATACTGATAGTGGACAGCAACTCAAACGATAACACAGTGAAAATAGCTGAGCGCTACGGGGCAAAGGTGGTTTTACAATCGTTCATGGGCTACAAGGAACAAAAGAACTTTGCCACAAAACATGCCTCAAATGACTGGATATTATCCCTGGATGCAGATGAGGCATTGAGCCCTGAATTGCGACAAAACATCATGAAGCAAAAAGCAGATCTCAAGCATGATGCTTACTGGTTCGCCAGGCTTACCTACTACTGCGGCAAATGGATAAGGCATAGCGGCTGGTATCCTGACAAAAAAATACGCCTCTACAACCGGACAAAGGGACAGTGGGAAGGTGAGAAAGTGCATGAATATTGGCAACCCAGAAACGAGGCAAACACAGGGGAACTAGAAGGCGACCTGCTGCACTACAGCTTCTACACACTGAGCGACCATATACTGCAGATAAATAAATTTACCGAGCTATCGGCTAAGGAAAATGTAGAGAAAGGAAAGAACTACAGCCTGGCAACGGTTATGATCACACCTGTGTGGAGCTTTTTTGTTAACTACTTTTTCCGAATGGGCTTCCTGGACGGCCATAAAGGATATCTTGTATGCAAGCTATCAGCGTACGCAACTTTCCTGAAGTACATCAAGACGAGACAATACAGTAAACAACAAATTGCGGCAACTAGCTAAGAAGTGCCAGGTATTTGCCAGAGATATATTTTATGTCGTGCTCTTTGAGTACGTAATTGTAAGCCTTGTCCGCTATTGCAGCAGCCCTTGCGGAATCATTCAATAACATATCTATTCCTTCTGCAATTTCCTGCGGAGATCCCGGTGTACACATCATGCCCCTGCCGTTCTGTACGAGGTCCTTTAAGCCCCCGGCACTTGTGGACACAACGGGCACCTTATAGATAAAGGCATCGAGCACAGAACTGCCGAGCCCCTCCTCTTCGGAACTCATGACGAATAGCTCGAGAATAGAAAAGAAATCTTCCACATTGTCATAAAAGCCCATCATTTTATAGACATCCTGCAACTGGTATTCTTCTATTTTATCTTTTACCGCCTGCTCCAGCACGCCATCACCAAAATGCAGGAACACAAAATCCCTCCTCTTTTCTTTCAGGATACGGATGGCCTCAACCATTGTGAGGGGATCCTTATGTTGTACCAGTGCCGATGTGGTGCCCAGCACGTGGCTGCCCTGTTTCACATTTAATTCAACCAGGAGCTTTAGCCCCCGTGCTTTGTCAAGCTGTTTGGGCACAACTATCTCTGATATCAACGCGATGTTCTTAATACCAAAGTCCTCTAATATTTTTTTGATAGCTGTGCTTATCGCAACTGTATGATCTGCAAGGTTATACTTGAGGCGGGTTATCCATTTGTGCGGCACAAAATCTATACGGCGGGTGAAAATGACTTTGGCACCGTGAAAAGGCTTTGTCAAAATACAATAAGTGAGCATGTGCGAGGTTTGCACATGAAAAACATCATACTTCCTACAGTGGAAAATAAGAAACAGCAGCACTTTGAAGATATTTGCATGGGCCTTCACCTCGAAATCTGCAGCCAATGCTTTTTGCTGAAGAGGATAACCGGAGCGACATAGCAAAGCCACTTCCTGCCCCAGGCTTTTAAATCCCATCATATCGTACAAGGTCTGACGTTCCCCTCCCCTCCAGGTGCGTTCAAAATTGATCTCAAGTATGCGCATTGTAAAACAAAGATGCTGCAAAAGTATGAAAGGCGAGGGCCTGAATGTGATGGAAATATAAAAGCCGGGGGCAAAAACTAGTGTTTAACTAAAAGTTAGTACAATAAATATCAATATCAATTCATATGTCATGCTGGCGCACATATCATTTACCGCGTTTTTTTCTCGTTTCAACCGCCAAGTTTCCCGAATGGCAGAAACTAAATCGCTTTTTAGACATGTATAGGGTATTTTGGATTTCATTGGCCAAGCGCTGCAAACCACCATTATGTCTATATGGATAATAAAAATATAGTGACGCCCGACAGCAGCCGAAATTTTTTTCAAAGATTTTCAATGTTTGTAAGTGCAAGTATTGCAGGCATTGTAATGGCGATAAAGAAAAACCTGAGGTCAGCAGCAATACTATTCCTGGGCATAACTGCGGCGGGAACATATTTTATCTGCAAGGATGGTGATGAAATATTCTATCAAACTGATATGGCTTGCATATCAAACAGCCTAAATGACAAGATAATAGGCGAAATGGTAGAAAAGCTGAATATCCTGACGGCGACCAAATCATATAACGAACTGGCAAGTACACTGAATATAGACGTAAAAAAAGCCAGTAGCATAATAAGTTTAAAGACAAAAAATGTATTTGGCAAGCCTATAGCGAATGATACAGTACACAGGAGCAATACCCTTCTATACTTTATTGTAAGAGCAAAAAACAGAAATGTTTTCCCGGACCTTCAGCCCGCGCTGCTTAACTACCTGAACGGGACGCCATACCAGGTATTGCGCACACAATCAGAAAAGAACAGGATAGACAATAAGGCAAAATTCATAAACGGAGACCTGGCACAAATTGACTCAATCCTCTCGTCCTACCCTGCTTTTTTGAAACATATCACTTCAATATCTATCTCGGATAGCAGTGGAAGTTTTTTTGACGTATCGAATATTATTTCCTTACTTTCCTATAAGGACAAAACAGAGGACCGGCTGCTGTACGAAGCACAGACAAAGAACTTTATGGCGGCCGTAGAAATGGTACATGGTTTTCTGTGCCCGGAGCAAGCGGAAAATGAAAAAGGAAAATCTATATTGACACTTGTCGGCATAGCATTGTGTGCTACACTGATATGGTCATTAACCATCAACATGATCAGGAATGGGGTTTATACGGAAATTGCCAAAGGGGATTAAGCATTCGATCTGGAGCGTGCTTGATGCAGCCATATACCCCGTTGTGTATATGGCCACAGTGCCAATAATGATGCGGAGCATGGGCCTTGTTACATTTGGCTTTTGGATAGTGCTTACCTCTTTAATGACCGTGTTGCAGCTATGCAATTTCAATTTGGGAGTGACTGCCACGAGGAATGTGTCGTATGAGCTTGCCAATAACAATATAGAGCGTGTAAAGGATATTATAAACAGCATACTACAAATAACCGGGGTTTTGCTTTTGTTTGTGCTACTTGCAGGGGCGTTCCTATCTTATGCGGCGGTGAACAACGGATGGTGGGGACTGAATGCAATGCCCGTGATAGGGACATCGACCTGCATATTGCTTGCTGCTATGATGGCGGGGCTTAAATACTTTGACCAGGTGTTTCAAAGCATCATCAAGGCTAAAGAGCATTTCAAGATGGCATCAATCCTTAATATTGCCAATCGCTTCAGCCTGCTTTTCATTAACCTGTACCTGGCATACAATAAGTATCCCGTAACAGTAATGCTGAGCGCAAACATTGCGTTTATTACCCTGTACCTGATAGTGCAATATTTTTGCATAGTACGGATAATGCCATTCTATAAAATAGGTAAGGTTAAAGAGCGGTCGCTATTTAAAAGGCTGCTGAACTTCAGCATCTGGCCATGGCTGCAATCACTCATCATTATACTTACATTTCAAACGGATAGGTTTTGGGTGTCCACCTACGCCGGGCTTGGCGAGGTATCGGGCTATGGTTTAGTCTCAACCATGTTCAACCACATCCATATGATATTCATAGCGATGGCAGCCTGGATGCTGCCACGTATTGCCTCAATGACATCGAAAGGCGAAGACCCCTCCAGGTTATATGGGCTGGTGCGCGGAGGCCTGTTTGGTATAATTGTCTTCTCTCTTATCTTCTTCTATTTCATATCCCCTCCTCTATTCAGGTTCTGGGTGGGAGAAGAGACCTACAAGCACATGTATGTTTACATACGTGCATTTGTAGGTTTTGAAATAGTATTTGCCCATACGATAATGCCTTTCTTTTATCTTAATGCTGCGGGTAAAGAGAAACTGGCAACAAAAGTAACCCTGCTATACTGCGGCACCTGTTATGTATTGATGATAGGCGGTTTGATGCTTTTCCACAGCCCGGAAGCGATGGTGACGGGTATGACCATAGCCATGTGTGTGACAATGCCTATTATAAATTGCATAGTGCAAAAGAGCATGACGAACTCATACTCACTTACCAATGCGCTATTGGAAATGGTGCCCATGTATGCGGCAATAGTACTGATCTACAACAAAATGACATGGGTGTACCTGATCCTGCCTTTGCTTATTCTTTATTTCCTGTGGAGATTTTATTTACGTAATGTATTTGATAACAGACTATGGAACCGGGTAGCATCCACTTAAGATATGGAGCGGTGTGGCTGTTTGCCATATTCTTCTTTTTCTTCAACTCCTTCTTATTACCGCTGGGGTTGACCTATGCATTGCTGCTGGCACCTCTATGGCTATATGTGGTATACAAAGAAAAACAAACAAGCCTTGCCCTGACTATGATGGTGCCAATAATTTTGTATGCTGCCATTCACCTGCTGCAAGGCGTGGTTCTTCAATATTACCTGATATCTGTCACCATGATATGTGGAGTTATATTTTTTGTAATAGGCACATACTGTTATATAAATAAGACAGGGGTAGACTGGGATATAATATTCAAAGACATAGCCGTGCTGAACTTTATCCTGGCAATAGCCTGCATACCGCTATTGTATATAAACAGCCTGAAGCCGCTGGTATGGTACCTGATACCGATCACCGAGAAAATAGGCATTATACCAAGGTTGAAATTATTTACGCCCGAAGCCTCGCACTACAGCTTCCTATTAGCGCCACCGGCGATCTATTTTTTTAGCAGGGCAATATTTTTCAAAAGCCAAAACTCCTTCATGACCCTGTTCATGATCACGGTACCGCTCCTGATGTCGTTTTCTTTAGGGGTGCTTAGTTGCCTGACATTCACGGGTATACTGATCATCATATTTTTTGCTAAAAGAATATTCTGTTCAAAAAGGCAGATCCGGGGCGTCATTTCATTTATTTCTACGGGGGTTCTCGTGCTAGTCGCAGCATATTTTCTTTATCCCAACAATCCCTTGTTCTTCAGGATACATAACATCTTTACAGGCGACGACACGTCAGCCAGGGGAAGAACATATGAGGCATTTATCCTGGCTAACAAGATCATTGCACATAAAAGCTACTGGTGGGGTATAGGGCCGGGGCAATTGAAAATATTAGGAAGAAAAATAGTCATAGTCTACTATTTCTATAATAAGGTACCTGAGACAATACGCATCCCGAACGCCTGTGCCGAGACAATAGTATACTTCGGGTATGTGGGTTTTGGGATGAGGATGGCGGCCGAAGTGTTCCTGTTCTTTAAAACAAAGGTGTTTAAGAACCCATTCAGGTTGTGGTTATTCTTGTTTGTATTCATTTATCAATTTACCGGCAGTTACATTACGAATATACAAGAGTACATCATTTGGATATTGGCATTTTCACCGCTTTTGCCAGAGTTTATAAGGAGTAAAAATGGAACATTGTTAAACGAAGACGGCTCGTGAGATGGCAAACGAAGCAAAGCATATGACCAAGAACATAGAGAAAACAGTGCTAAGTGCGCTTAAATACTATGCTATATTTCACTACCCGCTAAATGCGGAAGAAGTGCATGGCAACTGTGGGGAACGTTGCAGCCTGGAAACGGTGAAAGAAATATTGGATGATCTGCATAACAGGCAAAAAGTGTATAGACACGGAGGCTTCTACAGCACAATAACCGGCATACAAGAGATAACACTGCGCAGACAGAAGGGAAACACTCTTGCCCTGGATCAAATGCCAAAGGCAAAAAAAGTAGGCAACTTCATCTATAAATTCCCCTTCGTTCGGTTTGTCGGTATATCCGGATCGCTGTCGAAAGGGTATGCGGACAATAAAAGCGATTATGATTTCTTCATCATTACTGAAAAAAACAGGCTATGGATATGCCGCACAATCCTGCACTTGTTCAAGAAAATAACTTTTCTTGCGGGACAGCAGCATAAATTTTGCATGAACTATTTTATTGATACTGAATCGCTGGAATTAGGTGAAAAAAACCAGTTCACCGCTGTGGAGATGGCCAGCATGATACCAGTAAGCGGTGCAGAACTTTATAATGAGTTCATAGATTCAAACCCATGGGTAAGAAATTTCTTTCCAAACGGTTTTTACAGATTTGCGGAAACGGACAATGTAAAGGAAAAACGTTTTGCAGCCAAAAGCGGGGCTGAGTTTTTACTGAACGTATTATTTGCCAGGAGCATCAACAGGTTTTTGATGAAGCTCACAGATGCAAAATGGAGAAAAAAATGGTCTAAAAAGAATTATCCTATGGAAGAATACGACCTGGCTTTCAAGACTACACTGCACGTTTCTAAAAACCATCACAGGAACCATCAAAAAAAAGTGCTGAATCGCTTATCCAATATCAACGAATACAGGTAAACAATGAGCTTGCTAACAAAGATCCGACAATATGCATCCAGGTATGTGCCCATATCCATGAAAGATATGGACGTAGCCAGGGGCTATAATCTATGGGCTGCCCAATATGACGCACAGCCAAATAACCTTATGCTAAAGCTCGATGAAAAGCTGGTAAAGGGGTTTATAGGTGAAATAGACCTTGAAAACAAATCAATTGCAGACATAGGTTGTGGCACGGGCAGGCATTGGGGAAAATTATTTTCCAAAAACCCTGCACGCCTATTGGGTTATGATGTATCGGCAGGAATGTTGGAGAAGCTAAAAGAGAAATATCCGCAGGCAAGTGTATTTGAATTAAAAGATAACCTTTTGCCCGGCATAGCACCAAGCAGCTGCGATCTCATTATTTCTACACTTACGGTAGCACATATTGACGATATTGAAACCGCCCTGAAAGAATGGTGCAGGGTATTGAAAAGCGGGGGTGATATGATCATAACGGATTATCACCCTGGATTGCTGGCAAAAGGCGGTGACAGATCTTTCAGGCATAAAGGCAAGTACGTTTCTATTAAAAATAATGTGCACAGTATTGAGTATATGAAAGGCTTGTTTTCGAAATACGGCCTGGTGGTTTTGAAGTTTGAAGAGTTCTTCATAGACGAAAATGTAAAGCAATACTATGAGCAGCAAGGTATGCTGCACGTTTATGAAAAGAATGAGGGAATACCTGTCATTTACGGGTTTCATCTAAAAAAGAACGATGCTCCTCCGCAACTTACATAACGTTCGTGATAATGAACTGATAGACATTAAAATATCAGGCACAGAGATAGAGGCCATACTGCCTGCAGGAATGTATATGAGCCGTGGTGAGCAACTATCAGTAAATTTCGAAGATGCGCTCGTATTCCCCGGTCTAATTAATTCACACGATCATATTGATTTTAACCTATACCCGCAATTGGGTAGAGGGGATTATAGCAGCTACGTAGAATGGGGAACAGACATACATAGCAGATGTAAAGAGGCTATAGATAAAGTATTAAATATCCCGAAGGAATTAAGGATACAATGGGGCGTCTACAAAAACCTATTGAATGGCATCACTACTGTCGTAAACCACGGAGAGATGGTAGAAACAAAAAATGATCTCATAGACATATACCAGCAATGCAATGTGCTCCACTCCGCACGGTTTGAAAAAAACTGGAGGTACAAATTGAACAGGCCATTTGCAAAAAAACAGCCATTCGTGCTCCATATCGGGGAAGGGAGAGACGTGCCCTCCTGGGAGGAAATAAACGATGTCATAAAGTGGAACATCTTTAAACGAAAGATATATGCAGTGCACGGCATCGCTATGGATACGGTACAAGCAAGATCATTTGATGGGCTGATCTGGTGCCCTTATTCAAACTATTTCCTGATCGGGAAAACAGCAGACATTGCTAAGCTAAAGCACAGTACAAACATATTGTTTGGAACTGACTCTACAATATCGGCAAGCTGGAACTTGTGGGAACATATAAAGATGGCCCGAAAGGAAAAGGCTTTGAGTAACGTAGAACTATTCGACAGCCTGACTACGGCTGCGGCAAAAGCCTGGAACTTACCTATGGCAGGGCTGCTGGAAGAAAAATATAATGCAGACATCGTAATTGCAAAAAGGAAGAAAAACATGAGGGGGTTCGAAGCATTTTATGCGCTTAGCCCCGAAGATATCCTGATGGTATTGCACAAGGGGAATATCCGGTTATTTGACAGCAGCCTGTTGCATCAATTAACCAGTGCCGGGATAAATGTGAGTGCATTCAGCAAAGTAGTGCTAAATGATAGCCATAAACACGTGGCGGGTGACCTGCCTGCTTTAATGAAAGAAATAACATCATATTACCACGATGTTGTATTCCCTGTTAATATTGCAGTATAATGGCGGGCAAAGACAATACGCTGGTAATAATCACCCCGGGATTCCCTGAGAACGAGGAAGATGTGGGCTGCCTGCCTGCACAGCAGATATTTGTAAGGACATTGAATAAGAACTTCCCCTCTTTGAATGTAGTCATACTAACCATCCAGTATCCTTTCAGGAAAACGGAATACAAGTGGTATGGCAATGATGTCACCAGCTTCAGTGCAAAAAAAGGAAAGCGGCATAAGCTATATATATGGTGGCAACTTTGGCAACAGCTAAACAAACTGAAAAAAGAATACAATGTAATTGGCATCTTAAGTTTCTGGCTTAGCGAGTACGCCATGCTGGGGAAGTATTTTGCTAAAAAGAACAAGATCAGGCAGTACACATGGCTATTGGGGCAAGACGCTAAACCAGGCAACAAATTTGCAAGTATGATGCGGGCTAAACCCGGGGAGATCCTTGCATTGTCGGACATGATAAGAGAGGAATTCAACAAGAATTACGGGGTCAAAGCTAAAAATGTAATACCTATAGGTCTTGATACTACAATGTATGGCAAAGGGGCGATAGCCAGAGACATCGATGTTTTAGGCACAGGTTCGTTGATACCATTAAAGCAATACGACATTTTCATCGATGTTGTGAAGGAACTGCAGCAAAAACTTCCCGGTATCAGGAGCATAATATGGGGCACCGGTCCCGAAGAAGAAAAACTGAAAAGAAAAGTAGCTGACTTACAATTACAAGACAACCTAACAATGCCTTGCAAAATAGCACCCCATGAAGATGTGTTGCGGCTGATGCAGAGAGCAAAGATATTTCTGCATACCTCATCTTACGAAGGCTTTGGTACCGTATGCCTGGAGGCACTGTATGCCGGTGCGCATGTCATCAGCTTCTACCAACCTATGAACGAAGCAATAAAGAACTGGCATGTAGTAAGTAGCAAAAATGAAATGACACAAAAGGCGCTGGAAATACTACAGAATGAAAAAACGACCTACGAGCCTGTAGCTGTTTATTCAATGGACGACACTGCGCATGCAATTATGAAACTATATGGCCTGTAGTGTTTTATAAATGCTGTAAAGCCCGTCAGCAATAGCTCTGAAAGAACAATTTTTGTTAAAGTGATCCGTCACGCTTCTTGATAGCTCTACCCTATCCTCTCTTTTTAGTTTTATGAGCGCATTATACAAACTGTGCGCATCGCCGGCAGAAAATAGAGAGCCATATTTGCCATCGCCGATGATCTTTCGATACGAGGGGATATCCGAAATTACCGGGATGCAACCGCAGGCCATAGATTCCAAAAGAGCGTAGCCCGTGCTTTCACTATGACTTGCTGAAATGTAAAAATCTACGGCGTTATACCAATACTCAAGCTCCTTATGTTCCACCTTTCCAACCATTAATACTGCCGTCTTTAGTAATGAACTTCCCGCAATCTTCTTCTTCACATCTTCAAGAAGCTCTCCCGATTGGTAGACTAGATAGAGCCTTGCAGTATCGTCAAAGGCAAGGAATTGTTCAAATCCTGATAAGACCGTCAAGGGGTCTTTATTTTTGTCTAAACTGCCTACAAATAAAAAATTATTGTCTCCTGTTATACGGAGTCGATTTTGGCAAAACGTTTTATCTTGTTTTTTAAAAGAGGTAGAACCCTCCTGCAGCTCAAAAATCTTCTCGCTCCTGCCAATGACTCCTGCGTCCAGCCATGCCTTTGCATTGCCGAAAGCCGTAAAGAGATATGCATCTATATATCTGTCCGCGAGTTGTTGAAGTATCCGTTTAATCCGGAATGGGCCTTCTGCGTGATTTTGCGCTATAAGCAGGCAACTCCGCTCCAGGGAAAAATGTAAAAAGATAAGCTGCACGGGAAATATAAGGCCCTGCACCAATACGACATCCGGTTTTTGCTTCCTTACGTAAGAAAGTGTCTTGAAAGGGATACTAAAGAAACCTGCACTTGAATTAAAGGAAAGATATTTTACATCATTAATAACGGCAGTTTCCTCGCGCCCGATATGTTTTATTACCTGTATTTCTACCTGGTCTTTGATATGGTCAACATAGCCTAAGGCTTCCTTATGACTTGCCACCGCATCATTCAAAGAACCAAATTCCCTATGTACGTGAAAGTTCAGGTCAATTAACTTCATTGCGACAACGTGCAGCTGCTATTTTTTCTTTAAAGTTATAATATAATAGTCCCCAATGTATTTCCAGGGCCACTTATCACAGAGCCAGTTTTCCAGGTTCACCATCTTTTTATAAGTAGCGGGGTGTTTGTCGGCAAAATGCTCGAAATAGGAAGGAGGCACAATAGTGCAAAGCCCTTCCAAAGCCATCAACCTGTATCTATCCTTTAATGCATTGATTACAAAAGACGGCTTGTAATACCAGCAGGTAAATGAAACACCTTCTACATTTGCCTTGCTTCCTTTTGATGCATTAAATCTTCTTGAGGCCAGCTTAAACTGGCCGCGCAATGCCTGGAGGCTCTCCCAAAGACAGAAGGGCGGCAGCAAAACCAGCGTTACATACCCACCACTCACAAGTAATAGATCAAACGAGCGTAATACGCCCTGCAGATCGCCGGTGCAATTCAAGCCGGCAAAATTGGAGAAAATATGATCGTAAGGTCTTCGATCCTTTAGGTTAGCCAACTCCGTAAACGAGCATTGTTCTGTAGTCACACAATCTCTTAAATTGTAGGCAGCCACTTTCTCCTCAAGCTTCTGCAACATCCCATTCGAAATATCTGTAGCATGTACTTTATGTCCCTGACCGGCAAAATAAACGGCATCCTCGCCTGTACCTGCATTTAGCTCCAGTATCCTGCTGCCGGGGGCAATGAATCTATTTACTTGTGCTCTTACTCTATCCCTCTTGTATTGAATGATCTTATTGGCAGCGTACAGCTCATCAAATATTGCGGACTGTTTTGTAAAAGCACTGGCAGCCTGCGCCTCGTTTACTTTGATATCGCTGTTAGTCATCTTGTTGTAAATGATTTATACCTTTTCAAGCATATCCAGCTTATACTTGGCAAAAAGTACCGCAGGTATGTAATAAACAAGTGAGAGTATTTTTTTAACTGCGGCCTTGGAGAGCGTACCCGGGCGGGAGATCGCCTTCTTTGCAGTGTGGATAGCAAGATTCTTGCGGTAGTTGCCCTGTACATACCGGTGCAGCTGTTTATAAAAAGCAGGCTGGTAGGTGTTTCTGAACATGAGTTTTAGCTCATCAGAATCTGTCCAATTCGTTTTTTCATGCAAGTCTGCTTTTACCTTTTCATAAAACACGGTGCCGGGCAGCGGATAAGATACCGATACGCCTATGCTATAGGGCAACAGGTCGTTGATCATTTTAATGGTCATTCGAATGTCGTCCTTTGTCTCGCCCAGGTAACCGAATTGTATAAAGAAGGAAGGTTTGATATTATGCTCTTTCAAAAGCCTGGTAGCCTCGCGTATTTGTGCTAACGTGATACCCTTATCCATAGCATCGAGTATCTTTTGCGAACCACTCTCCGCCCCTATCCATACATTCTCACAACCTGCCCTGGCCAGTGATACCGTATTATTTTCCTGCAGCAACAGATCGGCACGCGATTGTATTTTAAAACGGAAAGAAAGCTGTTCCTTCTCCACCAGGTCTGCAAACTCAGCCACCCAGCCCGGTTTTAACCCAAAAATATCATCGCAGAACCAGATATGGTCAAAATGATATTTCTCCTTCAGCATCTTTAATTCGGCTAGCACATTATGCGGCGAGCGCGAGTTATACCTGTTGCCATATATTGGCTTAGCACACCAATTGCATTTAAAAGGACAGCCCCGTGTCGTGCCCATATTCATTGAAAAGTAGCCACTGCTTTTCTGCCATATTTTTTGGTAAGCCTGTACGTCAACCAGGTCCCAGGCTGGGAATGGCAAACTATCCAGGTCCTTAAGCACAGATCTCCTTACTGTTTTGATTACCGCATCATTGCTTTTAAATGCGAGGCCCTGTATAGATGTCAAATCATTTTGTCCCCCCTTTACGGCATTGACTAATTCCAGCAATGTATGCTCTGCCTCACCCAGCAGTACAAAGTCTGCCCCCTCATCCAGGTACTGTTTGTAGCGGTCTGTTGAGTCTGAGCTGGAAACTATAACCGTACATCCTTGCTTTTTTGCCATTTTGGCCATACTAAATGCGGCTTCGCGCATATTGGTAAGGCACATTTTAGTGAGATAGTTAAAGCCATCATCGTAAATGACAAAGAATTGAGGCTTCTTTTCATCGAGAACGGGCTTGAGCTCTTCAGGCCTGTGCGCAAACATGGTGTCGAACAGCGATACCTCATAACCCTTCTCGCGCATCAAAGCAGCAGCGTACATAGTGCCTAATGGCGCATATGGTTGCCCCAACTCCCATTGCTTGGGGTCGAAGCGTAAAAAATAGGAATGTGTGAAAAGAATACTACTCATTAATAATTACCTTAAAACAAAATTAAGCCTTACAATTATATCCCGTCGTCATGTTTAACCAACACTTGCTCCCGGCGGCAAGTTCAGGTAGCAAACACACTTTATACAAGTACTGTTCGTATCCATATCCAGGGTTTTCCTGAATTCGATCGCCGCTTCGCTATTTAAGATATCTTCCAGTTTATTATCCCTTATATTACCGATCACTTTGTGAAAGAAACATGGGCGCACAGAACCATCGGCCTCAATGACCGTTGACACCCATGGCGCATTGCACTTTTTATATGGGAATGCGTTCAGCCCGTAAAAAGCCGCATAATAACTATATATCTTTTGTAGCTTGTCCTTCGACTCGGCAATGAACTTGCTTTCGAAATCCTGGGAATGATCTTTTATTATCCCATTAAGTATTGCTTTTAGTTCTGACAATTCTTCTTTGTCTATCAGGATCTCTGCTTGTCTTGGTTCGTCCCATGCAAGCTCCCTATTGAAAGCCTGGCTGCTTACATCGGCAGGCAAAAAGCTTATTTGGTCGACCCCGAGCTCTTCTGCACTTTTAATTATCTCCGGCCATACCCTGAAGTTCAATTTATGTATCACCGTCCGGGCGGTTATTCTAAAAGCAGGCTTTGCAACTTTAACAGTTTGAATACCCTCTTTCAGCTTGCGGTATGCATCATTTATATTTCTTATCCTGTCGTGGGTAGCCTCATCACCGTCGAGCGAAACAATTATCTCATCAACATACTGTAAAAGTTGCACTGCATTTTTTTGCATCAATAAGCCGGTAGATAGTAAAACAACGCTTATACCCCTTTCTTGCAGGATCTCGCAAAGCCTGAAGAAGTTGGCGTTCAGCAATGCTTCACCCCCCGACATGACAACCTGCTTGGTGCCATATTTTTTAAATGCAGAGAGCAGGCCGGCCACATCCTGTTCTGTAAGCTGTTTCAGGTTTTTATTGTCTTTCCATATATCACACATCACGCAGCGGCAGTTGCAGGCACTGTGCGGCATCAGTATGACTACAGGCAATGCGCTGATCTTATGCGTTTGCAAGGTTCTGTACCGTTGATATGTATGATATAATGATTGCTGAAACATTCCCTGCCTATTGTTTTATACTTAGCCAATAAAACGGGCCGCCCTTCCTCATCAGCCTGTTTGTGAATTTATATGGATCAAACAGTATCTCGTAGTTAAAGGTTCCCAGTTCATCCATCGAATGATGAAAATAGTAAGCATTCATTTCAGGAAAGCCGATGGACGTATAGTACGCCTCAGTTCTTTGAGCAGCAGCATCAATATCAGCTGCTTTGTAGAAGTTCGTATCAAGGATATGTATTTCGCCGCCCACGGCCAACAGTGAAAAGGAAGTATTTATTATTTCAGTCAGGCAAGGAAAATACTGAATAGATGCAGCAAAAAGAATTATATCGAACTTATATCCGTCCAGTACATTATTTTGAATGTTGCCGAAAAGAAAACTCAGGTTCTTTCTTTTAAAAACCCTGGCTGCTTGTTCCAGTTCCGTTTTATTTACATCTATGCCCGTAACATCAGCCTGTTCAGTTTCCGCGATCCTTGCCGATAACCATCCGTTACCGCAACCTACCTCAAGTACCCTTAAGTACTTTCCTTTCTGTTTAAGGTAATTAATAAACCTGTCAGCAGACCTTTTCCGAAGTTTCCACTCACTATAATGAAAGTGTCCATTATCAATTAACGGCAGTCGTGCAAGCTGTTCATCAGTATATACCCGCTGCTCTTTCTGGCGTACGTCAATATATTGCCTTTCAAAATCAGAAGAGGCTTTATGTTGCAGCGTTGTATAATTTTCTTTTCCCATTGCACCATTATTCTCCGGGCACATATCCCAGGCTCATTAGAAACCCTGTATCTCAGGCTGGCGATATTTCCACAACCTTTGCAGCAATTTTATTTCGTAAGGATATTTGTAGATATTTACTTTATACCGGATACCCGACACTAGTTTTATTGCATTTCTTTTAAAACTGTTCATCCTGATATCCGTCACTGTAGGATAGCAACCATTCAGCACAGTTTCAAAGTTTCTTATCTTATCGATCATAGCGGGCGTAAGCCATGGCGTAAGCGGGTTCTTACGAAGATCGAAACTTTCCCACCGTGGCGATATCCAGTCCTCCAGCTTTTTAGGATACTCAAAACCTGCCTCCAATACAGAATTGTAAAGCTCCGAACCCTCTGTAGGTACAGGGCTGTAAGTATACAACACGATCTCAGTTTTGGGATTGATGCGCTTTATCTTCCTAATGAAGTCTATCTCAAAATCAATTTGCGCTTCCACCTCTTCCGGTGTAGGCGCCGGCGTGCCTAGTACAAAAGAGTATTCGGGGATGATGTCAAATTTCCTCATCCGCTCCGCAAAATCAGCTATCTGGTCGCCTGTTTGGGTACCGCCTTTATCCAGTTGTTTCAGAATATTATTGTTCCCGCTCTCGGCGCCAAAAAATATGATCCTGCAGCCTGCCTCGCGCATACGTGCCAGCGAGGCGTCTTTGAATTTCGACATGGTATCTATTCTCGCCATACCCCACCAGTTCATCTTTTCCGGGTATATAAGGTTGGCAAATTCAACGGTACGCTTTTCCGAAACGAAGAAATTATTATCGTGGAACTCAATGGCGTCAGCTCCCCACCTGTCCTTTATGTATTTTATATCGTTATAGATAAGCCTGGCCGATTTTCCTTTCCATCGCGCCTCAAAAATAGGTACCACAGCACAAAAGGAGCAAGTAAAAGGACAGCCTATACTCGAGTGATAGGCCAGCGTTCGCTCGCCCAGGTAAGTTTTGCCAAGGTACTTATCTATGGGATAAAAACCGTGTAGCTTATCGTATGGCAAAGGCGGCAAAGGATCTTGTTCGAATAAGTCCTCCTTAAGTGTTTTGACAACACTATCACCCGTTTTGTATATGATGTTTTTGATAAGCTCATAAGGGGTATTATTTTCCAATGCGTCGACCAGGCTTGGGAACGCATGGTCGCCGGGGCCGTTTACTACAAAATCTACGTACCCGGAATTAAGTATCACCTTAAAATGGCTGGCTGGAAAATATCCACCCCATATCATATATACACCGGGATGTTTTTCCTTTATTGCCTTTGAGAAAGGGATAGCCTGCTTTACCTGCGGGCCGGGCATTACCGTAAAGCCCACGTATTTAAAGTCCCCCCTATCCAGGTAAGACATCATCTTAGCCAGGGGATCTGTTTCCCTGTTACCATCTACTATCACCCAGTCATATTTACCATCAACCGAGGCCGCTATACTGAGAATAGAATTCGGTATACGGTATTTGGCATTGGCACTTTGAGGATTAAACAACAATATCTTATTCATCGTCTTCACGTTTTCCAGGCTTTAAGAAAAAGTTTTAATGCAAAACAAAACAGGCAGGATATTAATATTGCTTCAGGTATTATCATCCATGGAAATCTGCCATTTCTCTTTGTGGGGTTATCCGGTACGGCAAATCCGTTAAATACCTCCACCGAATGTTCCAGCTCTTTCATTTTGAACGATTGTGTCCAGGTCAGCTTATCTTCCAACTCACCTTTGTAAGTTAACAGCGCAGTAACCTTTGAAATATTCAGAGTACTATCCTTCATAGGTGATGAGTTCCGGATATAAGTGGTATATGCCTGTATAACAGAATCTATATGAGCAATATCTCCCTTAATATACTCGATCTTTTTATTGAAAGCCTCAATCTCCATTTGGTTTCTTGCGCTCCTGTAGGGACTGCTATTCAAATATGCCACCAAGCCAGTCTGCAAAGGTTCAAATACTCTATTACTGCTGCTGGTAACGTATATATATATCGGGCTGCTTCCAGGGCTCGAATCTTCGTATAGCTGGGTACCCACTACGTTCTTTCCTTCTATGCTAATTATTGACTTAGCATCGTCAAGCGATATGCCTAGCGTTTTTGAAAGCGATACATAGGAATGATTACTTACCAGGACATTTAGCTTCTGGATCATTTCACCGTACGATCTCCTGCTGAGGTTATTGAAATACAAGGTCGTTTCGGATTCAAAAACCGGCACCTGTGAATGCCAGAGATACCATTTTGCACCCACGATGGAAGCCGCGACGATAATAGCCACTACAATATACTCCCTCACCGAAGAGACAATATAACGGGCCAATTTTTTATAAAATGATATTAATGCAGATAATAAGCTAATAATATCCTTACTGTCGATCATTTTGTACTCGTCCATAACCTTGCCTCAGGCAATTTCTTACTAAAAACGCACATTCGCTTATATCAAAAAGTGAATGTATATATATTCAACAATAATAATGAAATGATTCGGATAAACAGGGAAAACGGAACAACGAACTGCGACAAAACATGGTTAGAATATCATTTGATATATGCCGCAAAAAAGCATGCAAAACAATATCTGTCAAATCAATGCCAACAATTCTAATGCATTTAATTGCTAATGTAATCAAACTATTTTTACCCTGAAAGGGTATACCGGCGATGCATTAATTTGGAGCGAGTTTTCCAGCTCCCCACACAAATAGTCTACTTCGGTATATTCAGTGTTCCCGGAAGCGAGTGAAAGCAGAATATCAATAGTACGGGTGAAACCTTCCTTGCAACCGGCATCTACCTGCACTCCCTTTTTCACTTCCACGTTCTTAAGCTTATTGCCAAATACCCTGAAGCACTGCAGTTTAATATCCTCTGCACTTACTATCCGGCCATTCGACGACAGCTGCTGCCGCAGCAATAACTTTTTCTCTGTATCGGTAATGCCTTGTTTAGCCCCTACAGCATTTGTAAGGATGTAAGCACTTTTCGCTGCAACAAGGGTATGGTTAAACGCATTGAGGAATGCCCCTGCTTTCACCTGTTGCGCATCTAAGCCGTTTGTTGTCCAGTAATTAAGTATCACCTGTTCTCCTGCCTTTTTAGGTTTCAGGAGTACATAATAATTAGCTTGCTGGTTGTCTTTTGCCTTGGTTATCTGGTCCTCCAGACGCGCCAGTATCTGGCTTATTTCGCGCAGGCGGGTAAGAATGAACTCATTGCTTATTTCGGTGAAATAGGCACTCTCATCGCGTATCGCCTCGGTAAGCCTGCCGATAATTTCCCTTACTTCGCTTGAATTTGCTTTGCCAATGCCGCCGCTTCGCACTATTGCCTCTCCCTCCTCCACGTCCTGCATATCGGCTGATATACTAAACTTGTACTTTCCGCCCGAGGCACTTGTTATGGAGTGCATGTCCAGGAAATTGCCTTCCACCTGCAGTGGAATAATGTTCATCCATGAGTCGGTGCGGTAGTTGATGGTATTGATCTTCCTGTTCACTGCGGGCATGGCATTAATGCTACATACCAGCCTATCGAGCACATCCTGGTGAAAATACCTGCCCAACTCTATTTTCAGGTATACCATAGGCTTAGCAGATACTTGCTTCAGCACGGCATCGGGCAATAGCTGCTGCCATTCCACCGGTGCAGTTCGCAGCGCCGACTGTATTGGTTCGTTTGCGGAAATATTTACAAAATGGTTTATATATATACCCGCGATCTGCCTGTTTATCTTTTCGGAATAGTTATTACCCGCAACCAGCATCTCATCGGGGCCAAGCTCAAATTGCGCCATGTTTGAATAGCCCTTAAGCAGTCCTGTATCCTGATCATTTATGCTCGCCTTAGCACCAGTAAGGCTATTGTAAAAAGTAGTGGCTTCTGAATGGCCCCGCATATCAAAGAATATGCTTAGCCCATTTAATGTTTGCACGGCCTTATCCGGCTCTATGGCCAGCCATATCTCGTTTACCTTGCCATTGTCATCATTCCCGCTTATCAATTCCTTTTTACTCTGCGCGTCCGTTTTATATAGCTTGCTTCCTATCAGCAGGTAAGAAAGGGCAACCTTGTGCACAGGAAAATTACCAACCGGCGTAAAAAAAACATCCAGGTTATAGGCAGCGCCCGTTCCTGCCCTTTGAATGCGCTGCCCGGTATAAAAACGTGTATTGGGATCAAGCGTTGCCATTGCTTCTACGGGAGTAGCATGCATGATACAGGATGCAGGCACAGGGCCTACGATCGCTTCGGGAATAATTATGTCGGCAAAGCGCTCCAGCAGCCTGGTCTGCGAGGCATTTATCTCGTAACCAATTTTTTCCAGCTCTGCTGCACAGCTTTCCATCATCAGCAATATCAGCGGGTCGAAATTGGTTTCAATTTCGCTTTCAGGCACTCCCCACAACCTTGCGGCTGTTTTGAGCATCTGGTCTTTTATCCTTTCTTTCTTTAATTCCGGCATTATTTGCTGTTACTATTAGGTCAAAAAGATCAATCGAATGACAATGGGCCGATAAAAAAGCCAGTTTGAAAACGGAAAGGCTCATTACTGCGCACCAGGTAACCGCTTATTACTATCTCAATACGCCGCCTTAACTGCTTGCTTACTTCAGAGCGGTATTCACTTTGTTTTACGTTCACATCCACTGCAAAATTCACCAGCCTCTTTTCATACTGCTGTATTTGCCTTTTAAGTGTTGATATCACTACTTCCCGTCGTTCATCGTTCGAGAGATGTATATCATAGTCAAAATCCCAGAAAAGCGAACCATACTGCAGGTCCTGTTTATTTTCGCCTGTGCCTGTTGTAATCAATAAATGTAAATTCCGCGCTATCGATTCCTTAAGCGTACAGGTATCAAGCTTTTTCTTTTGAAAAAACTGTTCAAATCTTATCGGCAATTTGAGGTACTCGGACATAAACGGAAATTATAGCCACCTTTTTTTGTAGTTGACTTTCAATATTGTTACGCATTTTTTTTCGTCGCGCACAGTGCTTACCGACTTTATACTGATCTTCTTATGGTTATATATTTTGCTGCAAAAGCTCGCTACCGTCTCCCATTCTGTATCGTTTGCCAGCACTTTTGTCTGTATGCCGCTGCAAAGGAATTGGTTGAAGGCCAGGGCATCTTTCTTGCCATCGGCCACCTGGTCGAACATATTCTTGAATTCCTCATCAGGTATCACCAATACCTTGGGACCAGCTTCTTTTGCTTCTGCCTTCTCTGCAGGGGGTGGGGCAACCACTGCCGGAGGTGGGTTATTGGCGTTGGTTTGGGCAGGGTTGTCTGCCGGCTTTGGAGCTGGCAGCACTTGTATCGTTTTACGATACACCTTGGCCGGGTCATTATCCAGCTTTAGCTCTATGATACGCGCTCCTTCCGATGGAAAAGTAAACGTCGCGGTATTGCCTTTCTGTGTAGGAAAATCCGGCGAGTTAACTACACTCCACTCATATGATCTCGCAGTTGTTGAGCAAGTGTAATTTGTTGGCATGAGCGCTGTAGGTGCATCCTGCCCGGTAATAAGATTATCGGACGCGACATTATTTATTTCCACTTCCTGTCTTGGGAGCTGTGCGATATTGATATTTACAGATTCAACGCAACGGTCATTAATAGTTGCAGTAACCAGGTAGTTACCCTCGCTCATGAACGTATGCTCTACAATATTCCCGTTCACTTTAGCAGAGTGATCACCAAAATCCCATACCACATCACTACCGCCTTTCATAGTGGCAGTGAATGTAACTTTGGCCCCCATGAAATAACTATTGGGATTGCTATTGTTATAGCCTTTGACATCTATTTTAAACGGCGTGCAGGGCACTTTGGTCAGCAGCCTGAAACCGAGTAAAACACTGGACAAGGCCATAACAATAATGAGCGTTAGCCACACCCTTGTGTCTAATCCCATCCGGGTCCTGGTAAATATCGACGAAGATTCCTTCATTCTTATTGCTAATGCGCTTGTAAAAATTAATTTATTTCTGGCTTGACATTATTTGTAATCTCAGTGCATTTGCCTCCGATCTCGACTGGTTCAGATCACTTTTCAGTGTTTCAATTTGTTGCAAATACTGGCTCAGGTTAGCATCTTTTCCGCTGGCATCCCTAAGCTGTTTTTTCGCCACCTGCAGGTCGGCAAAGTTCTGTACCAGGTCCTGGAAAAACTTTTTCTGCGATGTAGAGTCATTGTCTATCATCGCGTTCAGCTTCTTCAGGTTGTCCGATATTTTGCCATCCACTAGTTCCGGCTGTACTCCTGCCCTGTTCACCGAATCCAGCAATTTTTTCGTGTCTGCCAGTCCGCCCGAAAAGTTCTCGGTGAATTGCTTCTCTTTTTCAAACTTCGCTATCTGCTCTTTCAGCTTATCATTTTGAGCAAAGGGTACCTGCACACCAAAATATACCGCTACGAGTATAACAAGCGTTGTTACTATGTAGAAGATCAAAAAAGTGGTAAATGCTTTTTTCCGCTCTGCTGTATTTATCGGCTTCATAATATTATATTTTGCTTATCGGTTAATGTCTAGCCAAAAAAGCGTCTCTTGGTTTTGTTTTGTTGCTGTGTATTTGCGTCAGGTTGTTCTTCTTTCACAAATATGCCGGTCTCCTTTCGTTTCCCTATGAACTCAAGGTTACTTAGTGTATCAAATAGCTTACCTGTAACCCGTACGAAAGAAGTAATTTTCTTGATATTCTGGTTGATGTCGTTATTAGAATACCTGAGATTAGCGAGCGCACTGAGCATGTTTTCCAGTTCCCCTTGCTTCAGTTCACACCATTCACTCAGGTAATTCATTAGTTCATCCTTACCTGAGCCTATACGCAGGTCAATCGTGTTTTTAATCACGCGCGCCAGGTTCACCAGGCTTGCGAATAGAGCGGCCGGTGGCTCATCTATCATATTCCACCTCAGGTCAGTGATGGCCTGCGCCAGGAATAGTATCACCCTGTCACACAGGAACAACACCAGTTCCGACAAGTCGTTTTGCTGGCTCTTCTTAAATATCTTCTGTACTATCTGCGAGCAGCGCATTTCCAGCGCGCCTAAAAACTGGTCCAGTTCCCCATGCAATGCCAGTAGGTCCGGGTGCGCACTAATAGATATGCAGGGGGGTATGTAGTCATCCTCTACCCTTATGTCATTTCCGTTTATGGCCACTTTACCTATTGTCAGTGCATACGGGCTGTCAGCATATTGCTTGTATTGGCTATCACTCACTACCTGGACTGTATATGCTGGCAAGGCGCTGGGATACCTTGGTGGATTTTCCGACAAATCAGGGCTGCCGGCAGGTACTCGTTCAAACGGATTAACCGTCAGCACCACCCAATAGGCGCTCTCACCTGCCGCTGCCGAAAACTGGAAAGAAGTAGCAGGTACCCCATCCGTTTCGCCTTGTCCCGATTGTGACAAAGCAGGCACCGCTATGCGCACACCGCCCTGCGTAACAGCATGGCAGCTAAGCACGGTGGCCCTAAGTGTATGCTGGTTGTCTAAGGATATCTTTACATTAAAGGTACTCTCGCCCGCTACCGATGATGGCAATACGCCATATCTCATCGGCGACAGGTTCATACTTGCTGCATCCTGCAAGGCATTTTTCCACGCATCGTCCTGGGCAATGAAATGATTCTTATTGATTTTCATTCCATCTATCCAGTTGACCGGGAAATGTTTGATATTATCTCTCATACTGCTTGCTTATAATTAAATACGTTCACAAATTATCACTGAGTTCTCGCTAATCTTATTATGCTTTATTGCCAGCCCGGGATCCAGTATCCTGTTGCGCTGGTACCATTTTGTCTTTATCCTGAACCACCACTCCACCGGTTCATTCTCCGCATTAATATATTGTATTGGTGTCTCGCTCTGCAATTCATTATAGTCGTTGATGAAATGATAGAACAACTCACCTAACTGTATCTCCTCCGGCGCCTTGGCCCTGAAAAATGTCTTATGCTGATCGCTTATCTTCTTACCTATCTCAAAACCTATCACCACCAGCCGTTCATTACCATTATCATCCGGGGGGTCTATCGGGTTATTCACCGGGTACTGCCATGTGGTATAATAGGCCGCAGGTATGTTATACGCCGCGTTGAATGTATTGCTGACCAGGAAAGGCACAGCGAACATGATGATACTGAACAAAACAGGATAAAAAAGATAAAACCGGTCGCGCAGGAAATACTGCATGCAGGCAAAAACTACGATAGTAACAAAGATGATAGCCAGCATATACATCAGCTCCCCGATAAATACTTTACTCTTATCGCTGTCTTCTTTTAGCTTGAAGAACTTACTATGCATCACCCCCATATAGACCATACCCGACACAAGGAATATTGCTGCCATCAACCAGAACACAAGAAAAAGATCAGAACTTGCATAGGTAGCGCCAAATGATAATATACCCGTGCAAAGGGCTAAAAGGACACCGTATAAAACTGGCTTCTTCCCATATTCCGCTATGTCGGCGGCAAATTGCTTTACCATCGCCAGCAGGGCTATTGAGACCCCGAGAAAACCGCCCATGTACATTAAAAACAACTTGATCGCCATCTCTGTATTAAATAGTTAAGCTATAGCCCAAAACATTTTCTTCCTCGCGGTTTGCCGTGGTTTCTAATTCGTAAACAAATATCGCATCAATTTCTATAGGAATGAACACATCAGTAAAATGCTTTAAAAAGCGCGCATGGGGGTTTTCATTGGTGTATGAAACAATTTCATCACCGGGTACGTCCTCTATCGTGAACTCCCAGCATAGAGATGGTTCCATGAACATATTTCCCACCACCGTATCTACGCCCAGTTCCCCATCCCCCAGCCTGAATACATTTTCTTCGCGGCGCTGCTCCTCTGCATAATATTCTTTTATAGAAACCGGCAGTTCCAGCATCATTCCAAGTGCTTTTGCTGTTAATACCCTGTCTCCCTTTATCCTGTGTAGCCACGGCATGATGCGTGCCAGCACAGATGCAGGCCCCCCGGGCAAGCCGGCAGGTATATCCCAAAACTTATTAAAAGTATGTTCAAGGCTACCCCTGAGCATGCCCATCTGCAGATTCCTCTCTTCCTGCTCCACAAGCACTGAATACCGGAACAGCTCCTGGTCCAGCGGATGAAAGAACTTCCTTGCATTTTTCTCCTCATCACGATAGCGTTTGTATTCTTCCACCATCTTTGCGAGGCCGCTCGTGTTGGCATTTCCCCTGCTTTGGTGGAATAAGCCCTCGGGCAAGCGATCATAAATACCGTCCCTGTTCAGCTCAATTTCAAGCCTCGCCTTATCCGGACCATCGATGTTGTCTACGCTAAGCGACTCAACATCATTACGATAGCTCTTTTTAAACGAGCCTGCATGCTTGATAACCAGGTCTTTAAAAGAAAAGCCATTGCCTAGCAGGTCGGCACAAAGTGCCTCCGCCCTCAGGAAAGTGTAATTTATAGCCTCGTATTTGTCGTTTTGGGGTAACATACTTTTATCCGGCCTGAAAGTATAAAAGAACGCGCATTATGGCTACTGCCAACGGTTCTTAATAGAAAAATAACATAATTAATTGTAGATACCAATTGAATCGCTCTTTTTTTACGTTAAAAAAAAATTACTCAAATATGTGTAGGAAAAGTTTTAATTTAGGAATCCGTCTATTATTATTTAACCATTAATATATCCGATTATGAGCTTTAAAGCAAGACTAAAAGTGGCAGGCAAAGAATTGAATATTCTTGATTGCGATTATAGCCTGAACCAGGAAGTGGACCCCACCGGCCGTCCATCTTCTGTCACTCGCGGTGGCAAGATCAACGTTACGGTTGAAAGCACTGCTGAAACCGACTTCTTCGAGTGGATGTGTAACAACTTTGAGCGGAAAGACGGCAGCATCGTATTCATCAAACGCGACTCTGACGCTACCTTGAAAGAACTAAAATGGAAAGAAGGTTACCTGATAAGTTACGAGGAAATGTTCCATTCTGCTAATACCAATCCAATGACCATGTCTTTTACCATCTCGGCAAAAGAAATAACCATGGGCAACGGCACGCACACTAACGAATGGGTTTAGTATACAAGTCTTTGTAGCTCCCGGGATACGCCTGTATCCCGGGCTTATTTCTTTTTCAAAAAATTAAACAGATACAGATGCCGCCCGGATCAGGTGATTTTCAGCTTATTCATACCAGGATAAATGTAGAAGGAGAAAACGAAGAGGTACAGTTCTCCGATCTTGTTATTGATCAGTACCTGGCCGATGTGAATGACTTTTCGTTCAGGTGGCGCCCGGAAGGCGGCGAAGTAAGCCTTGCCAATCATATATCCTTTTACCAAAGGGCCTTGTCTAAAGAAGTGACCATACATATTGGCGACAACTACACGTTTAAAGGTATCATATGTGCCATAAAATGCGTGAACGAACACCAGCTCGGTTCGGAATATGATATCACAGGCAAAGGCTTGTTCGTAAAGCTGGACCATGTAAAAGAATGCAATTCTTTCTCCGATAAAACCGTCACCCAGATATTTAACACACTCAACACGGCAAATGGCACACGCCTGAGCTTGTCACCTAACCACTCAAGCGAGATACAGTATAGCGTCCAGTACAACAGCACCACCTTCGCTTTTTACAAGATGATAGCTGTGGGCCTTGGAGAATGGTTTTACTATAATGGTACAGAGATGCGCCTGGGCAATCCCAATTCCGGCGAAAAAACCCTGCACGTAGGCGTAGAAATAGAGAATGTCCAGATCAGTTCATCCATAGCCAAGTCCTCCTTCAACGCTTTCGGTTTTGACAGGTTCAAAGGCGAAGTGATCACTAAAACACAGAACGCACGTTCTGAACGCTCGGGCCTTATCGATGCAGGCATTCAGGCCGGAGAGCATATTTTCCCGAACGATTCAGCAGGCATTAACGTTCCGAGGGCGGGCAGCAGTCAAACGCTGGATTTTATCGCTCAGCAAAGGTCCAGGGCGATTGCCGCCGCCACAGTGTACATAACCGCAACCAGCAACGAAGCAGTGCTGAATCTTGGTGACAAGATCAAAATAATGGATGAGCAGAATCGCAGCGCCGGGGAATATTATATCACAGAAGTACACCATTCCTGCGAAAATGAACATAATTACATTAGCAGGTTTACAGGCGTTCCAACTGAAATAGACGTACCTCCATATACAGATGTCAATGCCATCCTTTCAGCGCCCTGTTATGAACAAGCTGCACTGGTAGTAGACAACGACGACCCCGATGGCCTTGACAGGATAAAGGTGCGCTTCGCATGGCAACCGCAATCTGAATCCACGCCCTGGATAAGTGTAATGACACCTTATGCAGGCAAAGATAAGGGCTTCCGCTTCCTGCCTGAAGTTGACGAAGAGGTAATGGTTGGTTTTGTAGAAAACAACCCGCATAAGCCATACGTTATTGGCGCCTTTCATACCGATAAAAATAAATCGGGCCACGAACACGCCAGCAATTTTAAGAAGATACTATCCTCCAAAGATGGCCGCAGGCTTGAAATAGACGACGACCAGGGTGGACTGATAATTACCGACAATTTTATCAACCAGCGTCCCTTTAATGCACTGCTGCAAAAGCGGAAGGATTCCGATACTTATATGTGGCTGGAGTCAGGCAGCGATGACAACAACTATTCTGTAACACAGCTGAACAGTGGAGACAGTATCAAAATTGGTGTGCTAAGCAACGGCGAACTGGTAACAAAAATAATGCTGGAGAGCAGCGGCAATAAAATAACGATCGAATCAAAAGGGACTATTGATATCAAGGCCGATCAATCTATAAACATGACGGCGGAGAACATCAGTATAAAGGCCAACCAGGAACTGAACCTCGAAGGCACTATGAAGGCAGTGAACATTAAGGGCCAGCAAGTGGCCATAGATGCGGATACTAGTCTTGATGCCAAAGGTGTCAATACAACCGTTTCAGGTACTGCACAGGTGGAACTGAAGAGCAATGGCATTACAAACATTACCGGCTCGCTGGTGAAAATAAATTAATATCGTAATTTTGAATTAACGACTCATATGGGACAACCCGCAGCAAGAATAGGCGATATGCATGTATGCCCGATGGCAACACCGGGAGTACCTCCTATACCCCACGTTGGCGGTCCTGTTTCCGGCCCAGGCTGCCCCACCGTACTCATAGGCGGTCAGCCCGCGGCGGTAATGGGCGATATGTGCGTATGCACGGGTCCTCCGGATACAATAATTCTTGGTTCGGCAACCGTACTCGTCGGCGGAAAACCTGCTGCAAGAATGGGGGACTCTACCGCACACGGGGGTAAGATAATTTTGGGTTGCCCCACGGTTATGATAGGCGGCTGATCTTATCAGGGCTTCCAGCCCATTGCGGTCGTATAGACATCTCCACCGAAACTCAAATTCGTACTGAATTTATCCTGGCGGTCATTCATCGTGAAGATGAAATTATCGCTATTACCCGCATTAACAGCTCTTGTTGAATATACGATGGTTACCTCCTTTCCGGGTGGTATGATCGGGAAGCTTGTCACGTAACAGGCAAATAAATTATAGCTGCCTCCGCTGCTTTTATTCCACTGTACATTCATCTTGCCTACAGGCACTTCATTCTTGCCCTTATTCCTTATCAGCAGGCGCATATAAGCGTTAACCCCGCTAAAGGTTATGTCCTGCAGCGTTACTTCCAGCCCCTTATCGTTGGTCGATGTGATGTTTAATTTGCCCGCTTCCTTCTGCAATATCGCTGCACTCACAGTATAGTTCTCGGCCGTGTCCGTCGGCACAAAGAAATCACCCGTCAGCATTTGCCCGTCAGGCGGCTCCGCAAAATTTATGTTCGGGTATTTTTTCAGCAATGCTTGCCTTTCCTTTTCCTTCGCCACCAGCTTTTGCATTTCAGCCTTTGCGTTTGCTATGCTATCCTTTTTGGCATCTTGCTTTGGTGCCGGTGTTACTTTCTTCTCAGGCTCAGCCATCGCCACAACAGGTTCTTCCTTCGTTTCAACTGGCTTTACTTTCCCCTTTGCATCCTTCTTGTTCTTTTTACCTGCAGGTTCCTGCGCGCTTGCTACAGGCTGGGCTTTATTCGTGTCCGACTGTGTAGTATTATTTGTAGTTGCTGCCACAGGCTGTTCCTTAGGCTCAGTTTGTTTCACGCTCCCTTTTGTGTCTTTCTTATTCTTTTTCCCCGCAGGTTCTTGCGCGCTGGCTACAGGCTCACCCTTTTGCTCTTTGATCGTATCCTGCTTTACGGTAATAGTATTAGCCCCTGCTGCCGGCTGTTCTTTAGCTTCGGTTTGCTTCCCTTTAATATCTTGCTTATTCTTTTTACCCTTTGGCCTCTGTGCGCTCGCTATAGGCTCACCTGTGTTCTCGTTGATCGTATCTTGTTTTACGGTAAAAGTATTAGCCACCACGGGCTCTTCCTTAGGCCCTGTTTGTTTTGCCTTTCCTTTGGCGTCCTTCTTATTCTTCTTACCCTTTGGCTCCGGCGCACTGGCTATAGTCTCTTCTTTATAAGGGGCAGCGGTATTATTGTTTACGCCTGCGGTCTTAGCCTCATCGTTTTGTTTTGCTACTGGTTCCGCAGGCTGCTCCCGGGGCTTGTCATTCTTCTTATTCTTTTTCCCGGCGGGCTCCGCAGCACTGGCTACTGCATCTTGCTCTTTCGGTTTATTGGCAGCAAGTGCTTCCTGCTCTTTCAGTTTCTGGTCCTGGGCCAGCCATTCTGCCTCCCTGGCTTTCGCTTCCAGCTCTTCCTTCTCCTTCTTCCGCTGTTTTTTGTCTTTCTTATCGTCCTTTGTCTCGTCCTTCGTATTCGATGCCAGGGCCTCACCATTACTCACCAGTCTTTTCAGCTCCTTCAGGTCCGAGTAATCATAGAACAACTTCGTCTTATTAATGTCTATGTCCTTCAGAAAGTGGATGATAAAATAATGGCTTCTCTTCCCTTCCGTCACTATCAGGTTAGTAGCCCCGCAGCTATCGGCCAGCGTCTTTATCACTACCGAATTATCGTTGTCCCTTACCTGGCAGGTATAGCCATTCCTGTCACCAAGTTCGTAACGCTTTATTTCAGAGTTGAATTTTAATACCGTAAGGGCGTCCGCAGCCACCTGTATTACTTCGCCATTCAGGTTTTGGGCATTCAGCATTCCGGCGTCACCGAAAAGCAGAACAAGTAATCCAAAAACGATATATAATACTTTGCGAAGCATCTATTTTACGGGGGTATTAGCCAGATAAAAATACTATTTTATGGGGAAAGATATATTCCGTTCACTATTATTTCATACCTTAAATAGCTATATTTAAGTATTATTCTTAACTTTATTAAGATTAATTCTATTACTCATAAATGCAGTATTGAATTATGCCTACACTTACTTCATATTCGTTCTCACCTACAGCAGAGCAAGCCTTGCATATCGCCGGGCAAATAGCCAAAGAAAATATGCACGCCACCTATTCGGCAGCCCATATATTAAAGGCATTACTGCATAAAGACCTGCCTGTTTTAAAGTTCCTGGAAGCACAGGGTGTCGACGTTTATTACCTGGAGGAATGGGCTGAGATACGCATAGAGCAGTACCCGCGTGCGCCCCGGCTAACTGACAGCCCCGAGCCCGACGAAGCTTGTGAGGCCATGTTCAATGAAGCCGACCACCTTAAACTAAAACTGCAATACAATGCCATAGAGCCTGAGTGCTTATTGATATCTATATCCACACCGGGTGTGGCTTTTGCCTATGAGCAGCTCAAGACATATCCTGTTACTTCTGCGCAACTCTTGCAATGGTATGAAGCTGGTGTAACGAGCAACGGGAATGGAAAAACAAACGGCAGCGACAATAGTGCAAAACGCACGGTGGGCAATAGCTCATACGAAGCGCTCAATAAATACTGTATTGATAAGCTGCAGCAGGCGCGCAGCGGCACCTTGCTTTCTGTAATAGGCCGCGACAAAGAGATCAGGCAAATGTGCGAGATCATCAGCCGCAAAAGCAAGTCTAACGTCATTATCACCGGCGATTCAGGTGTGGGCAAGACTGCCCTGCTCGATGGTTTTGCACTCGCAGTTATAGAAGGTCGTGTACCTGAACACCTCCGCGATGTGTCTATCTACGAAATAGACAATGGCGCGCTCCTTGCAGGCGCAGCCTACAAAGGCGAGATCGAAGACAGGATCAGGAAGATAATACGCGACCTCTCCAACATGGAGAAACCCATCCTCTTCATCGACGAGATACATACTCTCATCGACCGCAATAATCCCAATGGTGGCGCCACCAGTATACTTAAGGCCGAGCTGGCTAAAGGTGTACTTACTGTTGTTGGCACCACTACGCTCGATGAATATCGCAAGAGCATTGAGAAAGATGAAACGTTCAGCAGGCGTTTTGAAGTAGTTAAATTAAGCGAACCCGATGCGGGCATAGCCGAAAAAATGCTGCGCAACCAGGCAGCCAATTACGAAAAACATCATAAGCTGGGCATACAAGACGAGGTCTTCCCGGAAGCTATACGACTTGCCAGGCGCTTTATAAAAGACCGTAAGCTCCCCGACTCTGCTATTGATCTGCTCGATAGGACCCTTGCTGTTTGCCGCATGATGGCCGATACCGCTGCAGGCGATGTGGAGAATTTCAAAACACGCATGGTTGAACTTGGCGACGGGGCAGGCGAAGAGCAACTACGCTGGGTGTATACCGAAATGCAGGCAGGACTTAGTCCTGTATTGCTTGCACGTTACAACGAAGAAAAAGAGTTTAAGAAGATATTGGACATAGTTGAAATGCGCAGCTATATCAACGATCTGTTGGATAGCCTCGGCATTGTTGCAAATGATAAAAAAGAACAAATTGATCCCACTGACCTGAGTGCGGTAGTGGCAAATATAACAGGCATACCCCTCGGCAAGATACAGACCAAGGAACAGCAAAGGCTGGTAAGTATGGAAGACCACCTTCGCCAGCGTGTGATAGGACAAGACCATGCGCTCAAGACTGTTGCTGATGCCATACTTGAATCACGTTCAGGCTTAAATAAGGCCGGGCAACCAATAGCATCGTTCTTCTTCCTGGGCCCAACAGGTACAGGTAAGACAGAACTGGCTAAATCTTTGGCTGAATTCCTCTTCCAGGATGAGAATGCCATGATACGTTTCGACATGTCCGAGTTCAAGGAAGAACACTCCGCCGCCTTGCTGTATGGCGCTCCCCCCGGCTATGTAGGTTACGAAGAAGGCGGTATGCTGGTAAATAAAATACGCCAGCAACCCTATGCAATAGTGCTTTTCGATGAAATAGAAAAAGCGCACCCCTCGGTGTTTGATATCTTCCTCCAGATACTGGATGAAGGCAAGATGCACGACAGGCTGGGCAAGGAAGGCGACTTCTCAAATGCGGTTATCCTCTTTACTTCCAATATCGGTGCAGAGCATATCATAAGCAGTTTCAACGAGGGTATCATCCCCAAGTCGGAAGATATGCTCGATATCATGTCGCGCTACTTCAGGCCTGAGTTTCTTGCCCGCGTTACAGAGATAATACCATTTGCACCGGTTAGCAAAGAGAACGTAGTCCGTATCTTCAACATACACCTCAAGCCATTGGTGAAGCAGTTGGAACAACAAGGCATTACCTTCACCGTTACCCCCGATGCTGCTGAACACCTTGCTAATCTTGGTTTTACACCCAAATATGGTGTGCGCCCGCTCAAAGGGGTCATCCGCACATCATTGCGCAAACCTTTGAGCCGCATGATAATAAACGGCGAGATCAAAAAAGGAAATACCGTTGAAGCCCGCGTAAATAGTGAGAAAGAATTAATTTGGGATATAAAATAACTTTTGTACTTTTCTTATGTAATCATTTAAAGCGTAAAATATATGTTAGACAGCAATTATGGCCTTGGCGGCACCGAAGTGAAGACAGATGCCAGTGAGGCGTTTGCCGAGATACCGCAGAACCGTACTTTGATGGCCGAAAAACTGACAAAAGATGCTCCCGTTAAGCCTGAGATGGTACATGGGCTGCAAACCATAGAGCAGGTATTCGCAAACTTCAAGCCCGAAGTAGGTGTTGATTTTGAAGATGCGGAGGGTGTTACCAAAAAAGAGACTTTGAAATTTGCCAACCTTGGCGATTTCGGTGTCAAAGGCATCATAGACCAGAGCGAATTCCTGAAGGATAATGCTACTCAAAGGGAGGAATACCTCAAAATAATCAAACAGCTCAAATCAAATAAAATACTCAAAGCTGCACTTACCGATCCTGATGCTAAGAAAGCACTCTTAGATAGCATTTATGCTATGGTTGCTGAACTGAAGAATAATAAGTAGAAAAGATCTCGTGTTGAAAAAATTTTAGATTATGTCTTTCTCAGCTAAACTTCAATTGAATGGCAGCGACGATGATTACAACGTCCTGAAGATGAATTACTATATCGAGCAGGCATTTACCAACAGGCACAGGCCAAACGGCTCGCCTACTAACAGTGTACTCGATGTGACTATTGAAACAAGCCGGAACGCTAACATCACGGAGTGGATGCTGAGCCCTACATCCTCAAAAACAGGTAAGATCATTTTTTACCGGCGCGATGTAGGTGCTGCAATGAAGACCATCGACTTTGAAGAAGCATATTGTGTGCGACTCGAGGAAACATTTGACGCTACGAATGATAGCCCGATGCAAACAAGGATACACATAGCAGTAGCACCGGAGAACCTTTGCCTGAATGGCGCAAGGGTTAACTCCGCCGGCCAGATCGCTGCAGCTCTTGGGAGGGCTGCCTTGGGCGCAGTACTTGGTGCAGGTACTGCATTGGCCTCAGCAGCTATTACCAGTGCAGTACATGGCGATAGCCCGGACGACATAAGACATGAAGTGGAAGAAAAGGGCGGTGACCTGGCAGGTGAAAACTTTGACCATGGTGGCGACGCCGGGTCTGATGCTATTACCAGTTTTATACCATAAAATATTTTAACCCCAAAACATTAAAAATTCTAAACACTGCATATTATGAGCGAACAAATGGACATGCAACCTGGCCAGCAGCAAGAAGCACAATACAAAGAAGAGCAAAGACCGGAGATAAAAAATCCGCTGGAGGCTCTTAAAAGTAGTGCTGAGACCCTGGCTAAATTCGGTGGTTTTGACCTCATAGAATCTACCATTGAAGGCACTCAGAATCTTAACCCCGACCGCAAAGCACGCAGGAACATTTTCCTTACAGAATCGCAGAAGAAGAATGAAAGGGATACACTGCAGAAGGCACTTTCGCTCTGGGCCAAAGTACTTGAATCCACAGGCGAGATATCCGACATGGTGAGCAATTGCGAGCAAAAAGCACAGCAATGCGAAAAAGTGCTGGAAAAGAACCTGGCCAAAGCAGTTGAAGAATCAAAAGACCTGGAGCGCTCTTACAGGAACGTTGCCCTCTTCTTTAAAAATACGGAAGGCGATAAGCTGAAGAATGTATCCTTCATCAATTGCGAGCTCGATCAACTTAAGGATCTCGACAATACACGCTTCATAGATGCGGTGTCTGAAGAATTGAAAATGAATTTCGACAGGCTCGACCTGCGTAATAACTATAGCATTCTTGTGCTCCCCGGCTATCTGGGCTCAAACAAGGTGGTGGAAAAATGGGCTAAAATCGCGCACGAGAACAAGGTGATGCTGGTAACCGACTTTGAGCATCTTGACGGCGCCGACGACGTGATGGAGATGTTTGAAATGGCTAACCTTACCGGTGGCGATAAATATCGCTCTAATGTGATGATGTCCTGCAACTGGCTTGTGGGCCGCGGCAAGTATGCTGAGCTGAAAGAAGAAGAAGACCTGTATGTACCGCCATCCGGCGCACTGGCAGGCAAGATATACCGCACACTTATGTCACAGGTTACCGCAGGTAAAAAATTCGGTAGCATGAACGAGGTGGACGGTGTGAAATTTGAACTCAAGAAAAGCGAGATAGCCAATCTCGAAAAAATGGGGCTCGTGCCTATGGTTAAAGAGTATGGCAAAGTAATGGCTTTCTCTGCCAAGACATTGTTCAATGGCGACAACCTCGGCCTGCAGACTTATTCAGTGGTACGTGTGTTCGACTATGTTACTAAAGTGCTTATGGACTTTCTGAACCGCAGGGCCTTTGAGAATTTCAATGCCAATACGCGTAAAGATCTCATGGGCCAGATCGTTAAGTTCCTTGACAGCATTACCGGCCCGGATAAGCTCATCGAAGACTTTACCATCAAGCGCTTTGAGCAGGATCCCGTACAGAAAGACAAGATACATCTCGACATTCACATGAAGCCTTACTTCCCTGCCAAGAATTTCCTCATCAAAATGGAAGGTCAGAAAGGTGATGATGGCACAGAATGGGATACAGAATACAACCAGCAATAATCTTCTAAACGATCATAATAAAAAAGTTCCGCCATGTCGGAACTTTTTTATTTCCATTACCATTGCGACTGGTCGTCGAATATTTTGTTTTTAAGCAACACGGGTTCACCCTTTTTCAAACTGGCAACTGCAACACCTTTCTCACCATTCTTATCATACAGCAGTACCTCATGGCCGTAACCCATGTCTATATATACCCTGCCGTCTATTACCCAGCCATATCCTTTCACGGTACTACCCTTTCTTGTGTATCCTCCTTTTACTACAAGGTCATCATCAAGGTCTATGGACACCAGGTCACCATCACTGAAGTTCTTGTACTTGCCTTGTATATGTGCTGCCACATAAGTTTCTTTAGCCTCCTTTACTTCTTCTTTCTTCGCACTCACCTTCACGGACATCGATTCGAAAAATGCTACGTTGCTATTGCCTTGCGGCATATTTGCAGGCGATGCTTTTGCACTAAAGACATTATACCCGAAGTACTTCATGTACAGCTCGGGATATTCAAATAACTCTTTCAAGGCTATCATCTTGTATACATATACCGCCGTTTCAGGATTCAGCTTCATCGTAAAGTAGTCTGCGCCCTGCTTATCAATAGCGTTGAATATATTACCTATACCGAAGTTATACGCTGCAGCCGTAAGGATCCAGGATGATACTTTATGTTGCTTTTGTATCTGCGAATAGTAAGACAGAAGCAGCTTACAAGCCGCTGTAGTTGCCTTGTTCACATCATCACGTTCATCAATAGTAGCGGATACCGTGAGCCCAAGGTCGCGGGCTGTAGCAGGCATCAACTGCCAGAACCCTCTCGCGCCAGCGCCCGAGGATACAATAGTAAAACCACTCTCAACAATGGGCAAATATTTAAAATCGACAGGCAGGCCGTTCTTACGCAGGCTGGCTTCTACAAAGGGGAAATATTGCAGTGCCCTTTGCCTTAACGAGATAAGGTTTACATTCGGTATCTGCTTACGGATCACGTCCATCAGCATGTTCGCTACAAAGTCGTTCTTAACCGGTATGCGCTCGCCGCAAAAGATGATATCATGTGCACTTGCTTTTTGATGCAGTGTAACTACCAGCACCAGGCATGTCAATACCTTATTCAGCGCGCTTTTGAGACAGGACACATGCATGCTGTAAATTTATGAAAATTAAAGAGAAAGCTAAATAAAACAGGGAACCGCATCGATCCCCCTGTTTGTTAAGATTTAGCGCGGGCGAGGTATTCTTTAGGTGCCGAACCGTTTAGTATTAAGCCATTTAGCAGGAGTGAATATTTAGGCAGAAAAATATAGATCAGCTTCAGCCTTGCGCCTGTTGGTCAAACCCGCTACAGGAACCAGTTTGCCATCTACGTGCGCCTTGTTCCATACCATAAAGGAATCCCTGATGGTGGGGTCGTTGCGGTTGGCAAGTACTTTCTTTAATAGTGTAGAGCTGAGGAGAGCGCCCGTACCTACATTGTAAGCAAAGCTTACCAGCGCATTGTACTGGTTCTGCGTGAGCTTCGTTGATTTTATTGCTGCATTTACCTTCAGGCTCTTCTTTAGTATCTCGCCTTCCAGCAGGCTATCAGCGCGCTCCTGGGTAATAGACTCGCCGCGCTTAACGGGTGTACCATTTTCATAAAGGATGGTACCATAGCCGATGGTCCATATGCCGGCGCTATCCTGGTAAGATTTGAGTTTCAGGCCCTCGCGGCTTTTAATAAAATCGAAACATACTTTGTCTGGGGTCATGATCTATAAATTAAGCTTTTAAAGATAATAAAACTTAATTCAAATCATAACATGCTCATGCCCTTAACATAAGTTTAATCCGGGAGGGAAATGAGGAGGATGCTTAGGGAAGTGTAATGTCTATCTTCCTGCCGGGAGTGGTATTTTCGGGGAAGGTTTTTTCGAGGAATTTGCCGCCTGCAGTGAGCTGGTATTTCACCCAAACTTCTTTCTGCACGCCTATCTTTTTATCGCCAAAATTCTTGCGTGTATAGGTCTTGTTCAGGGTATCGTCTACTATGCCTTTTCTTAATATCAGTGTCACGTCAGTATCAAACTGGGTGGGATTACCTCTTTCTCGAAAACGTGCGTCACAGATTATTAATGCCATAGTATTTGTGTTGGGGGGATTGTAAAAGTACTAAAATAAGCCTGAAAAGCGAAACCCGGCATTAAAACCTAATGCCGGGGCCGCATATCCTATATCGTAGAAGTACTTCCAAACATCGCTATATAAGGGCTACACTCCTGTTCACAAACTCGGTAAGATCGGGGCCGGTGAGCATGCCTTGCGACAAAAGGGCCAGGTCGAAGGCCTGTTTTGCCAGTTGTGCCTGCTGTTCGGGGGAGCCTGCATTTAGTATACGGTCTATGAGCTTGTGGTTGCCATTTACCGATACTTTGTAGTTTTCCGGTATCTGCCCGAAGAAGTTCATTTCACCCGATACTTTGGACATGTCCTTCATACGGCGGAACAGCTCGTCCATAGTTATGGTAACGGGGAGCTCATCAGGGTTCAGGCTTTCGACAGTTACCTGCATATTGGGTTTCTGTATGGCCTTTTCAAAGATCTCTGTTACGGTCTTTGTTTGCTCTTCGCTGAGGAGGTGCGGTATTGCCTCTTCCTTTACTATGAGCTTATCTATCACATCGGCATCTACTCTCTTCAAGGATATCTTGTCGAGCTGGCGCTCAAGGAAGCTGATGAAATGGGTATCGATGGGTGAATCCATCAACAACACGTCATAGCCTTTCTTGTTTGCAGAGCGGATAAATGAATCTTGTTTTGAGATATCGCTGGTATAGAGATATACCACGTTACCTTCTTTATCGGTTTGCAGGGGAGCTACTTTGTCCTTGTACTCTGCAAGGGTGTAATATTCCTTGTTGGTATTTGGCAACAAGACAAAATCCTTTGCCTTGTCGTAAAACTTATCATCGCTGACAATGCCATACTTTATGAACAGGCCAAGATCGGCCCATTTATCTTCGAAGGCTTTGCGGTCTTTCTTAAATATCTCAGCCAGCTTCTCAGCCACTTTTTTAGTGATGTAGCTGCTTATCTTCTTTACATTGCTATCGGACTGCAGGAAGCTGCGCGATACGTTCAATGGTATATCGGGCGAGTCTATAAGGCCATGCAGGAGCGTGAGGAATGGCGGAACAATGTCCTTCACCTCATCGGTAATGAATACCTGGCGGGAGAAGAGCTTTATCTTGTTCTGCTTCAGCTCAAACTCGTTCTTCAGGCGCGGGAAGTACAGCACCCCTGTGAGGTTGAAGGGATAATCGACATTCAGGTGTATCCAGAACAATGGCTCTTCCATCGAGTATGGATAGAGGTCGCGATAGAAATTGGTGTAGTCGGCATCGGTCAATTCCGAAGGTGCTTTGGTCCAGATAGGGTTAGTGTTGTTTATGATGTTATCGACCTCTACCTGTTTGAATTTAGGTTTGCCTTCTTCGTCCTCGCCATCAGGCTCCTGTTCTGTAACAGTGCCGAACTTTACGGGCACGGGCAGGAATTTGCAATACTTATCCAGTATGCCCCTAAGCCTGTGCTCATCGAGGAACTCAAGTGACTCGTCGTTGATATGCAGGGTGATATCTGTACCTACCCTGTCGCGGGTACCTTCGCTTATTTCAAACTCTGTGCTGCCATCGCAGGTCCAGTGTGCAGGTGTAGCGTCCTTTTGATAAGAAAGGGTTTCGATCTCTACCCTATTGGCAACCATAAAGGCCGAATAAAAGCCAAGACCGAACTTGCCAATTATTTCGTTGGCATCGCCTGCTTCCTTGAACTTTTCCACAAACTCGGAGGCACCGGAAAAGGCCACCTGGTTGATATATTTCCTGATCTCTTCGGCGGTCATACCAAGGCCATCATCGGAGATGGTGATGGTCTTCTTTCCGGCATCGAAAGCTACCTCGACACGAGCATTTTCGATATTGCCGCTGTACTGCCCAAGCGATGCAAGGCGTTTAATCTTCTGCACTGCATCCACGGAATTGGACACGAGCTCACGCAGAAATATCTCGTTATCTGAATAAAGGAATTTCTTAATGATCGGGAAAATATTCTCGGTATGGATGGAGATGGTACCTTTTTCCTGCATAGTGGTTTAGTTTTTTTAATGTTTCTTATATGGTATCAATCAGCGTTCCAGTTTGAAAAATTTGCCAAATTGACAGCGTGAATGCCCGGCGTATTGAAAATACATTTTTGCCCGGTTTTGAGACGGTGCCCGATAATTAGCTGCGGGACATAAAAAAGGGAAATAGGAAATAATGAAGTGCCGATACTGAGTGAAACATGCATGGATATGAATTATAGTAAAAAATAATTATTTCTCGTTATTTCCTGTTATTTCCCTTTTGTTTCCTGTTATTACTTGTTGATTGCCGATTTTGGAAGGAAAATGAGGCCCGGTTTGTGCCCGAAAAATGCCCGATAGCCTCTCCCGACCTCTCCAAAGGAAAGGAGGTATTGGTACCTGTTTGAGAGCAGCTGTATGATTGGCAGCATGATGATAGCTGAAAAATTCTACAGGCAATGCAAGATACGAAGCTGAGGCTGCCAGCTCCAAATAATGTGGATAAATTGATACAAAATTGAAATTATTAATTTGATTCCATAAATTTATGATACTTATAAATACACTACGAATGAACCTAAGATATCAGCATGGCTATTAATAAATATAAGGGAACGCTGTTCGACACCTTACTGACAGGTCTGCTAGTGCTATGCAGCAGCATACTGAGCGCGCAAACGATCAATACCGTAGCGGGCATTGGGACAGGCAGCCATACAGGTAATGGCGGAGCCGCGTTACAGGCCGGTATAGGGCAACCGATGTACATAGCATTTGATCATTTGGGCAATTATTACTTTATAGAAGACAACGGAGTGCGTAAGGTATCTGCCAGCGGTATCATCAGTGCAGTGGCAGGCCCCCTGGGACCAGGCTATAATGGCGACAGCATACCTGCCACCACGGCCTGGCTTTCAAACCCCACGGGAATAGCTGTAGATAAAGACAACAATGTATTGATAGGTGATGAAAACCACTCAAGGATACGAAAGGTAGATGTAGCTACAGGTTTAATTTATACAGTAATTGGGACCGGTGTACCGGGTTTTGGCGGCGATGGCGGCCCTGCAAATTTAGCCAGCATTGCATACCCCACGGCAATAGCATTTGATACAGCAGGTAATTTGTATTTTTCTGATTTCGGCAATAACCGGATTCGAAAGGTGGACCTGGCAGGAAATATCAGCACGATAGGGGGCACGGGTACATCCGGAGATACAGGTGATGGGGGACCAGCCACTGCAGCAAACATAACGGATGTCGCGGCCATGCGGATCAGTAAACTGAATAACTTATACTTTACCACCGGCGACAAAATAAGAAAAATAGACCTGAATACAGGGATGATAAGTACCGTAGCAGGGTCACATTCGACAGGTTATGCAGGTGACGGGGGACCAGCGGTTTCAGCACTATTCTACGCTGTAATCGACATAGCCCTGGACGATTATGGTAATCTATACGTTTCTGATCTTGGCAACAGCAGAATACGTAAGATAGATGTAAATGGCATCATCAACACTGTTGCGGGAACAGGCGTTCAAGGCTGGGGAGGGGATGGTGGGCCGGCCAATGCTGCGACATTCAATGAACCTTATGGAATAGCATTTGATAGTTGCGGCAATTTATTTATTGCCGATAGCTATAACGGGCGTATACGCAAGGTAGACTATAACCCGCCCTGCTTTCCCGCGAGTGTGCACAGCAGCACTATGGCTGCTGCGCTGAGCCTGTACCCAAACCCTGTGCAGGATGTGCTGACCATAAACCTGCCGCAAACTGCAGGCCTGCATGAAGTGGCGGTAATGAATGTGATGGGGCAAGAAGTGATGAAGCAAAGTGGCAGGGATGAGCAGATGCTGCTGCATATGGCAGGGCTGCAGGCGGGCGTGTATTTTATAACAATAAGCGAGGAGAATGGAGTGACAGTGTGCAGGCGCGTGGTGAAGGAATAAGAAATTAATGTGGGAATGAAGGCAGGAAGACATTTAAGTATGCTCTCCGCTTTACTAACTGATCAAACGAACATGCCCATAGCCTCCCGCAGAAAGCTGTAATGTAGCTACAGGCTATACACAATGGGGTGCAATCGCGTTCTGTTCCCTGATACAGCCAATCGGATATATGCTGCCGGATACAATCCTTCGTTTTATTGGTGATTTAAGTTTGGAAACTTAAACCAGTGAGGGGAAACTTAAACCAGTGAGGGTGAGGAATTCCGTTCGGCTCCCTGATACCTGGCAAGATCATTCACCATCCACAGCTGCATCAATAAACATGACGGATATCATCAAACGCTATGCCCATGGTCATGCCCTATGGCAGGCAGGCGCCGTATTATTGCGTTAATAAAAAAAAATACGTTATGAAAAAAATACTGGTAGTATTTGACGGGTATAACTTCTCGCCTGCCTCGCTTGACTTTGTACAGAAACTGGCGACCAACACTCCTTTTTTGCTTACAGGAGTTTTCCTCAGCTCAATAGACTATAAAAGCCTGTTCGGCTACCCGCTGGCAGCGGGAGGATACCTCACCGCCATTGAATATGACAATGAGCTTTTTGTGAAGAATGTAGACTACTTCAAGCAGTACTGCGACAAGAACGGCTTTGAATACCGGGTGCATGATGACCTGGGCGGGGACGCACTGGACATGCTGAAAATGGAAACCCGCTTCGCCGACCTGCTGGTACTGGGCAGCGAGACATTCTTTAAGGATGTAGAAATGACCACACCGGGGGAGTACCTGAAAGATGTGATACTGGATGCCGAATGTCCCATCCTGCTGCTGCCCGAAGACTATACGTTTCCCGAAAGGCTGATACTTACCTATGACGGCGGAAAACAGTCGATGTATGCACTGAAGCAATTTGCGTATATATTCCCCGAATTATGCAGCCTGGAGGCTACGCTGGTGTATGGCAGCACAAAGAACGAAGAGCTGCCCTATATCGACTTCCTTGAAGAATTTGCCGGGCGCCACTACGGAAACCTTAACATCCTGAAACTGGATATAGAACCGAAAAAGTATTTCAATACATGGCTGGTGAATAATAAAAATGCAATGGTGATATCGGGGGCCTTTGGCCGATCGGACGTATCTATGCTTTTCTCCAGGAGCTTCATGTCGGAAGTAATAGCAGAGCACAAGCTACCCATTTTTATAGCCCACGAAAAATAAAAGCTATGCAAAAAATACTATTTGTTACCGATGCCATGCGGCTAAATACCGGCAGTATCGACTTTGCCATGTATATAGCCAAAATGACCCAATCGAAACTGGTAGGGGTATTCCTGGACAACTTAAGATATAAGGACAGGCCACAGATCAAACAGTTCCAGGGAACCGTTTACGTGGAATCTATCGTATCCGACGAAGAACAAACAGAGGAGCAGAAGGAAACCATAAAAAGCAATATCAATGTGTTCAGGGAATATTGTGCGCAAAATGATGTGGCGGGCCTGGTGCACCTGGATAAGGGCAACCCGATAGAAGAAGCGCTTGCAGAGAGCCGCTTTGCCGACCTGGTAATAGTGGATCCCGGTGTTTCCTTCACAACGGGCAAGGAAATAGTGCCAACGAAATTTGTGCATGAACTGCTAAGGGGATCGGAATGCCCGGTTATGGTAGCACCGGAACGTTTCGACCAAATAGACGAGATCATATTTGCATACGACGGGAGCAGCTCTTCGGTATTCGCCATTAAGCAATTCACCTACCTGTTTCCGCAGTTTGCCGTGAAACAAATAAGCCTGCTGCATGTAAAAGAAGACAAGAGCGAGGTGCCGGACGAAAGGGACAAAATGAGCGAATGGCTGAAGGTGCACTACCCTGCCATTGTGCACCGGCTGGTGAGCGGGGAAGCAGGTGAAGCATTGTTCAAAACCTTCTGGGGACAATCGAACAAGCTTATAGTAATGGGGGCTTATGGCCGAAATAAATTGTTCAGGTTCTTTGAACACAGCACTGCCGACAAGCTGCTAAAAGCGGTTGACACGCCTGTATTTATATCTCACCTGTAAAAGCAAAAAAAGATAAATGCGCTTAAAGCAAACCACCATATTTGTTTTGTTGCTGTGCAATTTTGCCCTGCCTGCAAAAATCTATGCCGCAAATGCAAGTGCCTACCTGCTGTATCCACAACTGGTAAACAGGTTGTATAGTACTAATCAGCAGGGCCTCAGCTGGACAGGAGCATCGCCCGGGCAGGAAGCCTTGAGAAACGCTTTGCTACAAACAATAGAGCAGTGCGCATACATGGGGCTTGACAAAGGCCGGTACCACTATGAAGAGCTATCAAGGCCGCTAAGGACCTACAATGATATAAATGCTGACAAAGTATATACAGACGCAGCGATAGCCTTAATGAAGGATGTATATGCCGGGAGAATGACAGATGGCATGCTGGGTTACGACGGGGTATCGGCAAAATACGAAGAGCGTGACAATGCCTACCTGCTGGAAGGCCTGCTGAAGGCGGACAATGCCAGTAAGCTGGACGCATGGATGGCCAGCCTGGAGCCGGGCGACGATGAGTATAAGAAGCTGAAAGCAGAACTGGCGGTGCAAATGAATAATAAGGTGCAAGACAAGATAAGAGCGCTGGGTATGTCATTAAACTACTACAGGCGGATACACCACTACAAGGCCAAAAAATTTATAACGGTAAATATATGCAGTACCATGCTGCGCTATTACGAAGAGGACAATATGGTGCTGGATATGAAAGTAGTGGTGGGCAAGCCTGCAACAAAAACACCCAGGTTTGCCGCATACTGCTACGAAGCGATAATGTACCCCTACTGGAATGTGCCGCATAGCATAGCGGTAAAAGAAATAATACCCAAATACCGCCGCAACAGAAATGCGCTTAGGTCACTAAACCTTCAGGTAATAGACAGCAGAGGCCAGGTGGCAGACGCATCGAGCGCGATAGCCAGCGGTTTTAAGGGCTACCGGTTCAGGCAGTCGACCGGCTGTGACAATGCGCTTGGCGTGCTGAAGTTCAACATATCCGATCCATACAGCGTGTATATGCACGATACGGACTACAAAAATGCATTTAAACTGAACAAACGATACCTGAGCCATGGTTGCATAAGGCTGGAAAAACCGCTGGAACTGGGCGACCATTTGCTACCGGGCAAGATAAACAAAGCGCTGCTACAAGCCTGCGTGAAATCACAAACACCAACAACAGTAAAAATTGATGAGCCGGTGCCGGTATTTGTTATCTACATGCCAGTTGAGATACAGAATGACACGGTAACCTATCACAAGGACATATACCGCCTGCTCTAAAAAACATAGATATCATGAAAAAAGCGACAAAAGTGGTAGCCTTGCTTGGCGCCACGGCAGCACTGGGTGCGCTCTTCGGCATTTTATATGCACCTGACAAGGGAACAAGGACACGCCGTAAGCTATCAAGGCAGTATGGGAACATACTGCATAAGATGGACAACAAAATAAATGAGCGCAAAGACCAGATAGAAGCATTTAAGGAACGGATGCAAGACCAGGTGGACAGGCTGCAGGACAAAATAAAAAGACTATCCTAGCAGGATGCTCATTTCCGCATAAGCCGGTTTATAAACCATGCCTGAAAAAGTACGGCAAGCATCAACTTATGTATGGCATCAGGGGACAATGGAGATCGGTTTGGGGACAGACGGCATCAATATTATTTTTACCGGTATGCTTATTATTCTGAAATATTAGTCGGAAATTCGATTTATCAAAAACACCATTTTATGATAATCGTACACGACATCTTTATTTGCAAGCCAGGCAATGCCTCCAAACTTGCCAAAATGTTCAAAGAAGGTATGGAAGGAAATGAAAACCTGGTGAACATAATGACGGATATGACCGGGCAATATAACCGCGTGGTGATGGTAAGCCAATATGAAAATCTCAGCGCTTATGAGCAAAGCTTTGAAAAGTACATGCAACAGAGTGAAGAGATGAAAAAAATGCAGGAAAAAATGCAGGGCTACCAGGATATGTTCCTTACGGGGTCGCGGGAGATATATAAGGTTTGGTAAAACCGGGGTTTATCCCGATTAACAGTATGAGCGGTGTTTCTTCTATTAGGATAAATCAATAACTACCTTAAACTTAATGATAAATACCAAACTGGGGACTTATTAAAACTTCCCGGCCATGCGATGTCAAAGCGCAATGGATAACCTGCAAGGTTAGTTCTTGCGCTTAGGCCATAAGAGCATAACCATTTAGCACTATTTGGGTAGGCCTGCCAGGTTTCTCTTGCATTTGCCAAGTCTGAAAATATATCTAATTGCAGGTTGTTGATAGACTGGAGCGGTGTTTCAATAGGGATTAATGTTTGGAATATGGGAAAGTAGATGTCAGCATTAAATAGCAAATACTGGTTACCGTAAATACTATTTTGTAAATAACCCTTGAATGGCGTCGCCAACGACTGGAATGCATAAGGGGCCGTTTGGCTAAAGTGTACGTTGCTATCCACCTTGGGCGTCACATTATTGTCCACTCCCCGAGGGTATAAAGCACTTTTTCGTCGCCAAGGCTGTAACCGCCCTGCCCCTGCAAGACAAGTGTGATGTATTTGTATATCGGCTGATGGTACTCTGCATGCAAACTGCTGCCCAATACCAAAGCTTCGCCCTGGCTGAAGCCTTTAAAAGCATCAATATCTACGTTGGCCTTAAAGCCTTCGAACAAATTAGGGACAGTTGGCCTGAGCTTATTGATGTCCCCGGTAACAGTGGTTATAGACCATACACTTTTCAGGTCGTTAAAGTTGAGACTGTACCTGTCAGTAGCAAGAAAAATAGTTCTATCGATGCGCACGGCTTCCTGCAGCCCTATAGCACAATCGTAGGTGAGTGGGTAGCGAACTGATGCATCATAGTAAAAGCTTATTACCTTAGCGGCGTTAGGATAGGGCTTGCCGTATTCATCTACCCAGTTGCATTTGGGATCGGGTTTCAGCGTCTCTACTTTTCTGAAATAGGTCAGGGGCCAGTCAAGCTTCTTTGCCGTGTTATTGTAGTGCACGAAAAAGTCGCTGCCCTCTGACCCTGCGGGTAAGGGATAGCTGATCTTAAAATGATGATTTTCGAATAAGTCTGTTAAACCACCTTGTACCATACCTCCCACTTTCAAGTTTCCAGAGTGTAAGACTTTTGTGTGTAGGCACGCAGGGCAATGGCATCGCCGGGAGGGTATTTTGTACTTAAAACTGAAACGGGCAACCCGTAGGTCGCCCGTTTTCGTAATTTTTCTTTTTCCTGGTTACTGTATTTTCAATGCTTTGCAGTTCTTATTTTCTAAAACACACTTCTGTAACATTACCTATTACTAGCTCCATTGTTAGTAGGGATAATTTACATTTCATGGAGCATCAAATGAAAGCGGATCAATACCCCTACTATCTAACAATTGGTATAAATCAGCTAAAGAACGTACAAAAATTTCTTCGGTTATTTTCATTGGTTCAGACCAATCTAGATCCTCTTCTACAATTTTTTTTGGAAGTTCAATTTCAAAATACCTATAAAGTCCACGTTTGTCGTCTTTGGTTAAAGCGTAAATACAAGCCCATTTTCTATTTTCAGAATTTGAGGCTTCTAATTCGGTTGCAATATTGCCGCCTGGCATACCTATCCTATTCCATGCCTTAATGCAAATCTGATATTGTCTTCCATACATTTAATTTTACTGAGGCCAAGATATACGAATTTTTGGTGCATTAGCAGGTTCAATTTGCAAATGTGGATATTCACCATGCGGATCGTCTAATGAATAATATTTAACGCGACCAGTTTGTGGATCAATTTCCGTATCCCAATGATAAATTCCCTCATAACTGAAAAAGCCTTTAGCTTCATGAGGTTTCATCCCGGTAGAATTTCTATATCCTTCCGCCTGACATTTTCCCAAAAACAATTCTTCTGCTTCACCCTGAGACTTTACCCACACATTAACCTTCCCTCTATTTAATTCTATGTCAGCAAGTTTAATACTTTTTGAAGACCATCCAACTTCACCAACCGCTTTAGCACCACCGGCTTCTCCTCCACCAAAAAAGAACGAAGCAATTGTCAGAGCCGCTTCAGTAGTCATTGACGTTTTGGTATAAGTATCACCAGTTTGAAACTTATCTATTGTCTTGCCTATACTTATGGCCAAGTTTATACCTTCCGAACTCATCGGGCTAAATGCGCCTGGCATTATTGCGGCGGCATATCCAAACTTCGCGATGCCAATTATTGCGTCTAAGGGATGAATGCTGGCACTTACAACCCCTGTAACAGTACTAGCCACAAAGTTATATGCTCCGCTCAATATTCCAGCTTGTACAGGATCAAGTGCTTTATAAGTTGCCCATGCATTTGCTAACGATGAATTATTTCCTCCGCCTGACGCAGGATAATAGTTTTCAATAACAGAAGGCATATTTGATATATTCCTGAGGCTGCCATCATTTACAGTACTTCGTGATTGTATGGATTCCCCGAAACCCGTGATAATCAGATAATTGACTTTCTGGTACCGAGAATGTATTTACAGTTCTGCTTATTAACTCTCCGCTGCTACTGTATAAAGATGAAATATCCGTCCAGACAGTTACGTTATTCTCGGTGCTTCCGGAAGTCCATGCCGGGTCCATACCATTTAAATCATTGAAAGTAATTGGGTTATTGAATCCATAGTTATACGAACTCATTCCAGCATACTTACTCTCCATCGGGTCTACCGCACACTATCGCGCAAGCCAGGGCGCATAATAACGGGCACCATGATAATACAGGCCAGTTTCCTCGTCACGCCCCTTACCTGTATATCGGTATCGTTTTAATGACACTGTACCCGCATCCGGCCCACATTAAAAGCTGGTACTACCAAAAGAATAATACCCCTCATAGCTAATCCCATCAGCATTTTCATCAAGCTCAAGCGTAGCAGTTACCAGATGATTACTAAACTGGTAGCGTTGTGTTTGCGTACTATTCAGGGTATCACTGTCTATCTGCAATGCCCGGGCGGTGTCATCCATTACGTTCAGCGTTTCGCGCTCGGTAGTTATGCTGGTGCTTGTTTCTTTTACATAGAGTTCCCAGGAGCCTACATACTTTCGCGTTTGCGTAATGTCACTGCTGCTGTCGTAGATCACTTTTCTTACTCTTTGCCCACTACTGTCATACTGGTAATAAGCGGTTTGGGTTGTGGTAATAATTACTTTTTCCAGCCGGTTAAGCTCATTATAAAGCATAGTACCTGCATGGCTGCTACCTGTAGTTGTTAATTGGTTCATGCCACCGGTCATATTGCCGCGTGCGTCATAGTCGTATGTCTCAGCACTTGTGCTGTTGCTGCCTATGCTGTTATTGGTAAGGCGGTTGCTGGCACTGTCAATGGTAAAATCCCGTGTCCACCTGTTGCTAAATGGCGTAGTGCCACCGGTATGCTTCATTTGCAGCATATTGCCCACTTCATCGTAAGTGTAATATTCGATGTACAACTGCATAGCTGTGGCATCATTAAGATGCGGCTGTTGTAGACGGTACTGGTCGTTGTAGCTGGTTGCTTCATTACTGTTGCCTGCATGCTCCCGCCCTTTGCTTACTATCAGCCTGTAAAGGGCATCATAGGTATAATCGTTCTGCGGGTCCACCACCGTGTTGCTGAAGTATACGGTTTGCTGTGCATCGTCTTTTTGAAAGGTTATATTGCCCACAGGGTCGTACCAGTATTTAAGGTCCTGCAGCACTGCGCTGTCACTGCTTCTTGTTGTCCTTATTCTCGTTACACTAAAGGTGTTGGGGTCGTATTCGTAGGTAGTGGTAGCCCCGTTCTCGTATTGTATTTTGGTACGCTGGCCTTTGGCATTATAGGCTATACTATTCACCACATCACTGGTGAGACTATGCACCCCGCTTCTGGCTATGCTGTATAGTGCGCCGCTTTTTTCGTAGGTGTGCGTAGTTACACCACCTTCAGGCGTAGTAATAGTGATGGGGCGGCCAAGGGCATCATAGGTCATGGCCGTGGTGTAAGTGTCAGTTTCCATACTTACACTGCCAATAGTTGTCCAGTCGGGGTGTGCGGTATAATCCTGCACATACTGCCGGATGGTATTAAGAGCTTGCCCTTTGAAATCGTAATCGGGTATTGTTTGCAGACCCGCACCATCGTAACCCATATATAGTTTGCCGCGCAGGTTATGATCGGCATCATCTATCTGTCCTTCTCCGTACACCATCACTTCAAGAACTTTATCCTCCGGCGGGCTGCCGGGTATCTGTACTTCTTTGGTAAGTGGCCTGCGTAATTCGTCATAGGTGAAATGGAATTGCCTGTCATCGGCATCCCAGGCATAAAGGGGCTGGCCGCTTACATCGGTAAGCATGTGCTGCGTGCCACTATCCACACTGTCCTGCCTTAACACTGCCTTCAGCATATTGTACACATAGCTAAGGGGGCTGAGGCCGCGGGCATCGTGCACGGCGAGGCGGTTGCCCAGTATATCCAGCTCCACATAGCTATGGTAGTAATCATCGGTCCACATGGCGGAGACGATGTACCTGTTATGCTGTATCGTGTAGAAAGGCCGTGCAAGGGTATCGAGGAATACGCGGGTGGGCGTATTATCGTGCTCAGCTGCCTTGGCAGCGGCATCCTGTTCTTCATCAGTACCTGCTATGGCGGCGGCATACCAGGTGCTGTCCAGCACAGTATCATTGTTATCATAGCTTACCTGCGTCCATGCATCCCATTCTGTTTTGGTATAGCTGCCATCGGGCAGGTCGGTACGCTTTACACGGCCCAGTGGGTCGTAATATATAATTGGACTCACGCCTACGCCTGCAGCCTCAGCATCGTATGCATGGCTATCGCTAAAGTAGGGTTCGTACTGCATTACAGGCTTGCCTTTATTGTTGTACACCGTTTTGCCGCTGCCTATCCAGCGCTCATCGCTGGTGTCGGGGTCATCGGCGGCCTGCACTTTGTGCATGGCAACCCGGCCCAGGCCATCGGTATAGGTAAAGCGGATGAGCATGGGGCTGGCAGGGTCATCAACATAATGCTTTTCGCGGGCTATCATGGCCACGGCTGTTGGGTGGCTCTCCAGGTCGTACACGCAGCGCCAGGTGGCATGTTGTAAAAGATCGGCTGCATATGAAGCCGGGTCTATCCAGAAGGCTGCCTGCGCGCTTAGATCGCCACTGTCTCCAGGGTCCAACCCGTCAAGATCGTCAGCTTCTGCGCCTTTGCCCATTACTGCCATTGCCACAGGCATGCAGAGGCCATCGTACAGTATCCGGCTGATGTTCTCATTCATATCCTGCATAGACGCGGGCTGCAGGCAGCGCCAGTCATATGCCTGTACGGTGCTTACATTTCCCAATGCATCCGTAACAGTAGCAGGGAGGAGATAGTAATTTTCGGTACTGGCGTTTATCCAGTAGGTAACTTCGGTCACATTACCCCAGGGGTCGGTAAAGCTAACAGGGGTATAAAAACTGGTTTCCGGGCTTGTGTATTGCATAGTACCGCCGGGCAGCCATACGCAGTCGGCAGGATCGGGTGGTGAAAGGGCAAATACATTGCGCAGGTAGCCACTTTCGTCCAGCATATCTTCGGTTATCTTGTCATCGTTATAGAAGTAATGCCCGCCTACCGAGTGCCCGTCGCTAAAGGCAAGGCTGTACTGCTGGTATGGTAATGCGAGGGTATCAAAATGCCCTAAGGTAAGTACGGTGCTGCCATCATTGTCAAGATACAGTGTGCGCATACAGGATAACAGCCGCTTCTGGTAAATACTGTCATCAGGCGGGCTTAGGGGTACAGAAGGTATAGTATTAAAACTTATTGTAGCCGCAGCTTCGGCCGCCGCCTTTACAGTAGCAGGCACCCAAAGACCGGTAGTGAAATTATCGTTGTATAGCTGGTAGGTATCTACCTGGTATGGTACGCAAAGGTGATAGTCTTCATCGGTATTAAAGATGGAAGATGTGAATTTAGTAGTAGTATAAGTAGCCAGCGTTTGTTGCTGTATACCTGTAAAATTTACTTCGCTATAGCCGGAGCTGCCTGTGCGTGGGTAGGCTACCTTGGCAGCAGCCGTTACATCGCCATAGTCATTTACATCGAGCACCATATCGTGCAGTATGCGCGGGTCATCGTCATTTCGCTCGGTATGCCATACGATGTTCTCCTGCTGGTGAGTGAAGAAGGACGCAAAACGGTTACTACCCTGATGCTGTATCAGTTTTACAAGGTAGCTGTTAGCTGTCACCATATATGGCTTAGCCTCAAGATCGCTGCCATCGAGGGCATACACTTCCTGCCTTAGCGGCTGGCCCTTCAGGGCGCGGTACGCCTCGCGTATCTCCTGCGCATTAAGTGAAGCGGGGAAAGCTGCTACCGTTTCCAGCTTCCAGTCTGTATTGTTGTAATATTCTTCGGCAAATTTATCCAGCAGTGTGCCCTCGCGCATCCAGGCGCCGGTGTGGTACCAGGTTTTAGTAAGCACAGGGGCCTGGTCGAGAGAGGTATGGGCAGTATGGTCTATGGTGGCCCGCTCAGTGTCCCTGGTTTCCACCAGGCCAAAGCCGCGGAACTCCCGCTCTTCATGGTCGTAATACCCATGATGGTAGGTGTACTGCTGGCTGTACCGCGTTTCGCTCACGGCATCAATAGTGAGCACACGCTGCAGGCAGTGCACGGGGAAGGGAAGGTGTGTAGCCCAAGATGTACCCGCGGCTTTATCTTCAAGGTAATATCTAGTAGAATTTTTATACGTAAGCTGCACATTCTTGCCCATGCCATTGGCATAGCTTTTCATCAGGTAAGGCTTATTGCCGCCCATCAGGTCTATATAGCGCATGGGGGCATGGCTGTGCTGCGGCAGTGGTGAACTCCATACTATGCAGCCTGTGCCATTGCCCAAAAAGTCCATGATGCCTATCTTGCTGTATGGGTCCATGCCCGGAAGGGGGCTAATATCTGTAGCATCACTAAGCGCATTGCCTGCAAGGTTTATCCAGGCAGTGCATTTATTATGGCCCAGGTAAATGATATCTGCAGCGCCTGTGCCGCTTATATCGGCAAGGCTCAGGTATATGGGGTTAAAGATATCAGGCCTGTCGAAGGTGGGTGCATTGCTCATGGTCACCTTCATGCCAAACTTACCGTAACCCATATTGGGCCAGTAGCATACCTCGCCGTTCTTTATGCGTACCAGGTCGGTCATGCCATCGCCGTTCATATCAGCCAGGAAAATGCTCTGTACCTGGTCGTTAAGCAGCAGGCGTGGCCCCTTTTCCTCATCGTAAAATGTTTGTGCGTTGCCACCTGTGTCAAAACCTTCTTTGCCTTTATTGGCATACCATGTCCACACACGGTCTTCAGCCAGCAGCAGGTCGGGGCGGCCATCGCCGTCCAGGTCCAGCATTTCGGTATATGGGCTGTTCCAGTCCACATTAATGTTCTTTTTGAAAGCGCGGAATGATTGCCATTCCTGCTCATCATCCAGCTCGTAATAGCCGGACAGCGATGCGGCTCTGCTTACTACCTGCCTGCGGCCATCGGCATCAAGGTCCTGCCATTGGAGTGATGTGCCAAGGCCTTTTATAGATGGCTTAGGTGCTACGGCAAGTGCAGGCGTAAAATGCCCGTCGCCAAGGTTGGTTTTATAAAACCAGCCTTCCGCCTGTTCGGTCAGTATACCGGGCAAGCCTTCGCCCCAGAGGTCTATCCACTGGTAGCCGCCGGTAAGGCCCTGTGGTGCATTCTTTGCGTCCTCGCGCGATACGGATTGTATCTCTGTGTTCCATTCCAGCAATTGGTAATCCATCGTCATTGCCGGCAGGGAATGCTTTACATAAAGATCACTTTTTACGGTATAGCCATTCTGCACAAAGGAGGTAATGAAATCCGCCTCGGCATACGCACCGGGCGTATCGTCATGGTGATAAACTATATCAAGCGAGCGTACCAGATTTATAGGGACATCATCAACCACATCCATCTCCCTGAAATAATGAAACATCAATATCCTGCGGCAGCGGCGGTATATACGCATTTCAAAGCCCGCATGAAAATCAGAGAAAGGATCTTTACGGCAGGGCCATTGCTGGTTGGGCGAAGCACCCAACTCATCGATAGCTACACCTGTATGATCATCGTAGTCCAATACAGCCTCCATCCAGAACACATTACTGGTTGGTAGTTCGGGACAGTACACATCAATACCTGCATCCATGTAGGGATCGCGGTTGCAGTATTTTACACGCTTTAGGTATTTATTAGTAAAAATTTCGGGGTATTTCCGGCGGTTGCGCTCGTGTACCTTCACCGGGACATTATCGAGATTCTCCGCAATGTATTCGTAGAACTGCATATTGCCCTTATGGTCGTAACTGAGCTGGGGCAGCCATTTAAAGATGCGTTTGTCGTCTTGCGGGTCGCTGATGCGGCCGGCACTTGTTAAACCGTAATAGGTAACAATATTATCGCGGGTGGTAACTCGCCACCAGCTGCCAGCCGTGTCATCGTTGGTGATATGCTCTATTCGTGCAAACAAGCCCTCAATACGCGGGCGGTATTTTTTTACATGATAGGTTATAGCAGGCGACCCATAGTTAACATCTCCGGACGAGATTGGTACCAGGTCTTCAGCGCCTGCCAGTAGGAACACGTCACTCTCCGCTGCGTCATTGTACTGTGGTAATTTTTTATCGGTTTTTCTTTGTATAGCAGGCAGGCTCAAGCCCCAGCCCAGGCCAAACTCGCTATTGCCGCTGCCTGAATTGTATTGCAGCGATAATGATGGAGTAAATCCTCCGCGGCCGGGCGTAAGTGGTAAGGCTACTTGTAAAGAAGCCGTTCCATTTACCGAGTTAACGGTGAACTTTTCGTCAATACCTTTAAGCGCACCTCCGCCTTTCGGCAGACTAATCGATGGGGCTGACGATTTATAATAAGGGCTTTTCTCATCCTCACCTTGCTGACTATTGGCTGTATTGGAATAAGCGTCGAGTGGATAGGCTTTTGCACCGCCTTGCTGAGGGGAGGTGTTCTTCCCCGCAGCGGCAGATTTATTATTTTCCTGGTTCATAAAGACCGGATTAATGTTGTTTTCAATGAATGCTCTTTATACTCCGTATCCTAACCTTGTCCTCCCGAATAATCACCTGCTAATACCCTTGCTAATGCGTCTGCATCGTAATTAGGCACGGTTGCAAGGACAGCATCAATAGTAAGTACTTTCACATGGGCCACCTTTAGGCACCAGTATATAAGCCTCAGTACCCGATATCTTCACTTGCTCCTGCTCCGTCGCCAGCAATTGAAGTTGCTTTATGCCTTCTGCATCCGGCTCGGCCGATAGCATACTTACATGCAGACCCGTATCTTCTGTAGCCTTTTTATACGGCATACGCTTTATAATATCCCTTACCTCATCAAACGTCTTCAGGAACACCGTCACTTCATAGCCCAGGCTCTTCAGTAGTTTTTTTTCTATTTGCTGCTGCAACACCTCTTTTTCCGCGCTTGCGTCAAATATCACATTCCCACTCTGTATATAGGTGGAAATATTTTTAATGCCCGGTATCAGGAAGAGTTTCTTCAACTCATCCATCTTCACTACTCTACCACCTACATTTACCGCCCGCAAAAAGGCTATATATCGTGTCATAATTTCTATTGATCAATACAAGTATAAGAAAAGCTACTCAAATGCATATATTTTTTACATTAGCTTTATATAAGCAAGCCTTACCATGAGCGACAATAAAAAAGTACCTATACTGCCAATACTGTTGGTAAACTTCGTAGGTACTTTTGGCTACAGTATCGTCTTACCATTTCTTATAGTACTGGTATTAAGCCTCGGCGGCAATGAGCTTACTTATGGCGTACTAGGTGCCACCTACTCCTTCTTCCAGTTGATAGGCGCCCCCATACTGGGCCGTTGGTCCGATAACTATGGCCGAAAAAAAATTCTCCTCCTTAGCGAGGTAGGCACATTTATCGGCTGGACCATTTTTATCGTAGCCCTGCTGTTGCCAAACCAAACCATTACCGGCAGCAAAGCCACATTCGTATTAAGCATTCCGCTTATCCTCCTCTTCGTCGCCCGTGCGGTGGATGGCATTACGGGCGGCAATGTCTCCGTTGCAAATGCTTACCTCGCCGATATCTCAGCGAAAGCCGACCGCAAAAAGAACTTCGGCAAGATGGCTGCTATCGCAAATGCAGGCCTCATATTCGGCCCCGCGCTGGCGGGCATCCTGGGCGATACGCCTTTAGGCAATATGCTGCCGGTAATAATGGCCCTTGCCGTTTCCTTACTGGCAATAATAGTTATCGCCACAAAATTGAAAGATATACAGCCCCGCAAGATAGATGAACACATTGAAGGCAATGATGTCCACAAAGTTCTCGGGCAGGAGCACAAAGAATGTTACAACTTAACGGAGCAACAAAAGCACTCCTTCTTCAGCATCATAAAGCTGCCCAACGTGCTCTTCATCCTCATCCTCTATTTCCTCATTTTCCTCGCCTTCAATTTCTTCTACGTAGCATTTCCTGTGTACGTGGCAGGACAATTGAAATGGACCGTCTTCCAGATAGGTATATTCTTCTCCGTATTGAGTGCTTTACTTGTTTTGGTTCAAGGGCCGGTACTTACGTGGATATCGCATTACTTTTCCGGCTCCATACTCATTATTGCAGGCAGCCTGATGCTTGCAGCAGGCTTTTATCTTTTTCGCTTTGATACACTTATACCTATCTACTCAGGTCTCGTATTGTTTGCATTTGGCAACGGCATTATGTGGCCTTCATTCCTGGCCATCGTATCCAACGTAGGCGATGGTCCCTACCAAGGCACTATACAGGGTTTCGCCAGTAGCGCCGGCAGCCTTGCCAGTATTATCGGTCTTATATCAGGGGCATTTATTTATAAGTTTATCGGTGTCAATACTTTCCTGCTTGCTACCGGCTTTATGATCGTCATAGCAATAGCATCGGTTAAACTGGTAGCAGTAGAAAAAGCAACGTAAAAGCATTATTTTCATGTCATAAACTATTTACATGAACCCTTTTAAACAAAGAAGCTCGGTCCCATCAAGCTTGCTTACGGCCCTTGTAGGCTGGATAGGTTGGTTATTCATTGGCCCTCTAATGTTTAGTTTTGCATTTCCTGCCAAGGCACTGCTTATGATAGCGCTGGTATCCGCAGTAATACAGGTTGCTTTCCTGCGCATATTTTTCTTTGCGTTGCAGATGCAGCGTAGCTTATTCATCGGCATATTCTGGGGCCTTGCCTCAGCCATTGCTTTATACTACGTAACAGCATCTCTCCATCCGCAATTCAAGGAACACTTTTGGCCATGGATGCTGATATATGCATATATCGGGGCGCCCGTCGGCGGCTTCCTTTCCTACTTCTATCGCGACGACAAAAAAATATTCGATGAAAACCCCAACGCAAAAAAGGAAGGGAAATTTGGTCGCGATGCGCATTGGCTGGAACCTTTTGCCTATGGCGTTGTAGGCTATCTTATAGCCTACCTGCCTTTTCAAAGTTTCGATCTTTTTGTGAATGTATTTATTGTTGGCGCCATTAGTGGCGTAGCAGCAGCAGGCGCCAGTCATTTCTCACCCGACAAATGGAAACGCTCTTTTCTACTGCTTGCCCTAATAATACTCGTGCTGGGTGGCGGACAAGGGGCAATCACTGGGCTCTTGTTCAGGAGCTACGCAGGACAATTCTACGCGCACCACATTCTATTGGGTATGATCGGTGGTATAATAACCTACTTCATTACATTCCTGCGGGGACGATACCTTGCCAATAAAGAATCAAAAGGCGAACTATGATATTGCAGCTCATTTGCCACATTTTACATATTGCAGCAACCTGCACTTCGCTTGGCGGCTTATTTTATTCCCGCACAGTATTGCTGCCCAACCTTCAATACATACCACAGCCTGCCCGCGACCAATACCTCGACAAAATGATAAACAGGTTCGCCTGGATCAAATGGACCGGTGTCATCATCATACTTGTGACAGGTATTATACAGTGGCTGGATGTTTACCCGGTGGTAGCGGACAAGAAAAATTACCTCATAGCTTTTGCCATTAAAATGATCGGCGCTATTGGGCTGTTTAGTATTACTTTCCTATTGGCGCTGCCCGATCACAGGCTGAATAAAATGAAAGCACACCGCGCATTTTGGGCGGCTTTAAATATAGCCTGTGGCCTTATAATACTCATTGGCGCAGCTATGATGCGCGCCATACGCAACGGACAATTGTAAGGCACATACAAAAAGAGGCGCAAGTCTCATACCCGCGCCTCTTTAGTGTCGTTGCTAATTCCAATTAGTCCTTCCTGAAAGCAACCGTATACCTGTTCGATCCTGTGCCCAGCTTCAGCATATACATACCCTTTGCAAGGCCTTTATCAAGTATTATTTGCTTATCGATAATACCGCCCTGCACTTGTACATTATCTTTCATCACTACCCTGCCCGTTACGTCTGTTACTTCTATCCATGCCGTATTTTCATACAGGCCAATAGTTCCCTTTAAAGTAAATGTTCCGCTATTCGGATTGGGGTACAGGTTCAGGTTTAACTCTGATGAGTTGACGTTTTGTACCGCAAGGTCAGTTACCGTTATTGAGTCAGAATTGCCTGTGCAGCCGTTTGCATCTGTAACGGTGACATAGTAGATACCGTTCGATGTGGCGGTATAAGTAGCGGAGTTAGTACCTACCGGGGCGGCGCCATTATGCCATTGATAAGGACTAAACGGTCCGCCTCCGCAGGTAAAAGTATGCCCTGCTGCAGTAAGATGCGGGTGCGGCAAGGAGCGAATTACTATCTTATGCGTTTCTGTATCAGAGCCCGCTCCGTTCGTAGCGGTAAGTGTTACAGTGTAAGTACCGGCGGCTGTATAGCAAATAAAAGCAGGATTCTGGATTGCTGAGCTTGCCGGTGTAGCACCGGGGAATGTCCATGCCCAGCTTGTTGGTGTATTAGTACTGGCATCTGTAAATGTAAGGCACTGGCCCAGGCATACTGTATCATTAGGCCCTACTGTAAATGCTGCCACAGGTGCATTGCCACCCGCTGTACCTGATATTGCTATTGAATCCACCGCGAAAGACGGATCAGTTCCACCCGAAGTATTATTGGTCCAGTTAAAACCTATTTTCACGTTCGGATTGTTATTGGCAGATGCAGGCAGTGCTATTGTATACGCGGTCCATAACCCCTGGCCATTTCCACATGTTGTAGCGGTTTTTGCGGGATCTGATATCTGCGCCCATATGCTGCCGTCATAATACCAAACCGTGGCATTGTCCAAAGTTCCCTCGCCATCTTCAATATAGTTAAATGCAAGGTTGATGTTCGTCTTGCCTGCACAGCTTATGGTTGGCGACTCTGCTCGCATGTTTGTCTCTTTCGCTGCATTATACGCAGCGCCAAGGTCAGCAAGAATAGAGGGTGCCGTTGCGCCAATATGCAGTGTCGCGCTGCCGGCGCATGTAGCCCCGCATGTGCCCGCGGGCTCGCCATTTTCAGCACAGCTCACGTACCATGCATTTGCCCCTGTGGCGTTAGTACCTGTACTGGTAAATGTCCACATCCCGTTAGGGCCGGTGTAGCTCAAACAAAGCGAGGTACAGCCGTTATTAAAGTTTTCTGTCCAGAACGTCTGCGACTTGCTTACAAAGGCAGTAAGCAAAAGGGATAAGAGTAAAGTATATTTCATTTTTGTTATGGTGTTTGTTTGTAAATATAAAATATTAACTCATAAAACTAAATATTTGCAAATAATAAATCATAAAATAATTGGTGTATACATCATGCGCAGTATAAGTAATACCTTAGCAGCATGAAGGAAGAAGCAAGAATAAGCCCCCAACAGGCCGTTGCCAAAATGCTTGCCCACGACAGGTTCTCCGAATGGATGGGACTGGAGATCGACAAAGTGGAATTGGGTTATTGCAAGTTGCATTTTACTGTAAAGGAAGACATGCTCAATGGTTTCAGCATTATACATGGCGGGGCTTTGTTTGCTGCCTCCGACTCTGCCTTTGCCTTCGCCTGCAATACATACGGATATCTTACTGTAGCACTCGAGGTTTCTATTTCCTTTACCCGTTCCGCCACTGCCGGCGAATTAATTACCGTTGAGGCCAAAGAGATCCACATGGGTAACAAGACGGGCATCTACGAGATACGCGCTAACAACGAAAAAGGTGAACTGCTCTCGCTCTTCAAGGGCACTGCCTATCGCACATCAAAGCTTATAGAGCCGCTGTCCGACGGATGAGTCCCACAATTTATTCTATCACTGTTTTAATAGTACGGCTGCCTGATGTTGTGCTTAGCTTTGTAAAATAAATACCTTTCGCTGTGCCGCTAAGGTTTAGCTGCTTTGTATTGTAGCCTGTATTTACATTCCATTTTGTCGTCATCACTATCTTCCCCGCTATATCCTGTACTTGTACTTTCACTGTTTCTGCGCACTCACTGTAGTAGCCTATAGTAAAGTTTCCCGCATTAGGGTTAGGGTACAGCATACAAGGAAGAGCATTGCCGGCGCTTGTAGAAGAGACACCCGTAGTATGGTTCACCGCATCCAGTACAGCCCTGTATGCATTTATCTTACCACCACCCCATATGGTGCTGCCACTTACAGGTATCGCTCCGGTGAAGCTATCCTTAATAGCAGTGGCGTATAGTATTGCCTGTACTGCGCCGGGGCTCAGCTGCGGGTTGGCCTGCAGCATAAGTGCTATGATGCCGCATGCTGCCGGCGATGCCATCGAGGTACCCATCATCATACCATAAGCATAGTCCCGGTTGTTTTGCGGGTTATGGTACTGGCCTACCACATCGCTGTAATACGGGCCGGTGGTGGAATAAGTAGTATCGTACGAGTTGACCGCCGAGCCTATTATAAGGCCGGGTGCGGCTATATCGGGTTTGGTCCTGCCATCCATTGTGGGGCCAATGCTGGAAAATGGCGCTATAGCGCCCCGCGTTGCATAAGTAGTGTAATTTGTAGTGGCATTGTTCAGACCGGTATAAATGTTCTTCGTGGTATAGGCCGCCACCGTCACAGCCGATTTTGTACAGGCTATATCGCCTACTGTATAATTGCCATCGCCATTCATACCCGCGGCAAGATTTGCAAAGGTGCTAAAGCCGCCGTAATAGCCATGGCCATTCTGTACATATCCGGCCCACATGTTCACAGTGCCATCAGTCCCCTTTACGCTCAGCACCACCCTGTTGCTTACCTTGCTGTATATGTTTAGGAATACACGGGGTTTCCCGTTAAAGTCACTTGCATCGGTGGTCATCGTTACAAAACAGGTGTCATTCCCTGCACCTATCAGTTGGAAATCGTGAACATTATCATCAAGGCATATAAAGCCTGTGCTTACGCCGGGTGTAAAGTTGTTGTACAAAGTTATTTTCACGCAGAAAGATTTGCCCGCTTCTCCCCATATATCCACCCAGGTTTTTTTGGCCCCAAGTGCCGGGTCAAATCCTACCTGTGTGTTCACCAGCGTGTCTGCATTTGTATATGTTTTCTGCAGGTGCACATACGAGCCGCCGTTATTGCCGGCCGCCAGTACAAATATTTTACCCGGGCCGGTAAGGTTATCACAGGCCTGGCTAAAGAGCGAGTTGCCGTCGTGCGGGCCTATGGTAGTGCCCCAGCTGAGGTTCGCCACGCAGGGTTTGCCCACGGAGGCCGCATAGGTGTATAGGTAGTTTATCCCATCTATCACGTCCGATACGCCTGTCGCCACCCATTCATTTGGGTCGGGCATAATACCTACAAAGGCAAGATCGCTCTCGTATGCCATACCGCGAAAGCGCGTATTGCTTGCATCGCTGCCAAAGCCGCTGCCGCCTGCTATGCCCGCCACATGCGAGCCGTGCGAAAATGTGTGGTTATCAGTGCCTGCTGTCCACATAGCGTTCGAGTCAGTTATCTCGTTGCCATATGCAAAACCCGTAGGGGCAGTACCCACAGTTTTTTGCTCCCATATCCTTTTTATACGGAAGGCAGTACCTGTAGTATCGAAAAAAGATGGATGATGATAGTCGAACCCTGCATCTATAACACCTACCACCACATTCTTACCTGTATAGGGCATGGACAAGCCAATACCGGCATGCACTGAATCAACATGCGTGGCTACGCGTACCGAATCGAGCGTAGAAGCCATGGGTTCATTAAGCTCTATATATTCTATACCCGGTACCAAGGCAAATGCGCCTACCTGCTCCACGGGTATTTGGGCGGTCCATATCTTGCCGGCTTTGGTACCTATCAATACACCAATATCATTAAGGCTGCTCACGGATACCTGGTCGGTAACCTTTATCAAGGCACTCACATATTTTTTATTGCCTATTGTTTTATAAACATATCCCGGCAACATGGTTTTATTGCTGCCACTTTTTTCCACATTCCACAAATATATCCGTGTAAACGGCGACAGTTTTGCCCTGCTAATTGTCTGCGCAGATGCGGGTATACAGGCTATCGCCAGCAGCGCAATGCAGGCTACTATGTTCTTCATTATAAGACAGTTATGATATTTTAATACAATGTAATCTATAAAATTAAGGTAAAATCATTAAAAGCTTTTTAAAATAAGAATTCGAACGTAAATTTGCACTGTAACACATAGTTCGATTGTGTAACGGTAGCACAACAGACTCTGACTCTGTTTGTCTAGGTTCGAATCCTAGTCGGACTACAGGAAAAACAAACCCGCTGTTTTAGCGGGTTTCTTTATTTAATATCATTTCAAATAATGAAGCGCCACATGGCCTGACTCAAGGACCTTCGACCCCGCCAGCTTTAAATCGACTTGCTCCTGCAGGGGCATACCCGCCAGCAAGCGCCTTCCTTCGCCAGCGATCACAGGATGAATGACAAAATAAAATTCATCCACCAGGCCAAGCGCTATCAATTGTTCAGGCAAACTTACGCCACCTATTGAGATATTTTTGCCCGGTTCCTGTTTCATTTTCAGGATTTCGGCCTGCAGGTTATCACGGATAATTTTCGTATTTCCTTCGGCGCGCTCTAACGACCGTGAAAAAACAACTTTGTCGATGGCGGTAAATACGCGGGCAAATTCATTCTCTGATTGTGTTCCAGACTGACTTGCTGCAACTTCAGGCCAATAGGGAACCATCAGTTCATAAGTTTTGCGTCCGTAAACTATTAAGTCAACATCCCGCATCAGCTCAGTAAAATACTCATGGATATCCTTGCCGGCGGTACCCTTGGTATGATCGCAGCAGCCATCTGCAGTCAGGTTGATGCCATATATTACCTTTCTCATCTCATTGGTTTTATGTCTCAATTCCTTCCACAATTATTTCATCAGCTCTTTTCCTTGTGGGCCTCAAAGCCATATCGTATTGCCGCTTCAAGCACGTCAATATTTATACCCTTAAGCGTTTTGAACTTAATGCAATACCCGGTCACACTAGCTTTGCCTAGTTCTTTGCCATACGTTTCAGCTAAATATTTTTTATCCTCAAGGCCAAGGATATAGATCGAGATCCCTGTTGTGTTTGCACTCAGGCCAATTTGAAAAAATTCCCGCGTTGTTCCATTAGCATATTTTATCGTGTACGATCCATATCCTATATTAGGGTTGCTAACGGTTTTACCTTCGCTGTTCCTACCATCTTCGAACCACAATTTACATCCCGGCGACAGTTGTGGTATCAGCCGGTGCAGCTCTTGCATTTCACTACGCTTTGGTTCAGCCTGGCTACCTATGTATTCCTTGATCTGTTCTTTTACGTTCATATAAATATTGAATTACGGCTTGCGCGCTACATTTTCAGATACCCAAATATACCGCACCCTTTCTGGAACCAAAAGGGGTTAATGCGACAATCTAAGGGGGAGTATCGCGCCGACCCTGGAATCTGTAACAATGATCCTGCTTCGCGAAAGCCGGATTTTACGTGTTATGTTTCAGCCATTCAATCGCCGTCGTAAGAGGAAACCGGTTTACTATCGTCCGCTCGTGCAAGGCGCTAATGAGCTCACTTTCCGTATACAATTGCCAATGGTCCGAGTTAGCGATTTCAATATACACTGCATTTCCGGGATGATACTGGTTCACTATTTCAGCTATAAGCTGATGCTCTGCACCCGAAGATACGAAGTCGGAGCTGCCATGCATGGCCAGCACCTTAGCCTTTGTATGCATCCATAGTCCCCGGATATTTATATCAGCAACCTGCTGAAAATATTCTATCCTCATTGGGTATTGCAATAAGTGCCCTGCAGTTTCAGGGTGTTCTTCCACAACCTGCTGCGGCTGTTTTTTTTCCACGAGCAAAGCATATAGCCTTGTGTATTCTGCCCTCATGTACATGTCTATGGAATCTGCCGGTCGTTTGTCCAGTAATTGCTGTCTTAGCGAGTTGTCCATTTCATATTCCAGCCAGTTTCTTCCTACAGTTCCGTAAACAATTATTCCTTTTACCGGCTGCTCTTGCGCAATGAGTGGGGCAATAACTCCGCCTATACTGAACCCCGCTATATAAACGTTTTCCTTATCAACATAAGGCAGTGATCTTAGCTGTTTCATCCCATCCGAAAAGGCCTGCCTCTCTGTATTGAAGTCACATTCATTGCAAGGTATCCCCTTGCTGTCCCCCATACCCGTCTTCTCTATCCGGATGGTGACAAAGCCACTCATGGTTAATGAATCAGCCCACACTTTCATCGAGAGGATATCGGTTACTACAGGGTTATCAATGCTATAACAGCCGACCCCTCCTATTATAAGCACAGCAGGATGAGTACCCACGCCTTTAGGTTTTGTGATGATAGTCCTTAAATGATTACTGCCTGACAATACAGAGGAATAGATGATATCGTACGCATCACTTGTTTCCATTTGCTTTGGCAACAAGCTCACTGTAGTTTCTTTAAGTTTCGCCTTCCTGTAATAGCCTATCTTGATTTTGTCGCCCCCTTGGTGCTTTTTAAGGAGTTCTAACAAATCATTCGTGTTGCCAATATCTTCTCCATCCATTGAAATCAGGACATCATTCGCCATAAAACCGGCTTTCAGTGCAGAAGAGCCGGCGACTACTCTTTGTATAAGGCTGCCCGACAGCGACGAAAGTCGCAGTACTTGCCTCGAGCTATCATTGAGGTCAGTAACTGCCGCGCCAAAGGATGCGGAACGGGGAAGCTCTTGGCCGGATGTCGTCCCTTTCATCAGCAATAAAGCAACTGTCAACGATAAAAAATTGATCTTATTCATATACGCCTGATTTTTTGCCCATACCTAAACCATTATAAATTCCGTGTTGCTTTGTTCACATTTCGGGGGAATGGCCTCCTGGTGTTTGCCCCTGTCCTCCAATAGTAACGATACAATTCCATTTTGTTTTAACCCCTTTGGGGGGAATGGCGTTCAATGATACATACGCTCGTCCTCGTTATAACAGGAATGGCGTGGTAGCGCGTTTGAATGCTGGTACATAATTGTTTGCAGATCTTTTACTACGCCCTGCTTCTTTTTCACTCATCCATAGCTGCAACCCTCGCCTACTTGTCACATTCACCCACTAATATTGTCGCATTCACACAGCTATTGCACCGCATTTTTTATCGAGATTTGTATCTTAATAAACATTAGTACCATGAGAAAAATAATTGTTCTGTCGTTTATCACACTAGACGGCGTAATGCAGGCACCCGGCGGACCGGAAGAAGATGCATCAGGCAAGTTCGAATTCGGAGGTTGGTCAGCACCCTATGGCGACGAGGTTTTCGCTAAGGTCATGCAAAAACAAATGGAACCGGCAGATATGCTGCTGGGCCGTAAAACCTTTGACATCTTTGAAGCCTACTGGCCCAAACATGTTGAGTATTGGCCGGGCGTAAATGATGTAACAAAATACGTGCTGTCCAATACCCTTACAAGCTCAGCTTGGGAGAACACCGTATTTCTTAAGAGCCTCGCAGACGTCGAAAAGCTCAAAAACTCGGAAGGCTCCGATCTCAAAGTCTGGGGCAGCAGCGAGCTCATTCAGCTCCTTATGAAGCATGACCTTGTCGACGAATTCTGGCTCAAAATTTACCCCTTGACACTTGGCAAAGGAAAAAAATTGTTTGGCGATGGCACGATACCCGCAGCATTTACATCAATAGAAACTGCTATTACGTCAACCGGTGTAATTATTGCCAATTACAAACGGGCCGGGGAAGTAAAGACAGGCACTGTTGGAGTTGATGAAAAATAAATGGAGGTTGGTAATGGCCTCCGCCTTCCTCCCTGACACATCGCGCACCCTCGCATAAACAATTATGATTTTATGTCATTTTATCCCCAAAATTTGGAGTACCACCTCCCCGTTTCGTAACTTGCAAGGTTGCCCAAAATTTGGCGGGAAGGTGTAAAATCCTCTCCTGCCAAGGAGGGGATGCTGATTTTGATGAATATCAAAATCGGCTGGTGAGGTCATCGCTGAGGCTTGCAACTAAGACGAATGTACCCCGAAGTTCTTTGAAATGTAGCGAAGCGATATCCCGATTTTTCAGCGGGATATTGTAAACTCTGTCATCTTGGGCGATAGCGAAGGAATTCCCCGGCTATGTTCTTCTGCTGACAAATTTTCCCAATAGGAAACCATTAGGCAAAAAAGGGAAACAACAGGAAATAATTATTTCTAGGCATATGGCAATACAGGAAAGCCTTTCCCGCGGTTGTCATAAAAAAAGAGGAAATAACTATTTCCTACCGGGAAAGCGGAAATAATTAAAAAGAGAAATGTGTCTGTCACGTTAACAAAATCGGGCAATCCTTTAATCCGGAAAAAGGTTCGGTTCAGGCTATAATAAATGCATGGTCAATCCCTGGCCATTAATTTCCACGAGCTGGCACCTGCCACCGGAAATAACCGGCAAAGATCGGAAGCATATTGGAAGTCCTATCCACATCAAATATCTCTCACAATAAACTGAAAACCAATAAACAAAAATAAAAAATGTGGATATCACACTTCCGAAACTAAATGTCAGCAGAAACAGGAAGTTGATGGATATGGGTGGCACTAACGGTCACCAAATGCATAAACAGAAAACAGTACATTTAACCCTATAATGAAAAACAAGAAGTACAGGCTGTATATAGCCATCCTGCTTATTCAAGTGGCGCTCTGCTTTTATGGCTTTGCGGCGTTCAGGCATAATCCTAACGGGGTTATATTCTGCAGCTGGGGCGATGGACTCAAAAACATGTTCACGCTCACCACTTATGTGCAGGAACCACTGGGCAAGGACGGCTTGTTCAAGTATAACAGCATGGCCTACCCCTATGGCGACTACGTGTATTATACAGACAATACCGCCCTGTTCTCTGTCCCCTTCCGTTTCTTCTGCAAGCATATATGGGACCTGTCGAAGTATACTACGGCCATTTTCGGGCTGTTCATTATCTCCAATATATTGCTGTGCAGCCTGCTGGTGTTTCATGTGTTCAGGCGTCTGTTCAAAAACGATCTGTTCCCCTTTATAATGGGCATCATACTGCCCTGGACAAGCATGCAGCTGCAGCGCATAGTGCGCGGCCATTTTAACCTGTCTTTTACTTCGCTGGTACTGCTGGCCATATACCTGATCATACTCTGGCATAAACACCGCGACGATCGCAGGAAGCAAATACTTGTGGGCCTGGGCATGTGCCTGCTGTCCGTCTTTTCCTTTACTGCGCACGGTTACTATATAGCTATCATTACCACATTCATAGCAGCTATGCTGTTCTTTTACGGGCTGTTCAACATCAAAAACCCAAATGGTAAGTTCAGCATAGTGGCATCGGTAGTTTATGCCATAGCAGCAGTATCGCTAAGCCTGCTGCTGGTAAGCGCCACCGATCGCTACCTGCCACTAAGAGGCGAGAAGGCTATGGGCTATGACTGGATGGAACAGAAGGTGCGCTTCTCGGCATTGTTCACTCCCTATTCATATAATAAAATAGCATTCCCTTTCTCGCCCCTTGAAAGAGAAAATGACGTGGAAAGAGCAGCCTACCTTGGCAACATAGGGGTGTTTGCGGTTGTAGCAATATTCATTGTGTCACTATTCCTAAGGCGGACGAGGCGCCGGGTATTCGCGATACAAAAAGATTTTTTCACAGATCCATTAAAAGCATCCATCTTTTTAGGTTCGCTCATCATGCTATTTATTTCGATGGGCGAAGTGTACTATACCAAAGTGCCATATGAAGATGGATATAAGCTCATCAATATTTTAAATCCTTTTTATTATATACACTTTCTTACTAACAGGGTGGAACAGTTCAGGTCACTGGAACGCTTTATATATCCTTTTTACTTCGGGTTCTATGTATGGATAGGTTACCTGCTGGTGAAACTATATGAACCTGCCTCCCGATGGATACAGGTGGTTGTGATGGCAGCAGTGCTGTTCCTGGGCCTTGCCGAGCTGAGGGACAATGTGGCGAGGATGAACAAAGGCGCAGATAATGACAACCCGATAGGCACTTATGTAACTGACAGATTTCGTGTGCCTGCCCTTAACTACAGTGCGTACCAGGCAATATTGCCCATACCGTATTACTGCATCGGGTCGGAAAATTACGAGTATACCATAGATGCCGACCAGGAATGGCTTCTATATAATTTCAGGCTGGCACTAAAAACAAAACTTCCACTGATGAGCTATGAGCTGAGCAGGGTGCCCCCGCAGCATAATGTAGAGCTTATAAACCTGGTTGCCCTGGACAGTATGAGTACCGGACTGGGAAAAAGACTCAATGATAAACCCCTGCTTGTGGTTGTGAATAAAAAACTAATAGCAAGCGGCGCCAAACCGGGCCTGCCAACCAAAAATGCGGAATTGCTGTACTCAAAAGTGATCGGGTTCGCAGAAAGAAACAAAGCAAATCTGCAAGCTATTGACAGCACGGAGGGGATAGTATATTATAATTGGTACCCTAAAAGGCATTGACCTGCAATGTAATAACAGCCTGCATTTTATAGTTACTTGTTTTATCGCCCGCTCATCAGTGGATATTCCCCGTTCAGCTAAAATTTAGCATTTCCAAATGTGCCTGTGGTACAGTTTTGTAAGGCAATAAGGGAATAATTTATTTTTTTAACTGAACAAAAACGAGCTTATGAAACGGATATCCTTATTTATGATGATAACAGCGACGGCAGTAATGTTCACCGCCTGTAAAAAGAACAATAATAATGTTGACAATACAACACCCGGGCAGCCGCAAATGACCGTGCAGATAAACACCACCAACAGGAGCAGCGGTATAGCACAGAAAAGCACCGCAAATGCGAATATTTCATGGACTGCCGGCTTTGCCAATCCAAGGGTAGTGAAATTTGAGGCTAAGCAAAATAATACGTCTGTGGAGTTCAAATCGACGATGGACCAGCAAATAGACCTGATGGCATCCGTAGCAGCCAGCTTTGGGAACTTCACCCTGCCAGCAGGTACCTATGATGAAACGGAACTGACCATACAACTGGATAAACATGGTGCAGGCCCGGCCCTGCAACTTGAAGGACAATTCACGACAGCAACAGTATCTGTGCCCATAAAAATAATGGTGGATGAAATGCTGGAACTTAAAACTGAAACACAGAACGTGGTTATAACCGACAACACCTCGTTTGAGGCAGTTGCAACGATCGATCTTTCAACACTCACTGCAGGCGTGACCGAGACAATGCTGCTCAATGCAGACCTAACCGGCGGCGTGATTGTAGTATCATCGCATTCCAATTCTGCCATCTATCATGCAGTAGTAGACAACCTGAGGAACAGGCATCACCATTGCGAGTTCCACCATCACGGACACTAAACTATTATAAACTACGGAATAATATAAGCAGGGCGGCATTGCTGCCCTGCTTATTTGTTGATATAGATGGAATTTGAGTATTTTATACTTACATTTATTTATCTCAATTCCGTACCCCAATGAACTTTAACCGCAGGAATTTCCTCAGGTCTGCATCTGTACTTGCATTGTCGCTGGCAGAAATAGAATCGCTCGCAAGGCCCCGCCTTATACATGCCGCAGGCGAAAGCATAGCCGAGGACAACGAAACGTATTGGCGTAACGTTCGGCAAATGTTCCCGCTTACAAAAGACCTTGCCTACCTGAACAATGGCACTATGGGACCATCGCCCTACCCCGTAATAGAAGCACTGCATAAAGGGATAGCAGAAGGAGATGAGCACGGGGGCTACGGCGGTTGGGAAGCCACCTCCGGTAAGCTGGCAAAATTTGTAGGTGCCAATGAAGATGAGATAGCGCTGACTCATAACGTAACCGATGGCATAAATATAGCCTGCTGGGGGCTACCTCTTAAAAAGGGCGACGAGGTGATACTCACAACACATGAGCATGTAGGCAATGCCTTCCCCTGGCTGTGCAGGCAAAAGCTGCATGGCGTAGTGCTCAAAGCATATACCCCGGGCCCTACTGCGGAGGAAACACTCAATCGCATATCGGCGCTCATTACAAAAAAGACAAGGGCAATAGCAACGCCGCATATCCCCTGCACTATGGGGCAGGTGATACCAGTTAAAGAAATATGCAAGCTGGCAAAAGAGAAAGGGATATACAGTGTAATAGATGGTGCGCACGGCCCGGGCATGCTAATGCTTGACCTGCATGATATAGGCTGCGATACCTACGCCAGTTGCTGCCACAAGTGGATGCTGGGACCAAAAGGGACGGGCTTCCTTTATGTACGCAAAGATTTCCAGGATACGCTACAGGCTTATTTTGTGGGTGGTGGCAGTGATACGGGCACCTGGAATATGGCCACGAACCCTATAACAGGCAGTGACTATGCCAAAAGCGCGCACCGCTATTATGGTGGCACACAGGCCGCCGGTTTATATAAGGGCGTAGATGCTGCTATCGACTTTATAGAATCTATAGGCATGCAGAATATACACAACCGCATCAAAGCACTGGGCAAGTACACACAGGACCAGCTACTGGCACTGGGCGATAAAGTGGAACTAATAACACCTACCGAAGAACGCTCACGCTGCGCAGTGAATGGCTTCCGGATAAAGGGTGTGGAGTACACTAAGTTCTACAACACCTGCTCGGAAAATAAAATACGCATAAGGAGCGTAGCCGAAAATGGGCTAAACTCACTACGCGTATCCACGCACATCTATAATAATAAGGACGAAATTGACCAGCTGGTAGAACTCGTGAAGAAGGCGTGATGCAATAAAAAGCCAACGTTTGCGGTTATTGTTACGTCACTTATATAAACCTGCTTATGAAAACATTAGTTTGCTCTATCTTATTACTCCTACCTGTGCTGTCGCAGGCACAAAAGACAGAATTGGGCTTAAAAGTGAGTGGAGGTATTGACAATGCCGACGTAGACGTAGCATCTGTTGGGCCAAATATAGGTGCTTCTATAAGTGCGCTCCAAAATTTCTGGTATGTTCAATTAGGCCTTGGAGTAGATGTTTCCACATTATCATCTGACAGGTGGTATATAGCACCCAACATTATTGCGAATAAAAAATTCGCTTTAAAAAAGGGGTACCTGTATGCAGGTGCTAAAGCAGGTTATGTTTTCCAACAGGATATGATGTTAGACACGAGCCCGGTCTGGCCTTACGACTATAGTTCAGGATACCTGTTAGGTATACAAGCAGGCATAGTGCTGAAGATCAGCAAACACCTGGCCTTTAATACCGAAATGGCAGCAAAAAGAATAGATAGCTGGCAACATGTAAAAACCAACTCCAACTGGCAAACAGAAAAATCACTACTGGACACACATATACCTGCAGTGTACCAGGTGCCGCTAAGTATGGGCCTGCGGTATTCGCTCTAACTAAATAACCAGTATACTTTCCGCAAACTTGCGCGAGACGGTGGTCTTAGCTCCCTTGTCTACCAGTATGATCATGGAATCATCGTAGTCTATCTTTTCTACAAGGCTGATCCGGGAACCTATTTCTATGCCCAGCTTTTTAAGGTATTGCAGGAAGGCTGTTCCTGTATCTTTTACAGCTACTACCCTGCACAACTGCTTAGGTTTTATTTCGGCAAGGGTAGTTTTAAACATCTTGGCCATCTTGCCATTCGCTTGTGGTATGGGGTCACCGTGCGGATCATATTCAGGGAAGCCCAGAAACTTATCCAGCCTGTCGGCAAGATCGGGGTGATGCACATGCTCTAGCTGTTCCGCCATATCATGCACTTCTTCCCATGAGTAGCCTAGTTTTTCTTTAAGAAATACTTCCCAAAGGCGGTGCTTCCTAACTATATCCAATGCAGTTTTAAGCCCGTTATCGGTAAGCCTTGCGCCTTTGCTTTTATCATACTGTATCAGCTTCTTGTCCACCAGCTTCTTCAGCATATCTACTACCGATGCCGGGTTATTGGCAAGCGATTCTGCAATAGCAGTAGGCGTTATCTTTTTACCTCCCTGTGACAGGTTAAATATCGACTTCAGGTAATTCTCTTCGGAAAGTGAGTGCATTAAGCGCAATTTGTAGCAGGATAAAGGTAAAGCAGATTTCTTAATAATAGTATGTACACAAGCTAAGGATAAGCTATGGGATCCATTGTGTGCATGATCTTGCTGACAATGAAATATTCCTGTTTGTGCTTATACTTATAGGATAATAAAGCTACTCCTTTGTAGTTCACAGGTGGTGGTATCTCTTTCTGTTGTTCCCCAAGCGAGTACCTGTCTTTATAATCATCTTTGTGAATGTTTGCCCTGATCTCAAAACGCACTGTGTCACCTTTGCGCATGCGTTTAAAGTTTGGCGGCGGATCTTCATTTAGCACAATGGCGTCCTGCCCTACCCATATAGTATCAGGCATAAGTTGGCCGGGGTAATTGTAAAATTCTATAGTGAATGTATAATTGCTGCCATGGCGGCCTGCTATACCGCCACTCCAATCCTGGCGAGTCGAATTGACGAGTTTTACATCCTGCGCATGCAGCATGGTGGATGTGAGGGCGAGGAAAATGTATATGATCGCCTTCATTTAATGCTTGCTTTGCGATACCTAAAACAAATATGAAGCCAAAAATTGAGAAAAGAAAATCCCCGCTTTTTATAACGGGGATTTTTCTTTGAAAATTTTTATGACTATTTAACGATGGTTACCTTTTTGTTGATGATCTGTGTGCCTATATGTATAGTGGCGGTGTAAACTGCTGCTGCGAGATCGTGAGTACTGATCGTCACTTTGCTGTTGCGGGCATCATCAAACTGCTGCTGGTAAACTACGCGGCCACGAACATCGGTCAACTCAACAGTGAAAGGCTGGCCGTTGTAATAACCGAATACGATATCAAAAGTACCGTTGTTCGGATTCGGGGCGATGTTCACAACCTTTTCGCTCATTACCATAGGTACCGCTGCTGGGTCATTGACCATAACACTATCTTCAAAAATAGCTGTTGAGGTACACCCACTTTCAGTTACAGACAGCGTAATGTGTTTCATGCCGGGTGTCGGCCAGTTAACCGTATGAGGGCCCTGGCCATTGCCCGGTGTTGCATTACCGCCGTCGAAATCCCATGTATAGGTGGCAGTATTGGGCGCATTGCCGGTGTAAGTAACCGTCACATTATTGTTGATGTAGGTAAGGTGCGTGCTTACTGTAAAGCTGGCTGTCGGGGTAATAACAGGGGTGAGATTGTTCAATGTAAATGAGACACCCGTATCGCAGGCATTAAGGCCGGCGACTGTTATAGTAGCGGGACCTGTACCAACCGTAACATTGATCGAGTTGCTAGTGCTGCTGCCGCTCCAGCCTGTGCCGGTTATCGTCCATACATAACTGGTAGCGTTAGTAAGCGTTGGCGTGGTAAATGTTACAGTGCTGCCTGAACACAATGGCGATGGCGCTACAATAGTAGTTGCATTAGCCGGCAGTGGCGCAGGCGTTACATTCATTGTAGCCAGGGGACTCGTACCACAGGGGCCAACCGCTGCGCAGGTAAGTGTTCCTATGCCGGTGCCCACATTTACGGTAATAGAGTTGGTGGTACTTGTACCGCTCCAGCCTGTACCGCTCACGGTCCATACATAACTTGTCGCATTGCCTATTGGCGTAACAGAATAGGTAGCTGTAGTGTTAGGGCATGGTATTGGCTGAACGCCTATAACCGGGGTAAGCGGAATGCTATCCGGCTGGAGGGCGTTCACTGTAAAGGCCACACCGGTATCACAGGCATTGAGGCCTGCAACAGAAACGCTACCTATACCCGAACCTACAGTAATATTTATTGTATTGGTAGTACTGCTGCCGCTCCAGCCTGTACCTGTCACTGTCCATACATAGCTGGTGGCATTTGCCATAGCAGTTGTAGAGAAGGTCACTGTCTGGCCCACGCACAAAGGCGCCGGCACTGTAATACCTGTTGCATTGGCAGGCAGCGGTGCAGGAGTTATATTCATAGTGGCTACCGGGCTGGTGCCGCATGGGCCTACAGCCGCGCAGGTAAGTGTTCCCACACCTGTACCCACATTCACGGTAATAGAACTGGTGGTACTGCTACCGCTCCAGCCAGTGCCGCTCACGGTCCATACGTAACTTGTTGCATTGCCTATCGGCGTTACAGAATAGGTTGCTGTTGTGCTGGGACAAGGCGCCGCCTGCGGTGTTATCACCGGGGTAAGCGGTACGCTGTCGGGCTGGATATTGTTTAGTGCAAAAGAAGTACCTGTTGCGCAAGTGTTCACGCCTGCTACGGTTATAGTACCTATACCAGAGCCTACTGTTACATTTATTGAATTTGTTGTGCTGCTGCCACTCCAGCCCGTACCGTTTACGGTCCAGGAATAGCTGGTTGCATTGGCAATAGCCGGTGTGCTGAATGTTGCCACCTGTCCGACGCATATTGGTGAAGGAGCAACGATGCTTGTTGCTGCGGCAGGTAACAGTGCCGGTGTTATCGTTGTAGTAGCTACAGGGCCATTGCCACAAACACCCACACCAATGCAGGTGAGCGTGCCCACGCCTGTACCTACTGTTACGTTAATAGAATTGGTAGTACTGCTACCACTCCAGCCTGTACCGCTCACAGTCCATATATAACTGGTAGCATTAGCCAATGGTGTTACGGAATATGTTGCTGAAGTATTGGGGCAAGGTGATGCAGGGCCTGTTATAGTGCCTTGCAAGGGAATAGGCGTTGGAGCAGGATTAAATGTGAACACAGGGCTTGTGCCACAGTTTCCATTTGCGGCCACCGTCACTGTAGCGGTGCCCGTACCTGCCAATAATGTTATCGAGTTGGTGGTGCTGGTGCCACTCCAGCCCGTACCCGTCACGGTCCAGGTATACGACGTGGCACCTGTCACAGCGGGTATGGTATAAACTCCTGATACACCCGTGCATATTGGTGAGGGCATGGTAACTGATGCCGGTGTTGCGGGTATGCCACAAAGCACATGTGCCCACCAGGTATCCCAACGGTCGGAGGTGGCCTGTGTAGCCTCCTGCAAGGTCCAGAAGTCATATGGCGACTTAGGATCGTAAGCTGCGGCGGAATAATCGCCCCACCTGTTGCGGGTGCCCGAATATGTTTTGTAATAAGTACCGAGGCCATGTCTATAGATAAAAGGCGTTCTTGCAGAGTCTATCACATCGGTATGCACGCGCAATGCATAACCTGCACTGGGGTGTGTGAGTGCTGATGAAGCCGAAAAGCCAATCAGCGCATCGTCATTCGCATTTACGGTAATGGTAGGGAATGAATAAAAATTAACGCCCGTCGGGTCATCAACAAAGCCAATCTGTATAGGGTTGGCCAGCGTATCAAACTGCCACCACATGGCCGAGCAACGTGTTGGGCCGGGAGAGGGTAAAAATGCATTGTGCGCCACCCAAAGCTTGTTGTTCATGAACACCATCTGGGTGATACGGTCATCATTTGACTGCAGTTTATTAGCAGAGCCCAGTTGTGGCACAAAGTCATTGCCGTTGTTACCCTGGTACCACCAATGTATAGGCGATGTAGGATAGCCGACACTTACCATCGTTTCCGAACCAACAGGCCCCAATATCTTCCAGAGCCTGAGCAGACCGTTCGTACCATCCCAGTTCTCGCAAAGGAACATGTCATTGACAGTATTATCGTAGGTGAGCGCCGGACAAATGGTAAATGAGCTATTCTGTTGAAAGGCCGTATAATTAGCACCTACATTGGTCAGCAGGTTGCTCTTATTGAATGCGAAGACTTTAGCGTAACCATAGCTATTGGATGCATTACTGAAATAGTTACCGGTTATTGTTATCCAGTTTTTATTAAAACCCACATCGGGGTAGTCGAACCAGTAGGTACCCGCGGGATCGGAAGTAACTTTATACAAATACCAGCTGCCCGTTGGGTTGCTGGTTTGCGATATTGCTATCAATATGCATGAGGTGGTTGACTGGGCATGTGCCACGCAAACAAGTATCCACCTGTTGCTATATGGATCATAATGCACACGTGGATCAAATGTTCCATTCGTTGGATTTACAGCACTGAAAAAAGTGTTGAGTGATACAGAAGACACGGCAGCACCTGCACGTGTTTGTATGACCACATTACAGTTCACGGTAGTTACCGCATAATTTGAGTCGACCGCACCATGGGTATCGGGGGGTATATATGAATTATTGTCCGGGAAGGCCTGGAAGGTGTCTGTAGGGTTTGGCGACACCGGCATTAAAGGTAAGGGGGCATTATTAAGATTTTGATTTTGAGGCGATACCCTTGTGTGTATCTCATTTGCCGGTGGCAACTGGTCATGCTCGGGACGCGATTCATCATCCTCATTCTCTATTTCAAGAGGCTGGGCGGGTATCGCGGGTGGATTGGCAAGATCTGCCTGGACAATATCCGAGAAATTGATAATAGCACTGGCCGCTTCATGGCCGGTACTTACTGTCTGGGCTTGTGATGTTGTAAAAAAGAGAGAGGAGGCAATAACAATCTGAAAAAGTCGATTTCTTATCATCCAAATAGTTTTGCCAAAATTATTATATTTTTCCTGTTAAAAGGCATTAAGGCACAGGCAATTACCGCCAAAAGAGTATCATTTGCCACAAAAAGCAAATAAAACAAGCGGCAAGCCTTTTGAATGAAGGCGAAACAGCCAAAGTTTATGATATGTTAAATTTACATTTCTGAGGCTTTTTATATCAAAAAAACAGTACTTCAGTCATATTTTCATCACTACATTAAATCAAAAATGTCGACTGAAGAAAACAATATTAAAATCGCCAGCCGCTGGTTCGAAGCGTTTAATGAACATAACCTTGAAAGGCTGTTAGCACTATACCAGGACCATGCCGAACATTACAGCCCTAAGCTGAAACTGAGGCAACCGGAAACGGGCGGCAAGGTGAACGGCAAAGCTGCCCTGCGGGCCTGGTGGCAGGATGCCTTCGACAGGTTACCAACACTTAAGTATACAGTCAATACCCTGACGGCAAACGAAGAGCGTGTGTTTATGGAATATACTCGCACCCTGCATAACGAGCCCGACATGCTTGTGGCTGAGGTATTGGAAATAAAAGACGGCCTAATTACTGCATCAAGAGTCTACCACGGTTAGTGCTAAACATCAAACTGCGACAAGTGATGATCAAAATGCTTGTATTGGCTTTGGCCCCATTCATCGTGGCTTAGCTTACCAAAGAAAGGGTGCCTTGTGTCGGTCACATTATCTGGCGTAAAACGGTTGATCATATCCAATACGCGGTTCTTCTGCATATTGAAGTCTTCGGTGGTGGTAATTCGCAAGTCGGGAGGAGTATATGAGCCTCTCTTAAATGGCTTGGGGCCTATCACGGCATTTTTAACCAATGGCCCTAAAATATAACCTATGGGTTTTCTCGCCGGTTTTGGATTAGTAAGTGCCAGGTTGAGCGGAATGGTAAGGTGCTTCAGCATCTGTGCTACCGCCATCTTACCCCACAAACCCTGGGTAGTAGGGGTTAATGCGTTTATCCTGCTAATTACTTCTTCTTTATGTTGGTGATCAAATAGATTTTTCATCTGTGTTGTGCTTTTGGTCGTTTCAAAGGCAATTTAGTCTTTTTTGGCTTCAAGCCACGTTAATATTATAACGTTTCGCCTTGTACTGCCAGCCTGTAGCCTCGCTTCACGACGCCCGCATTCTTCCGGCTCTCCCATATCAAAGGATTGGTATGGTTCAGGTGTATGAAATGAATTTAAACACCTACCCTCAAGCTGCTCTTCAAATTGACTTTTGAATTTTCACTTTTGAATTTCTAAGCTACTCCTGTGTGCTGTATAAAATTGCTGCAGTATACAAGCAGGAGTATGAATGCGGGATTCTTGCTTTCGGGATAGTGCTCGTCGGCTTCTATCTCGTAGTTAAAGCTCAGTTCCGACCAGTTGAAGCTAGGCTGCAACATGATGATCTCCCGTTCATCACTGTTAACCAATATGAACCTGCGACGCAGCAGGCTGCCATGCTTGAAGATATATGTCTTCCCATCTTCCAGCTCTATCACTATTTGCCCGCTCCAGTTGAATTTCATGTTGCCCATCTCGGCGCTGTTCTTATTGATATGCACGGACGTATGCAGGATGTTGTTCTTGTCTATCTCATAGTTGTCCCCGTTATTCATCACTATCTCGGCGGCTATGGAAAACCATGATGTATAGCCGAGGCGGCCGTGCGCAACATTGCGCTCATCTATCAATTCGAAATGCCTGTTGTGGGTACCTACTGCTGAATATTTCATGGATGGCATGATTGGACATACCAAAACTAAAAAGTAAAACCATAAAAGAGAAATGCATACGTATCACATAACAGCAGAATTAGCTTTTTGTTATTATTTATTTTGTCAATAAGTGCTATATTTACTGTACAAAATCGAGCGTATGCAAAGAGTCATATTATTCGCCGCAACGGTAGTGTTACTGTGCAGTTTCAGCACCTCGCAAACAGGGCAAAACGAGGAGCCGGTGGTGAAGGCTGCGCAAGAAAAGCTACAATCATTTCTTGCACAGATACCCCCCGGCAAGCTTGAGGCATTTGGCTTTAACAGCCGCAGTGAATTTGCGGCAAGCACGATAGGCAAGCCATACCAACTACTATCGCTGAATACTGAGCTGTACAATGGCCGGCAAGTAGATGACGGACATCTGTTTGTAGTGCTGAACCAGTGGCGTGTGCCTGTAATAGTAAACGGCCAGCAGAGAATGTTGCTGAAGATATCGAGCCAAAATGGCGCCTATGAGGCCTTCGGCATGGGCAGCGCTGTGCTGGCAGCCGAACTGCAAAGGAAAAGCGAAAGCTCCAATCCGGAACATCAATTCTACCTGCTTCGCATATACCCGTTGGAGGCAGATTTCTTTGTAGAGGCTTTTGGCGAATCATTTACCGATGCTAAGTTTTACCCGCTGTACTCTGCTACAATGTCAATGCCCATGCTTAATAGATATAATTCAGGCCCGCTATCGCTCTCGCAGGTATTGCCTGTTATAAAGGACGCTTTGCACAACGTAAAAAATTAACTGCATGAAGAAGTACATAACTATAGCTTTAATACTGCTGGGCAGCTACAATATAAAGGCGCAGCAGTTAAATGTGCCCCTCATAAGCCAGGAACATGACCAATGGTGCTGGTCGGGTTGCACTACCTGCATGCTTAATTATTATGGGTTCCCTGTAACTCAGTGCGACGTGGCCGAATACGCCCGCACGGCAAGCACCATAATAAACTTCGGCACGGTAAACTGCTGTGTGGATGCAACACAAGGCTGCAACCAGCCAAACTATGACTGGGGCTATAGCGGGAGCATGACGGATATCCTGCATCATTTTGGCAATATTAATTGCGGCACTGCAAACAATGCACTCTCATTGAGCACTATCCAGAACAACGTTGCGCATAACCACCTGATGATATTCCACTGGTCATGGTTACCCATCCCCAATGGCGGCCATTTTGTAGTAGGCACAGGTGTAAGCGGCGGCAATGTGTACTACATGAACCCCTGGCCGGGCGATGGCTACCAGATGGATAGCTATGCTTCTCTTTTAAACGACGGAGTTCATCAATATGACGGCACTGTCACAGTACTTTCGCCGACCGATGTAAGTACGATACCGACCGCGCTGACCGGCGAGATTGTCTACCCTAATCCCTCAACAGGCGGTATCTATGTACGCAATGCCACAAGCCTGAAGGTGTTTGATGCAATGGGGCAACTGGCATATCAACAATCCGTAGTCTCCAGCGACCTGGGTTCCTACGTAGACCTCAGCGCTCTTGCGAAAGGCACCTACTTCGTATCGGTGAACGAAGGAAAGGAAAACAATTTTACGAAACTGGTACTTCAATAAGATCGCAATATTCAAAAAAGAGCAGCACTATCCGGGCGCTGTTTTCATCGATCGACAAAGCAAGAAACAGGCTGAAAAGGATGTCCCTATTTTCCTCCCGCTCCTGTAGCAGCGGGTAAGCCGTCACCCATAAAGCCTTCCTTGCCGCAACCTGCTACGGTGCTGATAATGCCCTTTGTATCTACCTTTCTGATAACATGGTTCCAGGCTTCCGCTATATACAAGTTGCCCAGTTTGTCCAGCGCCAGGCTTACAGGAATTGATAAGGTAGCTTCAGTTGCCGGCCCTCCGTCCCCTGTATAGCCATCTCTGCCTGTGCCGGCAACAATATAAATTCTTCCATCAGTATTTAGTCTCCTCACCATGTTACCATCGGTAAAATATAAGGTGCCGTCCTCAGCAAGAACCATGTCATTCAATTCATTGAGCTTTGCCATTTTAGCACGCGCGCCATCTCCCTGGAAACCATACTCCCCCGTTCCTACAGCAGTAGTGATCTTACCGTTCGGATCTATTTTCCTGATGCGAAAATGCCCCCTGTCTGCAATGTACATATTGCCTTCAGGGTCTACTACTATGCCCCTGGGGCGGAAAAGAAATGCAGCTTTTGCCGGCCCGTTGTCGCCTACGATCCTCACGTAATTTGCGTCGGCCTCATGCGCCGTATACGAATAACCATTGCCCGCAATTATGGTCATAATGCCACTCCTGTCTATTTTCCACAGGCGTCCGCTGTCCGACAGAAACAGTTCACCTTTATCGTTCTTTACCAGGTAGGAGGGCATATACAGGTCCATTTTCACTGCTACCCCACTATCACTCGTGAACCCTTGTACCCCCGTACCGGCAACGGTACTGATAATGCCGTTGCGGTCTATCCTTCGTACCCTGTGGTTGTTCCTGTCGCTAAAGAAGATATTGCCTTCATCATCAACAAAGATCCCCCGCGGTTTGAAGATCGGGGTCGATATAGCAGGTACACCATCCCGCTCGTACGCTCCCACCCCTGTACCGGCAATAGTGCTGATGATCCCTGCAGTATTCACTTTACGAATACGGTTATTGCCATTATCCGATATGTAAATGTTACCCTCATTGTCTACACATACCCCATATGGCTGGCTCAGCCTCACCTGTTCGCCCGTAATATCTATTCGGGGGCGCTTCATATTCAGCATCTTAATGGGGCCAAGGGATGCCAATTGCATTACGTTCACCTCAGGTGTTGCAAATTTTAGCTTGTCCTGTTCCATTTCAGCCACTACCGGGGGAGGCATATTCCGCACAGGTATCGCGGGAATATTCACTTCCGGCTTATAGATAGCTACTTCCGGCGTCGCAAGGTTTAGCCTTGTTCTTTCAGGCTCAATATTGTCCGGCAATATTCTCCTGGTGGACTGCATAGTTATCGGCGGGATGTTTAGCTCAGGGTCAAAGATCGCAACTACAGGTTCAACGACCTTTATTCTTAGCCTTTCGGGTTCCTGTTCGGCCAGGGATGCCCTTCTTAATTGCTGTACGGGTATGGCAGGTATGTTTATCCCAGGTTTATACACTGCAACATCGGGTGTTGCGATCACTATTCTTTTCCGTTCAGGTTCCAGTTCCGTGACAAGCGACCTTTTGAGTTGATGTACAGGTATTGCAGGAAAACTTATCTCCGGTTTATACACGGCAACATCGGGTGTTGCAAGTACTATCCTTTTTCTTTCAGGCTCCGGTTCTGTTATCGGGGATCTTTTCAATTGCTTTAATTCAGCAATGCGGGGTGCACCCGGGTTATATACCACAGGATCAGGTGACACTATCTTTACCCTCACTCTGTCAGGTTCAGGTTCGGAAAGCTGCAGCCTTTTTAATGGCTGTAACACGCTGCTAAGGTTGGCCTCCGGCTTGAACACTGCGGTATTAGGCATCACCACTCTCACCCTTACACGCTCGGGCTCCAGTTCTGCCAGCCTTGTCCTTTTAAGCGCGTTCAGCTTATTGTATATCACTACCTGTTCGGGCATGTCCACATAGACATCAGGTATTTTTATCCTTTTGGGCTCTGGTTTTGCAACCACAACGGGCCGCTCCTTTTTTACTATTTTGGTTAGCTCGGGCTTGAAGGCTTCTTTTATGATACCGGCAGCCTTGGGTATGTCAGACTGGGTAGTGGTTTGCAGGTAACTGCCCATGCAATCGTAGGCGTCTCTGAGCTTAGGGTTATCCGTAAGATTGATGATATAGGGCTTGTAATTGATCTTTTTACTCAGGAAATTCTTTACCACATCACATATATTGCCGTCACAGCTTTCTTCACCATCAGTAATGAGTATGAGGCCATAGTAATACATGTACTGGTCGTCCATGTCAAACTCCGCTGCCTCTTTGAGTGAATAGGCTATAGGGGTAACGCCTAGCTGCTGCAGATCATCCAGGCGCAGGGCCATCTGGGTCTTGTTCTTTTGGCTGAACATTACTTCCAGCTTGGTATCGGTACAGTTATTCTCCTTAACGATGTGCTGTTCCCCAAATGCGCGGAGTGCAAATTCCACCTGTATGTTCACACTGTATACGCTATCCATTATAGCCATTATCAGCTCTTTGGCGGCAGTGGACCGGAGTTTGCTTTGTACCCAAGGCAAGGTCATGCTCGACGATTCGTCGAGCACAATAAGGATGCGCGGTGTTTTTTTGTCACCCTGCGCCTTCAACTCCCTTAAAGGAGAAAAAATAAAGATGAGTAGTATTAAGACAACAAAGCGGTGAAGTGGTTTTTTAAAAAAAAGCTTAAAAATGTTTCCCATCATCACCCCCATCCTTGTTTAGAAAAGTACACAACTATTTGTCTGTCAGAAGTTCACAGCTTACAGCATCAGGCCCTTTAAAAGGATCGCTGTAATTTTTGCAATCATTTTTTGCCTTGCTGTAGCTAATATTCTGAAAGTATACATCATGCCCCGATTTAGCTATGCCACCGGTACAACGGCATGTATAATCCTTGTTACAGGAACTAAAGCATAAGGCCACAGAAAAAACAAGCAATGCGTATTTAGTTTGTTTCATAATTGCACTTTAGGGTACTAAGTTAATCAGATTTTTTTAACCGTTTACTTCCATTGCCATCTTATCAAAATATGTCATATTGTATTTTTATTAAATAATATGAAAATAAGCCCATAAATATTATATTTGAGCCTGCTGCGCGTGGATATTAAGAGAGACGGCCATCATTTTAAGAATAGTAAAATCCGGTTTTATGTTGAAAAAGCTTTACCTGCTTTCAATTGCCTTTGTTTTTTCTTTTAGTTGCGCGTTTGCAGGCGCATGGTATGTGGTAGATGCAAACCCATGGGGACAAAATACCAACATCACCGCTATGGATAATGTCTTTGGCGCAGGCAATTGGAGCCAGGGCACATTCTCAACGCCGGCGGCTACCATCTTTACTGCTGGTACCAGCTTTGTAATGCTGGAAGGAAGCGATGGTAATGTTGGCCTGCCGGCCTTCTTTACCACCAACCAGGCAATTATAGAAAACTGGGTAAATACAGGTGGCAGGCTATTCATCAATGCCGCCCCCAACTATGGAAGCAACCAGGATTGGGGATTTGGCGGTACAACCTTAATGTACCCCAACTTTGCTGCAGCTGTATCAACAACAGTTCCTTCCGATCCAATATTTGCCGGGCCTTACGTGCCAACGTCCACTGCTTATACAGGTAACTCTTTTGCCCACGGGTATATTACAGGGACGGGGCTCACCAGCTTATTATATGATACATCAGCTACCCCTGATTCATTGTCTGTGCTGGCTTATAAAAACTGGGGATCAGGCATAGTGTTTTTCGGTGGCTGTACCCAGCCTAATTATTGGGCTCCATCGGCACAAGGCCTTAACTTGTGGTACAATATTATTGCGTCAGCAGCGGCCTTCAGTCCCGGCCCCTGCGGTACACCTGTCAACCTCGCTGTTTCTAACATCACTACAGACGGTGCTACTTTCAATTGGATAGATTCTGCTACCTCTTACGTCGTGGTGATCGATTCAAGCGCAGCCACCCCCCTCACGGCAGGCGATACCATTTTTACAGATTCATTTACTGCAACAGGACTCCAACACGATTCTACTTATTATTTCCATGTGCGCGCACTCTGTGATTCAACTAATACATGGGTAACAATATCCTTTACCACTGCTCACCTTTCAGATTGCGCATCGCCTGCAGGTTATGCTACCGTCAGCTTTACACAGGTAAGCCCCTACGCTATATTGCACTGGTCAACGCCGGGCGCCACCCAGTATTTTTGGGTGCTTGACACCACTGCCACCGATCCTGCCGTAATGGGCAATGCTACCACCGATACGGTCAAAAGTTTCGCAAGCCTGGTCTCAAACCTAACCTATTATTTCCATGTGCGCTCCATCTGCGCCAATGGCGACACCTCTGCATGGACTACTATATCTTTTGTAACCGCCAGCTGCCCTTATCCCACGGTTACCGCTACTGTTAATGAAACACCGGTTGGCCCTTATGCTTCTATTCACTGGACTGCACCTACTGCGGCAGAATACTTTTGGGTACTCGACCGCAACCCTGCCGACCCAACCGGCATGGGCAATATGACCACCAATACTTCCATGAGTTTTGCCAATCTCTGGACCGGCACAGACTACTATTTCCATATACGCTGCATATGTATTAATGGTGATACATCTACATGGGTAACGATCATGTTCCACACACCGGGCCAGCACCCTACAAATGTCAGCAATGTAAACAGTGACGGTACCACCGTTATTTGCAGTCCCAACCCAACAAGCGATAAGATCACTATAACCATAACAGGTGCTGTTTATGACAATGCCACGCTTACACTATCGGGCCTTGACGGCAGGCTAATAGCCAACATGCCGGTTACCGATAACAGCGCAGTGATAGACATGAGCAACCTGCCTGCAACCTTATACTTCGTTAAATACACCAACAAAGATTATAACAGCATCATAAAGGTGATGAAGCAATAACTCATTGCCGCAAGACGATCAGGAAAGGACAAGTTATTCAACTTGTCCTTTTTCTTTTAAACCCGCATTTTTACGACCTGAAACGGTATCTTTCCTTGTTGAGCACAACCATGCCGAAGAATGTATGGCCGGCAATTATCTTTATACACAGACCACAATTTTATGTTTTTATGCCCGATCTGTTTTTACCAGCCCGCAATTTTTTTAAGATATCCCTTTGCTTACCCTGCATGCTGTATACAGGTCTCACATTTGCGCAATTGCATACCAGGGCTTGCATTAATAAAGACGAGACTCCCCTTTTAAAAGTCGGCGACTTGCACAATACTCCAAACCCGAAGTTCAAATACGGTATTTCTATCGCCCGGCAGATAACAAAAATAGATCCGGCCGATGGGTTTTACGGAGTATACTCTTCACAAGCCCACAAGTCGCCTACTCCCGCCCACTTTTTATGCGGCGGCCATTTTGAGGCGATCGGCGCTACTCCTGTCGAAAACCTGGAAGGTATTGCAGGCATTGCACGCATTGAGACCAATTCAGAAAGTGTTGAAGTACCGGGTAACCTGCGTGCATTGTATGCAGGCATAGCCACAAAAGGTAAAGGCACAAAAAAAATAGATTCAGGCAATAGCACTGCCGGCAATTCATATACAATACATGTTAAAAAAACAGACGCTACCACACGCCAGGTGATAATAAAGACCACTGCAGGCAATGCACTGGTCGGCCGAACGCATGCTACTATTGCCAAAACATACGGTACAAATTAAAGCGCAGGCAGGCCCGGGCGGAAAGTGGTATATTTTTTAGCCCTGGGCAGAATATTATTTACATTACTTTTCGGACACAGATGCAAACTACGGGTACAAAAAAGATAAACAACAAAGCCATACTCGCACTCATCATGCTGGCGGCAGCATTGTTCAGGCTTATTGCCCTTACCCGGCAAAGCCTTTGGCTTGATGAGCTGCATACTATGAACATCTCGGACCCCTATGCGCCCTGGTCTGAATTATTTCGCATTCTTAAATGCTGCGATCAGCACCCGCCCTTATTTTTTGTACTCGAGCGGCTGCTTTTTACCTGCTTTGGGTATACGGAATGGGTAGCACGTATTCTCCCCGCCATCGCAGGCACCCTATGCTGCTGGGCAATATATCGTTTGGGCAAGGAGATATTAAATGAGCGACTCGGCCTTATAGCCGCGGCTTTTACCTGTGTCAACATATTTAACCTCGATCACTCCCAGGAGGCGCGCGGCTACACCCTTTTTTGGCTGTTCGCCACCCTCTCCTACCTCTTTTTTATAAGGGTATTCAAGCACTTGAGGAAGAGCGATGCACTGTATTATGTAATTAGCACAACCCTGCTGGTATACACTCACTACTTCAGCTTTATGCTCTTATGTTGCCAGGCGATATTGTGTATTATTTTCCTCGCCGGCGTAGATAACAACAAGCGTAGCCGACTCCTGGTGCTTTATATCTTTTCTGCCGCTATTATTTGTTTATTAAGTTTGCCACTGCTCTCGTTTGTGGGGGGCCTTACAGATACAGGCTCGTTTTGGGTAACAAAGCCTAAACCCACCTTCTTTATCGATTTTTATTATGAGTACTTCGCCAATGCCATCTTCGTATTCAGCCCGGTGCTCCTGTACTATGCCTGGTATGCAATTAGAAAGTTCAGGCTACAGGGCCTCGCCTACGATCCGCTTAACCTTAGCCTCGTTTTTGTTTTTGTCAGTATATTCTTTGCTTACCTTATACCCTATGTACGCTCGGTCCTTGTAGTTCCTATGATGGTGTCGCGCTATACCATTATTGTGATCCCCTCATACATTTTAGCCATAGCTTATGGCTTTGAGTTGATAAAGAATAGTAAGATCCGTAACGCATTGCTGACGATAGCCCTATTAATATCCCTCTCAGATATCTTCTTCGTAAAAAAGTATTACAGCGTACGTTACACCCAGTTCAGGGAAATGACAGAGTATATGGCTTCAGGCAACAAAACATTGCTTTGCATCAATGACCGCTGCGCATGGCAACAGATATATTATCGCAAAAAGTACAAGTATACAGGGAATGTTTTGGAAGGCAGCAAGGAAAAATGGGTGGACACCATACTTGCCGGCTGCATTAAGGTAGATACATTTTGGATAGTGGGTGCGCATGGCGACCCTCAACTAGCTGAGGAGAAACGTTGCGACCTTGATACAGCCTATAGCCTGGTAAAAGAAAAGTACTTTCACGATGCCTGGGCGCAACTATATGCGCGCAAACCCAGCGGGCAATATTAATCTTCCTCAAGTGACAAAGCGTCGTGGCTTCTTACTATCCACACAAAAGTACAGATCGCACCTATAAGAATAGACAGCAGCAGGCTTATTAAGTTCACTTTCCCAACTGCATCCACACCCCCCCATTTCATAATGGTGCAGCCTGCGAAACCGCCCAGCGAACCGATGAGCAACACGGTCTTGTAGCTAAGGCCCTTCAGTTTTGGGTGCAGCGATTTAGTTATCCAACCCGAGCACATACCTAATAGTAAACATACAAAAAGTCCCATAATTTTTGCTTTTTGTTAAATCTTTAAAATATTATGCCAGCCATGCTTGCTGGCATAATATTTATCCCCGTTCAGGCACTAAAAACAATATAAACATGGAAACGAACACACCTGGCCAGCGCCGCGAAGAAAATCAGACTAACCAGCAACAACAGCAGGGAACCAACGAGCCTACAAGGCAAAATACTTCTACTGCACCACTCGAGCAGGAACGTGAAGAAGATTCTTCATCGACCGAAGAAGAATCAGAAGAAGAGACAGAAGATCGTCGCGACTAGGAGCTAATTTGTTAACGACTTAGCGTAAATAAGGCTGTAATGTGATTACAGCCTTATTTGTTATGTTAAATACGCAATGGGGAAATGCTTCAAGGCATGAATTTTGTGCTTTTACTTTTCTGAAACGTATCTGGCAACCATAATACTAATGTTTATGAAAGGAAAATTACTCTTGTGCGCATTTATGCTGCCTTTATTCAGTACGATATCCTCGGCCCAGGTAGCTGCTACTGCACCTAAAACAATAGCAATGGCCGGCAAATCTTCCACCTCAAAAAACCTGAAAAAGAGCCAGAAGAAAATAAAGGTTCACTACCAATATGCCACTAATGTCCCCGACAGCATCTCAAAAAAAGTAGACAAGGCCTCGCAAAAAATGGTAGCACTCTATGTAGCGGGCCTCAGGAAAACTACACCCGGCGATACCCAATGTACTTTACGCACATGGACCTCCTACAAATCAAAGGTTATAGGCGCCCCTACCCAGGTGCTGATCGATATTAACTGCACGGTGAAACCCGGAAAAAATCACCGCAAACCGCCTACCACCGAATATAATGTTAGTTACCGCGCCGACCAGAATATCTATCGTATCAGCTACGATAGTCGCACACGGAAAACAAAGATCGCTTACAACGAATCATATTGGCCGGGGTATATGTACAACGATAAAGCCCCTACCAAGGCCGACCTGGACAAGGATATAAGCCTTGCTATGGAGCATATCATGGAGAGTAATATTATTTTACAATAGAGAACTTATTTGTACTCTTCTTCTTTGGTCTCAAATAGGCCTCTCCATACCAACGCCGCTACAATTCCACCAACTGTCGGTGCAGTCAGGAACAGCCACAATTGTTCCATGGCTTTGCCCCCACCTATTATTGCAGGGCCAAAGCTACGTGCAGGATTTACTGATGTGCCGGTTATAGGTATGGCTACAAGATGTATCAATACCAGGGTAAGCCCGATGGCAAGGCCTGCCATGGTGGAATCGCCATGACGGGATGTAGTGCCGAAGATCACGAACATAAATAAGAACGTAAGCAGCGCCTCCGTAATAAAAGCAGAAGTGGTTGAATAACCGCCCAAATACCCCTCACCCCATCCGTTAGCACCCAACGCCCAGTCGCCCATCTTGAAACCCGGAGCTCCTTTCAGGATAGTATACAACGTGAACGAAGCAATGGTAGCGCCTATAAGCTGGGCTACGATGTATCCCGCTGCATGCCCCGGGTTTATTTTCCTGGCCACCAGCATAGAGATGGTAATTGCCGGGTTAATATGACAGCCCGAGATAGGCCCTATAGCATAAGCCATCACCACTACAGCCAGCCCGAAGGCAAGTGATATGCCCAGCAAACCTATTCCGGCGGGCGCAGTTGAAATGCCTGATACTACCGCCGCACCGCAGCCAAATAGTACGAGTGAGAATGTTCCTATCAGTTCGGCAATATATTTTTTCATGAATTCATGTTTAAGCAGTTGAATGATATAATACTCCAACAAAATATAATAAATATTCTAAAACCCAAACAGCGCAACCGATATATGCGGTCCCGGTTATAGCGGAAATGCTACAAATCGTAACTTAACCGGACCATATTATTTAAGCATGAAATTTTCACGACTCGTTTTCTTATTTCAATTGGCACTTGTCCTGCAATTGTCTCAAACTGCATTTTCCCAAACTCAAATATCTGAACTCCGCAATAGCCTGCAAAAGGTCATCGACACATCAGGGGGCACATTGGGTATTGGGATCATGGGCTTGAATTTTAACGAAAGTCTTATTATTAATAGGAATACGCATTTCCCTATGCAAAGCGTTTACAAGCTGCCCCTGGCGATAGCAGTACTCGATAAAGTTGATAAAGGCATGCTAAGCCTCGGGCAATTGGTTCATATTCCCAAAGGCAGCCTTGACCCTAACACATGGGGACCCTTGCTGAGAGATTTTCCAAATCGCGATTTTGACATTACCCTCGCTTCACTACTACGATACGCCGTATCAATAAGCGATAACAATGCCTGTGATATTTTGTTTCGCCTGGCCGGCGGCACCGCAGTGGTCAACAAATATATCCATGGCATAGGAGTGAAGGACATCGCCATAGCAGCCACCGAAGCCGAAATGAAAAAAGCCTGGGCTGTGCAGTATACTAACTGGTGCGAGCCTGCTGCTATCCTCCAATTGCTCCGTATTCTTTATGAAGGCAGGTTGCTGTCAAAAGCCAGTAATGACCTTCTGCTGAAACTCATGACCGAAAGTGAGAACTCGCCAAACAGGCTAAAGGGACTATTACCCGCTAACACGCCTGTAGCTCATAAGACGGGCACCTCCAACACCAACGGTAAGGGTATCACCGCCGCAACCAATGATGTGGGCATCATAACGCTTCCCGATGGCCGGCAATACGCCATAGTAGTTTGTTTCTCTAATTACACAGGCGGGGTAAGCCGTGGGGAGCGCATTATAGCCGAAATAAGCAAACTCAGTTTTGACTATTTTAGGAGTAAATGACCTTCTTAGAATTACTGGCATCCTTTTTGAATAGTGTATCAATGTTACTCAATACATTTAATCACTAAATTCTCAAACAATACAAATGAAAAGGATCATCACACTAGCCGCAGTAATGCTGGCGCTGATAGCAACAAGTTGTAAAAAACAAGGGCCGCAAGGGCCGCAAGGACCACAGGGACCTGCAGGATATAACGGCCAGGATGCCAATGTAAGGGGAGGCACAGTCACGGTTAACTTTGCATTCAACTCTTCCACTGGCTATGGCACCGCCGACATGACCGATGCCGACATCACACAAAACGTAGTGGATAATGGCGCCGTAATGGTATATATGAGCAATGGTGCAGGCGGCTGGATAGCACTCCCCTACACCGACTATTCTACCACGGGCATCTCTATTAGCTATTATTTTGTGTATAATGTGGGCACCGTCCGGGTATATTTCTCTGAAGAAGACCTTTTGGATACTTACCTTCCTACTTCTGCTACGTTCAAAGTCGTTGCTATAACAGCAGCTCAAAAACAAGCACACCCCAACACCAATTGGAGAAACTATGACGAAGTAATGAATGTAGTTAACCAATCGAATTCATCAGCACAATAATAACTCCGGGTTATAAATAGAATTCAGAAGCCTTGCAACATGCAGGGCTTCTTCTATTTTTTCAGGACGATAGGAGCCTCAACATAAAAGAACTCGGTGGTCACTTTACTAAGTCCTGTGCTGTTCATAGTCCTTTTCACGGGCAGTCCTTTGTTGTTATAGTCATAAGTATAGTTATATACTTTGCCGCTGTCAGCATATGTCTTTTTTAAGATATTATTTGCCGCTGCCATCGGGAAAAGCTCACCGGGCAAAATGAAAACATTCAAACCTGTCAACAGCTGGCTGAAGTTGGATTTATTATCGTAGGCATCATATGTGTAATGCCTACTAGTCCGGCTTACAATTCCTGTATCCGCTTCAGTTAATAAATTTCCGTCCGGGCTATATGTATAGCTTATCTCCGAGTCCAGGGTATTATTAACATAGTTAGCCATTGCAGCTATCTTATGTCCTGCGTAGTAGGTAAGCAGTACGTAATTGCTCACACTTTGCTGCTGTGGCCTGAAGTTTACCTTGGTAAGCTGCCCCTGCCCATCATACAGGAAATCATCCTGGCTAATCCCGTTCACATTAATTGTATACATCGTTTGCAATTTGTGTGCAGCATCGTACACCAGCGAGTCGGTACTAAGATAATAGCTAAAGGCGGAGATCTCATAGGCATGTATCTTCACCACATAGCCATCTGCATCGTAAAAGAACTTGTAGACCCGGCTGTTGCTGCCCCCATCACTATGTATATGTACAGAGTCAAGCAGGGTAATGGTGCCGGATGATGGTTGCAGTACAGAATGTTTCCTGCAAGAGCAGAGGTTTGCAGCGACAATAACAGCGAACAATATGCACAGCCTTCCTTTCACGGGCATTTGATTAAACGTAACAAATATAGCAAGCCTGGCGCGGTGCCTCTGTAATTGTTTGGTCATTATAATGAAGGGGCATGTGTGCACCATTCTTGTCACATATCTGCCACCCCGGCGATCATGGAACCAAAAAGCCTTTCATTCCAGCAGTTCCAGCAGCTTCTTACTTCGCTCCGCTATATCCTTAAAAAAAGCAGCATCAGCATATATCTCGGTATAATGCTTCCCCACCACCGGCCTTATGTTGGCGGACGAAAACAGGCCCGCATCGAAGATGACCAGCTGAATACGCCTTTTATCCTTGTCGCTCAGTTCTCCGTTAGCCGCACATCGTTCCAGGCCGGCGAGCAACTCTTCTCTGTACTGCTCGTTATTGCCCTGTTCTCTAAAACACAGTTCCATCGATGCGCCGGAGACCGTATCCTCACTATCCGAGGATAGCGCGATATTGATCAGATCGGCAGTACCGGGTCGGGGCATCGCCTGCAGCAGGCGGATATTTTTTTGCAGCACTTCGCTGGTGTAAAGGGTGAGTTCCCAGCTGGTGCCGGTCTCCGGATCAAGGTAGTCCTCAACATCGTCTCTAAACCCTGCAAACTTCAGCTTGCCCAATCGTTCATCAATGAGCGCCTCCTCACAAATAAAAACCTGTTCCTGCATTTTTATACCTATTTAGACTAAAGCTATAAAATCATTATTGATTCCCCTACCCCTGTTCAGCCGGTAGGACTTCCGGTTTCAGCATAATTTAAAAACCGGAAGTGACTTATCAACATTTTTTAATCCTCTTTTTTGATTATCAGCATCTTACAAGCCATACCTAATGTGGATTGCACACCCGATATGCACCCGAAAATTGCCGATCCGCACCCGGTCTACTTCCAGTGGCCATTTTGTTACCCGGCCTCGCAATAAACAAAGAACTTATGCCGACAAAAAAATGCCGGCAAGCTCGCAATATACAGCCCCGAAGGAGGCGATTCCAAATAAGGATATCCACATTTTATGACAGTTTGCATACTATACCGGGCGGACTTGTATTTATATGTTTACTAAATTTACCCATGCAAAAACTATGCTTCTTCCTTTGGGGATTAAGTTTGTTTATTACTGCCAGGGCGCAGAACGATGCTAAAGAAAATAATGTCTGGGCATTCGGGAATCATTGCGGTCTCGACTTTAGCAGTGGCCAGCCAGTAGCATTCGAAACACATATGCTCAGCGAAGGTGGTTGCGCATCAGTATGCGATGCTGCCGGCAATTTACTCTTCTATTCGGCACCGGATACCATATGGAACAGGGAGCACCACCCAATGCCGGACGGCTATGGTCTTACCCACACCAAATCCCCTTACGATGCCTATAGGGGTTCCGCGATTGTACCGGTCATCAATACGCTGAACCAATATTATGTCTTCAGCCTGTCCGGCATAGATAACTTTAGTCCCTACGGCTCGGTATTGTCTTATTCAGTGGTTGACATGAGGCTTGCCAATGGCCTGGGCAATGTAGTGCCGGGTAAGAAACACATAATCATCGATTCCGGCTTTTCGGAAGCTATGGTGGCTGTAAGAGGCAATAACTGCAACATTTGGTTGGTATTGCACAATATAGCTGACAACAAGTTTAAAGTGTACGAGATATCGGCTTCGGGCATAAGCCCGCAACCCGTCATTTCCGCCATTGGTCGTTTTGACAGTTCACAGGTACAAATTTCACCTTACTACTTCAGCTCTATAAAAGTTTCCCCCGACAGGAAAAAAATATGCATCTGCAACGTACCCGGCTTCAATGGCGGCGGCGCAGTGCTTTACAACTTCGATGCTAACACAGGTATCGTCTCGGCTCCTTTTGTGCTCAGCAGCAATTTGTACTTCAGCTCCTGTTTCTCGCCGTCCAACACTAAACTTTACCTTGCCAATATTTCTCTTTCGCAGGTTGACCTCAGCTTGCCCGACAGCAATGCGATACGTCAGTCGCTCACCCTCATCTCCGCTCTTGACCCTGCCACGCACAATGCCTGCGATACACGCATCGGCCCCGACGGCAAACTATACGGAGTGCTCACCGATTTTTACCAGGACATAGCCTGTATCAACTATCCCGATGCGCCCGCCGCTTCCTGCGGTTTTACGCTCGGTACCAGTACCCGTCCATGGGGCAACACGCGCACGCAGCTCACGATGGAGTATGTTCCTGTCTTTACGAATAAGCAGGTAGTGCGCAGCGATAGCTCCTTTTGCACAGGCAATACACCCATAACACTCCGGGCGCCTGCCGGCCGTATAGCATACTACTGGGACAATGGCAGCAGCGACAGCACACGTGCTATAGCGGCAGCAGGAACATATTGGGTACAGACCATTATGGACTGCAATACCTTGGGCATAGATACCTTCGTAATAAAGGAACAGGACTTCAATTTTTCTATCGGCCCGGATACTGCACTCTGCAGCGGCGAATACATATCCCTGCATATACCGGTCGACAATGCCTCCTATCTCTGGCAGGACGGCTTCCGGCTGCAGGACAGGAACATATCCATACCCGGTCTTTACTGGGCTACAGTAAATAAAGAGGGTTGTAAAAAAACAGACAGCATCAATATCGGCTCCGATAACTGTAACTGTAATATCGCTTTCCCGAACGCTTTTTCACCCAACAACGATGGTATAAATGATGCCTTCGGGCCGGTAGTGGACTGCCCGCGCGCCCCGGCCTATTACAAGTTCCGCATTTTTAACCGCTGGGGTCAGAAGGTATTCGAGACCGCCGAGCGTACCCGCAAGTGGAACGGGGCTGGCCAGGAAACAGGCACCTACTTTTACGAGCTCGTTTACAGCTCCCGGCTTAATGCGGCTTCAGGCACCATCATCAACGAACAAAACATGCGGGTGCTGAAAGGCGATGTGACATTGGTAAGATGAGCTGTACCTTGCAACACACGCCATTTCCCTCCAAAGCATTTTTATCTGTATTTTCAACCCATGTCACAGTTCCCGGTCAGCAATTCTACTCTTTCAGCAAGCCACCTTGCCCAGTTCATACAGCAGCGGTACTCACTTGATGGCGTCAACTGCCGCATCATAAAAGCAGGTGTAAACGACACGTACAAGGCGACCACATCTACCGGCAGCCTCATCTTCCGGGTCTACAGCCTTAACTGGCGCACCAGCAGGAGATAGCCGAAGAATTAAGACTCATTAAGCACCTCTCGGAAAGTGGTATATCCCTCTCACAGCCATTGCCCGATAAGGACGGCAATTTAATACAGGAACTAAATGCTCCCGAAGGCCTGCGTTATGCTGTGCTTTTTTCCAATGCCGAAGGCGAGAAGCAACACAACTATACCCCCGACCTGCATTACGCAGCCGGAGCGATTATGGGACAAATGCACAAAGCCACAGAAAATTTCGCCATCGATCGCGTTCAGTATTCGGCCGCCAAGCTATTCATTGAACCCTTTGAAGAAATAAAGAACTTCCTCCCCGGTGACAGCGCAGAAATGGACTTCATGAAAAAAGCGCAGCAATACCTGCTCACTGAATTTGATCAAATAGATACCAGCCAACTGCGAAACGGCGCTGTGCACATGGATATCTGGTTCGACAATATGAACATAGACAAGGAAAACAAGATCACCCTCTTCGATTTCGACTTCTGCGGCAATGGCTGGCTTTGCCTCGATGTGGCTTACTATATCCTGCAACTGCAAAATGTAGAAAGGGACGAGACCGAATGCAAACTCAAAACAGAAAGCTTCCTGCGCGGCTACAATTCGATAACACCCTTATCAGCCGAAGAGCAACGCATCCTGCCTATGCTGGGCCTTGCCATGTACTTTTTCTACCTCGGCATACAGTGCAGTCGTTTCGATAACTGGTCGAATGTATTCCTGAATGAGACCTACCTGAAGCGATATGTAATGATGGTGGTAAAACGATATGCGGACCTCAACGGATTAGCGCCCTGGGAAGGAATCAATTGACATTGAAAAAGGCTCATTTCCGATATTTAAACTACACCCGGCAGGGAACGAATCCAAAAAAAATAATATGCTCATTTATTAGCTAGTACTTTATTAGTTTGATCGTTTTGGCGGAGACCCCGTTGCTGCATTCCAGAAAATAGACGCCCGCAGGCAAGGTCGCAATGTTGATCTCAGTATGCCCCCCGGAAAAGACCGTGGAAGTTTGCTCCGCGCCAACGATATCAGTCAGTACCAATGTACCGCTTGCCGCACCATTTATATCAATATTCACTCGGTCGCTTGCCGGGTTTGGATAAGCATTGATAACAAAAGCATTACTGCCATCCATTATGGCACTAACCACCTTAGAATAAGTGTAAGAACCATCCCTGTCGGCCATTTTAATGCGGTAATAATTCACGCCCCTAATTGGACTGTTGTCGTACGTTTCATAGATCATTGATTTATTCTTTGCCCCGATCACCTCCAGCCCTTCAAAAATTTTACCATCAGCAGATCTCTCGACCTGGTAACTCAGCAAGTCCGACTGGTCGCTAACGCTCCATTCTATCTTATTCCGGTTACCCATATTCACCGCAGTCACCCCGGTCAGGCCGAGGGGTAATGGGGCAGAAACAGTTATAGCCGCAGGCGATGAATAGGCAAACGAGCAAGCGCCGCTCTTCAGCCTTGCCCGGTACATCGTCGTTTGGGTAAGGTTAAGATATCCCTGGCTTGTAGTTGTATTCGATACCCACAACCAGGTAGTGCCGCCATCGCGGCTTAATTCCCAGCGCTCCACCTGCCCTATATTACCTGTCAGCGTAACTGCTCCACTATTGTTTCCGCTCGGCACCGTTGTAGTTCCGCTAACCGTTCCGCCCACAGAAGATGCCGCATTCGTTACAAGGTAGCCGCTGAATGCATCGTTGGCCGGACTAATATCGCCGGCAAGTGATACGGTAGCATCAAATGTATAGGAGCCGGGCACAGATAAATTGGCCTGGGTTACAAACGTATAGGTAAACCTGCTGTTAGAGGTAAGCGGGCTGCCCAGCACCACCAATTCCGTAACTGGTGCCCCGGCATTTATTACATAGCTCACATTGAAGGCTGTGCCCGCAGGAAGTGTGCTGCCAAAATTAAATATACTCACCGTTACATTCTCGGTAGCAGTAAGGCCACAGCCCGAAACAGGCGCTGTTATCGCCCCCCAGGGCAATGCTATGGACAGATCGTTCTGCGCCCTGGCTGCGAAGGCCATGAAAGTAAGCAGGTATAAAACGAATAGCTTTCTCATATTATGGACAAACTGGAGTGGTGATAGTACTTGTTGCTGAAACTGCCTGTGAACATGTACCATTAATAACTACTGCACGATACATAGTTGTCTGCCGGATATCGGTATAGGCATGTGTAGTTGTCGTATTCTGCGAGTATAGCCAGGTAGTTCCGGAATCCGTTGATATTTCCCAGTGATCAACATTACCTGTTTGCCCTGACAGCGTAACAACACCCGAAGCGCCGCATGATACATTACCACCGCCGGCTATAGTGCCTCCCACAGAGGGCGCAGTATTGGTAACAAGGTGGCCTGTGAAAGCATCATTGGCCGGGCTAACATCACCGGCAAGAGATACGGTAGCATCAAATGTATAGGGGCCGGGCACAGATAAATTGGCCTGGGTTACAAACGTATAGGTAAACCTGCTGTTAGAGGTCAGCGGGCTGCCCAGCACCACCAATTCCGTAACCGGTGCCCCGGCATTTATTACATAGCTCACATTGAAAGCTGTGCCCGCAGGCAATGTGCTGCCAAAATTGAATATACTCACCGTTACATTCTCGGTAGCGGTAAGGCCACAGCCCGAAACAGGCGCTGTTATGGTGCCACCGGGTGCCGCCATGGCCAGGTCGTTCTGTGCCGAAGCCTTATATGCTAAAAACGTGAGCAGGAAGAAAAAGAGATTTCGCCTCATAAGAATAAGTAAAGGGCAAAGCTAATTCATTTTATTTTTAATAAAAACCCTGTAGATCAGCCCTGAGCCTTTAAATATACCCGTCTTACCTTCCTGCCTTGTGGCTACCGCTTCACAAACTTCACCGTCCCATACACACCCTTACTACCCGCAATGCTAAGTACATAATTACCCGCCGGCAGTCCTTTGCTCAATGTAAAGTGCAGCGATTGCTTACCCGCATACTGCTGCTCTTTGTCCTTCACCCGCATGCCCAGGCGTCCAAGTTCATCATACACAGAAACGGATATCCGGTCATTATCAGCCAGTGCATAATCTAAAACCAAATCCCCCTCTGCCGGATTAGGATACAGCATTGCATCGTGCAATACACGATGCTCCTTGATCCCCACAGGCACTCCCGATTTGAACCTCGCCATCACAATATTATTGCCATTGGCCGTATTGGTGTAGCCGCCTATAATGATATGGTTGCTCCCATCCACAGCCACCGTAGTGCTATAGTCGTAGCCATTGTTCACGGTCACCACCACCAGGCCCGAGTCACCTATCGAGGTATCCAGCAGCCCCTCGCCCGAAAATTTGGCAAAGGCATAAGTACTGTTCAGCGTCGACCTGTTGGCCAATATAATATCGCCATTGCTCAGGGTATCTATGAAATTGGCATGGTCGCTGGTAGCAAAGCTGCGGTAGCAAATACCATTATCGCCAAATGAATTATCCTGGCTGCCATCGCTATTAAAGCGCAGTAAGGTATTATTATAGGTTTGGCTAAAGGCACCCACCACTATCTTTTGGCTGCCCTGCACCAGTACCGAATAGCCATAAATATCGCCTGTGCCCAGCGGCATTACCACCTGCCCGCCGGTACCGAAACCATTATCAAGATGACCGCTGGTATCATAACGCAGTACTGCCAGGCTCCAGAGGCTGCCATCGTAATGATCGCCCACATGTATCACCTTGCCATCGGCCTGCATGGCTATTGCATAGGCATTGTCGGCCAAACTGCCTATAGCGGTCACGGTCATACCATTGGTACCGTAGCTGGAATCCAGCAGCCCATCGGTCTTATACCGCAACACAATAAAATCGCTGTTACCATTCACGTAAGTGGTGCCCGCCATTATGATCTTGCCATCGGCCTGCAGCAGCACATTGCGACCTATATTATCGCTACTGCCATTACCCACAGGTGTACTTACCCTGCCATTATTGCCAAAGCTGCTATCCACGCTTCCATCGGCCTTAAAGCGTACCAGCCTGAAATTATAGCCTGCCCCATTATAATAATCGCCGCACACCAGCACCTTACCATCGGGCTGCATCACAGCACCAAAGATGGATATACTTGTGGTATCGTCGGCTATAGCCGTACCATTGGTAGCGAAGCTATTATCTATACTACCATCGGCACTGTAGCGCGTTATATGGGGTACGAACCTGCCGTTCTTTTTATAATTGCCTGCTGCCAGCAGCTTATTGCCCGGCAGGGCTATCAGCTTCCAGCATGTGGCGCCTGAGTCCACCAGTGAGTTCACCACGCCATCCACACCAAAAGTACTGTCCAGCGTACCCGCCTGCGCAAAGGAGGCTATCGATAAAGTGCAGATAAAAGCAGTAAGTAAGAGTTTTTTCATAAACATAGTTTTTAGACTATGTTGAAATTAAGCAAATACGAATGCAGGGAAAAACCGGCCCGCGATGTTTTATGTAAGAGGGCGGAAGTTTTATGTAAGAGGATATTAGATCCAAATAATGATATCCACATTTTGCATTACAAGACATTATTCAAAATCACATGTTCTATCTTTAGGTATATTTCATAGCTATGAGTTACGAGGAAAGACTAAAAAAATATGAACAAGGACTGTTGGAGGAAGCAGAAGAGGAATTAGAAAAACACTCAGCCCTAATTGAGAGTTTCAAGAAATTACTTCTATTAAAAGGCCTTATCTTAAAGAGAGAGCATTTTCAATATATTCGGACCATTGGTGTGATAGCAAGTTATCCAAATTTGGTTGGGTTTTTATGTCCTGAGCTAGTCAGGGACAAAGAAGGGTTACTAAATTTTCGGACGTTAAATACAAAATTTGAAAGAAAACGCTTTTTTAGCGGTTATCTGGCTAGCGACAGCTATATGTTAATGCCCCACCCAAATTTCAGAAGGGCCTATAACCCCAAAAATAATTTCTTGCCTGGGTTTATTGATTCTTTTTGGGGTATAAACGATCTGAAAATTGACCCTTACATTTCTTTAGATTTCGACAGGGTGCGAATTGATTTGAATGGGCCTATGTATATGGAGCATGATATGTGGTGGGGAGCAAAATTCAACAGAAATATTCGCAAAATATCTGATGACATAATAAAGTTAAAACCTCCAGCTTATTTAGATGATTTTCAGGTCGACTTTATTTTTAAAAGTGCGTATTCGTTAGATATCAAATGGTCATCGAAAGACGGTATAAAAGTTTTTCAAGCGGAAGAGTTTAAAACAGATAATATTAATATTATCAAGAACAACACAGTTTTCTTCCCAGTAAGATACGTTCACGCAGAAGTCGATATAAATAACGATACAGTTAGACATTTTGATGGTGCCATTCACTACTATACGAAGGAAGAATATTACGCTCGCCGTGATTCAGATTTTAATTATAACAACAAGAACAATAGTCAGATTAAAACTTTATCAGAAAAGCTATTTAAATTAAATGGAGAAGTAAGTATAGATAAATGGATTGATTTAACATGCCTTTTTCTTTCAGGAAATCCACTAACTTTTGAATATTTCGAAGGTGGATATCCGATGCAAATATCGGAAACGTTGAAAGCCATAAAGCTGAGTAATTCACAAGGCAACGCAAATTTTTAATACTATGAGCTATATATCACAATATTTCGGAAAGGGACCCGATGAGATTAGTTATCAAGACGTAATTGATTTCTTCGCTATTGAAAGAGAGGAATCTGACAAAATAGAATTCAAATCATTTACATTCCCTGGAGAAAATAATCAACGAGAGAAAGAGAATGGAATTATCAGAAGCATTTGTGCTTTCTTGAACTCAAGTGGCGGATTAATAATATGGGGGGCACCAATAGGGAACATTCCACCAGGACGAAATGAGAAAGTATTTACTGGCGATCTCTCGCCGGTAAGTTCCCTAATAGAAAAAGATTATTTTATTAACCGGATTACTGACTCCATTACTCCCGCACCAAATAGCATATATTTTAAGAGAATTGAGAATGGCAATGGGAACAACATTTATCTAATTGATATTTCTCAAAGCGAATACAGTCCACACCAGTTTCGGAGCATATATTATATGCGTATTGATGGGCAAACCAAACCAGCACCACATCACTACATAGAAGCTCTGTTTAAAAAAATTACCTACCCCAAACTGAAAGGGTACATTATGGTCGAGGACTTTTATCATCAAGGGCCTTTTATCACATTCAACTTGGTATCTATCATATTCAACTTATCAAAACTTCAAAATGAGCACAAGGCCAACTACAGAATTATTGTAGGTCGCGGAGCAGTTTATTCAAGGCATATAGCAATGGGGCCGAACGATACGTACTTTATGGATGGGCACGAATTAAGAATATCTGTAAACGATACAATATACTATAACAGTCCTTACCGTCGATCTGAATCTGTAAGATTGACAACTCACCAAATGGACAATGGCTGTGAATTGGAAATTTGGTTTTATTTTGGAGGCGAGAATTCGCCATTACTCTTATCCAAATATAAATTGAGAATTAATTTAAATAATCTACAAGCTGATGCTAACACCTTTTTTGTTGAGTTAGATGAAAACCGCTATTCATTTGATCATAGTGACGCGCTGGGAAAAACCGAGGAGCAAAGAATAAGCGAAATAATTGGACGGTAAATTTGTGCACACCCCCGATTGGCGCAAGTGTTTTCCACTTGTGCCTGCAAATGTTCAAGTCTTTTCGAGTTAAATACTCCGCGATCGGCGTAGTACCTAATATGCCCTCTACTTAAACTTGTAGAGAGACATTGCCCACCAGCATTTTAAACAATATTTTTTAGTAATTTTCCATACTATGAAAAATTCGGCAATAGAGCAGTATAACAGAATACGGCCTAATTACTTGGACTTTACTGGTAAAATAGAAAGCCTTTTACTGACTCTATTAAAAAGTAAAAGTGTAAATTTTCATTTAGTTGAAAAACGCACTAAATCAATAGAGAGTTTTGAAAGCAAGATTGAAAGAAAAAAGGATAAATACCAAGACCCTTTGAATGAAATCACCGACTTATGTGGCGTTAGAATAATATTATATTATAGTGACGATGTTGATAAAATTGATAAAATAATTAGAGCAAATTTTGATGTTGATGAAGACAATTCTATAGATAAAAGTGCTACTTTGAATGAAGACCAGTTTGGCTATCTATCATACCATTATGTTGTCACAGTAAATAACAAAAGGAATAATCTGCCTGAATGGGAGGACTTTAAAAATATTAAATGTGAAATACAAGTCAGAACTGTTTTACAACATGCATGGGCTTCAATCTCTCACGAGTTAGAATATAAAAAGGAATATGAGATTCCAAGCGTACTCAAAAGAAAATTATTCAGACTTGCAGGGTTAATTGAATTAGCTGATGAGTCTTTCCAAACTATTAGGGATCAACATATTGAAGTCTCGAGAGCAATAGTAAATAAAGAACTTATTGACAATACAAAAGTTTATGAAGAATTAAACATTATCACATTAGAAGAGTATCTTTCTAAACCTAATGATTCGTTGGAAGAGATCAAACGCAGTTCCAAACTAGCAGGCTTTCACGTAAATAAGGATACTAAAAATACTAAAAAGTACCTATCGGAAATCCTTAAGGTACTAAAGATGTTAGGACTAAAGACTATAACAGCGCTAGATATCTTCCTAAAAACAGCCTCACCGAAATCTGAAAACTATCTAAAACTTGTATATCAAGAAAATACGAGCAAAAGTTGGTCAACGAGTCCTTCTTTCACATTATTACTACTTTTATTAAGTTATTTGAATGAAAGAGAATTAGACGAATATGGTGGCGAAGGATGGTCTACAAAGATATGGAGCAGCGTTAAGAGGGCTATCGTTCTTCATAATGAACTTGCTTAGAACTACTTGCGAATACCCCCAATTGGCGCAAGTGTTTTCCCACTTGTGTCTGCAAATGTTCAAGTCTTTTCAACTTGAACGTCTTAAACAAAAACAAGAAATTACTATTTTCGCCAACTATTAGAGGATTCCGAATCACCCCTGAACACATGAGCGAGCATTACAAACTATTTTGGCAAGGCGAGGAAATTGGCAGCTACGAGATAGTAGCCAGCGATATGGGCTATTTTGATGGCAACTGGACAAGCAATGACAACCCCACAGCCAAAAAATTCCAGCGGCTGGTAGATACATTCGACATTAAAAAAGTATTCAATAAACCCCAGCTCGGCACTACCGCCATGCTGCGCTCCGACAAGGGCGAGATCTTTGTATCGGTACTGGGCATAATAGAAGGCCTGCTCACCCTCAAAGCCGTATCCAACCAGGGCGCTATCGACTGGCTGGAAAAAACCATGAAGCCGCAGGACAAGCGCCGCTCATTACTGGTGCGCGCCTTCCATAAGGTCTTCCGCAAGCGCGCTTGAGGAACACGCACTATGCCATTAAAACCGCCTGACAGCACGCACTGAGTATAGTTGACTCTTATTAACCTCGCTTGCAGAATTAATCACTGAAAAGTAAGCATTGTTTACATATTCTGTTGATGTCCAGTAATTAAGCCCAACATTGCCGTTAGGCAGAAACTTATCAATAATAAACGCACAGTTTGTAAGCAAATTCATTTCCTCAACGGCAGGTAAATACCAATCGTCATAAGTGCCTGTAGCATCTGTGTAGCTATAGTCCAGGCACAACTTGGCAGCGCTTGTAGTATGTCCCAGTTGCGAGACTATGGCATTGCTATTGGTTAGTCCGTCCCAGCTACTCCTGGCCTGTGTCCCAATTATCGAGTTGATATTGCTCCAAACACTGCTCGCTGCAAGGTCTGCACGGCTGGCGATCAAACCATGTTCCTGCCCGTTCTCCCTATATATATAATATATAATTCCTCCACCATACAATTCGCCTATATAATGGGCATAGCCATTATTTACACTGCCTGCTGATGCTGCATACAAGGCATACGGAACACTCATTAATTGCTGTACCCCTGCTATAGAATAATTATTGCCACCGGAAGGATCGGTTTCCGTCATTAAATAGTAGGGGCCGTCGGCCCAGTTGATATTGGCAAAAACACCGCTTATCACAGTTCCTTCCCCAATCGCCATCGTTGCAAGCCCGTTCGCATTAGTGGTAGGTGTTTGTGTTTCCACGTATAAAGCCGGGCCGGTCATCGAATCGTGCAAAATACTGATGCGCATACCAACAGGTGCATTCATAACCAGGTAGCCGGAACCATTACGAACCACGGCCTGGAAACTCATCTTTTGCGGGGCCTGCGCCTCTGCAGGCAGCCAAAGGAAGCTAAGAGCAATTACCAACAAGGCTAAGGGGAATATAGTATTTCGCATATTTATTTTCTTTTAACTGCTTTAAATGACTTTACGAGATTAGCATTTTGATACACATTGATAAAATAGATGGCAGAGCTTTGCGAAGGGAACTTGATATCAGTCTCTTTTTCGCTAATAGGCTTTTGCACTATCATCCGGCCGGCAATATCCGATACCGAATAGCTAAGCCCTTTTGATCCGTCGGTAGTTAGTACCACGTGATCGGCAAATGGATTCGGCGCCATCACGCAATAAATTTCATTGGCGACGGTTGAAGGAACATTGGTTTGTTGATTGGATAATACGTAGATCTCGTAAGGTTGCTGCACTCCTTCGGTGATCATACCGTTAGCATTGTTGGTATTTATATAGTCCACCTCTCCAATACTGTAGCTTACAGCCCCGCCCGTGCCCGTCGCTTCACCACCGCTTGCTACCGGCCCGGTTTGAGCATATAGGGAAGAACAGGAGATGAAAAAAAGATACAATAAGGTAAATACTTTTTTCATGAATTAAAGGTAGCTATTTATTCATTATAATAACATACTATAAGCAAATACATTTCAGCGATCGGCAGGCCGGTTCGCCCAATCGGTACATCTTTTAAACACCCCCTCATAACCAATATTCGCGACCCCATGAAACCCCAAAAATGTGGATATCTTCTTTTGGAACCCTACCCCCATTTCGTATCTTGCATAGTACCCTAACTCCCCTCTTTGGCTGGCTATGTGGGCGGCTGGAAAGAGGGGTGGATTGAGCCAGACAAAAAACTTTTCCATTAGATGGCTCAAGACGGGGTGATGTTAAACAGGAAATAACTCACCCCAAAAAGGAAATAACGAGAAATAACTATTTTACCGCATATGGCTTACCAGTAAAGCCTTTCAGCCAAACTACCCAAAAAAAGAGGAAATAACTCAAAGCAAGCGGAAAAGGAGAAATAATTATAAAACATAATACATCTTGCCCATCCCTTAATACCATAAATCGCGTTCAGACAATCTACATTCTGTGGATAACTCCAAGCTCCCCCCGCCCTCTTTTTTAGTTACTTTGTAATAATCAGGGAAATCTTTTGAATCCCTTAAATCGTGTTCGGAAACAGTGAAATTCTCTCATCTACATAATCATACCCAGTTCTCCCTGCTCGATGGGGCCTCCAACGTTTCGCGCCTGTTCGAGAAGGCGAAGGCTGATAATATGCCCGCCATGGCCATTACAGATCATGGCAATATGTTCGGCGCATTCCAGTTCGTGGCCGAGGCATGGAAAGACAAAGTAGTAGTAGGCCAGACGCCCGAAGGCAAAGACATTACCGAGCCAAGGGTAAAGCCCATTGTAGGCTGCGAGTTTTACCTGGTCGAGAACAGGCACAAGCGCGCATTCAGCAAAGATGATAAGGATATACGCTGCCACCAGCTACTATTGGCCAAGGACGAGATAGGCTACAAGAACCTCGTGAAGCTCTGCTCCCTGGGCTTTATAGAGGGCCTCTATGGCAAGTACCCCCGTATAGATAAGGAGCTGATATTAAAATACCACGAGGGCCTCATAGCCACCACCTGCTGCCTGGCTGCCGAGGTGCCCCGCACTATATTAAAGAAGGGTGAGGAAGAAGCCGAGAAAGTATTCAAATGGTGGCTCGATCTCTTTGGCGAGGACTACTATGTGGAGATGCAGCGCCACGAGATACCGGAACAGATTAAGGTGAACGAAGTGCTGCTCAAGTTTGCGCGTAAGTACAATGTGCCCATCATCTGCAGCAACGATAGCCACTATGTAGACCGGGAAGATTACAACGCGCACGATATCCTGCTGTGCATCAACACGGGCGAGAAGCAGAGCACGCCCAGCATGAAGGATTTCAGTGATGATGATGTGAGCATGAAGGACAGGCGCTTTGCATTTTATAACGACCAGTTTTATTTCAAGAAGACCGAGGAGATGAACGCCATCTTTGGCGACATACCCGAGAGCCTTGATAATACCAATATGATCGTGGACAAGATAAAGCCCCTGAAGCTGGAGCGCGATATATTGCTGCCTCACTTCAAGGTGCCCCCCGAGTTCAACGACGACCAGGACGCCTACCTGGAGCACATCACCTGGATGGGCGCGAAGGACCGCTATAAAGACGGCATGAATGCCGAGATCGAAGAGCGCATACGTTTCGAGCTCTTCACCGTCAAGACCATGGGTTTTGCGGGCTACTTCCTCATCGTGAGCGATTTCATCAAGGCCGGTCGCGACCTTGGTGTGTTCATAGGTCCCGGCCGTGGCTCTGCTGCAGGCTCTGTTGTGGCTTACTGCATTGGCATCACCAATATCGATCCGATTAAGTACAAGCTCCTGTTCGAGCGGTTCCTGAACCCCGATCGTAAGAGCATGCCCGATATAGATACCGACTTTGACGACGTGGGCAGGCAAAAAGTAATAGACTATGTAGTTGAAAAATACGGCAAGAACCAGGTAGCCCATATAGTTACTTATGGTACCATGGCTGCCAAGATGAGTATAAAGGATGTGGCCCGTGTATTGGACCTGCCACTGCCCGATGCCAATGGCCTTGCCAAGCTGGTGCCGGAGCGCCCGGGTATATCGCTGAAGCGCTTGCTCAAAGCGCCATTGAAAGGTGACAATAGCCTCGATACAAAAGAAGGGCTGGGCAGCGAGGAGATAGACAATGTGAACAAGCTGCGCGAGATATACGGCAGCGACACAATACAAGGACGCGTACTGAAGGAGGCGGAGAAGCTGGAAGGCTCTGTGCGCAATACGGGCATACATGCCGCGGGCATCATCATTGCCCCCAGCGATCTTACCGACCTGTTGCCGGTGTGCACCAACAAAGATGTCAACCTGCTGATCACACAGTTCGAGGGCAATGTCATTGAGAATGCCGGCGTTATCAAGATGGACTTTTTGGGCCTCAAAACCCTTACCATCATTAAGGATGCACTGGCACTCATAAAAAGGAATTACGATCTTGACATAGATATTGATACCATCCCCCTCGATGATGCAAAGACCTACGAGCTCTACCAGAAGGGCGATACCAACGGTACTTTCCAGTTCGAAAGTGCGGGTATGCAAAAGTACCTGCGCGAGCTGAAGCCCGATAAGCTGGATGACCTCATAGCCATGAATGCCCTGTACCGGCCCGGTCCTTTGGCGTACATACCCAACTTCATCAAGCGCAAGCATGGCGAGGAGCAGATAGTGTATGACGTACCTGAGATGGAGGAATACCTTGGCGAAACTTATGGTATCACTGTCTACCAGGAGCAGGTGATGCTGCTATCGCAAAAGCTCGCCGGCTTCAGCAAGGGCGATGCCGATGTACTGCGCAAGGCCATGGGTAAAAAGCAAAAGGCAGTGCTGGATAAAATGAAAAGCCAGTTCATAGCCGGTGCTACCGAAAAAGGCCACCCTGCCGATAAGCTGGAAAAGATCTGGACCGACTGGGAAGCATTTGCGCAATATGCCTTCAATAAATCGCACTCTACCTGCTATGCATTTGTAGCATACCAGACAGCATATCTTAAAGCACACTATCCCAGCGAGTTCATGGCTGCCGTGCTCAATAACCAGGGCAATATCGACAAGATAAAGTTCTACATGGAGGAGTGCCAGCGCATGGGCCTGCAGGTGCAGGGGCCTGATGTGAACGAGAGTATAAAAGGCTTTTCGGTAAATAAAGAATCTGTGGTACGCTTCGGCATGAACGCTATAAAAGGCGTGGGCGAAAGCGCAGTGGAAGATATAATACTGGAGCGCGAAACGAAGGGGCCTTACAAAAGTGTGTACGATTTCATACAGCGTGTCAACCAACGTACCGTAAATAAAAAATCGCTGGAAAGCCTGGTGCTTGCCGGTGCCCTCGATAGCTTTAAAGACCTGCACAGGGCGCAGTATTTCTATACCCCTGCCAACGATCCCGTGAGTGGTATAGAAAGGCTGGTACGCTTTGGCAACCAATACCAGGCCAATGCATCGCAAGCTACCAACAGCCTCTTTGGCGATAGCGCCATGCCCGATGTAAAGCCACCGGTAATACCCGCCTGCGAACCATGGATGCTGTCGGAATTATTGGAGCGGGAGAAAGAAGTAATAGGCATCTACCTCAGCGCCCACCCAATGGACGGCTTTAAGTTCGAGATGAAACATTTCGGTTTAACCAACATAAGTGATATAGAGAACCGCAAAGGATTAGTAGTGCGCATAGCCGGCTTCGTTACCGATGCTGCGCACATGACCACTAAGAAGGGCAGCAAATTCGGCAAGCTGGTACTCAACGATTACAGCGGCAATACCGAGATAGTATTCTGGGAGAACAATTACGTACAATACGGCAACTACCTCGTCAACGGTCAGAAGCTGATGATACAGGGCATCTACCAGGAGCATAAATATCGCCCCGGCGTTATGGAGTTCAATATCCAGAGCATTATGCTGCTCGATGAGGTACGCCGCAAGCTCACCAGGCGCGTACACATGATGCTGCCACTCCATAAAGTGACCGAAGATTTTGCGGGCTTTATAGAACAAAACGTTAAAAAATACCCCGGTGGCGCGGAATTGGTGTTACAGGTGGTGGACGAAGAACAGAAAATGGCCATAAAACTAAAAACCCATAATATGCGCCTTGAGCTGAACGATGAGCTGATAGGCTATCTCAATGAACATGATGAAATAATGCATAGTGTGGAGGTGGGCTGATGTGGATAAAATGGCTAATACATGGGGATAGCTTATATCGGTATATGCCCTGTCTATTAGGACTGAATAGCTAATTGAACGTAACTTTGCGGTAAATAAAATAACAATTAAATAAACAAAAAAATGGCAGCAGTATATACGGATACCAACTTCGATGCGGAAGTATTAAAGGGAGATAAATTAGCGGTTATTGATTTCTGGGCCCCTTGGTGTGGTCCATGTCTTGCCCTCGGCCCAACGATCGAGGCGCTTGCAAAGGATTATGACGGCAAAGTGAACATAGGCAAAGTGAACGTGGACGAGAACCCCAATCTTTCTATCAACTACGGCGTTACCAGCATACCATGCGTGCTCTACATAAAAGGTGGCCAGGTAGTAGACAAGCAGGTAGGTGCAGCACCGCGCAACGTATTTGAGAAGAAGATACAGCAACATATGTAATCCTTTAAAAAGCATTATTATGTCTGTTACTTTCACCGACGCTAACTTCGATAGCGAAGTATTGCAAAACGATAAACTTTCAGTAGTGGATTTTTGGGCGCCCTGGTGCGGCCCATGTATAGGAGTAGGCAAAACGCTGGATATCCTGGCACAGGAGTACGAAGGAAAGGTGAAGATAGGCAAGCTCAATGTGGCGGATAATCCTGAAGTATCTATCAACTATGGTGTTACCAATATGCCATGTGTGCTCTTCATAAAGAACGGGCAGGTAGTAGATAAATACGTAGGTGCCGCCGCTAAGAACGTCTACGAAAAGAAGATACAGGAACATTTGTAAGTACAATATAACCTCAGCAATACAGCCCCGCATGGTCGCGGGGCTGCTTGTTTGCAGCATTTTAGGTATATTTGCATGCCTCCCAACTACGTATGAAATCATTTGATACCATTACAGATCCGGTGTACGTGAAGCCGAAGTTCTCGGCATTAGACAGGTATTTCCTTAAGTTCATCCGCGATGAGCGGGATCTGCCCTTTGTATATTTCACACTGCTCATCACGTTCACGCTGATACCATTAGCTGTGTTGATGTATATACCGGGCGTACCCTCATGGTTGTGGTGGAGCGCAGCGGCAATATATTTTATATTGAACAACGGCATCTTCAAAGGCCCATTCCTGCTGATGATGCACTGTACCAGCCACAGGCCATTCTTTACAAAGGAATATGGCTTCCTTAATCACTACCATCCATGGGTCATAGGCCCCTTCTTTGGCCAGAGCCCGGAGACTTACTATACGCACCATTTAGGCATGCACCACGCCGAGAACAATCTGCCCGATGATGAGAGCTGTACTATGCCCTTCAATCGCGATTCTATTGGTGGCTTCCTTACTTACTTCAGCGTCTTCCTGTTCACAGGTATCTATCACCTGTCCATGTACTTTGTACGTAAGCGCAGGAAGAAGTTATTGTATCGCTCACTGAGGGGAGAGCTGCTGTTCATAGCCATGTGCGTAGGACTTTGCTTTATCAACTGGCCGGCAACGCTGGTGGTGTTCATATCGCCCTTCCTTATATCACGCATAGTAATGATGCTGGGCAACTGGGTGCAGCATGCCTTTATTGATCCTAATGATCCCGGCAATTCATACAAGAACAGCCTTAGCTGCATCAATACTATCTACAACCGCCAGTGCTGGAATGATGGCTACCACATAGCCCACCACGAAAAGCCTGCTATGCATTATACAGAGTACCCCATCTATTTCAAAGAGACCATAGACGAGTACATCAAGAACGATGCAGTGGTGTTTGATGGCATTCACTACCTGCACATCTTCGCCTACCTGATGACAAAGCGCTACGACCTGCTGGCAAAGCATTTCGTGAACATCGGCAACCGGTTCAAAAGCGATGAAGAAGTGATCGCATTCCTTAAGAGTCGTACACGCCGCTTTCCAAAGGCCGAGATGATAAAATTTACACCTGTTTACGGGTAGGCTTATTCAGCAATTTCCATTTCCTCTATCCGCTTATTCATTACGCTGAACCACAGCGGGGGAATAGCCGCCATCATCATGGTGCCTACATAGCCTGTTGGCATCTGTGGCGAATCATCGTGGTGGCGCAGCACCTGGTACTTGCGGCTGGCAAGATAATGATGATCGCTGTGCCGGCTAAGTTCGAACAGCAGCAGCCTGCCGACTATATGATCGCTATCCCAGCTATGGCGCGGCATTACACGTTCATAACGGCCTTCGCTTGTTGGCTTGCGGCTAAGGCCATAGTGCTGTATATAGCTAACGGTCTGGAACAATATGATACCAACTACGGCGCTTAAAGCATAGTAAGCCAACGCCTGCCAGCTAAAGAAGTATACGATAACTGCACAAAATAATAGTTGCAAAAGGGTGAACTGGAACATCTCGTTCTGCAGAAAAGAGCGGCCTTTCTTCTTCTGTTCGCCATTGGCTATACGCCAGGCCACCCCGTATGTACCCCACTGCATCCTGAACAGAAAGTGGTATAACGACTCACCATACCTTGCACTCCCGGGGTCGTTTGGTGTGCCCACATGTTTATGATGGCCTTTATTATGGTCTATATTAAAGTGCATATACAGCGCAGTAAGCAACATGCTCTTTGCAAGGAACTGGCTTAGCTTATTCACCCTATGCCCCAGCTCATGGCCCACATTAATGCCAAACACACCACACAACAAACCCATCGCCAGTATGCGCCCTACTCTATCAGAAACACTAATACCTTCGTCACCCATAGAGCGAAGAAAAATGTAGACCGCAGCAAACTGTAGGGGAACCAGCATGTAGAGAACAATGTTGTATACAGAAGAATGAGCTATCGTCTCCTCCTCTGAATCGGCAAGGTTGTGGGGACTGGGAGGTATAATAAGCTCCAGCAGCGGTACGACTATGAAAGCAACAAGCACAGTTGTCCAAACAGCCCAGCCGGTACCAGTGAAACTAAACCAGGCATTGACCAAAAGTGTAAGGGGCAGAGCATACTTTATTGCTTTCCAGGTCATTGAGCATAAAGTTAGCACAATTTCCCAAAGGCATATTGCTGCAAATTGTGGGCAAAAAAGGGAGGCGATTAAGAAAACCGCCTCCCCGAAATATCCGACGTGTTTGAATTATAACCTGCCACGTAATGTCAGTACCAGGTTTCTTCCGGGGGAACTAATGCCCGAAGCAAAGGTGCGATAGTTAGCGTCCATAATATTTTCCAGCGCTGCCTGCACTGCCACGTTCTTAGTGATAGTATAACCAAGCCTTAGGTTCAGCGTATACCAGGCCGGCATGCCGTTTGCTGTAGCATATACAATGTTATCTTCTCCCGATGGGCTGTAGTCCTTCAGCATCTTAATGCCATTATACAATACATAGACCTCGCCGGTAAAATGGCCCTGCCGATAGGTCAAACTGGTTTTGCCGAGGGTAGGGGGTATATGGTCCAGCGGCACCTCGACACCGGCTGCATTTATATAGCGGCCAAATACGTGATTGAGCGTACTGTATAACGTAACATGCTTGCCAAAGTTGGCAGTTATGGCAGCGTTGAAACCATAGAGGTATGCACTTGCCTTATTCTGGCTGGCCATTACGGCAGTGGCTGAACCATTGTATTCCACACTGTCCTCACCATTCAATGTAAACTTGTCGGTCACAATAGCATTTTTGAACCATGTATAGAAGCCACCTGCTTCCACCTTCAGCGCATTACCGGCGATGTAGGTAATACCCAGGTCGGCATTGTAAGTATACTCCGGTTTCAGTTCCGGGTTAGGCACCATCAGGTATGCACCACCGGCCGATTCAAATACCTTGGCCATATCATCTACGTTGGGCGCACGGAAACCTGTAGAGCCATTCACGGCGATGCGCCAGCGCGTGCCGGGCATATAAGCAAGGCCAAGATTGCCACTCCAGGCTATGTTCTGCTGTTTTGCTTCGTGGAAGGGGAAAGGGTAAAAGGTGGTGTCATTGAACTTCGAGTTGAGACTGGTATAATTAAGGCGTACACCATCATTCAGCACCAGCTTGTTGTACACGATCTTATAAAGATGCTGGGCATACACCGCACCATAATACATAGTGCTGCCACCATCGGGATACCGGGTATCGAGGGGCTTTTCTTCACCTGTAACAATGTCTTTGGTATTGGCTTCAGAATTCACTTTGTTATATTGGCCATCTGTACCAATGGTCAGTTCATGCCTGCCCATTAATTTCCTTAGGTCCACGTTATAACCTATAACACTGAGGTTCTCAATACGGTTTTGCAATCCGTTCTTGCCCCGCTCGCGCTGGTGACGGCTTTCTTCTATTCCCTGGTAGTTAAGGCCTGCTTTAATTTCATTGAAGAAGCCTGGCAGTGATACGGCATTGAACTGGTAGGCTGCCATCCTACGATCTTGCGGGCCATAGTACCATTGTGCGTAGCGCAGTTTGCCACCTTTCACATCAGTAAGCCGATCATAGCGCGGAATATCGCTACTGGTTGAGTATTGCAGGTTGAGGCTATGCGATATATGTTCGTTCTGTTGGTACAATAATTTCTCCAGTACATCCACCTGGGTGTAGCCGCTTTGTTTCTGCACATTAGGGTCATCGTTTGCAACTATACTATCCACATCATTGATGCGCTCAACGTATTCCTTACGCAAGCCAAAACCACCGTAAAAGGGATTGCGGTCATTACCCTGCCGCAGGTCGCCAAAGCGGCTATATGTAAAGGAGGTGAGTGAAGCGAATTTTTTAAACCCAATATTAAAGTCGGCATGGCCGGTAGCTTCATTGTATGCCGAACTATAGCGCCCCATAGCGTTTCCTGTCGCCTTTGCCTTGCCTGTATCCGAAAGCTGCGGCTGTATTGTATTAAAGATAATAACACCGCCCAATGCATCGCTGCCATACAATGTAGAAGCAGGCCCGTAAAGCACTTCCACACGCTCCAGTATGTTATTGTCAACTGTGATCAGGTTTTGCAAATGCCCGGCGCGGTATATGGCATTGTTCATGCGTACACCGTCTATTACTGTCTGTACCCTGCTGGCTTCAAAGCCTCTCAATACCGCGCTACCGCCACCCGCCTGGCTGCGCTGTATGAACACGTTACCTGTTTGTTCCAGTAGTGTGGCGCTTGTTTGTGGCATCGCCCATTCCATCTCCTGCTTGTTGATCAGCTGGATAGACCGGGTAACATTTTTCTTATTCTCTTCAAACTTATTGGCCGAAAAAATAAATTCATCCATTTGTACAGGGTGGATGGCCGAAGTATCGACCTGCGCCATGAGACTTGTTACGGTTGTAGATACACTTAATAATGCAAGTAGTAACTTACGATTCATAAAATACTGTTTAGATAATAAATAATACTCCTTCGCCCCTGCGAAAGGAAATGCACATACCATTAATAAACAGTACTCATATCGGGCGGCTCTGAAAGCACGGGTAATTTAAAAGAACTGAAAAACAGTTCGGGGGGAATGATCTTAGCTTGCAACTTATCAAAAAATAAAGGACGTATCCATTCTTGTACAGTTATGACCGCTTCTGTTATCCATTGAGGAGAAGATGACTCAGTATCATCGGCAGGCTTATCGGATCGATCATCAAAGTAGTCAACCAGTATGTCCAAAAGGTTATCGTCCGTTTTGTCGTAGCGGCCTATGAGCAATACTTTACCATCTACAGCTATTTGCTTGTATACATCGAACATCCTGCCTTTATACCGACACTCCTTTCGCTTTGTCCACAGCAAGTCAGCACCGCTCTTCAATTTGGCCTCGGTAATAGCTATTGTATCGCGGGCACCTGCATTTGCATGATGCGCCTGCATGTAATGGTAACAACCCTCGCGTACGCTCGTCCACAGAAGTGAGCCTGCATTGCACCAAAACAGAACAAACACCAACACATACACGGGAATTATGTGCAAAAAGGCAGCGAATCGCTTTATAAGTTGTTGCAAAGCAGCGTTTTATTAACGAGGACAAATTAGGCAAAAATATTCATTACAGAGGCGGCCAAGGCTATTTTTCAGCTCTGCAGGGAGCATTTTCCTGTATACGCACATGTTCTGCAGCAGCATATTTTGTTTTTATCTTCCTTACAAATTGCTTGAAATTTCTGGTTGACTGTACGGGAAAGCACAGATCGCGCTCCCCTTCTTTGCCCCAATGTATCTCTTCGTATTTTAGCTTTGCATGGTTTTTTGCATTGTGTTGTTTGATAGCAGTTATCACAGCATTATATACGTCGCTGTTAGTGCCTGAACCTATGCTGTAGAAAGAGATGACCAATGCAGCCTTGGCCGCATGAGTTGTTTTATGCTTTGCTGCTGCCTGACTTTGCGCATCGCTGTTAGTAAGTATGCACAACAATAGTGGAACTATCAAAAGTATCTTTCTCATAGAATCCATCATTTTACTGTTCAATAGCTTTTATTATTACAGGATCATCCGGCTTCGTAGAAGTATAAAAAACATCAATGAGCCGGCCATTTTCATCAATAAGATATTTCTGGAAGTTCCACTTTACGCTGGTGTTTTTGTAGTGGTTGTATTTTTCATTGGTCAGCCATTGGTAGATGGGTGCCTGCTTCCGTCCCTTTACAGATATCTTGGCCGCCATGGGGAAAGTGACACCATAGTTCTCTTTGCAAAATTCCTCTATCTCCTTATTACTACCCCGCTCCTGGAACATAAAATTATTGGAAGGGAAACCAACCACAACCAACTTGTCCGCATACTTTTTATGCAGGGCCTCCAGCTCTTTATATTGTGGTGTATAGCCACAATGTGATGCAGTATTGACGATCAGTATCTTCCTGCCCTTGAAAGCAGAAAAGTCAATAACGCCACCAGTGAGCCCCTCGACCTTGAAATCGTAGATGCTGACGGGGATATGCTCCTGTGGTTTCGGCTTAAAAAAGAAAGAGAACAAAAGTAGAATTGATGCGGTGCCTGTATTCATTAAATACATAAGCAAAATTACGGAAAAAGGTTTGAGCCATGATTTGATGGGATTTCCCTGATTTTATCTGGGAATCATTACCTGTCTTATGTAAAAGCAAAAGGTTCAAGCCGGGGCTTGAACCTTTCAATATGTTTAAATTATTTAGATTCTATTTTTTCTCTATTGCGTCTGTAACCATCGAGCGCAGTGGGCTCATGCCTGCTTCAAATACTGCTACCAGCTTACCATTCTCATCTATCAGGTACTTCTGGAAGTTCCACTGCACCTGGCTATCCTGTAAGCCGTTGAATTTCTTTTGTGTCAGCCACTGGTATATTGGTGCCATATCATCGCCCACTACCGATATTTTTGCGGCCATAGGGAAAGTAACATTATATTTCTGTGTGCAGAATTCAGCTATCTCCTGGTTGCTTCCGGGCTCCTGCTTGCCAAAATCATTGGCAGGGAAACCCACGATAACCAACTTCCCTTGATATTTATCATATATCTTCTGAAGATCTGCATACTGATGGGTATTGCCACATTGAGAAGCAGTATTAACGATCAATATCTTCTTGCCCTTAAAAGCAGAAAAATCGATAGTGCCACCCGTAAGCGACTCTACTTTAAAATCATAAATGCTTTTGGGTATAGCATCTGCTTTAGGCGCAGGGGCAAAAAGGAACTGGAACATTAACAGTATTGAAAGCATCATACCTATGAGTTTTTAAAATTGAATAACAAACATACGAAATTTTACATATCGAACCAAGCCAAAAGTTTAAAGTCCCACAGTAAAAAATTAAGCTTGTTTGGGAAAATAAGGTGATTTTATATGTTAAGGCCGCAATTAGGCTGCATTGGTTGGCACATATGTGCTATTTTTGGCCGCAAATGAGTGGTTTCCGCAGCTTTATTGTATTGTGCATCATAACCATACTGGCTATTGGCTGCGCCAATATTTCGACCCTGCCAGGGGGCAAAAAAGACACCAAAGCGCCCAAACTGGTATCGGTAAGTCCCAAAGACTCCATGCTGGACACCAGGGTGAAAAAGCTGGAACTGCATTTTGACGAGTTTGTGAACGTTGTGGACGCTTCAAAAGAAGTGGAGATATCGCCCATCCTGTCGATACCGATAAGCGTGACGGGTGCATACAAAAAAGTAACTGTTAAAATAGAGGACAGCCTGCTGCAGGCCAATACCACTTACCGTATTTCTTTCGGGAATGCTATCAAAGATGTGCACGAAGGGAATCCCTTCAAAGGTTACACCTATACATTCAGCACGGGCAGTTATTTCGACTCGCTGGAGATAAGCGGTGAGGTGATAAATGCTGTTACCGGTATGCCCGACACAAGTGCAACTGTCTTACTGTACAGTGCCTCAAAAACCGACAGTGCTGTGCTGCAGGAAAAACCTATGTATGTGGGCAAAGTAAATAATGGCCATTTTTCTATAAAAGGGCTGCCCGGCAGAAAGTTAAAGATATATGCCCTGCGCGATGCCAATAACAACCTGGTGTACGATGGCAACAACGAATGGATAGCATTTACGGAAAAGACCATACAGCCGGGCGATACGGCAGCTCCCAAAATACTGCTGCGCCTGTTCCCCGAAATACCCGACACATCAAGGTTTAAGACTGATAGCCTGAAAGAGATACGGCGGGCAGCGACAGCGAAACCGAAGGCCGACTCAAAAGCTGATTTTACCTATACCCTCAATGTGGACACGACGAACAAGGCAAAGCGTACCAAGGACATCACAAAGCCTATAGAAATAAAATTCAGCAGCACTATTGACAGTGTAACAAACGGAAAGCTAAGCATGTACCTGGACACTACCGATGTGCTGGTGGAAACGACCATTAAACGTGATAGCCTGAGGAAGGACGTACTGCTGGTAAATGCAGCATGGAAAGAGAACACTGTGTACACCCTTAAGATACATAAGGGTTTTGCCAAAGATACATCTGGCAACGAGGTGATGCCATCAAAATATGTGTTCCGCACACAGGGCGACGAGGACTACGGCAAGCTGAATGTGCACCTGCCGGGCAAGTACCTGGGCCCGGGTTACGTATTGCTGATAAAGAACGATAAGGACACTATATGGCAAAAACCGGTGGCCGATACCATGGTGCGCCTTGTACTGCTGCAACCGGGCAATTATAGCATGCTGATCATCACAGATGCCAATGGCAATGGCAAATGGGACACCGGCGACCTGATGGGCCGCAGGCAACCCGAAGTAGTGATACCTTATAAGAACGGGGTACTATTGAAGGCCGGATGGGAAAACACTGTAGACTTTGAAGAAGTAAAGAAGCCCAAAATGGGGGATAATAAGGAAAAAGATAGCCCGCAAAAGAGAAAATGATTATTTTGCCTCACTGTAAAGTTTAAATATGAAAAAAATATTAATATCTGTTTTGCTACTGGCTTCATTTGCTGCGGATGCACAGAACCGTATGACCCCGGAAATGCTCTGGGGCCTGAAGCGTGTGAGCGGCGAAGGCGTGTCGCCCGGTGGTGACCGTATCTTTTACTCATCCAAGCAGTATGACTGGAGAACAGAGAAGAACACAACCACACACTACGTAATAGATGTGACCACAGCCCAAAAGAAAGAGTACAAAATGGCTGAGGGCAAAGAGATAGTGCAGAAAGATAAGAACGTATGGTATGCCAGCGATGGCAAAGCCTTATTCGCCAGTGAGGACAATGGCAAAACCTGGAAAACATTTTACAGTGGCATGCAGGATGCCGACAATATAAAAGTATCGCCCAACGGCCGGTATATAGCCTATACCAAAGACGTGATGGTGACACCAATGCTGGGCAAAGATATATACCCCGATCTGCCTAAGACCACGGTTCAGGTGTATGAAGACCTGAGCTACCGCCACTGGGACAACTGGGAGGATGGTAAATACTCGCACGTGTTCATAGCTGACGTGAAAAAAGGCAAAGGCATGGACATAATGCAGGACGAGCCTTACGACTGCCCGCAAAAACCCTTTGGGGGAGCCGAAGACCTGGCATGGCAACCCAACAGTAAAGGACTGGTATATGTGTGCAAGAAAAAAGCAGGCAAGGAATATGCTACCAGCACCAATACCGACCTGTACTATTATGACGTAGCTGCACACAGTACCATGAACTGGACAGCAGGCATGCCCGGGTATGATACACAACCTATGTTCAGCCCCGATGGCAACCGCATAGCATGGGTGAGCATGGCGCACGATGGCTACGAAGCAGACAAGGCCGACATCATTGTAATGGACATACGCGGATCGAAACCATGGAAGATAAATGTGACAGCTGCATGGGACGGTACCGTGGAAGGTTTTACCTGGGTGAACAATGGCAACATCTACTTCTCGGCCCCATGGAAAGGCACACAACAACTATTCGAAGCATACCTGCCCGATAACCTGAAACAGGACTCGGAACCTACCATACGCCAGGTAACTGATGGCCAGTTTGATATAAGCGGCATAGTGGGTGAAACAAAAGACGAAATAATAGTGACCCGTTGCGACATGAACCATGCCAACGAAATATATGCAGTGAACCGCAAGGACGGCAGCATGCACCAGGTATCGCACGAGAACGATGACACCTACCATAGTATAAAAATGGGTAAAGTGGAAATGCGCAAAGTGACCCTGAAAGATGGTAAGAAAATGAGCACATGGGTGATATACCCTCCCGATTTCAATCCCCATCTTAAGTACCCTACCCTGCTTTATTGCCAGGGTGGCCCGCAATCGGAAGTGTCACAGTTCTACAGCTTCCGCTGGAATTTCCAGCTGATGGCTGCGAACGGTTATATAGTTGTTGCACCCAACCGCCACGGCCTGCCCGGCTTTGGTACTAAGTGGAACGAGCAGATAAGCAAGGACTGGGGCGGTATGGCTATGGCCGACTACCTTGCGGCAATAGATGATGTATCGCAGGAGAGCTATGTGGATAAAAGCAAAATGGGCTGTGTAGGCGCCAGCTATGGTGGCTACAGTGTGTATATGCTGGCAGGCATGCACGAAGGCCGCTTTAAATCGTTCATAGCGCACGATGGCCTCTTTGACCTGAAGAGCTGGTACGGTACTACCGAGGAACTGTGGTTTGCCAACTGGGATATAGGCGGCCCTTACTGGCAGGCATCGAATGCAAAGAGCTACGACAAATTCAACCCAAGCAATTTTGTAAGCAAATGGGATGCGCCTATTATGATCGTGCAGGGCGGCATAGACTACCGTGTACCTATCGAGCAGGGACTGGAAGCCTTCCAGGCAGCACAACTACGCGGTATAAAAAGCAAGCTGCTTTACTTCCCGAATGAGAATCACTGGGTGATGCATGCACAGAACGGCATAGCATGGCAGCGCGAGTTTTACAAATGGCTGAAAGAGACATTAAGATAATATTTATTAGGACAAGAACGCCGCAACAAATTTGCGGCGTTTTTTTTATACCTTTTAAAAACTATTTTTACTAAACATACAGTTCCCACATGCTTAAGAAAATATTACTATTCCTGCTGCTGGCATTCATCATCATCCAGTTCATACGTCCAGCTAAAAATATCGCCGCACGCGGCCCGCAACATATAGAAGCGATATACCCCATGCCGGACAATGTAAAGAGCATCATGCGTGTGGCCTGCTACGACTGCCATAGCGATAGCACCCGCTACCCCTGGTACAATAATGTACAGCCCATAACATGGTGGCTCAATGACCATGTATCAGAAGGTAAGGATGAATTGAATTTTTCACAGTTTGGCACCTACACAGCGAAAAGGAAGATAAAAAAATTGCAAAAAATGATAAAAGAGATCAATGAAGGCGAAATGCCATTGGATAGCTATACATGGATACACAAGGATGCAAAACTAACACCGGAACAGAAGAAAGCAATAGAAGACTGGGCTAACACCACTATAGCACAAATACAATAGGATGCGCATCATAACATACAATGTAAACGGCGTACGCAGCGCCATCAAGAAAGGCTTTATAGATTGGCTGAAGACCGACCCGGCAGATATAATATGCATGCAGGAAATAAAAGCACTGGAAGGCGATATAGACCTTAATATGATAGTGGAGGCTGGTTACCACCCCTTCATGTTCTCCGCACAAAAGAAAGGTTACAGCGGTGTAGCAATATTTTCGAAAGAGAAACCCGATATCGCCATCTACGGCAATGGCATTACCCAGAGCGACTACGAAGGCCGCGTTATTCGTGCCGACTATGGCGACGTTACACTCATCAATGCATATTTCCCCAGCGGTACCACGGGCGGTGAAAGGCAGGTATACAAATACCAGTGGCTGGATGAGTTTTTCGACTACCTGAACGAACTAAGGAAAACACGCCCCAAGCTAATTGTTTGCGGCGATTACAACATCTGCCACAAGCCTATAGACATCCACAACCCGGTAAGTAATAAGAATTCCTCCGGCTTCCTGCCCGAAGAGCGTGCATGG
>DDET01000066.1 GCA_002336915.1 Bacteroidetes bacterium UBA1947 | reverse complement strand
AGCTGCCATATTTATTTAAATGCCTCGTCTTTTAGACGAGGCATTTTTCATTTAAGCACATGTTGCACAACAATACGGGAGTCCCGCTGAAGGGCGGGATCTTGATCCGGTAGATGACTTATTTATTTAAAAACCCTTCCCGGGAAATCGGAAAGGGTTTTTTCGTTTTTAAAAATGCAGTGTTTTACACCAGCGGCACCTCAATAATAACAGTAGTCCCTTTCCCGATAGCCGAATCAAAATCAACAGTGCCATTCAGGTATTGTATCCGCGACATAATATTCTTCAGGCCTATGCCTGCAAAATTATTTACTTCAGTGGTGTCAAAGCCTTTGCCATTATCTTCTAATATAAAGTTGAGATAGTCTTCATGCCTTATCAACTGTATGCTTATTTTGCTTGCCTGCGCATGCTTAATGATATTGCTTACGCTTTCCTGCAGTACACGATACAATACCGTTTCCATTGTTCCTTCCAGCCGTTCATTCAATCCTATTATCTGCAGGTCCACTTTCAGCACACCGGTGGCTGCTATATTGTCTATGAATTCCCTCACCGCCGCTGCAAGCCCTTTCCTGATAAGCGCATTAGGCATCATATTGTGTGATACCGCGCGCACTTCTTTTAGAGTATCGTCCACCATATGCTCCAGCACTTTCAACCTTTCCAGCTGGTTGATATTTCCGCCCAACTCCTCTTCCATAGCATTCATGTTCAGCTTTACTGCAGCCAGTTGCTGGCCTATACCATCGTGCAGATCTTTGGCTATGCGTATACGTTCGCGTTCCTCTGCTTCAATAATAGCTTTATTCCGTAATTCCTGGTGCTTGATCAATTCAGTATCCAGTTCCTTCTCTTTCTTCAGCTTGTAACGATTATAAAATAAATAAGCGGAGATTATCACCAATACAATTACAATCGCCAATCCCCCTATCATCATTTGACGCCTCTGCAGTTTATAAGTTGCGGTTTTAATTTCAAGGTCTTTCTTGTCCGACTCGTATTTAGCCAGCATATCAGCTGCTATTTTGCTGTTGTCAAGTTTTACCAGCGAGTCTTTGAATGTATTGAAGATTATATAAGCGTCCATCGCTGCTTTGTAGTCCTGCTTTTTGCGATATACATCGCCCAGTACATTATATACATCCATGTACATCTTCACATCACCGCCGGTCTTCTTCAATAGGTCTAGCGACAGCAGGCCATATTTTACTGCGAGCTCATATTGGCCTTTAAAGCCGTATGCTTGCGACAGGCTTAGGTCTGATGTGAATATTCCGTTTGTGTCTTCTATCTCTGTTTGTATTTTTAGGGCTTCTAGTTGATAGCTTATGCTTTCGTCTAGTCGATTGGTTTCGGCGTAAACATTGCCTATGTTATTCATGAGCTGGGCTAATTCCACTTTAGCTCCGGCAGTTTTAAATATCTTTTCCGCACGGGTGTAGCATTTCAACGCATCGTCGTACTCGTTCAGCTCATAATGGTTGAAGCCTAATGCACTCAAATTACGGGCCACCTCAAATGAATCGCCCAGCAGTACACGCATATCAATGCTTTTTTGCGCATATTCCATCGATTTTTTGAAATCCCTTTTGTTATAGTATATCTTGCCTATGTTGTTGTAAGCTGCAGCTATGCCTCCTGTATCCTTGATCTTTTCACGTAAATGCAAGGATTTAAGGTAACAGTCCATCGCACCGGTATAGTCGCCTTTCTCGCTGTGAGTGTTGCCTTGGTTATTATAAGACGAGGCCATGCCCTGGTCGTCCTTTAGCTCTAGCCATAAGGCAAAGGCTTTTTTGTGATAGTAGATCGAAGAATCGAACAGCCGTTTTGATTTATATAGAATACCATAGTGGTTGTAAGCGAGGGCCAGCCCATCTTTAAAGCCTAATTTTTTTGAAAGTTCTATTGACCGGTCCAATAGGCCAAATGCTTTCGGAAGGTCATATAGTCTGTACTCAAAGGCAAGATCGTTCAGGTTATTTACTGTATTGGTATCATTTGCGCTATGCACCAATGTCCGCTCAAGGCTATCTATTAACTTTTGGTTTTGCGCCATTGATACTGTGCCTAAACATAAAAGGTAAATAGTAATTATTATATATTTCATGTGCTCTAAATTGAATTGCAAGGTCATGCAAATGGGGATGCTGGAACATACCCCGACCAGGGTATCTTGTCATACCTGCCAGTACGGATGGCCACGCGCCCGCTTAAGCCAGTACTGAAAACTTCCGCTTACGAAAAAAAGGTTGTAAATTAAGTGGTGGCTGCATTTAAGGCGGCCATTTTTCAATTAGCTATCAGACCGGCGATGAAGACCAGGCCATTATCCCTCATAGTACCATTTTTGTTTATTGTAGTGTATGCTTCGCCGGCTTACACGCAAACAATATTACCATTGCAACACATCGGAGTTGAGAACGGCCTGTCGCAAAGTACCGTCTATAATATATTGCAAGACCGGCAAGGTTTTATGTGGTTTGCTACCGGCGATGGCATAAACAGGTATGATGGCCGTGACTTTATTCCTTATAAAACGCGGTTCAATGATAGCCTCTCCGCTTATCCGAAGGACAGGAACATTAATTCCCGCCTTATTGAAGACCAAAGCAACAAAATATGGTTAACCTCTGATGCAGGCTTATCTTATATTGATACCAGGCATCGGCGCTCACGGCTTTTGTATAACAATTATAAGATAGGCAATGGCATGCTTATCTCGTTGACAGGCGATACGCTGTGGGCCGGCATTCATAGCAAGGGCTTGTTTGCCATGGACATTCATACTTTCGGTTACCGTGAATATCCATTTACGGGAGCAGAAAAGATGGCTGATGGAGATAACAGTATCATTTTAAAAGCCATCCGATATGGAGGGGGCATTTGGATATTGGACCGGAAAGGTTTGCTGTTCTTCAATACCAATACACATACATTTGAACGGAAGATCGCAAATACAGACCTTGCAGCTTTGCTTGTCTTGCCCAATGGCAATTTGCTTATTGCGGCACTAAATGGCTTATACAATTACGATGTTACCACAGGGAGGCTTCAATTCACTCCTGTGAAATTTCGCGAAATGAGCATGCAATGGAATAACATAGTCTATGATAGTCTTTCCGGCAATATATATCTTTCCGCAAGGCAGGGTGGTGCAATCTGTAAGCTGAATTTGGCTTCGTCTCAGCAGGATTTTCTCGAATTCCAAAGCAGCAACGTTAATGCGCTCTATATAGACCGTTCCCGCAATTTGTGGATGGGGACCGATGGTGCAGGGGTATATAAGCTGGATATAAAATCCTCGAAATTCTCCTGTTACCCTGCTAACGTTTCATCGAAAAATGCGAATGATGAGGCCCTGATGGTTAAAAGTATTTATTGTGATGCACTGGGCAGGTTCTGGATTGGCTCCTATTATAGTGGCCTGCTTGTTTACAACCCTGCTACCCGGCAACTGCAGAAGATACAAATACCCCATTTTGATGGAGGGTACCAGCCCGTCAGCAATATTACAAGAGATTCGTCGGGCGATATGCTCATCACTACAGGCAATCACATATTATGGCTTGATCCGCTCTCATTTAAGGTCAGGAAACAATTTAAGCTGGATATCGACAGGGACTATGCTATAGGCGGCCTTGTCGTGTATGCGATCGTTGAGTGGAAGAAAGGCCACTACCTGGCCGGTACGAACAACGGCCTTTTATCCTTTGCCGGCCAAAAGGGCATGATACGCTCATATTGGCCTTATCAATTTTCCCATACCCGGTATATAAGCTCATGGATATACAACTTGCAACAGGCGAAAGACGGCAGTATATACCTTGCGGAGCGAAGCGGCTTTGGAAAGATCAGGATGTTGGGGGACACCGCGCTAAAGGTCCTGGATGGCGGTTTTGAAAATGTTCCTGTTCGTAGTTATTACAAAAGCAGCGGTACGCCCGTACTGTGGATGGCTTCAGAGTTGGGTCTTATAGCCTATAACGAGGCCACAAAAAAGTTCAAAGTTTTTGATGAGGCCTCGGGGATGACAAATAGCTATGTGTATTCGATCTTAGCTGAGAACGATTCATCATTATGGATAAGTACCAATGGTGGCCTCGCCAACGTAAAAGTACAATATAGCAATGATGAGATAGCTGCTGCAAAATTCACCAATTATACTGCTAAAGACGGGTTGCAGTCGGATGAGTTTAATACAGGGGCGTATTATAAATGCGATAACGGTGTCCTGGTATTTGGTGGGATCAATGGCATTAACTGGTTCGATCCTGCAACCATAAAACCCAACCCATATAAGGCCTTGCCGGCTATCGCTTCAATTGAGATAAACGATACCTTATACGCTGCAGATACAGCGAATTTTATTCGTTTGCTTAGCATGCCCTATGACCGTAATACTATCAGCTTTTCCTTTCGCGCGCTTGAATATACCAATGCCCCACAGAACAGGTACGCATATAAGCTGGAAGGGCTCGACAATGATTGGGTATATACTACCAACGACAAGGTCCGCTATTCAAACCTGCCACCCGGCAAATATAAGTTCCTGCTGAAGGTGTCAAATAACGAAGCCATTTGGAATGATACGCCCCTGGAACTTGCCTTGGTGATACTGCCGCCATTCTGGCAAACATGGTGGTTCCGTATCTTGCTGGTCATAGTAACTACGGCTATTATCTATCTGCTGGTTAGATATTATATTCAACAAAAAATAAGAACCAAAACACTGGAGCTCGAAAAGCAGCAGGCGCTCTACCTCGAACGGCTGCGCATATCTAAAGAAGTGCACGATGATCTCGGCTCCGGCTTGTCAAAAATTACGCTGATGGCTGAGCTGGCAGGTAAGCAGGGTGAGGGCAACGATAAGCTGAACGATACGATCGATGATATATCGCAAATATCCCGCGACCTGGTGGGCAATATGCGTGACCTGATCTGGGTGCTAAACCCTGAAAACACTACGCTTGACAACCTTGTAGCCCACCTGCGGGAGTATTGCAGCGACTATTTTGAGGGCATGCCGCAGGAATTAATGCTTGATTTCACCGACTTTATTCCGATGAGCCCTATGTCGCGTGAGGCACAGCGCAATATCTTCCTCACGGTTAAGGAGGCTTTGAATAATTGTGTAAAACATTCAGGGGCTACCCGGATAAAAGTGAGTTTGGACCTGCACGATGACCATATTAGAATAGAAGTTTCTGATAATGGCAAAGGCTTTGATACCGATATGATAAAAAGAGGAAATGGATTGAAGAATATGTTGCAGCGTATAGAAGCCATAGGCGGCACTTTTAGTATTTCCTCTGCTGAAGCGGAAACGAAGGCGACGATATCTGTTCCGCTTGAAAAGATCCGGGTAAGCAAAATACCACTATAGTGTGATTGCTCAATTTGAACTTGTATTTACTTTTAGGCTTTCTTAATTATGCATTGATGAGTATCAGGGTAGTTGTAATTGAAGACCAGAAAGAGACGCGGGATATGCTGGCTGTTCTAATAAATGGCAGTGAGGGATATGAATGCATTGCAGGTTTTGAGAGCAGCGAAGATGCGATAAAAAATATTCCACTTTTACTACCCGATGTCGCCCTCGTTGATATAAATCTCCCCGGCATTTCAGGTGTCGATTGTGTGGCACGTTTAAAAGTACTATGCCCCTCTGTGCAGTATATCATGTGTACCTCGCTCGAGGATTCCGACGCTATTTTTACGGCCCTGCAAGCCGGTGCCAATGGCTATATTACAAAGTCCGCTACACCCACAAAGATACTTGAGGCAATATCAGACGCCCATAATGGAGGCTCACCAATGAGCAGCCAGATAGCCCGGAAAGTTGTGTCCTTTTTCCAGCAAAAAGAGCAGGTAAAAAGCAATACCGAGCTGCAAAAACTATCGGTTAGGGAGCAGGAGATACTGGATTATTTGTCAAAGGGCTATCGCTATAAGGAAATTGCCGCTACCTTGTTCCTGAGCATAGAGACTGTCCGGAAACATATACATAATATTTACGAAAAACTACAGGTCGATTCCCGTACCGACGCGTTGAATAAGGTCTATCCTAAACAGGGGAGGTCTTTTCTACTCTTTTTGTAACTCAGGGGCTTGCATAAAATACCACTAAAGTGTAATTGTACCTGTTTGGGCATCAGGCTAGTTTTGTAAAAAAAGAATAGACCAATGAAAAAAACTTTTACAATTACATCAGCCCTGTTGGTATTTTTTAGCCTGAGTGCTTTTGCCCAGCCCGTTATTACCGATAGCAGCAATATCGTACCTATAGGGTATGGCGATTCCGTAAGTGTGCTCGTTTCGGCAGTCTCCCCCGGCCCGGCCGGCGCAAACCAGACCTGGGATTTTAGCGCACTAAGTGTAACGCCGGTAGGTTATGCTAAGTTCGTCACCCCTGCATCTACGCCTTACGCTGCCACTTATCCCACAGCGACAAGGGCTGTGAAAATAGACATACCAACAGGTACCATATATGAGTACGATGTTGTTTCTGCCACAAAATGGGAACAGCTTGCCAGCAACGTCTCTGCTACCACCGGCGATAATTACTCTGTGAATGCAAAGACAATGATCCCTTTCAATTTCCATTATAACGATATTGTAGTTGATACATTTTATAAAAATGCTGTAGGCCCTTACACTGTTACGATGACCTACGATGGTTATGGTACCGTTATTACGCCCTTTGGCACTTATAGCAACGTTGTCCGGATGAAACGTTCCTTCGGTGGTAATGACTATTACTACGATTGGTACGCAACCAGCCCTTACCTCTACATAGTGGTTTCCTACGATAACAATACGCAGCAATATACTTTCACAGGTTCTTCGACAACAGGTGTTAATAAAGTAATTGCACCTGGGGCCTCTGTATCGGTTTATCCTAATCCTTTTTCCGCTACTGCCACAATAGCTGTTGACACAAAGGAGAACATGTCCAATGCCAGGCTGCAGGTAACAGATATTACCGGTAGGGTAGTTAAGATATTAGCTGCTGATAAGCCCCGGATAGTTCTTGATCGTGCGGGAATTAGCTCAGGCTTATATTTCTATACAATATCCAACAACGAAGGCTGTCTTGCCACGGGCAAGATAAGTGTTGAATAATACGCCGTAGCGGGCTTTTTACCCCTTTTTATTCTTCCCTTGGATTATCCGTAAGGATAAACCATAGTACCCCGCTTTTGCGGGGTACTTAATTTTAGGCCCACCTCTTGCGTAAGGTCCGCACGGCCTCGGTGGCTGCGTTTGATGAAAATTGCTTTTGTTGCTGTAATGCTGCGGTTCATTCTATTAATAAATTTACACACTAAATTAGCGGGATGGACATTACAATAAAAAAATTGACCACAGTCGACGAAATGCTGCTGAATTACAACCTTATAGCACAGTTGTCGCCGCAGCTGAAGGAGAAAGATCATCAGCGGCTTTTAACACAAATGGTACCATATAACTATTACCAGGCTGCCGCGTACGATGGCGATACCTGTATCGCCGTCTCAGGCTATTGGATATGTACAAAGCTTTATTCAGGCAAGTATATGGAGATAGACAACTTTGTGGTAGGCGAGGCATATCGTTCAAAAGGAGTCGGTAAACTTTTGCTCGATTGGATGATCAACGAAGCGAAGGAAAATGGCTGCCAAACAGTTATGCTCGATGCCTATGTCGAGAACTTTAAGGCCCATCGTTTCTATTACCGTGAGGGTTTTATAGCGCGCGGTTTCCACTACCTGAAACGCCTGTCCTGATGCTGTTTTTAGTTTCTTACCACAGGAGATTCCTGCCTCCATTCCCCGGGTGAAAGCTCCCATCGTTTAAGACCAATTGTTAAAAAAATACAAAAGCCTAAACAATTTTTTTAAAAAAGTTAGGAATCAAACATTCATGTAGTATATTTGCCACTGATAGGGTTTATAGGGGCTGGCCT